>JBGVNK010000001.1:0-11519 GCA_045125535.1 Candidatus Cryptobacteroides sp.
TCGTCTTTTTCTTCTTTATTTTCTTATTTTTCGAAGGTAAAGTTATGGGGTTGGATAATACGTTGTTCACTTTTCGCTACCCTATTTTTCAAAAAGTCCGTTTTATTTGACCTATGTCAAAAAATAAGGCCTTACACATAAAAAACAAGGCAGCAGGAAGCAGTTCCTATGAAACTTATTACTAAATAGACTGCACACAATGAAACCTTTAACTACTGATTAACAAACATATACGCATTAGAAGCAATGTGTCGTCATAATATTCATGGAAGCTAGCATGAGGAAAAGGATGTATAAACTTGCCGGACATCGAATGAAATTAATTCATACCTTTGTGCCGGATCACTGCAGGCAATCGACAGTAGAAGTGTATTTAGGTTAACAGAAATCAGATTATGGAATGGTTAGACAATCTGCTTTTCAATCCTGACTCCATTGCACACATCGTGCTTCTGTACTCCCTGGTCATATCGCTTGGAGTGCTTCTAGGAAGAGTCAGGATCTTTGGCGTTTCACTTGGAGTTACGTTCATACTGTTTGTCGGTATCCTTATGGGACATTTCGGCTTCACCGGCAATCTCCAGATAATTAATTTTGTCCAGGACTTCGGCCTTATCCTGTTCGTGTTCTGCATAGGACTTCAGGTCGGTCCGTCCTTCTTCTCCAGTTTCCGCAAGGGCGGAGTGTCCATGAACCTCATGGCTGCGGGTGCGATCCTGCTGAACATCGCCGTAATGGTCGTTCTGTGGCTGTGCCTGTTCGAGAAGGAGGATCTTCCGATGATGGTTGGAGTCCTGTGCGGTGCTGTCACAAACACCCCTGGTCTCGGTGCAGCCAGTGAGGCACTCGGACAGGTCGGATATTCGGGTCCGCAGATCGCCAACGGATATGCCTGTGCTTACCCACTGGGGGTTGTAGGCATCATCGCCGCGACCATTCTGCTCAAGTACCTGTGCAAGATCAATCTGGCCGGAGAGAAGGAGGCCCTGACCCTGGAAGAGACATCCGACAGGCATGAGAAGCCGCACAGGATGTACGTGGAGGTGAGAAATCAGGCACTCGAGGGAACAACGCTCAAGGGGCTCCGTGAGATGGCGAACCGTGACTTCGTCTGTTCAAGGATACTTCACGACGGCACAGAAAGCCTTCCTAACAGGGACACAGTGCTGCATCAGGGAGACCATCTTCTGATCGTATGCGCCAGCGATGAGGCTGATGCCATCATAACCTTCATCGGCCGTCAGGTTGAAGCGGACAAGGAATTCGAGGCAGGCCACTCCCCTCTCGTGTCCAAGAGGATACTGGTCACCGAAGAGGATGTGAACGGAAAGACCCTCTCGCAGCTGAGCCTGAGCGGAAAATTCGGAGTCAATGCCACCAGGATCTACCGTACGGGCGTGGAACTGCTCGCCAGACCTGACCAGAGACTGCAGGTGGGAGACAGGATACGGGTGGTAGGCCCTGCTGATGCCGTCGACCGTCTTGCGGCAAGACTCGGCAACTCCCACGAACATCTGGATCACCCTAACATACTCACCATCTTCGTGGGAATCTTCATAGGAATCCTCTTCGGAAGTCTTCCTATCGTAATACCAGGAATGCCCACTCCTGTCAAGCTGGGACTTGCAGGTGGTCCTCTCATCATCTCCATACTGATATCACGTTTCGGTTACAGGATGAAGCTCGTGACATACACCACGGTCAGCGCGAACCTGATGCTCCGTGAGATAGGACTAGCACTGTTCCTTGCCAGTGTAGGCATAAAGGCGGGAGGCAACTTCATCAGCACTGTCGTCGAAGGCGACGGACTTCTCTACGTTCTCTGCGGCTTCCTGATCACGGTCATTCCTATACTGTGCATAGGCCCTGTAGCCAGATACAGATACAAGATGAACTACTTCACGCTTATGGGTATGATAGCGGGAACATATACAGATCCTCCTGCACTGGCTTATGCCAACCAGACCGCAGGAAACGATGCTCCTGCACTCGGCTATACTACGGTCTATCCTCTCTCGATGTTCCTGAGGATCATTACGGCACAGGTGCTTATCCTGATTCTCGGATAGTGGGGTCTGTTTCTTTCCAAGGCCTGATTTTGGCATAAGATACGGCATATAATCAACAGGGATATGGATATTACATTGAATGATAAGGTGGCGATCGTCACCGGAGGAACGCGAGGCATAGGCTTCGCGATGGTGAAGAAGTTTATTGAAGCAAAGGCCAAGGTGGTAATCTGGGGATCGAGGAAAGAGACCGCGGAGGCTGCATTGGAGAAACTCAAGGAGATCTATCCGGATTGCGATGCCATGTCGATGGCTCCGGCACTCACCGACCAGAAGCAGGTCAGGGAGGCGATGGAGGCGGTCGTGAGCAGGTACGGAAGGATTGACATCCTGGCAAACAATGCAGGCATATCACAGAGCATACCTCTCGAGAACTACACAGACGAGGACCTGGACAGGATCATCGACCTTAACATCAGAGCGGTGTTCGTATGCTGCAAGGCTGCCGCAGCATATATGAAGGAGGCAGGCGTAGGATGCATCATCAACACCAGTTCCGTAGTGAGTTTCTACGGCCAGGGGCTCGGCTGCATGTATCCAGCATCAAAGTCAGCCGTGAACGGACTTACCCGGTCGTTATCGAGGGAACTCGGGGCGTATGGGATAAGGGTGAACGCTGTCGCTCCGGGAGTGACCCGCACAGATATGGTTGCCGCGCTTCCTGAAAGCATGGTTGCTCCCCTATTGCAGAGAATACCTCTTGGAAGGATGGGAGAGGCGGAGGACATAGCCAATGCGGCCCTCTTCCTTGCAAGCGATATGGCATCATACATCACAGGAGCGGTGATCCCGGTTGACGGAGGCGCGATAATTTAGGATTCAGGTATCCAGGTTACTCCGCAGGTTCCTGACGCATAATCAAATATATTCTTTAGTATAAGGCAATGTAAACAATTATCGTTTAACGGTATAATCTATCGCGATCGTATTTATATACTTAACCCTATTCGAAAAAAAACATTATCTTTGTAGGACAAACAAGAGATTTCTGCACTATGAAACGTCTGCTCATCAAGAATTTCGGTCCAATTAAGGAGGCTCATATCACATTAGGGCAAGTCAACATAATCACTGGCATGCAAAGTTCCGGAAAGAGTTGCGTGCTTAAAACAGCGTGCTATTGTTCATGGGTTGAGAAACGTCTGGAACTTACTCAAAAAGTAAACGGATTTGCTGATGGCAGCGCATTCATTGATATTATGTCTGAATATTACAAAATGGCAGGGTATATTAAACACAACACATATATTGAATATGAAACACGCCATTTAAAGTTCAGTTATGACCATTCATCTAAATCATTCAAGATGGGATGGAAATCAAAACGCTGGGAATATAAAAAGCCCAAAGTCACCTATATACCTGCCGACAGAAATCTGGTGGCTGCAATTCCTGGATGGAGTTCATTATCGATGGATGGGAATATGATCGAGTTCATGTCGGACTGGGATAAGGCACGTAGATTTGTCAAGAAAGAAGAAAACTTTCTTGACTTGGGTATGTCATATTCCTACGACAGTCAGTCTAATTCTGACACCATTCAATTGGAGAATGGACGGCCTTTGAGGCTTAGGGAGAGTTCGAGCGGTGTTCAGTCACTTCTTCCGATGTATGTTCATCTGGATTACCTCGTGAATGGTCAATACGAGGATCGTAACAGTAAAATTTCCTACGACCAAAAAGAAGAACGTCGAAACTTACTCTCTACATTATACAACAGGTTCAAGAATAAGGTAGAAACCAATCATTTATATACCGTTACAATAGAGGGATATGATTATAACTTCGTGAGCAAGGAAGATGCAGAACGTTTCAGATCTATGTACCACAAATATATCAATGTGGATCATAGCGAAATATTCTTAGAAGAACCTGAAGATAACCTGTTTCCACCTACACAATGCAGGTTTGTTGATTGGCTGTCAGACGCAATAAAAGAACATGATGACATGCTGTTTATAGCAACTCACAGTCCATATGTTCTTAACCAGCTTATAAAGAACGGACCGAAAGGACTGAATGTACTGTTTACCTATCCTTCCGGTGACTCTGAAAGGACATATTGTATAAGGCAATTAAGTGAAGAAGAAACTCACGAAATGTATGATAATGGAGTGGATATGTTCTTTAATTTCGAGTTATACGTATGAAACAGAACAAACTACTACATGTAATGCCCGAATGCTTCGTTGATACAAACCTTATAGAATATCTGCTGAACGCAGGAGTCAATCACCAGCATTGTTGTTCTAAGGTTGTAGGTCAATTAAAGTCAACTTTTGCTGATAAATTTGCTATCGGAATCATTGACAAGGACAAGGTCCAACTTGGTTATATCCAGGAATGTGATATCATAGCCCAAACAGAGCATCTGACATTGATGAGACATCGTGAACGTCATCAATATCTTATTACAATAGCACCAGCTGTAGATAAGTTTGTTTTAGACTGTGCGAGAGAGCAAATGGTTGATGTTACGGCTTTTGGTTTACCAAGTGAATTAATGAAATTTACGAAAGAATCCAAGAAGGTATCTTCTAACTCAGATCCTCGCTTTAAGTCTTTGTTTGCTGCGATTAAAGATCACATTGAAATTCGTTCCCTGAAGATGACACTAAAGTATTTATGCGAGAACCAATATCACAGTGATAGTGAATATCTAAAAGAAGTATTTATCGGGATTAAGTAATTTATTCTGTTGATAGAAATTCAAAAAGATAGAAAGGTTCAGGCATCCAGGTTACTCCGCAGGTTCCTGACGATCATCAGAAGAAGAGTCTTCCAACTATCTGAGGGGGACTCTTCTTCGATTATTCCCGAAAAGAGATTGGTGAACATGTTCAGGAAGAGTCTCTTTCTCAACAGGATGAGTATGACGAGGGCGATGAGATACACGCCTCCGACGATGAAGGCCGCTCCGCTCATGCTTCCGATTGCCTCGCCGATCAGGACTGTGAAGGCAAACGCAAAGACGCCAAGCACAATAAGCAGAAGCAGGATGATGACCAGAACTGCAAGCACTCTGCTGAAGCCTACGGACAGGCTTGTGACTATGTTCTTCTTGAAGTCATCTGTCCTCATGCTGAGGTACTCCCCTACAGCAGAGGACAGAATTCCAAGAATGGTCCTGTTCTCATCCATCACTCTTCCTCCAGTGCTTCCTCGATGATTCCGAGACCCTCAGCGATCTTTTCCTTCGCCTTTCCTTTCAGGTCGGACGCTCCTTTCCTGATCTTTGCACGGGTGTTCTCCCCTGAATCCGGAGCGAGGAATAATGTCGCCACTGCGCCTGCCATCGTCCCTGCGATGAAGCATAGCATTGATTTGCCTGTATCCATTGTCTTACGTATCTAAATGTTAATATCGTTCCGTCTCATTCATTATGATGAGATGTCTATGGATATTTCAGAAACTATACCATTGGACACATTGCTCCTTCATTATCAAATATCCGTATATGGGCACGGATATTGAGACAAGACTGTATCGTACTAATCCCAATTGAGTAATGAAGAAAATCTTGCTGTTTACCATCGCCTCTGTTTTATTGTCGGGCTGCCATCAGAGCGTTCTTTACAAGGGCATTCTTCCGGCTGCAGACTGTTCCGGAATCGAATATTCGTTACGGCTTGATCCTGCCAGCGGGGAATATTCCCTTGAAACCACATATCTGGATGCAGATGGGCCAGGAAAGAATGTAAGGTTCACTTCAGCCGGCAGATTCGAGATCATCGGCGGTGCGTCCGATTCCGTCGAATACTACAGGCTGAACCCAAAAGAAGACACGGATACCCTTTATTTCAGGAGGGTGGACGGAAATACTCTCCGTATGGTGAATTCCGAATTGCAGGAGCCGTCGATTCCTGACAGCTATGACATCACCCGAGTCTCACGGCCGTGCCGGATGCGGTGACCATAAGCATTCCGCCGCCTTCGCCGAGGACTTCATAATCTATATCAATTCCCACGACGGCATCCGCACCCATTGCCCGTGCCCTGTCCTCAAGTTCCATCAATGCCTTCTTCCTTGCGGAAAGAAGTTCATTCTCATACGAACTTGAGCGGCCTCCGATGATGTTGCGGATGCTTGCTCCGAAGTCCTTCAGGAAGTTAACGCCGCTGATTACCTCACCGAATACGATCCCTTTGTATTCGATGATGTTTCTGCCCTCTACAGATTGTGTGGTTGTAAGTATCATTTCTTTGTTTGTTAAGTTGTCAATCCAGTCGCGTGTTCCTATATCCAATCCCCTTCGTATCGATAGCCCACATCGCACCTGAATTGAGATTTATCAGCAGGATATTGTCATCGTGGTCTCCATATCTGACAAGCTGATAGTTTACAGCATCCTCATCATCGACCCAATCTTCAGGAACATTCTTCCTGAGAACATTCCATCGGACAGGATCTCCCCTATGATAAGTGACAAGCGATACCTGACCGGTATGCTTATCGAGGAAGTATTTGCCGAGATTCTCGATACGCGAACCTCCAAGCGAAGTCTCTGACTTCATCCCGAAAACTTTCTTGAGTTCCTGTTCGAGTGTCGGGCCTGACTTCTCAACGACCTTCTCCACTACCTTTTCCTTAGGTTCATCTTTCTTCTTCTCTTCCTTCTCAGTGCCGACCCTTACTGAGACGGTCTGTGCGGATATGTCATTTGAATTGAAAACAGCAGGTAGGACCAGCAGCATAAATGCCGCAGATAAAAGAATCTTCTTAATGTCAGTTCATTTTAGGGTTAAACGATACATTTTGACCCGCAAATAATGTACCAACAAGAAATTTCAGGCATTTCGGTATAGGATTTGCGTTAGTAAATTTCGAATAGTTTTTTCATAGGTTAAGTTTTAGGTTAGAGGTGTCCTGCGATGAGAATTGCAGGGCACTTTCTTTATGTTCACAACCTTATCTGTACGCTGAGCAGGATGTTTCTTCCTCGAAGGCAGTACATATATTCTGTTTCGCTAAGTAGTCCGTAACTTGCGTATCGGTACTCCCGTTGGTTGAGAAGGTTTGCTGCAGTAAGGCTGATATCTACCTTCTTTGAAATATTCCAGCGGACAGAGGTATCCAGAAGTATAAGATTTGCAGACCTTTCCGAAGAGAACTTTGTATAATAGTGTTCCCCTCCAATGGCTAATTGCCACTTCTTTGATGGTACGAATGTTAGCGTTAGGTATTGCTTCAATGCATCGTACTTACTTGTCTCGGTAGATTCAATGTCCATCATATTGCTAGAATAGACTAGACGGTAGTCCGTAGAGAACCAACTTGTAAGATAACCTTTGAAGTTAGGTTGTACTGAAAATACGCTAACCACATATGGCGATACCACACCCTGCCTCATAGTAGAAGTCTCCACTCGTGCAAAAGTGGCATCCAATCCTATTGTCACTCTTCCCGACATCAAGCCTTTACTTATACTTCCATTTACAGAGAGGTTTTTGCCATCATATTTCATTGGACTGTATGAACCGACAATGCAGTCATCTATGAACAGTTGGTTCAACATATAAGGGCATGTATTCCATTCGTACATTCCTGTTACATTGAAGAACAGTGATGTGATAGGATTCCTATACTTGAAATTCATTATAACAGAACGTGTATTTTCATACTCTGTAGTAGGTTCAGACAGATGTAAGTTTCTAAAATCCGTCATTATAACTCCTGGAATAAACATTCTTGCTTGCGGTGGCATAAGTGAGTAGTGCAATTGTGCCGATAACTCCATTTTAGCATTTATCTGATGGCGCACATACAATGAAGGGGTCGCAGCCACATAATTATTGGTGGTATTACCATCCGTTTTCTTATCTCTGATATGATGAAGATTGTAGTTTGTCGGAACAGACAATCTTACTTTCCATTTGTATGACTCGTATGATACCTCAGGAGCGAGGTAGGTATTCAATAAGGAGAAGTTTACATCATTCTGCATCACGTATGGCAACTCCAATCCGGTGAGGCTACTCATCAAGTCGTGGTAATTGAAATCTACTCCACCACGGGCATATACTCTCCAACGACCGAGTATCCAGCCGTAACGGGCTTCCGTTACCGAGCGAAAGTCTCTGCTTGTAATATCCTGCACAGCGTTTTCGGTTCCAGAAATAAATAGAGAGTGAGGCTTGTAAGAATATCTGTTTCGAGAAGATACGGTAAGAAGATTGTCATCAATGCGCTTTACAAGTTGCAAGTCATTTGTCGCGCTGAATGATGGTGTCTCTGTCTTTTGAGAAAGCGACATAGTACCACCGACATTTGATCTTGCACTATTCCAATCAGCATCGATGTAAAGATTATCTTTGAGAAATAT
This sequence comes from Candidatus Cryptobacteroides sp., assembly GCA_045125535.1. Taxonomy (GTDB): domain Bacteria; phylum Bacteroidota; class Bacteroidia; order Bacteroidales; family UBA932; genus Cryptobacteroides. The sequence goes on from JBGVNK010000001.1 coordinate 8,393, forward strand.
TGTAGGACGGTTTACCTGCAATGCCCATTGCCCGTTCAGCCGATGCGCTTGTGCACGCATTGAATTACGCTCTATGAACGACGGTATCTCATCGTCGAAATAGTCAGTCTCATACCCTGTCAAATAATCCAGTCTATCCCCTTCGTATGTGAGATTGAATTTCATATCCTTGTTTTCTCCTATATGCCAAGAGTTAGAGGTATTGGCAAGAATTGAGAAATTATCCCTAGTACGACTCTCGTCAATCGGAGAACTCGATATGCCGATATTGATATAATCATCCCAAAGCTTATCTACATAGCCATTGCCGAAGATATCATTGTAAATATGTTGTGTGCTTTGAGAAGCAGGATTCCATCCTGTATCATTTACACGTACTGTTTCCATATTCTGCCATTTGCCTGCGATGCGCATTGCAAATGCCGAGGCGTCATACAGAAGAGGAGATGCGCCTATGCCACCATTGAGTATGGCAATCCATTTGTGACGCGCCTCTTCCTTCAATCTGATGTTAAGGCCAGCCTGTTGGGAGAATTCCAGTCCTTTCAGTACCTGCATCGGCTGATGGTTCTCCATTACATCCACGCTTGCCACATCCGCCGGATTGATGTTCTCGGTTGCGATTCCGTAGCGGTCATCCATAAAGTCAGATCCGTCTATATAGAACTTGTTGATGGGCTCTCCGTTGTACTTGATCTGTCCATTATCCTCGACCTTTATTCCTGGCAGTCGCTTGAGGACATCGGTCATCTTCTTGTCTTCCGCTGTGGCGTACTTGCTCATATAGTATGTGAGGGTATCGCTACGCTGCTCGATGTCCGGAGCCTTGACAATCACATCACGTAACTGAGTAGGCTGCGGTGTCATTACGACAGTCATCGGTGAGTGTGCTGAAATGACAGGAATCTCTTGAGATTTATAACTCATACACTGGAATCGCAGATGATCCGCCACAGAAAGGTCATATTTCAGCGTAAACTCACCTTTATCATCAGTAATGGTGTACTGATATGTCTTTCCCGCCGTGTCCCTGACTTGGACTATTGCACCTGCAACAGGGGTATTGCCGTCTTTGTCAATCACGGTTCCGCACACTTCCCGGGTCTGGCCGTAAGACACGACCAGACTGAGAAGCATAGAGATTATTGAGACTAAGAATCTCATAGGGATTTGTTTAATAATTTTTCCAGTCCGTCTCGATGTAATCATAAGTCAATTCACGTGGCTTGCTCAAATCTTCACGTGCTTCGCCATTGCTTGTGATATTGACTTTTATACCACTGACTGCTTCAAGGTAGCCTATAGGATTTGTGTCATAGCGATGTTTTGTCTGATAGAACTTCACTCTGGATGTCTTGTTATAGGAGACTTCCGGTATGGTCATAGCGCGGTCTGCCTTCGAGTTGATGCCTAAGCAGGTGAAGGAGTAATGATTGTGTGCATCCCTCACCTCCATTATGAAGCCAGGGAGACCTCCGAACTTCCAAGGACCGTCAGCGACAGGCACATCTTCCGTATAATATGCGATATAGTCTCTGCCCCTGAAGGTACAGGTAGCACTCTTGCACTCGTATCCGAGAATTTCTTTCGTCTCATCTGTCATTGTCCATTCCTGAACCGGAATCAATTCTTCAACGAGGAACCAGTCGGTAGCGATCTTGTCTGTCGTGGTAAACTTTCCTGCAGGATAATTCTTGTATATAGAGAAGGTCTCACCGCCGATGTAGCGATCAGGATTGGCCTGAATCTGATCGGCGGTCGATACTCTGATCAATGAATCAATCTGCATTGTGCGGTAACTGCTGAACTTCGACAGGCCATAGCCTACCTGAAGAATCATCCGGTCAGTGACCTCGGATGTCACGTCCGAAGTATCCCGCAGATGGCGGTAGTCATACATAAATTCCATTACGGCCTTGCCGATTTCCTTGTGTTCTACTGCGGAGACCGAAGCGGATGACATCGAGCCTCCGTCCACTCTGATTACCTGAACATTCTGTGCGTAGGCCGACGATGCAAGCGCGAGGCTGAGCACCATTGCAAATGTGATCTTCTTCATAATCCAATCGTTTTATAGTTACTGTAGGCAAAGTTAGGGACAGAGATTTTCGCACAGAAAAATAATCATTACTCTAACATTGGGAATTATTACTTAATTATTACTGTCAGCATAGTTTTCATTCCTGAGATATGTAGAACCGGATAAAACCTTTAATTTTGTGGTATGGAAAAAAGGATCAAGATACTTCATTGGCTGACAATATCTGCAATCGTGGCCTTCTGCCTGATGCAGTGCTACTGGCTGTACAGCCGATATACCTACACCCTTGAGAGTCACGAAGAGGAACTATACAGGACAGTTCTCGACGTGATGCAGGAGGAACGTGAGATCAGGAAGTCTGTAAAAAGGCCTGACATCAATATCCTTACAAGCACTAGGATTTCCGCTTCGTCACAGCCAGGATCTTCCGGTATCTTGAGCACCGTATTTGACATTTATGTGATCGATCTCAACAAGATAGATGTGTCGCAGATGAATGCTACAGATATAAAGGACATCATCAATCTGTATGAGACTCAGAAGCCGGATGGCATAGTACATCATAATTTCGAGATTAACGACAAGCCTTCCGACCCGAACGAGTATGATGCTCTGGAGCGTTTTACCGTGGATGTCCGCAAGCCGTTCAGACTCCAGGCTCTTGATTCGCTCTTAAGGGACAGAGGACTTACTGTCGATGAGATCGTTATGGAGAAGGCTGATACAATGGTATGGTTCCCATCGAAAGCCGGACATGAGTCGATCCTTTTGCCAAAGATTTCCGTCACATATCCGTATGACATCTTCGAGGGTGAAACAGTGACGGTGACACTGTCTGTGGGACTGTCCCCTGTAATTGCGAAGATGATGGATCTTCTTATCTTCTCACTCGTTCTTTCCGCACTTCTTATAACATGCCTTGTGGCGCAGATTGCCACCATACGCAAGCAACGCAAACTTGAAGAGCTGCGACAGGATTTCATACATACGATGATCCACGAACTGAAACGTCCGATCTCTACTCTTAAGATGTGCGTGTCGTATATGCGAAATGACAGGCTTATGGAAGACAAGGAAAGCAAGGAG
>JBGVNK010000002.1:0-17968 GCA_045125535.1 Candidatus Cryptobacteroides sp.
AACAAATGCTTCAGCTGAATCCTTCAACGCAAAGATAAAGTCATTCAGAGCACAACTAAGAGGTGTGTCTGATGTTAAATACTTTCTGTTCAGACTTACTAAAATATATGCTTAAACACATACTTTTGCACCTGATCCAAAATATGGTTTCAGACCTGACGTGGAAACATAAGAAAAGTGTGTCAGGTCTCTTCAATAGACCTGACACACTTTTTCAATGATTTCGTGCCTGCTTTACTCTGCTACAACTACTGCGCTGAGCTGCTCTGAAAGCTCGTCAAGCTTCTCGAACATAGCCTTTGTAAGGCCGTTGTAGTAAGCTTTCTTGTTGCCCTCTGGGTGAGCTGCCTTCTGCTTGAGGTCATTGTAGAGGTTTACAGCCTCGTCAACTATCTCGTCGATCTTCTCTGCATTCTTGTGTGGGTTGAGGATGATGAAAAGTTCGCAATCCTCGATGAACTCGCCGATGAAGAACTCGATGTCTTTCTTGAAAACTCTAAGATTCATAGTAATACGTATTAAATTTGTTATAACGGATGCAAAGGTAATAAATTTTCCTGATTCCGATGCTACACTGAATGATATATATGTCTTGCTTGCCTACTTAGTTGACAAGTCGGCGTGCCGCAATCAGCTTATGAGCATTTTCGTAATAGTCTTCGTCACCAGGAATCAAGGAGTTGATTCTGACCATATGTGAAGAGTGGATGATATGGTTGTCACCAAGATAGATTCCTACATGAGTGACCCTCATCTTTCCGCCCGGCTCTGCCGGCAGTGTTCCGAAGAAGACCAGGTCGCCTCTCTGGAGATTTCTGACCTTATTTAGAGCCGTCTCTCTGACCGTATCGCCATCCTTTCCGTCATTGCCGGCCTGACCGGCAATCTCCACAGGAACTCCGCAGTTGATCATCTGCGAAGCGTTCCTTGGCAACAGAACATCATTCATTATGCTTGAAATCCTTACCAGTCCGCTGCAGTCTACACCCTTTGTCGACATTCCTCCCCAGAAATAAGGTGATCCGAGCAGCTGCATCGCTGAGGCAATGATATCCTCCATCTTCTGTCCGCTGACAAGTCCTTCTGCTCTGTCTCCCTGTCTGATGTCGATTCGCTCTCCAAGTCGCTTCAACTGTTCCTTCTGCACCCATCCGGTCCTGCCTGACGGAAGCATTACGCCTGCCCACTTGCCTTTAGTGACAGCCTTGTATGATGTTTTACCTGAGTTGCTGTCTGCTCTCTGACCGGCTCCGCGCAGCACGACCCTCATCACGTCGCCACCCACAAGGTCGCACAATGTCTGCGACTTCTCTGATGGCTCGCTGAACACATGCCCGTAAAGTCCTGTGAACATATATTTAGGCGCAGCCTCGTATGCTTCGATATCTTCAGCACTGAACTCAACGAGCGTCTTTTCGGTAGTCCAAGCCTTATAAGGCTGAGGCGAGACGATCTCCCTCCAGTATCCTTCCTCGCCGACAATTTCCACGATTGTACCCATAAGTTCCTGGGTCTCAAGGGCAGATTCATAGTCCGGCTTGATTCTCATATAACATGTGGATGTTTCCACTACTGCCATTCTCTTTTCCTGAGCGAAAGCCGTGACTGCTATAAGTGCAGTGCAGATTGCTATAATTGTTCTTTTCATATAATCGGATTTCAGGCAAAAATACTAATTTTGTGCACCATGTCAAATGATTTTGAAAAATACGGATTCCCAGACGGGAAAAGATATAATTCGTTCGTCGGTTATTTCAAGAAGAGATACGGCGAGCGTCTTCAGAAAATTGTGCTGGATGCAGGCTTCACCTGCCCGAATCGTGATGGAAAGGTAGGACGAGGCGGATGTACCTATTGCGACAATGCAGCCTTTCATCCCTCCTACAGCACGGCCGGCAAATCCCTTCACCAGCAGATGGATGAAGGCATAGAATTCCATAAGGTGCGTTACCGCACGACCGAGCATTATCTTGCTTATTTCCAGTCATTTTCAAATACTTACGCTCCGCTGGAAAAATTAAAGCGTCTATATGAAGAGGCCTTGATGCACCCTATGGTCGTAGGCCTGGTCATTGGCACGCGTCCAGACTGTATTGACGATGAAAAACTGGACTATCTTGCATCTCTGGCAAATGGTAAAGCAATGCCAGGCTGGTCACGTAATGTAAACGGTGAAATGCGCACATCGCCGATAGTGATAGTGGAGTATGGTGTTGAATCATGCTATGACGACACCTTGATCCGCATAAATCGCGGTCATGACTTCGAGACTGCTCGAAAGGCGATCGAGATGACGGCGGCCCGCGGCATAGATACCGGTGCCCACTTCATTCTCGGCCTTCCGGGCGAGACTAGGCAGATGATGCTTGACAGCTGCGCTTTGATAAACGATCTTCCGATAAGGTCGGTCAAATTTCATCAGCTTCAGATTGTGAAAGGAACGAAGATGGAGCAGCAATATGCTGAAAATCAGCAGGATTTCGAGCGTTTTTCCTTGGAGGAATATCTTGATTTCTTCGTTGATATGCTCGAGCGTCTCCGTCCTGACCTATACATTGAACGCTTTGTCGGGGAAGTTCCTCCCCGCTTCGTGAACGAGACGCCATGGGGCCTTATCCGAAACGTAGAGCTTCTGCGCCTTCTCGAACAACGTCTTGCAGACCGAAACACCTGGCAAGGCCGGTTGCTATCTCAAAAAAAATGATTACATTTGCCAAATTTTAGACGTATCATGATGCAGACATTTACAAATTCTCCGATCATTGAAGGACTGACCTTCGACGACGTATTGCTGATTCCGGCACATTCTGAGGTGCTTCCAAGAGCTGTGGATGTTTCTACAAACTTCACTCGTGACATCATCATCAAGACTCCGATCGTTTCGGCTGCAATGGACACCGTGACTGAAGCAGAGCTTGCAATCGCAATGGCTCGCGCCGGCGGTATCGGTGTGATTCACAAGAACATGACCATCGAGGAGCAGATGAATCAGGTGCGCCGTGTAAAGAGAGCAGAGAACGGTATGATCTACGATCCTGTGACCATTCATCCGGATGCAACTGTTGGTCAGGTGCTCGGAATGATGGCTCAGCATCATATCGGCGGTATTCCGGTAGTTGATGACAACGGTTTCCTCGTGGGCATCGTCACTAACCGTGACCTCCGTTTCCAGAGAGATCCTAAGATGCCTGTGTCAGAGATCATGACAAAGGAGAACCTTGTTACAGCAAAGCAGGGCATCAGTCTTCCTGACGCTACAGACATCCTTCGTCAGTACAAGATCGAGAAGCTTCCTGTAGTCGATGCCGACGGCAAACTCGTGGGACTCATCACCTATAAGGACCTCATGAAGATCAAGGATAATCCTATCGCATCAAAGGACAGCAAGGGCCGTCTTCTCGTGGCTGCTGCAGTAGGTGTGAACTCTGAGACAATCGAGCGCATCGAGATGCTTGTTGGAGCAGGTGCTGATGCAGTTGTCGTTGATACTGCTCATGGCCATTCACAGGGCGTTCTTAATGTCATCAAGAATGCATGCCAGGCGCTTCCGGACGTTCAGATTGTTGCTGGTAATGTTGCTACAGCAGAAGGAGCAAAGGCTCTCGCTGACGCAGGTGTAAGCGCAGTAAAGGTCGGTATCGGACCTGGTTCTATCTGTACTACACGAGTTATCGCAGGTGTCGGTATGCCACAGCTTTCAGCAGTAATGATGGCTTCCGAGGCTCTCAAGGGCACAGGCGTTCCAGTAATCGCAGATGGTGGTATCCGTTATTCAGGTGACGTTGTAAAGGCTCTTGCCGCAGGTGCAAGCTCTATCATGGCCGGCTCGCTCTTCGCTGGTGTCGAGGAGTCCCCAGGAGAAACAATCATCCTTAACGGACGTAAATATAAGTCATACCGCGGTATGGGCTCACTTGAGGCAATGCAGCAGGGATCCAAGGACCGCTATTTCCAGGATATGGAAGCGGACATCAAGAAGCTTGTTCCGGAGGGAATCGTAGCGCAGGTACCTTACAAGGGTACGCTCAATGAGGTTGTTTACCAGCTTGTCGGTGGTCTTCGTGCAGGTATGGGATATTGCGGCGCTCCAAACATCGAGAAACTTCGTGAAGCTAAGTTCGTACGCATCACTAATGCAGGTTACCTCGAGGGACATCCGCATGATGTGACCATCACACGCGAGGCTCCGAACTATTCAAGATAATGAAGAGGTATCTGAGATTCATAGCAATATTGATGATCGTCTTGCCGGCAATTTCGTCGTGCAAGGCGATTACATCATTTTTCAGCGGTGACGAAATAGTAGCAGTCGCCGCTTCTGAAAAGCTGTACAGGAGCGACCTTGAGAGAGTTCTTCCGAAGGGAATCTCTGCGGAAGACAGCACAAGGCTGGCTATGCAGTATATTGCGACATGGGTCTCGGATATAGTATATGTAAGCATAGCTGAAGAGCAGTTGTCCAAGGCTGAGAAGGATGTGACCAAGGAACTGGAAGACTACAGGAAGTCACTTCTGAAATACCGTTACGAGCAGCTTTATGTAAATGAAAGACTCGATACGGCGGTTACAGACAGTCAGGTGCAGGACTACTTTGATTCCCATCAGGACAAATTCCTGCTTCAGCGTCCGGTGCTCAAGGCAAGGTTTCTTGCGATTTTCTCTGATTCCCCTGCCAAGGAACAGATCAGGAAAAGGATGTCTTCAGATGATGTCAATGTCCTTGTCGAGGCTGACAGCCTTGCGTTCTCTGCAGCCCACAGATATATCGGATGGAACGATGAATGGGTGGATGTGACGGTTCTTGCAAAGGAGTTCGGCATGGATTATACGGAAGTTCTTGCAAAGAGGAAAGGCGATTGGGTTGAAATGGAAGGCGAGGACGGAATCTCACGTATTGCATATATATCGGATATGGTAAAGGAAGGAGAGCTGGCACCGGTAGAATATGCTGCTCAAAGCATACGTGACATTATAATAAGCACGCGAAAGCAGAAACTCATCACTACTTTGGAACAGGATTTGCTCAAGGACGCGCGCGACAACGGAAAATTTGTAATCTATTAGAAAATGAGATATTTCATCAAGGGTGTGGCTGCATTTGCTTTGGCCACAATTTCATTTGCTGCTTCGGCACAGAGATATTCGGACGGTATCATTGACAAGACCGTTGCCATTGTTGGAAACGAGGTGATCATGCTTTCTCAGCTTGAGGAAGAAGTGCAGATGATGGCAGCTTACGGAATGATGTCTGACAAGAACGGAAGATGTGAGCTTCTCGAGACTATGATGTCATCTAAGCTCTTCCTCATGCAGGCCCGTCTTGACTCTCTGGAAGTGAACAAGGACAATGTCGAGATGATGCTCAACCAGCAGGTTGATAATGTGAGACAGCAGCTTGGAGGCGACAAGCAGGTTGAAGAGTATTTCGGTAAGCCACTGTATAAGCTTCGTCAGGAGTGGAGGGAAAACTTCCAGGACCAGGCTCTCACTCAGCAGATGCGTCAGGAAATTACAGGCAAACTTCCGTCTCTGACACCTCAGGATGTTAAGGAATATCTGGAAAGAACTGATCCTGAAGACCTTCCGATGGTTCCTATAAAGTATCAGCTCAGTCAGGTATGTGTTTATCCTGACCGTGAAGCGGCGGGTCTTGCTGTGAAGGAAAGGCTTCTTGCTCTTCGTGAAAGAATCATGAACGGTGAAAAGTTCTCTACTCTCGCACGTATTTATTCTCAGGATCCGGGCAGCGCACTCAGAGGCGGTGAGCTCGGAATGGCTCCGAAGTCCATCTTCTGGCCGGCATTCTCTGATGCTGCAATGGCGCTTAAGCCGGGAGTCGTTTCTCAGATCGTCGAGACACCGGACGGATTCCACATCATTGATGTCCTTGAAAAGGACGGAGACATGTTCAATGCCCGTCATATTCTTCTCAAGCCTGAATACACATTGGATGACAGAGAGAAAGGCTTCAAGCTTCTTGACAGCCTCAGGACAGAGATTCTTGCGGAAAATCTCACTTTCGAAGTAGCGGCATGGGCTTATTCCGAGGATCTGGCTTCCAGAACAAACGGCGGACAGATGGCAGACCCGAGCACAGGCTCGTCATATTTCGAGATCGACGGACTTAAGCCGCAGGATTATGCTGCAATACGTGACCTCAAGGTTGGAGAGATATCGAGACCTATCGAGTCTCATGACAATGAGGGACGTGAGGCCGGACGTGATGGAAATGTGGTCTATAAGATTGTAAAGGTCGACAAGATCCTGCCGGCACATACAGCGTCATTCTCAAATGATTACACTCTGCTCCTGGAGCAGGCTCAGGCAGAGCAGGCGCAGAAGGCCATCGATGAATTCATCGAATCCAAGATCGGCTCGACATATATCATCATTGACCCTCTTTTCGGAGACTGTGATTTCGAGAAAGCAGGTTGGAAGGAAAAAGTCAGAAAATAATGGGTATAGTCAGGAAAACATTGACCATACTTCTTGCTGTGGCGGCATCTCTGCCGCTGAAGGCACAGCAGCAGACCGAGCAGTCCGACAGTCTTGTCAGGCTGCTTAAGTCGCAATATGTGCAGATGGTCGATGTCGAGGGCGGCAGATACCGTAAGGTCGTAGGCCCTGCCCGTTTCCTGCATAACGACACCTATCTCCTCTGTGACACGGCCTATTGGAATGTCGAGACCAATATAATCGATGCCTGGGGCAATGTCAGCATTCTTCAGGAGGAGACCGTGTTGACGAGCGACAAGCTCATCTATCTTGTCGATGAGGACCTTGCTCAGTTCAGGGGCTCTTTGGTAGAGCTGACCGACAAGGATCATAATACTCTTCGTACACGTCATCTTGACTATAACACCAAGGATTCTGTGGCGGTCTTCATGAACGGAGGATCGATGCGTGACAAGGACGGCCAGATCATAGAGAGCCGTAACGGTACATATGACTCCAAGATCAGCACCTTCACCTTCGATAATGATGTGAACATGTTCACGGATTCCATTTTCGTCAAGACCCGCAATCTTGTGTATGAGTCGGATCTCAATCTGGCTACGTTCGGACGGGGAACCAATGCATGGAAAGAAGATAACATGCTTTCTTCCGAAAGCGGATGGTATGACCGTGAGCGAGAACTTTTCCTTTTCACCGACAATGTCCATGTGATGTCGGTCGACCAGGAGGGATGGTGTGACAGCCTCTATTTCGACAGGATGTCCACAGGAGTTGAAATGCTGGGAAATGCTCAGATCACTGACACCACCAGGAACGTATATGCCCTTGCAGGCAGGTTGGAATATGTGGATTCTGTGTCAAGGGTTACCCTTACCAGGAAGCCAGCCGTCATAACTCAAACGGAAACAGAAGCCGGCGGAGTGGATACAGTCTATCTCGGAGCGGACAAACTGGTTTATTTCACCATGAAGATGTGTGACATAAATCCGTCTGTGATAAAGGATGCTGAGAAGAGACTGGAAGCATTGAATACCGATCCTGTCGGTACTTTCAGAAAGAAAGCGGCGGAAGAGGCCGCTAAGGCTGCTGAGGAAGCTGCAAAACAGGATCCGAACTATCGCCCTAAGACTCCTCCGAAGGCTTCGGCGGCGCCGGGACTCGACAGCCTGAGGACAGCTCTGATCGACTCCCTTGCTCAGAAAAAGGTTCAGATTGATTCTTCAGCAGTTGCATTCAAACCTGATTCTATTGCGGCAATGGAGGATTCTTTGAAGACACCGATGCATCCGATGATGCCTATGGCTCCTATGGTGCCGGGCGGAATCAACATGCCTGATTCGTTGATGACTGCTGATTCGACTGCAGCGGTGGACAGTTCTGCTCTTGTGCCGCCGGATACGACCAAGATCGGTTTCCTTGAGGCTCTTGGCAATGTCAAGATATACCGTAAGGATATGCAGGTGGTCTGTGACTCTCTCACTTACACCGATCTGGATTCTCTTGCGAGACTCTTTAAGGAACCGATTGTATATCAGGAGATCGTGCGCCAGTATAAGGCGGACAGCATATCGATTGTAGTGAATGACGGGGCTCTCGAGAAGGCGAGTCTGATGTCGAATGCCTTCATCACTATTCAGGAGGATACGACTCATTACAACCAGATCAAGGGAACGGAGATGATGGCCTACTTCGATGAAAAAGGAGGCCTCAGACGTTTCGATGTCCTTGGCGGTGCATCAGCGCTCTTCTTTCTGGAAGAGAACGGTGCTCTTGCTACCGTGAACAGGACCGATTCCAAGATGATGTCCGCTACTTTCAAGAACGGAGAGATCCAGAGGATCTATTATTTCGAAGAGGCAAAGAATGACGGATATCCGGTCGTGCAGCTCGGACCTGATGACCGCCAGCTCAAAGGCTACAGCTGGGATCCGGAAAGAAGACCTGCTGACAGATATGCGGTAACTCCTCTCAAACTTCGTCCAAGTCAGAGGGAAAGTTATTCTGCCCGTCCGAGAGCAAAATTCGTTCAGACAGACATATATTTCCCAGGTTATATATCGGATATATATCGTCAGATGGAGGTGCGTGATTCTTTACGCATTGTGCGTAACAGAGAGAAAGCTCTGGCAGACCAGCAGGCAGAGGTCAGAGCACGACTTGACAGTCTTGCGCTGGCCGATTCATTGGCGAATACCCCTGTCAAGGATCAGCTGGACTCTCTTGCAGCAGTTCCGTCAGCTGATACACTCTCTATGTCAAGACCAATTGCTGATTCTCTCGCTGTGTCTGATTCTCTTAAGGTTACAGATTCATTGGAGGTCGCTGCTGTTCCGACACTGGAAGAAATCCGTGCAGCAGAAAAAGCAGCTGCTAAAGCTGCGAAGGAAAAGCAGAAAGCTGAACTGAAGGCCGCCAAGGAAGCAAAGCGGAAGGCAAAGATGGAAGCCCTGGAGGCGAAATGGGCAGAGGCTGACAAGCGTGATGCCGAGAAGGCTGCCGAGAAAGCAGCAAAGAAACTTGAGAAGGAGCGCGAGAAGAAGCGTAAGGCTCTGGCTGATGAGCAGCGTCAGAAGGACAGGGAAGCCGAAATGGTAGAAAAATACCGTAAGCAATTCGAAAAGCAGAAGGCGCGCGAGGATGCAAAGGCGACAGCAAGAAAGGCGGCGGCAGATGCGAAGGTCGCTGCGAAGAAGCCTGTAGCTCAGGAACTTCCTCCATTGAATGCCGAAGATGCGGATAATGCATTGAAAGCTTTCAAACAATTGGAAGAAGCCGTGATTAAAGAGAGATATACATTGACAAATGGAGAATAATGGTTAAATTTGTGGGGTAACACTAAACCACAACCATTATGTCTGTCGACAAATATCCTCATCTTACCAGCCCCATCAAGCTCGGTAATGTAATTTTCCGTAACAGAATGTTTTCGGCACCTATGGGTGCTACCGACATCACGCCTGACTGCTGTCCGGGTCCACGCACGCAAGGCTTCTATGAATTCCGAGCAAAGGGTGGTGCCGCATCCGTAACTGTCAGCGAACTTGTAGTGCATCCGGAGACTGATGCCAGCCACATGCTTCACCTTGACCTTTCGACACCTGGATGTCTTGCTGCTCATACCTTCGTTGCAGATGCGATCCGCAGACATGGAGCAGTTCCAAGTATAGAACTCTCCCATTCAGGACAATATGCAGGTACATATCTGACTGATAAAAACAAGAAAGACAGTCTTTGCCAGTGGGGCCCAAGCGAGGGAACCCGACCTGACGGCCGTCCGGTAAAGGCTCTTTCCAAGGAGCAGATCGCTGATATCGTAAAGGCGTATGCTGATGCCGCAACCTATTCTAAAAGAGCAGGATATGAAATGATCATGGTTCATGCCGGTCATGGATGGCTCATCAATCAGTTCCTTTCCCCATATTCCAACCATCGTACAGACGAATATGGCGGAAGTCTCGAAAACAGGGTGCGTTTCGCCCGTGAAGTCCTTGAGGCTATCCGTGCGGCGGTAGGTCCACAGTTCCCGATAGAACTCCGTATCAGCGGAAGCGAACTTTTCGATGGAGGTTACGGAATCGAGGACGGATGCAAGATCGCTCAGATGCTTGAAGACCTTGTAGACCTTATCCATGTTTCTGCCGGATCCTATCAGTATGGTTTCTTCGTGACAACTCTCCCGATGTTTGCAGACCATGGCGCTAATGTTTATCTGGCGGCAGAAATCAAAAAGCATGTATCCAAGCCGGTAGCATGTGTAGGTGCACTCAACGATCCTGCACATATGGAGCAGATCATCGCTGAAGGCAAGGCCGATGTCGTTTATATGGCCCGTGCCCTTCTCGCTGATCCTTTCCTTCCGGACAAAATCATGGCAGGAAAGGAAGACACTATCGTAAGATGTCTCCGTTGTTATACATGTATGGCTGAACGTCCGGTAACAGGAACACGTCGTTGCGCCGTCAATCCTGTAATCGGTCGTGAGATAGAAGGCATGACCGTAACTCCGGCTTACAAGTCAAAGAAAGTTATGGTTGTGGGAGCAGGTGTCGCAGGTCTCAAGGCAGCAATCACTGCTGCGCAGCGTGGACATAAGGTTATCCTCTGTGAAAAGACAGACAAGGTTGGAGGTATCCTCAAGTCGGAACAGGCCATCTCATTCAAATATGAAATGTATCAGCTCGGACTTTCTTTCGAGAAGATCGCCCTGGAGGAAGGAGTGGAGATCCGTCTCAATACTACAGTGACACCTGAATATGTTGCTGCGGAAAAACCGGATGCTCTTATCCTTGCAGTAGGATCGACACCTATAGTTCCGCCGCTTCCTGGCATCGATGGTGATAATGTAATCATTGTGAACGACTATTATCTCGAAAAGGAGAAAGTAGGTGACACCGTGGTTGTACTCGGTGGAGGTCTCGCCGGCTGCGAGTGCGCTGTTCATCTCGGCCAAGAAGGCAAGAAGGTGCATCTCGTCGAGATGCGCGATACTCTTGCTCCGGACTGCAACATCCGTAACAGGCCTATCCTCATGAAGAATGTGGATCAGTATGCAGAAGTGCATAAATGCCATGCCGGTCTGCGCGTGACTGCAGAAGGTCTTGTCTGCAAGGATCCGGAAGGCAATGAAGTGCTTATCCCATGCGATACAGTTATCTGTGCCGTAGGTCAGCGTTCGAACAGAGCAGATGTTGATGCTCTCCGCCGCTGTGCACCGTTTGTGCGCGAGGTCGGTGACTGCGTCCGTCCAGCAAACATCACGAAAGCAGTTTACGAAGGCTATCACGCAGCACTTGATATCTAACATTCATGATGCTTCACTCTGCCATGATGACAAGGTGAAGCATCTTTTTATATGATTCAAAATGAAATCAACTGATCTGGATAAGAAAAGATGGGGCGTGCTCATAGCGAGCAGCCTCATCAACCTCTGCATAGGTTCCATATATGCATGGAGCGTGTTTGCGGGTCCTTTGGCAGCAAAGCTGACCGGTCTTCTCGGCACGACATTCACAGCCGCAGACCTTGCAGTGGTGTTCACAGTGGCCAACAGCATAGGCCCGATAACCATGATTGCCGGAGGATTCGTGACTGACAAGCTTGGTGGTCCCCGTGCCGTCATCCTCACAGGAGGCATCATGTTCGGAGCCGGAATACTTCTTACCGGTTTCGCGGGAACGCTCGGCCAGATAATCCTGACTTATAGTCTGCTCGCAGGATTCGGTCTGGGAATGGCATACGGCTGTACCATCAACAACACCGTCAAGTTCTTCCCGGACAAACGTGGTCTCGTAGGAGGAATAGCAACTGCTACCTATGGATTGAGCTCGGTTCTCATCCCGCCTGTGGCAAATGCGCTCAACAACAGTGTGGGAGTCAGCAAGAGCTTCATCATCCTCGGTGCAGCCTTCCTCGCTATCATCGTGGTATGCTCATTCTTTATCGTGAAATGCCCTGCAGACTATGTTCCCAAGGGATTTGTTCCAAAGGTGGCCGGTCCTTCAGGCAATGCTTCGGGCAGAGACAAGAACTGGAAACAGATGCTTGCAGATCCTGTATTCTATATAATGATAACCATGCTTGTCTGCGGCGCATTCAGCGGTCTGATGATCACATCACAGGCTTCTCCTATGGCTCAGAAGATCACCGGAATGTCTGTGGGTATGGCTGCGACTGCCGTGTCTGTCCTCGCCCTCTTCAATTCGGCAGGACGAATAGTTGCAGGAACACTCTCCGACAGATTCGGCAGAGTGACAGTCCTTCGCGGCGCATTCATTCTTGAGATAATAGGTCTCGCCCTCCTGTTCCTTACAGGAGAAGGAAACACCATCCTCTTCATGGCTGCTGTGTCTGTAATCGGCGTATGTTTCGGAGCCCTCATGGGTGTATACCCGGGCTTCACTGCCGACCAGTTCGGTCCACGTAACAACAGCGTGAACTACGGCATCATGTTTATCGGTTTTGCTGTGGCCGGCTACTTCGGACCGACAGTCTGCGGTAAGATTCTCGGTGCAACCGGCACATACGGCACAGCCTTCATAGTATCAGCTGCCATCGCCATCGTCGGCATCGCCCTCACCATGGTATATAATAAAGTGGCGTCGAAATAACTATTCCGTTAAAAAATAACTGGGTTTATATATCATAAATAATAAGACAGACAGGTTCCTGTGGCTCCCGAAGCCGACGACAAACCGAGTGCAATCAAACTTGTTTGAATTGCCGAGGTGCGAAGGAGGAAAAGATTCGAAGAATCTTAAAGGGAGGGGACCCACGAAGTGGGGAGGACCATAGGAACCTGTCTGTCTTATTATTTTATACTCTACTCTGCGTAAAGAGAGATGATGTTAAGGATGACCTTAGACGCCTTCTCCATGCTCTCGAGAGGCACATACTCCATCTTGCCGTGGAAATTGTGTCCGCCTGCGAAGATGTTCGGACAAGGGAGACCCATGAACGAAAGGTTAGCGCCATCTGTACCTCCGCGGATAGGCTGGATCTTCGGAACGATACCCTCCATTTCCATAGCCTTCATAGCCTTCTCCACGATGTGGTAGTGAGGCTCGACCTCCTTGCGCATATTATAGTACTGATGCTTGATCTCAACAGTAGCAGTGCCTTCGCCGTATTTCTCGTTGATGAAATCAACACACTTCTGCATATATGCCTTCTTCTGCTCGTAAAGAGCCATGTCATGGTCGCGGATGATATATGAGAATGTAGCGGTCTCCACTTCACCTTTGAAACTGATCAGATGGAAGAATCCCTCATAACCTGAAGTGTATTCAGGTCTCTGTTCTACTGGAAGGAGTGCATTAAGTTCCATACCGATAAGGATGGCATTCTTCATCTTGCCCTTCGCTGTGCCTGGATGCACATTGCGTCCCTGGATAGTCACAGTCGCGCCGGCTGCATTGAAGTTTTCATATTCAAGTTCACCGACCTGACCACCGTCGAGGGTGTAAGCATATTTTGCACCGAACTTAGCCACATCAAACTTCACAACTCCACGTCCGATCTCCTCGTCAGGAGTGAATCCTATCTTGATGTCGCCATGCTTGAATTCCGGATGCTCTACGATGTACTGCACGGCATTCATGATCTCTGCGATACCGGCTTTGTCATCGGCTCCGAGGAGAGTCGTTCCGTCGGTAGTGACAAGAGTCTGCCCCTTGTACATCTCAAGCTCTGGGAACTCTGAAGGCTTGAGTGCAAGTCCTGGTACCCCCTTGAGTTCGATGTCGCCTCCGTCATAATTCTCGATGATCTGCGGATGGATATTCGCTCCTGATGCGTCAGGAGCAGTGTCTGCATGAGCTATGAATCCCACTGCAGGCACGTCTTTGCCGCAGTTAGAAGGGATGGTCGCCATTACATATCCCCATTCGTCAAGTGTAGCCTCTACGCCCATTGTCACAAGCTCGTCGCGAAGCATCTTCAAAAGATCAAGTTCCTTAGCAGCGCTTGGCTGTGACTCGGAACAAGGGTCTGACTGTGTGTCCACAGCCACATATCTCAAAAATCTGTCAATTAACTTTTCCATATGATTTATTGTTTATTTGAATCCCGATCAAGTCGGGATGACTTTTCATATTGTAGTTCAATCAGGTCGGTTATGACAATATTCGTCATTGCCGGCTCAACCGGCAATCTTACAAGATCAGCAGGCTGACTCCCATTATTGCCATGCCTCCGACGACTCCCGCGATAGCCACATGATGCTTTCCGTACTTCTCCGCCGTAGGCAGAAGTTCGTCAAGCGAAATATAAATCATGATACCCGCTACGGCTGCAAGAATCAGAGGGAACACAGGACCACCTCCGGTGATTTCCACGCCGAACAAGGCGGTGATGCCCAGACAGAGCAGGGCGCCTATCACTTCGCTCATTCCCGACAAGGTCGCATAAAGCAGGGCCTTGCCCTTGCTTTTTGTGGCATAATATATAGGTATGGCTACTGCGATTCCCTCCGGAATGTTATGGATGGATATGGCAAATGTGATTCCCGCACCCATTTCAGGGTCATTCAACGCTCCTATGAATGTTGCGACACCTTCCGGGAAGTTGTGGATGGTGATTGCAAGAGCCGACATCAGACCCAATCTGTGCAGTGCCTTTTCGCTGCCAGCCTGTTCCAGCATGCCAACGGCTGCTGTCTTTGCTCCGAGCGACAGTCCTGAAGCCTCGTGAGGGTTTTCGTATTCAGGAATAAGGAAGTCGATAAGTGTGATAAGGCCCATTCCAAGGAAGAATGCCAGAAGAACCAGTGCCTCCCCATGTCGGATTGAACCAGTAGCTGCAATCTCAGCCTGAGCCTCCGGGAAAAGTTCGGCAAGTGATATGAATATCATCACGCCGGCACTCAGACCGAGAGCCCCTGCTAGGAAGTTGCTGCTTATCTTCTTCTTGAACAGCACAAGCGCGCCTCCGATGCCGGTGGCCGCACCGGCAATCAGAGTCAATATCAATGCGCTTATAATACCTGTCATCCTTAAATTATTGTTTTTCAGTTTTTTATGTTAAATCGCCGCGTCCTTTGCCGCAGGCGATTTAATGAAAACACTGGTTTCCATGGTGTTAGTTGTTGTTCTTGGCTTTCAGTGCAGACCAGATCATGAATGCGATGATCGCAACATAAGGAATGATGGCTACAGGCTCAGTCCAAGCTGAAGGCTTGATGTAGACATCCACGTTCGCAAATCTGAGGATTGCGCTGACAACACCCATGAGTGCACCTCCTGCGATGAATCCGGATGCAATGAGCGTACCTTTTTCAGTACGGGCTTCGTTGAGCGCTTTATCCTTGCTGCGGCTGCCCACATACCATGAAATCGCACCACCGATGAGCATAGGCATATTGAGGTCGATAGGAATGAACATGCCGAGTGCGAAAGGAAGAGCCGGCACCTTGAAGAATGTGAGGACGAGAGCGATCACTGCACCTATGCCGTAAAGAAGCCAAGGAGCGCTTCCGCCGTTCATCATAGGCTCGATCACCGCAGCCATTGCATTTGCCTGAGGAGCTACGAGTGCACCTTCGCCTGTGAATCCGTATGTCTTGTTGAGCACGAGCATCACGCCACCTACTGTTGCGGCTGCAACGAGTGTTCCGAGGAACTTCCAGCTTTCCTGCTTCTTAGGAGTAGATCCGATCCAATAGCCGATCTTGAGGTCGGTGATGAATGCACCTGCCACTGAAAGTGCTGTGCAGACAACGCCTCCGATGATGAGGGCCGCTGTCATGCCGGCAGTTCCGTTGAGTCCTACTGCAACCATTACGAGCGAAGCAAGAATGAGGGTCATGAGGGTCATTCCGCTGACAGGGTTCGAACCTACGATGGCGATGGCATTAGCTGCAACTGTTGTAAAGAGAAATGCGATGATGCCCACGATGAGAAGTCCTACCACTGCATGCCAGATGTTGTCGACAACTCCGAACATGAAGAAAAGGAATACTGCGAGGAGGGCCACAGCGATGCCGATAACGATGATCTTCATCGAAATGTCTCTCTGGGTTCTGATTACTTCAGCCTCTGCTCCGTCCTTCTTCTTCTTGAATTCGTTTGCAGCAAGACCTACAGCGGACTTGATCACGCCGAATGACTTCACGATGCCGACGATACCGGCAGTTGCGATACCTCCGATACCGATATGTCTTGCATATTCCTTGAATATCTGGTCTGCCGACATGCTGCCGATAGTCTCAGTGATGCCAGAATTCATGAGGTCGATCACCTGTCCGCCCCAGATGAGGTTCATCAGAGGAATGATCACGAGCCATACGAGGAAGCTTCCGCAGCAGATTATGAATGCGTATTTGAGACCTACAATATATCCGAGACCAAGGACTGCCGCACCGGTGTTCACCTTGAGAAGCAGTTTGGCTTTGTCGGCGATGGCTGCACCCCATGGGAGGATCTTGGTGGTGAGTGTCTCTCCCCAGAGTCCGAAAGTGGAAACGATGAAGTCATAAAGACCACCGATGAGACCGCTGACAAGAAGAGTCTTTGCTCCTTTTCCGCCGCTTTCTCCGCTTACGAGAACCTGAGTGGTGGCAGTAGCCTCAGGGAATGGATACTTTCCGTGCTGTTCCTTCACAAAATATTTTCTGAAAGGAATGAGGAAGAGGATTCCGAGGATACCTCCGAGGAGTGACGAGAAGAATACCTTAGTGAAATTCACTGTCAGTTCCGGATACTTGTCCTGGAGGATGAAAAGTGCAGGCAGCGTGAATATGGCACCTGCCACAATCGCTCCTGAGCATGATCCGATAGACTGGATCATCACGTTTTCTCCCAATGCATTCTTTCTTCCGAGTCCGCTTGAAAGTCCCACTGCTATGATGGCTATAGGGATGGCTGCTTCAAACACCTGTCCTACCTTCAGTCCCAGATATGCCGCCGCTGCCGAGAAGATGACGGTCATGATCAGACCGAGGGTCACGGACCATGGGGTTACTTCCGGATAGTTCTTTTGAGGCGACAACAGAGGTTCGTACTCCTCACCCGGTCTAAGCTCTCTTTGAGCGTTCTCCGGCAATTGTGTCTTTTTGTTTTCCATATATTATATAATAAGGTTATCCGTTCTCTTTGTACGCAAGGGCGTGAAATACAAATGTAGTAAATAAATTCGTAAAAATGGTATAAAAATATGTTACTTACCTAAATTGTTGATTGTCAGTACTTTTTAGAATTAGGGTGAAAAAATATTGAAAAATGTGTGAAAAAAGTTGCAGAAAAATTTGGAGGTAAAGAAAAAAGTCGTACCTTTGCAACCCGTTTGAGAAAAAACGGAAAGTTCATTGACAATATTGAGAAAAGATAACGAGGTAAAGTTAGAAGATGAAATTTATTAGTCTGTAACGAGTAAAAATGATAGAGAGTCTATCGTTGATGTTGTGGACTGCAATTTCAAGGCAACGAGTAAATGAGAACAAAGTGTAAACACTGAAAGTTCTTGTGATTCATTCAAAGAATACAAACAGAGAGAAGGTTACAAGAGCGGACGGCGGATGCCTAGGCTTCTGGAGGCGAAGAAGGACGTGGTAAGCTGCGACAAGCACCGGGGAACTGCAAACAGGTATTGATCCGGTGATTTCCGAATGGGGCAACCCGGCTGGCTGAAGGCCAGTCACCGACTATGTCGGGGCAAACGGGGGGAACTGAAACATCTCAGTACCCCCAGGAAGAGAAAGAAATTATCGATTCCCTTAGTAGTGGCGATCGAACGGGGAAGAGCCTAAACCGATGTTGTTGAGGCATCATCGGGGTTGTAGGATCGGTCATAAGATATGTGTAATTGAACTGGAATGATCTGGAAAGTTCAATCGAAGAGGGTGATAATCCCGTACAGGTAAGATAGCACATACGAGACCGACACCTGAGTAGGGCGGGACACGTGAAATCCTGTCTGAATCCGCGGGGACCATCCCGCAAGGCTAAATACTCCCAGAAGACCGATAGTGAACCAGTACTGTGAAGGAAAGGTGGGAAGCACCCCGCGCAGGGGAGTGAAA
>JBGVNK010000003.1:0-97383 GCA_045125535.1 Candidatus Cryptobacteroides sp.
GCACTGCATGAACCTGATGATAGAAAGGCTCGATGCGGCCGTCGTATGCCTCAAGAGACATTGCGCCGATCTTGTCAGCCCAGTCCGAAAGTCTCTCAGCCTGAATGAGCGACCACACTGCATGCGCGCTCATGAACTGTGTTCCGTTGAGGAGAGCAAGACCTTCCTTCGACTTCAGCTTGATAGGCTCCCAACCGAGCTCTGCCCATACATCGGCACTCTCGCGAACCGAGCCCTTATAATATACCTCACCGAGTCCGATGAGAGGGAGGCACATGTGTGCGAGAGGGGCGAGGTCGCCGGAAGCGCCGAGCGAGCCCTGCTGATAAACCACAGGAAGCACGTCATTGTTGAACATGTCGATGAGACGCTGCACAGTCACAAGCTGCACTCCTGAATATCCGTATGAAAGCGACTGGACCTTGAGGAGAAGCATGAGCTTCACGATCTCAGGACGCACTGTGTCACCAGTACCGCAGGCATGCGACATCACGAGATTGTGCTGAAGCTGAGAAAGATCCTCAGCAGGAATGGTGATGTTGCAGAGCGAACCGAATCCTGTGGTCACGCCATATACCGGTCTTCCGATGTCCTCCATCTTCTTGTCGAGGAATTCGCGGCATTTCACGATGGCTGCCTCAGCCTCTTTTCCGAGTTCGAGCTGAACGCCCTCCGCCAGGAGTGTCTTTACATGATCGATAGTCAGTGTCTTGTGAGAAATAACGTGGTTCATATATCAGTTTGTTTAAATTTTCTTTTCAGAGACGTTGTCTCAGCCTCAGCCGCCCATGTTTATGGCCCTGAAGGCTAAATCATACAAATATATAAAATATCCCGGTACCTTTGTCAGAATAGGGTGATTATAATTATCTTTGCACTCACGAAGGCTCATCCTTACCAGGTCGCTTTCCATTAAAAAAGGGAAAAATGATGAAAAGATATTTGTTGATAATCATACTCTTATGTTCGTCGTTTGCTGCATGGGCCCAGAAATGGACCGTGGAGTGGAATGCGGACTCATACATGCTTGCCGGCACAGGCGACTACCTTCCGTTCTGGGCGCGAACAGGCCATGAAGGCATCCTCCCGTATTCGTCGGGCGGAGCCGTTGCAGGCGGAGCCGATGTGAAATGGCGTTCACACAGCGGCTTCTTCTTCGAGGCCGGAACAAACCTCGTGGGAAGCCTTGCCTCAAGAAACCCTTGGCAGAACACCAACCAGGCTGCAGGGTTCGTCGACAGGCTTTATGCAAGCGTAGGATGGAAGATGCTCCGTCTGGATGTGGGTATGATACCTCGCGACAAAGCCCTCGGCGACCTTTCGATCAGCGGAGGCGACATCATGTGGTCGGGCAATGCACGCAACATTCCTGGTATCAATGCATCATCCGACTGGATATATTTCGAGAAGGGACACTGGTTCGGATTCAAGGGCAATATCGCTCATTATCAGTTGATCGACAATAGATATGTGAAGGGGGCGATGGTTCATAACAAGGAGCTTTCCGTGAAGTTCGCCCTCGGTCGCAAGGTTGATTTCATAGCAGGATTCGGCCATTGGGCGCATTGGGGTGGTGATTCGCCGGTATATGGTGATTATCCTGTATCGCTCATAGATTACTATAGAATATTCATGGCCCTCAGCGGCGGTGAAGATGCGTCTGCTTCAGATCAGATAAATGTTTTAGGAAATCATCTCGGACGCGAATATATCCGTTTCGACTGGCGTCATTCGGCATTCACCATGACATTCCAGTACGACAAGCCGTTCGAGGACCGTTCCGGTATGAAATACAAGAATGCCCCTGACGGAATATGGACGCTGAAATTCGCTTTCAAGGACAGGGATGCGCTGGTTACGGATGTCCTTTACGAGCATATCCGCACCACATGGCAGACAGGTCCGGCGCACGACCGCCCTGCCACAGAGGAGGAAATGGCAAAGCAGGATCCTAATGATCATTATTATGGAAAGATAGTTCTCGGAGGCTGCGACAACTATTTCAGCAACGGCGAGTACCGGTCAGGATGGACCAACTATGGCCGCACTATCGGTCTGCCTCTTATTCTTCCAAATGCTCCTGGAAAGGACGGGGTGTGCATGGGTATTGCAAGCAACCGCATCCGCGGACATCATTTCGGACTTGCAGGAGTCGTCTTTGATGATGTTCCTTATATGTTCAAGGCAACCTACACAAAGAATTACGGCAGATACCATCAAGGTGAGTCATCATTCTTTGCTCCGACTCCATGGCAGCTTTCACTGGCCCTTGAAATGGAATTCGGTCGCAGCGTCACCAATCTTCCGCTCAACCTTGCGGTCGGTGTATATGGTGATTTCGGAAAGGTATACCGGAATTCTGCCGGCCTGACCCTCCGCATATCATATAAGGACTTCCGCCGATTCTAAGGTCTATTGAACAAGTCGATTGGCAATCCAGTTGAAGATTCTGTGACGGTCCTCAGGGGATGCCATGTCAATTGAATTTATACAGCCGAAGCATGCATTGCGTTTTCTGTCGAAATGGGCGAGCTTGCGTGTGATGTGGCGACTGCCCCTGTGCGGCTTTAGATAGATGAGCCTGCGTGATGTCGGGATCACCTTCAACCTTCCGGCCTTCAGTTCTGTGATATAGAAAAGTTCCTGTGAATTATATTGGCGTGGAGTACGGAAACGGTCCAGGAGATTGCGTACAAGTACCTCGGGATGCTCCGCAAAGAACTTCTCATAAAAACTGCGTTTCAATGCACGTGGTGTGTGCGCAAGATAAAGGAACAGCGGATGACCTCCGAGAATCTTCACCGCATTGATCATCGAACCCTTGAATGTGGCCTTTGCGCGCCTGTTCTTCCATCGTTTTATTCTCCTGAACATCCTTTCCAACCAGGTCCATCTCCAGTCGGCATAGCAGACAGTCTTTTCTCCCTGATAGAAATCTTCAGGCTTCACCGGACCGGCAAGGAAGAAATCGTCGTTCATGAGAAGGAAATGCTCGCTCAATCCCGGAATCCTCCAGATGAGAGCCTCGATCGATCTTGAATTGAATGTCGGGAGATATTTCTCATATCCCTTGAAAATGACACTGTGATCCACGATTTCCACAGGGATATGACCTTTAGGAAACCTGGCGGTCAGATGCTCCTCCAGATGGGGGTCCTGACCGTCGGTCACTATGAAGATCTTCCTGATGAATGGGGCGAAGATGTTTATGGAATCGATGCACCAGAAAATTTCTCCGAGATCGCAATACCTTGTGGCTGCAGCCACGTCAGCATGCTTGTCCTCTCTTTTCCCGGTAAGATACTGACGGCGTTTTGCCGCCAGTACAGGATCATCTCCGTCCACCCAAGGGATCACTATGTCGATTACTTCGCGGGTCATTCTGAGCCTTAGCCAAGAATTTTCATAATCATTTCTTCGTCTGCGATATTTGGTAGCGTAACCTTGAGTCCTGGAGTACGCTCCATCTCGCGCTTGATAGCGTTCATGGCACCCTCGTTACGAGCCCAGCTGCGGCGGGCGATACCATTGTTCACATCCCAGAGGAGCATCTCGCTGATGTGTCTGTCCGAATCTGCAGAACCGTCGATGACCATTCCGAATCCTCCGTTCATCACCTCGCCCCAGCCTACGCCGCCGCCGTTATGGATAGAAACCCATGTGGCACCACGGAAACCGTCGCCGATGACATTGTGCACTGCCATGTCAGCACAGAACTGAGAACCGTCATAGATGTTCGATGTCTCGCGGAACGGTGAGTCTGTTCCTGATACGTCGTGATGGTCACGGCCGAGAACGATAGGACCACTGATCTCGCCGTTGCGGATGGCTTCGTTGAATGCAAGAGCGATCTTTGTACGACCCTCACAGTCAGCATAAAGGATACGTGCCTGCGAACCTACCACAAGGTTGTTGCGGCCTGCCTCCTCGATCCAACGGATATTGTCCATCATCTGGCCCTGGATTTCCTCTGGTGCCTCAGCCATGATCTCTCTCAAGACCTTAGCTGCAATTGCATCAGACTTGGCAAGATCCTCTGGATCCTCAGACATACATACCCAACGGAATGGTCCGAAACCGTAGTCGAAGAAGAGAGGACCCATGATGTCCTGAACATATGAAGGGTAGCGGAACTTGCCGTCTTCTTTAACGACATCAGCACCTGCGCGTGAAGCCTCAAGAAGGAAGGCATTACCATAATCAAAGAAGTACATTCCCTTGTCAGCCAGCTTGTTGACAGCCGCTGCATGCCTGCGGAGCGACTCCTGGACGCATTCCTTGAATCTTTCAGGCTCCTCAGCCATCATGCGGTTCGACTCCTCATATGAATATCCTACAGGGTAGTAACCGCCTGCCCATGGGTTATGGAGAGATGTCTGGTCTGAACCGAGATCCACATGAATATTCTCCTTGTCGAGTCTCTCCCAGAGGTCTACAACATTACCCTGATATGCGATTGATACGACTTCCTTGCCATCTACAGCCTTGCGGATGCGTGGGATGAGAACGTCAAGGTCGTCATGGATTTCGTCCACCCAGCCCTGGTCGTGACGCTTGTGAGCAGCATGAGGATTGACCTCCGCACATACGCTCACCACACCTGAGATCACACCTGCCTTAGGCTGAGCACCTGACATTCCACCGAGACCGGCAGTAACGAAGAGCATTCCCTTCATGTTCTCCTCAGTTGCGGGAATACCGCTGGCTTTGAGCTGCTTGCGCGCTGCATTCATCACGGTGATTGTAGTACCGTGAACGATACCCTGAGGACCGATATACATATATGAACCCGCAGTCATCTGACCGTACTGCGACACTCCAAGAGCATTGAACTTCTCCCAATGGTCTGGCTTCGAATAGTTTGGAATAACCATACCGTTAGTCACGATGACGCGAGGCGCGTCCTTGTGGCTAGGGAAAAGACCGAGCGGATGACCTGAATACATCACGAGTGTCTGCTCGTCTGTCATGGTTGCAAGATACTGCATCACGAGACGATACTGAGCCCAGTTCTGGAACACCGCACCGTTACCGCCGTAAGTGATGAGCTCATGCGGGTGCTGAGCCACACGATAGTCAAGGTTGTTCTGGATCATAGCCATGATTGCAGCAGCCTGCTTCGACTTTGCAGGATACTCGTCGATAGGACGTGCATACATCTCATAGTCAGGACGGAAGCGGTACATATAGATGCGACCGTACTCCTTAAGCTCCTGCGCAAACTCCTCAGCCAGCACTGCATGATGCTCAGCAGGGAAGTAGCGGAGTGCATTCTTGATTGCAAGCACCTTCTCCTCGGCGCTCAGAATCTCCTTGCGCTTAGGCGCATGGTTAACAGTAGTGTCATAAGCCTTAGGCTCCGGCAGCACCGCCGGAATACCGCCCAGGATATCTTCGTGGAATTTATTGAGTGTCATCTAAGTGTTTGATTATCAGTATTATATATTGAATCACCTGCGTCGTAAGCCTCATGCGATTCAGTGTAAAGTCTTGGTTTTCAGTAGTATGGCTGATATGGAATTAGAGTTTGTTGTTCACGATATCCAAGACCTCGGCTTCAGCAGCTATGGCTGTAGCTGCGATTTCAGCTGCTTCTGCGCAGAGACCGTCTGCTGCCTCGCGGTCGTTGAGGCCTGCTGCATTGATGCGGACATTCATCTGTGCTCCGAGGACTGCGCTGCGTGCAGCGAGGGCGCCCACGCCTGCGTCTGAAACTGATGCAGGGTTGCCTTCAGCTGCCATTGCCTTCACGATAGGGAAGACTTCGAGAGAAGCCTTCATAGTCTTCAACGGAACCTCTGTGGCATAGAGTGTGGCTGCCTCGAGAGCTGCTGCACGTGCTGCTTTCTCCTCCTCGGAACCCTTAGGCATTCCGATGGCTGCCATGATCTTGTCGAATGCGGCTGTGTCCTCATCAACGAGGGAAAGGAGCTTGGTCATGACTGCCTGACCCTTGTCAGCCCAGTCAGAGAACTCCTTCCAGCGTGCATCCCAGCCTGCCTTGTGTGATGAAAGGTTAGCTACCATTGTGCCGAGAGCTGCTCCGAGAGCACCCATGTAAGCTGAGATAGATCCGCCGCCTGGAGCAGGGGATTCAGATGCTGTCTCAAGAGCGAAGCCCTTGCAAGTCATGCGTACAAGTCTCTCGCGAGCAGCTGTTTCTGCAGGGTCTTCAATGAGGAACTCTACCACCTTCTCGCGAGGCTCGAAAGGCTTGAGGTCGTCAAGACCCATAGACTTCACAGCAATCTTCATGATCTCGTCTTCAGAGATACCTGTCGAGCGCTGCTGCTTCTCGAGGAAGTAGCGTCCGGCCTCGATGAGAGTGCGCTTAGGAACAAGACCTACGATCTCTGTGCCTGTCACGCGGAGACCGCGAGCCTGAGCTGCACGGCATACCTCGTCGAATGCCACATGGAGTGGGGTAGTGTTGATGTCTGTTATATTCATTGACACCTGAGCGATGCCATATTCATCGATGAACCAGCCGATTGCCTTGCAACCTTTGAGGGTGCCCGGAATCATGACTGTCTTGCCGTTTTCGTCCTTTACGATCTTACCTGTGATAGGATTGCCTTCTCTCTTCGGACGACCCTTTTCACGTACGTCGAATGCGATGGCGTTTGCACGGCGTGTAGAAGTCGTGTTGAGATTATAGTTCACTGCAATAAGGAAGTCGCGTGCACCTACGTTAGTCGCACCAGCCTGTGCAGCACGGTCGGTATAATAGCCAGGTCCGAAATCAGGCTGACGGTCAGGATCTCCCATCTTTTCAGGAAGTGCCTCGTACTCACCTGCGCGGCACACTGCAAGGTTCTTGCGCTCAGGCTTCTGAGCAGCTGCCTCATAGCAGTAGCAAGGAATCTCGAGTTCGTCGTAGATGCGCTTTGCAAGCTGTCTTGCAAGCTCTGCACACTCCTGAAGAGTGATACCTGAAATAGGGATGAGAGGAAGTACATCGGTCGCACCTGAACGAGGGTGGGCACCATGATGCTGACGCATGTCGATAAGCTCTCCAGCCTTCTTTACACCCTGGAATGCAGCCTCGACCACAGCCTCAGGACTTCCTACGAATGTCACGACAGTACGGTTGGTCGCTTCGCCCGGATCCACATCCAGAACCTTGACTCCTCCAGATTTTTCGATGGACGCAACGATGGCGTCAATTACTTCCTTGTTGCGTCCTTCGCTGAAATTAGGAACGCACTCGATGATTCTTTCCATATATGGTTTCAGTTTTATGAATTTCCGTAAAATCTTTCCGGCTGTTAACTGCCCGGTCCAAACAACCTATAAAGTTAGTGCTTTTGACGGAATAAACAAAAGGGCGGTCGGACTTTTGATGACCGGATCTGTAATATTCATAATTTTCAACTTTCATGTCACAATATTCAATACGCAAATCCGCTTAGACTGCTAATTTTGCAATTAATAGCAATGTCTGAACTATGGAAAAATTGATTCTGAAACCGTTATTTTGTTGTGTTGTACTTATATCTGTTTTATCATGCTTTCATCAGGGGCCTGATATGGACTGTGATGCAGATACGTCTGTGATGAAGGATTCGGTTGCATGGTATAGGACAGAAGGAAAGAACCTCCGCAATGCAGCGAAATATCAGAATGCGATAGCTGTACACACAAGAGGTCTTGAACTTGCAAAGGAGATCGGAGATACTCTTGAAGTCGTTCAGGCTTTGAACAATATCGGTACGGTATATCGAAGGATGGGTCTTCTCGATGATGCGGCTTCATGGCACTACCAGGCATTGACATGGTGTGAGGAGTGGAGCGACAAGACCAGCGATATTGCACTGAAAAATAGGGTCATCTCTCTAAACGG
Source organism: Candidatus Cryptobacteroides sp. (assembly GCA_045125535.1). Lineage (GTDB taxonomy): Bacteria > Bacteroidota > Bacteroidia > Bacteroidales > UBA932 > Cryptobacteroides. The sequence goes on from JBGVNK010000003.1 coordinate 7,844, forward strand.
TATAGGAAATGTCCATCTGTCGATGGGCAGCAGTGATATAGCAATGCAGGCTTTTCGCGAAGCCTTGAAGGGCGAGACAAGGCTCGGCAGTGCGACTGGAATGGCCATCAACTACGCGAACATAGGTGCTCTGATAGAAGAAAAAGGAGATATCGATTCGGCGCGCTGGTATTATTCCCAGTCCTTGAAATATAATACAGAATCCGGAAACACTCTCGGCATAGCCTTGTGCAACAATCATTTCGGACGCCTTTCTGAGATGCAGGGAGATCTTGAGAGCGCCTCGAAGGAATATGGTAAGGCCTATGATATCCTTCTTGGAGGTACGGACAAATGGCATTGGTTGCAGTCATGTACTGCATTGGCCCGCATTTCTATTCAGCAGAGCCGTCATGCGCAGGCAGGGAAATATATTAACGAAGGTCTCGAAGTTGCGGAAGAAGCCGGTTCTTTGGAACACCTGCTGGATCTTACCCTTTTGAAATATCGCCTTTGCAGGGCAACAGGCGACTATTCTGAGGCTTTGACATGGCTTGAGAAACATAAAGATATTTCGGAAAGCATTGCAGCCGAACGTAACGAGGATGAAATATACAATCTCAGGACTGCTTATGAGCATGAGAAGAATAGAAATGAGATGAAGCATCTTCTCCAGATGCACAGTCAGGAGAACCGAAGGAAGAATATGATGCTGGTCAGCCTTGTTGTCATCCTTCTTCTGTCATCAGTCGGAATAGGAGTCCTTGTATATGCGCTCAGACTTCGCGCAAGGAACCATAAGATGCTGGATGAGCTGAACCAGACCAGAAACAACTATTTCACCAATATAGCTCATGAGTTCCGCACTCCTCTTACCGTCATACTTTCAGCGGCGAGAAGTATAAACAGGAACGCTGAAGATGAGGAAACTGTAAGAGAAGATTCAAAGGATATCCTTACGCATTCAAGAGATCTGCTCGATCTTGTGAATCAGGTAATGGAGGTGGCGAGGATGACTTCTGCGTTAGCTCCGGAGCCGGTATGGCGAAATGGAAACGTAACAGGATATGTTGCAGCAGTATGTGAACGATATGCCAGATTTGCTCAAGAAAAGAGAATTGATCTTGTGCAGGACTTCGGCTCTCAGGAGATAGAGATGGATTTTATTCCAGATATGCTTGGCAGGATCGTAAGCAACCTTGTTTCCAATGCCTTGAAATACTCGCCAGCAGGGTCTGTGGTGACAGTGAGTCTGAATGAAATCGTCAAAGATGGTAAAAAACATCTGCAATTATTGGTGTCTGATAAAGGCAAGGGTATGACAGCAAAGCAGATGGAGAATATATTCAAGCCATTCTATCGGGCAAGCGGTGGTAGCGGTGATGCCGGAACAGGCATAGGTCTTTATGTCGTGAAACTTTCTGCTGAGGCAATGGGAGGAAGTTCTTGTGTCAGAAGTGTTGTCGGCGAGGGAACCGATTTTGACATAATGATTCCAATAAGACATGACAAGGCAGTTGAAGCATGCTCTGTTCCTGATCCTGATGACATGGTGTGTGAAACTGCTGCCGACGTCATTGAAAACAGTACTGCTGTAAATGCAGGCGAAGAATCCCCTCGTATCCTAATTGTCGAAGACAGACCGGAGGTCGCCCGATGGGAAATGCGTCAGCTCGATTCCCGATACTCCTTCTGGTTTGCATCAGACGGTGCTGAAGGCCTTCGTCTGGCAGAGGAAATAGTTCCTGACCTCATCATTACAGATATAATGATGCCTGTAATGGATGGCTTCGAGATGTGTCGTAGAGTCCGTGCATCAGAACTTCTTAGTCATATTCCTGTCATCATGGTGACGGCTAAAGCCGGTCAGGAAGACAGAATCGCAGGTTTTGAAGCCGGTGCAGATGCATATATCGAAAAACCATACGACGAGGAAGAACTTTCTGTCAGAGTCCGTACTCTTCTCGATCAGAGGGAGAGGCTTAAGTTCAGATATTCATTGCATGCGTCTGAAAATACTTCGGACATTGATGTCAGAGGCTATTCGGTCAAAGACAAGGCCTTCCTCGACAGATTCAATGAGGTCGTCGAGGCTTCATTCGCAAAAGGCAAGGTTGATTGCGAAGCCATCGCCTCCGAACTCTGTGTGGGCCGCGTCCAGCTCAATCGCAAGATAAAGGCTATAACAGGTTGCAAGACTACCGAATATATCCATGAGCTGCGTATCGCCAAGGCGAAGGATCTGCTTGAGAGTACGCCTCTGTCCATCGGTGAGATTGCTCTGAAATGCGGAATCGAGGATGTAGGTTATTTCAGCACCCTCTTTAGAAAGGCTGTTGGAATGACGCCGTCAGCTTACAGAAACCGCTGATTCCTTTTCCCTCACGCACTTTCCATTATTACGTTATCTCTCTCCTGAAGCCAATCTCGGAGAGAGGACTTTCCTTCGACCAGAAGGCCTCAAAATAATGATGTTTCGCATTTGGGAAAGTTAGGTTTACCTATAATGTTACAATATTAAAAAACGAAGTAACAATATTCCAAGCCGGCAGATTCCTGTCGGCTTAAATTTGTGGATAGAAATAATTAACACTAAAATTCAATAGCCATGAAAGAGAAAACTTACGAGACTCCGCGCATCGTGGAGATCGAGCTCCTTGTGGAGCAGGCTGTGCTTGCAGCGTCTGGTGGAGAATATCCTGCATTTTCGGATGAACAGGACTTAGGATGGTAAATTTATAATGTGAATGTACTTATGAAAAGAATATTTTTAGCTGCAATTGCAGCAGCGGCTCTTTTGGCAGGATGTGCAAAGAGCGAGGATGCACCTGAAGCCCGTAAACTTAATGTCGTTTTTTCTGTTGCCGACAAGGATTCTTATGGAGCAGATACTAAGGCAGTGAAGCAGGGATGGAGTGTTAATGATGAGATTCTGATCGTGTTTGAATCTGAGATGAATGACTGGTTGAATCCTTCTGTTAATGATAATACAGTTCTTCTTGTTTATGATGGAGAAGGATGGTATGTAGCTAATCAGGATGAAAATCTGATTAACAATCTGCGCACAAGCAGCAGTTGGTTTTATGCAGTGCATTATCCGGGAGGATCAATCATGCTCGGTACTCAGGATGGTGAGGGAAAGACAAAGTTCCAGACTTATAAAGGTGGTGAGTACCTGACAGCTGACGGTGAATGGAGGCTTGAAGGCAATAACCTCATTCTTGGTGAAATAAACATGAAACGCAGGCCGGACATGTTCCAGATTTCAGTTATCGATCTCGCGGCTGATCCTGGCAACTGGACATTGAGCATCTTGAATGATGTTGAGACTGCACAGGACATGAAGATAACTCATATGAACAAATATGTGGGTCTATATGTGAAAGAAGATAAGGTGGGTATGGCAGCTCCTCAGCAGCAGGGAGCTACTGGTATCAAAATCGGTGATGATGTAGCTTTCACCTTTATCATGGACGGCGACCATGAGAATGTGGATTATTTCACTTATGTACTTTCAAATGGCACGGATACCTATAAGATGCAGTTGACAACACAGAAAGATGGTCAGCCTGTGCTGCAAGGTGGTAAAGCATATCTGATGCCTGGAAACTATTCTAATCGTTGGAATCAGGAATAGCTCTCTGCGCTATCTCTTGAAATTCTAATAATCAACCGTTTAAGAATTTAATGATATGATTATGGAAAAGATTGTTTATGTTTCGCCGCAGTGCGAAGAAATGGAACTCGCCCTCGAGGGAGCGGTTCTGGCCAACAGTATTCCGGATTTTGGAGACGGAGGTGAACTTTAACATGAAAGGAGGAATAGATATGAAAAAGTATTTTATTTCAATGGCGTGTATCCTCACCGCCCTCGTGTCTTGTCAGAAGAACGGAGCACCGGAGCAGACTCCGCAAGAGTCCCAGCCCGTTCATCTGACGCTAACAGCTGCCATAGGGGGAGCCGACACCAAGATATCATATGTAGATGAAGAAAATGCTCTCAAGGCAAAATGGGAACAATATGACAAAGTATCTGTAATATCATTGGATATTTCCGGAAATGTCCTCACAAATGATGTGTTTACTGTCATATCAGTATCTGCTGATGGCAAAATTGCCGAGTTTGATGGTGAATTCAGCAATCATGCAGAGGCTAAATCGGTATATGTGTACTATCCTGCTCTGACTCAAGGTGATGGTTCAGAAGCAGATCCGTGGCGTGTGGCACCGGTCTATGAGGGTGCAGAAGGTGTCCTGAATGGAGTGAAGATCGGGTCGTCATACCTTACTTTCAATGCTGCTCAACTTCAGAAAAGCCTTGTTGATTGCACGTCTCAGCTTGAGCAATACACGGTTTTAAGCGGAAAGGCAGAGATGGAAGAAGGAAATCTGCTTGTTAATCTTGAACATAGGTCCTATGTACTCAAGGTTCAATTGACGCTGCCTCAAAGCGGATTGACTGTAAAGAGACTTAGTATTAAAGCATATTCTGAAACAGATGCTACAGTGCGCGTATGTGGTTCGGGTTGGACTGATATTTACTCAGTAGGATCTTTTCCTGGGGGCTGGAATACATCTTTTACTATGGATTTCGGAACTGATTATGCTGAAGGCTCCGGAACTGGATTGCTTGTTGAAGGTGAGGCTTTAACGACATATATCGTTGCTTTTGCAGGGCAATCATGGGATTATAAAGTTGAAGAGACTACCTGGTACCATCTCGTAGCCGGTGATTATTTCAGTATTCAGGTAGATGCTATGGATGGTGAGAAATTGTATACATGTGTTCTCGACAAGAAGGATATTACAAAAGACCTGACCTTCGAGAACGGCAAGATGTACCGCATGTCCGCAACCCTTGAAAAACAGGACTAGGACGTCGTACTATCCGTTGAACAGTAACAATTTATAAAATAGTGATATGAAATAACAGGGAGCCGTGCGGCTCCCTGTTCCGTTATTATATGTAGGATTTATTACTTGTAGAATACTTCGTCAAAGAAACGAACCATGTCAGCTGCGTAAGGAACACCGTACTGAGCGAATGTAGCCTTTGTGCGCTGGTCTGGCTTCCAGTCAAAGAATGCATGTGAAGCGCCCTCGATGATCACGAGTTCTGCCTTCTGACCTGCTGCCTTGAGGTTCTCGACATACTTCTCCATAGGCTCACGACCTACTGTGCGGTCGAGTGTTCCGAGTACGAGGTACTGAGGGATTGCACGGTTCTTTACTGAAGGGATGTTGTCGTTAGGTGCGATTGCCTTCTTGCCTTCTGCATCGAGACCCTGAGCGAAACGCTGGAGACTTCCCTGATCGAATACGCCGTAGCTTGGAGCTGCAACCTTGATTGCGAGGAGGCTCTTCTGTGCCTGCTTTGCAGTCATGCCCTTAGGCATATATGTAGGAAGGTACTCGTAGACGCCTGGCTTCACGCCCCAGCCGCCGTCACCGACTCTCTCGATCATGTTAGCCATTGAAGCTGAGAGATGTCCACCTGCGCTGTCGCCTGTCACTGCAAGTCTCTTAGGGTCCATGCCGTACTCAGCTGCGTGTTCCTGGATGTGGAGGATGGCACCGTAGCAGTCCTCGATGAGCTGATTCATTGTGTTAGGAGTCTTGTCACCGTCACCATTAGCAATCCAACGGTAGTCGATGCTTGCAACCACATACTTTCCGCCCTTGATGAGCTCGCGAGCGAGACCACGCATGATGTCCTCAGTGTTTGAAGACCATCCGCCACCGTGGATGATGACGATACCAGGGAGGTTCTTGGCTCCGTCCGGAATGAATACGTCATACTTGAGAGGCTTCACGCCTGGCTGTGCATAAACTACGTCCTGGATCACGCGGTGACCATCGAGGCGCTCAGCCTCCATGATGGATGCTCCGAGACTCATGATGTCGCTGTTCACTGTAACCTGGAACTCTGGAGTCATGAACTCCTTATTGGTAGGGTAGAACATGCCGCCGCTGATTGAAAGATAGTATCCGCTGTCGAATACCCAACCCTCGTCAGTAACCTCAACTTTAACGTTGAGAACAGTACCTGCCTTTACAACTCCGTCAGCAGGTACAGCAGGAGTGACTGTTACCTTACCATGTGCCGGCTGGTCAACTCTCACCTTGAAAGTGTCCTGTGCCATTGCAGCAGTGCAGAGTGCGAGACCTGCAAGCACTGCGAAAGATTTGATGATGCTTTTCATGATATTATTAATTAAATGGTTATTTCTACAATGTACATTCTGTACAATCATTGCAAATATATCCATTATCCTCCTGCAATCCTTTTACTTAATCGTCAAATCTTTTACCTCATGGGCAGACCTGGCATGGTTTGCCTGCTTTTTCGTGCCAGCTCTCGCCAAATGATGAGACCTGGCACACTGATGCTACGAAGGTGTTCCATGTCTTATACAAAAAAGGCTGACCATCATGGCCAGCCTTTCATATAATTAGAACATCTCCGGTTCGTTGTTCTGCTCTGGAGCCGGAGCCTCATTGCGGTCGCGGCGTGGGCCTCTTGGGCCGCGGTCATCGCGACGTGGGCCTCTGTCGCCTCTGCGGTCGTCACGGCGTGGGCCGCCGTTACGCTCCTCGCGGCGTGGACCACGGTCTCCGCGTGGCTTGCGCTCAGGCTCGACATAACCCTCAGGCTTCTCGAGGAGAGCCTTGCGAGAAAGTCTCATCTTGCCGGTCTTGGCGTCAATCTCGAGGAGCTTGACCTCTACCTCGTCACCGACCTTGAGGACATCCTCTACCTTGTCGGTCTTCTCCCAAGCGATCTCTGATACGTGGAGGAGGCCTTCCTTACCAGGGAGAATCTCAACGAACGCACCGAACTCGAGGATAGAAACGATCTTACCTGTGTACACTGTGCCTACTTCAGGAACTGCAGTGATGCCGTTGATCCAGTTGATAGCCTTGTCCATAGACTCCTTGTCAAGACCGAAGATATCAACAACACCCTTCTGAGCACCCTCGATCTGCTGCTCTGTGATAGTGATTGTTGTGCCTGTCTCGCGCTGGATCTTCTGGATAGTCTCACCACCCTTGCCGATGATTGCGCCGATGAATTCGCCGTCAACGATGAGCTGTACCATGCGTGGAACAAATTCCTTGTACTCTGCACGTGGCTCGCTGATGGTCTTCATCATCTCGCCCATGATGTGGAGACGGCCCTGACGTGCCTGCTCGAGAGCCTTCTCGAGAACGTCGTATGAAAGACCGTCAACCTTGATGTCCATCTGAGTTGCAGTGATACCGTCCTTAGTACCGGTCACCTTGAAGTCCATGTCTCCGAGGTGGTCCTCGTCACCGAGGATGTCGGTAAGGATTGCATATCTTTCGTTAGGATTGTCCTTGTCAGTGATAAGACCCATTGCAACACCTGCAACCGGCTTCTTGATCTTCACACCTGCATCCATGAGGGCGAGGCAGCCTGCGCAGACTGTTGCCATTGAAGATGAACCGTTTGACTCAAGGATATCTGAAACCACGCGAACTGCGTATGGATTCTCAGGAGCCATAGGGATCATCGGCTTGAGTGCCCTGTATGCAAGGTTTCCGTGTCCGATCTCACGACGGCCGATACCACGCTGTGGGCGTGCCTCACCAGTCGAGAATGGAGGGAAGTTATAGTGAAGCACGAACTGGTCAGTGTCCTGGATGAGAACCTCGTCACGCTCCTTCATGTCGAGCTTGGTACCGAGGGTCACAGTCGAAAGTGACTGAGTCTCACCACGAGTGAAGATTGCAGAACCGTGAGCGCATGGGAGATAGTCAGTCTCGCACCAGATAGGACGTACTGTAGTGGTGTCACGACCGTCGAGGCGGACACCCTCGTCGAGGATCATGTTTCTCATGGCAGCCTTCTCGACAGCATGATAATATCTCTCGATCATCATTCTCTTCTCCTCCTGCTCCTCCTCCGGAAGTGTTGCATAGAATTCCTCCTTGAGTGCATCGAACGCGTCTGAACGCTCGTGCTTTGCAGAACCGCTCTTTGCGATAGCATAGCATCTGTCATAGCAGAACTCCTGGATAGCCTGACGAAGCTCCTCGTCGTTCTCCTCGTGGCAGTAAGTTCTCTTTACGGTCTTGCCTACAGCCTCAGTGAGCTCCATCTGCACCTTGCAGTGCTTCTTGATCTCATCGTGAGCGAACTTGATAGCCTCAAGCATATCCTTCTCGCTTACTTCCTTCATCTCACCCTCGACCATCATGATGTTGTCATATGTAGCTGCAACCATGATGTCGATGTCTGCGTCAGCCATCTCGCTGAAGTTAGGGTTGATCTTGAGCTCGCCGCCGATTCTTGCAACGCGAACCTCAGAGATAGGGCCCTCGAACGGAATGTCGCTGACAGCAAGAGCTGCTGAAGCTGCGAGTCCTGCGAGAGCATCCGGCTGGATGTCCTTCTCAGCAGAAATGAGGTTTACATTCACGAAAACCTCTGCGTGGAAATCTTCTGGGAAAAGCGGACGAAGCGCTCTATCCACGAGACGTGCGATAAGGATCTCATAATCTGAAGCCTTACCCTCACGCTTCATGAATCCGCCAGGGAAGCGGCCTGCAGAAGCATATTTTTCTTTGTAATCGACCTGAAGAGGCATGAAGTCAACATCCTCCTTAGCGTCTTTTGCGCATGTTACTGTAGCGAGGAGCATTGTGCCGCCCATCTTCACTACTACTGAACCGTCAGCCTGCTTTGCGAGCTTACCGGTCTCGATTTCAATTACCCTTCCGTCGGATAATTCGATTGTCTTTTTAACGATATTCATTTTTTCATCTTCAACCTGCCTCCCCCTATGGGAGTGGATTATTAATATTCTGTTTCATCAAAGATTTTTCGATCCGGCCGTCGGCCATACTGTAGATGACGGGTCTCTTACCGTCTTTTCAATCGATCAAATCTGAAGGCCGTTATACCAGGCCCGATATATATGTATGTCATTCCTCAGGCGCCGCAGGTTGTTGTCTGCGCCATCAGACTTCTTTGCGTGAAAAAGGGGGATAACCCAAATTGCTTTGAGTGCTCCCCCTTCGTCGTTTCCTACTATATGGTAGCTTATCGACGGAGGCCAAGCTCCTTAACGATAGCTCTGTATCTCTCGATGTCAACTGACTTGAGATAATCAAGTACACGACGACGCTTACCAACAAGCTTAAGAAGCGAACGACGAGTCACGAAGTCGTGCTTGTTGCTCTTAAGGTGCTCGGTAAGGTGAGCGATACGGTAGGAGAATAATGCCACCTGGCTCTCTGGAGAACCTGTGTCAGTATTGGACTTTCCGTACTTCTCGAAAAGCTCCTGTTTTTTCTCTGGTGCTAAATATTCAGCCATTGTTAGAAAAAATTAGAGGTTAATAAATTTATTTATGCTTCATCCTGCCATAGCGGGATTTAGCGGGCGCAAAGATAATCATAAATTCTGAAACAACAACACTTTATCATAAATTTTGTGTGGTATCAAAAATGGTTTTTTTTGCTCCCGGTTACCCTGTTTTTATGGGGACCGGGAGCGTTTTTGGCGATTTTTGCTGCCGCTCCGATATTTTCACCTATCTTTGCGGTATGAGAAAAATTACATTCATAGCACTTCTGCTGGTCGCGATGACGGCCTGCACACAACGATACGAGAGCTACACAGACGTAGCTCAAGTCAACGGAGTCGAACTTTTCTATGCTGCCGAGGGCAGCGGTAAGCCTGTGATCCTGATTCACGGAAACGGTGGCAGCCATAATGACATGGAGACCACACAGCGCGAACTTGCGCAGGCTGGCTACATGGTCTACGCCCTTGATTCCCGCGGTCAGGGAGCCAATAAGCCTCTTGAGGAATATCACTATAAGGACATGGCGACTGATGTATATGAATTCATAAAGGCAAAGGGACTTGACAAGCCTGCTGTGTTCGGATTCAGTGACGGAGGCATCATTGCACTCCAACTCGAGGTCATGTATCCGGGTACATTGGGAGCCATTGCTACAGGAGGAGCAAACATTTTTGTCGAAGGTTCCTTGATTCCGTCATTTGCAGAAGAATTCCTTGCCGAGCCGAACCCGAATCCTCTCACCCGCATGATGCAGATCGAACCGACCATGACTCCTCAGGACATTAAGACCATAGCCGCTCCGGCTCTTATCATGGCCGGAGAACACGACCTCATCCTCGAAGACCACACCCGTCTGATCGCATCGAACATTCCGGGCGCGGAACTGAAGATAATTCCGGGTGAAGATCATGGCTCATACATCTGCAACAGCTCCAAGCTATCCCCAATCCTTCTGGACTTCTTCAAAAGTATCGGTTACTAAGACTTACCCTCTGAATTCAGAAGGGGATTCTCCAAGATAGCGCTGTACATAGCGGCAGAAGTAGGATGGAGATGTGAAATTGAAGGTCTCGGATATGTCGCTTATGCTCTGTGAACGGTCACGAAGCTGTCGTGAAATGTCAAGAATCGTAAAACGGTTAATCCACCAGTTAGCTGGGAATCCTGTGATTTTTCTGCTTATTTCTGACAGATATTTCGGCGTTACGCATAGCTCCGAAGCGTAGTGACTGACCTCTCTGATATGTCTGTAATCGCCACGGCTGAGCATGCCGATGAACTTTCCCATAATGAATGCCCCTTGTGACGAAGGCGTTTCGGATGGACCGTTTATCCTAAGGTGGAAGTCAAAGAAGTCAAGGATCAGGGTGCGCATCACGCTTAGCATCATCTCTTGATGGAATCGATGTCCGGTTGCTTCCATTCTTCTGCTGACTATGTTGAAGTCGTCATGACATCTGTAATATTCCTCGTCAGTCAGATGCATTACAGGATTCTGTGAGAGAGAAATAGAACCCCTCATTCCGTAATTAGTGTTAGGCGTTGCCTTCTCTATAAATATAGGGGAGGCATAAATGACTGTCACCTTAAAGTCCTCTGACGGCATCACTGACTCTATGAGCTGTGTGGCTCTGATTATACAGCAATCGTGACGGTTAATAGTGAACTCCATGCCATTGAAGCGAATGGCACAACTTCCCTCATGACATAGAATATGAGCAAGGTGCAGACTGACCTCACCTGTGCCAATGCCATCGATGCTATCCCGTATGATGATATCTGTGTTCATAAAGAAATATCGGCAAATTTAAGAAATCTGCCGATACTTATTTTACTGTTTGTTTGCTTTCTTGATCTCGTTAAGAGAAATGCTCGGGTGACGGTAGCGCGCATTCTTGTTTCGTTCTCTCTCGAGGCTGAGTGCATGCTGAGGACAGTTGTGGATACATGCAAGACAATATTCGCATTTACCACTGATCTTCAAACCGTCTGAGGTAAGAGTAAAGTTCTTGTGAGGACAAACTTCAGAACAAGTCGAGCACTGGATGCAGGCAGCAGTATCAAGCTTTATGAGCTGTTCGCTGGTCTGCGAGAAATGCATATCCTGCATACCCTTGAGCATCTCCTTGCTGAAGAATCCCATCTCAGCTGCCTGGATGTAATCCTTTTTTGCAGTGATATCCTCAATTATCTTCGCCATGTTTTCATCTGTCTTCTTGTCGATCTTGATCTGCTCATTCATGTCGAATACAGGAAGGTAGTTGTCAACCATGAGGATTGAATTCACATAATTATTGTTCACACCTTTCTCCTTTGCGAACTCATTCCACCACTCAGCCACATTTACATGTGCATTTCCGTAGGTGATGACAGAGAAAATATAAGGAGCGTTGAACTTTGCCTTGCTGATAAAGTCACGTACTATCATAGGTGCCGAAGCAGCATAATCAGGGAATACAAATCCGATCTCATCTGCCTCATACACAAGGTCGCTTTTCTTGAGCTCCTGCGGGATGCTGATAGGAGTGTCAGAAAGCTGTTTTGCTATGAACAGAGAGTTACCTGTTGCTGTGAAATAGAACACCAGACGCTTCTTGTCTTTAGCTCTGTCTTTTGTGATAGAGGCATGTGTGAGCGGAGCGATATTCATGAAAACTGTTGTTGCAAGACCTGCTCCAAGGATCTTTAATGCTTCTCTTCTGTCCATATTCTATAGTTAGGTTATTTGTGTAGTTTGTGGCATGGCAAATTTACAAAGACATAATTTATTTTACTTTCATTTTTTACTGAATAAATTTACATTTTTTTCCTTCCGACTATGTGGCCATATCAGGATTTTCGTTAAAGCGAAATTTCATACCTTTGCAGTCGATATGGCAACGACAGGAACAAAGGTAATCATGGACCCGGAGATTGGGGAGGTGGTGCTCAAGAAGAGTACCCGAAGTCGTCGCGTGGCTATCCGTGTGCATCCGGTCAGAGGTGTGACTGTGTCAGTGCCTACTTTAGTTCCTTATGCTGCCGCTATGGCATTCTTCAAGCTCAAACGTCAGTGGGTTCTGGATGCTGTCCGCAGGCAGAAGGACCGTCTCAAGGATACGCCTGTGGCTTCGTCTTCAGAGATCGAGGAACTCCGTCGTCAGGCGAAATCCGAACTTCCTCAGAGACTTGCAGAACTGGCAGCACGCTATGGATTCGTATATAATAAAGTGACGATCAAACACAATTCATCCAACTGGGGAAGCTGCTCGGCACGCAACAATATCAATCTCAATCTGAACATAGTCCGCCTTCCTCATGTCTTGAGGGACTATGTCCTCCTGCACGAACTCTGCCACCTGCGCCATCACGACCATGGTCATGCCTTCCATCTTCTGCTGGAGCATGTGTTGACAGATAATCTTATGAAATATCTTGATACGGATTTTGGAAATTCTGAAAGTTCGTCCGAGTCTTCTTCTGAAGTCCGGGACCTTCCTTTGACAATAGCCCGCAAGGCTGCCGTCTCGAAGGCGAAATATCCGCTGGACCACACTTTCACCCGCGAAATCCGTCGCTACCGTCTGCTTTGATGAGATGCGTATCTGTCTGATAGAAAGTTTTTTAGCTGAATCAGATCTGGCGGTTCTTCCAACGTCCGGAACGCATATACCACCATCCAAGGATGAGCAGCATACCGGAATAGACATGTTCGGCAGTCCAGCATATGGCAACATCAAGCTTCAGGATGCCTATGATGACGCTGCAATAGACCATATATACGGCCAAAGCGATCATTTCCAGACGGAATGCGGTCTTTGTGCTTCCGGTGCCCGATACAGCCAGGAAGAATACTTGTCCACCGACAGCGACAAAATATGACGATACCATAACTAGCATGGCCGGGATGGCAGCAGTCACAAGGTCTGGTATGTCAGTATATATGCGGGCAACCGCTTCAGGGAATAAACCTATAAGTATTATTATCAGACTCACTATTCCATATGACATTTTGAGCACTCTTTTGACCAGTGACATCACCTTGTCCTGATGACCCTCGCCAATGATGTTGCTCACAAGTGTGCTGCATGTTGATGAGAAGGCCTGGAGCACTACCCAAAGCAGACCGGAGACACCTCGCACTATGTTGGAAATCGCCAGCGCCCTTTCTCCCAGATGCTCTATATAAAGGAAGAAGATAAGCCAGGTGGAAATGGATATCGTATGCTGGATCATGGTCCACGAGCATACCGGCATCATTGACTTCAGCTCTGAACTATCGAAACGGGCTGGTCTGTCGAGACCATACTTCGGTCTGTCGCATTTTACACGTGTATATACGACAAAGAATATCAATGATACGAGCTCGGCAAGGCTGGATCCGATCGCTGCACCGGTGATGCCCAATGCAGGTAGTCCGAGCTTTCCGAATATGAGTATATAGTTGAACACTACATTCGACAGCACCATCACTACCGAGTTGAGTGTCAATGTCTTGGTTTGTGTGGTTCCGATGTAGAATGCTCTGAACATAGCGGTCACAAAGGCGAAGATCATGCCCGGCAATCTCCATCTTACATAGCTCAATGCTGCGTCATAAATTGCTGGAGAAGAGACCATGAACTTCATCATCCACGGCGTGAACAGTTCTGAAAGCAAGATGATTATTCCCGAAAGCCCGAGCACGAAATACAATCCGTTCCAGAACACTTTTCCGGTTTCGCGGAAATGACCCTCACCGTTGCGACGACCTATGATGATCTGGGCTCCGATGCTGAATCCGAAGCCGATCATGAACAATACCATATAATATACTATGGCGATGGCCGAAGCACCAAGCTCCACTTCACCCACTCGTCCGAGGAAGGCAGTGTCGGTCAGACCGATCATCTGCTCCATTACGAGACTGATCAGGATAGGGTAGGCCACCTTCCAGATGTTACGATATGAATATGTTCCCGGCGCTTTGCTCATAGGTGTTCGTGCAGATCCTTGGTTTGTAGGGGTTATGAGAGCATGCCAATGGCCTGATCCACAGTAAGGCTGTCCTCCACTCTGAACTCACCGCTGCGGCTTCTCTGAAGACTGTCAAGATGAGCGCCGCTGCCAAGAGCCTCACCCAGATCGCGGGCAAACGCACGCACGTAAGTACCCTTTGAGCAAGCAATTGTGACAACTGCTCGAGGAAGTCCCAGCTCTGAATTGTCAGTAACATTTATCCTGGCAGACGCCTTGGATATATTCTCTGATTGGATTTCACCAGAAGATGAGGTGCCCACGAAGTGGGAGTGGTTGTTTTTCAACATGCTATCCTCAGCAAGATTGTGAAATTCAACAAGTTCCAACTCCGAAATGTTGATCCTCGAAACCCTGATCAGATCCTTCGCTACCTCATCCAATGTCTTGCCTTCTTTATGAAGTTTTCGTGCAAGTTCATATGCGCGAACTCCGTCTACAGACTTTGCACTGAAAAGGGGAGCGATTTGATCCTGTTCACCGATGAAAGCCGGCAAAGCCTCAGCAACGCCCTCAGCAGAAATATGCTCATAAGGGAAGAATCTGTCGATCTCCTTCTCAAGATCGTAAGAAGGTGTGGTTGCACCGAATGTGATGCCGGCCACATATTCCTTGTCATGCGACTGAAGGGTCTCGGCAAGCTTTGTCGCTTTTCCGATGCACACCAGAAGCACACCCGTAGCCAGCGGGTCAAGCGTTCCCGCATGTCCGACCTTCAGGTTCTTCTTCCCGAAATGACGGATAGCGGCGTACTTGACCTTTCTGATCACGTCCGCCGATGTCCATCTATATGGTTTGTCTATAGGGATAATGATTCCCTCCGGGTAGTCGTCGATGTTCCTTGAAAGAACATCCGCACCCGGATTCATGATATAAGCTTCCACAAAAGAATTACTTACAAGCAATCTTATCGATTCTGCCCTGGTGACGTCCGCCCTCGAACTCCTCGTCGAGCCATGCATCAGTAATCTCGATTACAGTCTCGAATGGAATGAAACGAGCCGGCATAACGAGAACGTTAGCATTATTGTGCTGCTTGATGAGCTTGCCGATCTCCACACTCCAGCAGAGACCTGCGCGGATGCCCTGATGCTTGTTGAGCGCCATTGCCATACCGTTTCCAGTGCCGCAGAATGCGATTCCGAGGTCAACCTCACCGTTCTCTACTGCTGATGCAAGTGGATGAGCCACATCCGGATAATCCATGCTTGCAGTTGTGTCAGTGCCGAAGTTTACCATTTCATGTCCCTTGCCTGTGAGGTATTCCACAAGCTTCTCCTTGTACTCCACGCCAGCGTGGTCATTGCAGATTCCGATCTTCATATGACTATATATTTCTAGCAGCCCAGCTGCTCCTTGATGAATGCGATACGTGAAGCGAACTCCTTCTTTCCGAGGATAGCCACCATGTCGGCGATGCCCAGACCGCTTGATGCTCCTACAAGAGCGAGACGGAGGCAGTTCATCACCTTACCCATAGGCCACTCGTTTCCGCGGATATACTCCTCGAGAGGTCCCTCGATTGCCTCCTTGGTGAACTCTCCCTCAAAGTTCATGATGAAGTCAGCCACCTGGAGGGCGAGAGTGTAATTCTCTTCCTTCCAGAACTTTGCAGCATCCTTCTCTACGAAAGAAGTTGGAGCCACGAAGAGATAAGAGGCGATGTCCCAGAAATCAGCAACAAATGTAGCTCTCTCCTGGATAAGGGCAACGATTCTCTCTACATATGCACGTGTAAATATCTTGTTGGTGAAGTCTGCACCCTGGACTGTCATCTCAGAACCTGCAGTCAACGCGCAAGCAGGGCAGTCAACCACTTGGATGCCCTTGCTCTCAAGCACTGGGATGTAAAGCTCTGCGAGTTCTGCAGCAGGCTTCATGCGGAGATACTCCTTGTTGTACCACTTTGCCTTCTCAGCGTTGAAACGAGCACCTGACTTGACCACTCTCTCAAGAGAGAATGCAGCAACGAGTTCCTCAAGAGAGAAAAGCTCCTGCTCTGTGCCAGGATTCCATCCGAGCATTGCGAGAAGATTCACGAAAGCCTCTGGGAAATAGCCGTCCTCACGATATCCGCGTGAAACCTCGCCCTCTGCATTGATCCATTGGAGAGGGAATACAGGGAAACCGAGTCTGTCACCGTCACGCTTTGAAAGCTTGCCCTTTCCGTCCGGCTTCAGCAGAAGTGAAAGGTGAGCGAAACGTGGCTGGGTCTCAGTCCATCCGAATGCCTCATAAAGGAGGTAGTGGAGCGGGAGCGAAGGGAGCCATTCTTCACCGCGGATCACCTCGGTGATCTCCATGAGGTGGTCATCCACGATGTTCGCCAAGTGATATGTAGGAAGCTCATCAGCTCTTTTCCAGAGCACCTTGTCGTCGAGAGTAGAAGTATTTACCTCCACATGACCGCGGATGAGGTCATCCATCTTCACGACTCTGTTCTCAGGCATCTTGAAACGGATTGTCCAGTCTGTGCGGGTCTCGAGAAGTTCCTTGCATTCAGCCTCTGACATCGAAAGCGAGTTGCGCAGGCCCATACGGGTAGTCTGACCATAGATGAAAGTCTGACCTGCTGCTTCCATCTCGGCACGCTTGGCATTAAGCTCCTCAGCTGTGTCGAATGCATAGTATGCAAATCCGTTCTCTACGAGCTGCTCTGCATACTGACGATAGATAGGCTTTCTCTGACTCTGTCTGTATGGAGCATGCGGATGACGCTCGGAAGCTGTCTCCACTACATTTCCTTCTGCATCCACACCCTCGTCAGGCACGATGCCGCACCAGTTCAAAGCCTCGATGATATATTTTTCTGCTCCAGGTACAAAACGCTGTGAGTCAGTATCTTCAATTCTGATGATGAAGTCACCTCCGCGCTGCTTGGCGAAGAGATAATTGTAAAGTGCAGTCCTCACGCCGCCCATGTGAAGAGGGCCGGTAGGGGACGGTGCAAAACGTACTCTTGTCTTTCTTTCCATAATATTTTCTGTTCGTTGCCAAGGCCATGTCTCGGCTTTGCGGGCACAAATATAATATATTTATAGATTCCTCGAATACTATTCGTCGCGCTTGACAGGCTGGACGCCCTTTCTTCTGATTGCGGCAGTATTCTCCAGCTCGCTTCTGTTGTCTCCTTCGCCGACAAGAAGAACAGGCTTGCAACCCTCCTCGAACACGACCTTCTTGCGCGAAGCTGTGTTGTTGTAGCCTATCTTATAGCTGCGCACCTCAGGAAGCACAATTTCGTCATCAGCTGAAGGTGAATACTTCTTGTAGGTGAAGTTCTGGTCGATGGTGATGATGTTTCCAAGCTCTGTCTGAGGCTGTACGAGAGGCATGTTGATGCCTGTGACGATCACCGTGATGTTCACCTTGTCGCCGAACTCAGGATCATCATCGAACACAAGACCTGTCTTGAAGTTGTTTGCCTTGCCGGTATATGCCTTGATCATCTCAGTGACCTTTGAGTACTGGGTGGCTGTCATACCCTGTCCGTTGCGACCTACAGTGATGTTTATCAGGAAGTTCTGAGCAGTGGAAAGATCATAGTCGTTCAATAGTGGTGACTCCATGGCCTGCTTTACGGCATCCTCGATCCTGTTCTCGCCTGTGCCGCTTCCGCATCCCATGAGAGCATATCCGCTGTTCTTCATCATCGTCCTCACGTCCTTGAAGTCGACGTTCATGTAACCTCTCTTCTTGATGATCTCCGTAATTCCTCTTACGGCAGTCGCAAGCACCTCGTCAGCCTTAGGGAACATCTCCTGAAGAAGGAGTTCTCCGTAGACTTCGAGAAGTTTCTCGTTGTTGATGATGAGGAGGCTGTCCACATTCTTCTCGAGCTCGTTGATGCCGTCGATGGCCTTCATCATTGCCTCAGGACCCTGGCTCTTGAAAGGAATGGTAACCACGCCGACAGTAAGGATACCCTTCTTCTTTGCCATAGAAGCGATGACGGGAGCTGCACCTGTACCGGTACCGCCACCCATTCCGGCAGTGATGAAGAGCATCTCTGTGTTGCCGCCGAGTACCTTGTCGGCAATCAGTTCCTGAGAGTTCAGGGCAGCATTACGGCCCTCTGTAGGGTTGGTTCCAGCTCCGAGCCCGTCCTCGCCGAGCTGGATCTTGACAGGCACGTCACACTGATGGAGCACCTGTGCGTCAGTGTTGCAGACGATGAAGGTACAGCCTTCTATCTTCTGATTATACATGTAGTTGACAGCGTTGCATCCGCCACCGCCGACACCGATCACCTTGATGATCGAATCGCTGCTTACCCAGTCAGCAGGGGTTATGTCCATATTCTCCATCATACCTGATCTTTTTCAATTTCTTCCTTCACGCTTTCGCTGAATTCGATTATACCTGACTTTATCTTTCCGAACCATGAGATCTTCTGCTCCCTTTCCTTCTTCGCCGCAGCCTTTGCTGCTTCCTTGAGCTCCTTCTCCTTTCTCTTCATTTCCTTCTTCTGCTCTTTGGTAAGCTCGATTTCCTTCTTCTCCTCTTCAGAGAAAAGTTCTCCGTTTTCGTTCACCGGAACATCTTCTTCCGGAATCTCTTCCTCCACTACTTCTTCCTCAACTTCTACATCCGCATGGCAGCAGTTGATCTGCTCGTTGACAGCCGCGTAGATGAGTCCGAGGCTTGGAGTCGCACCTGTCTCGTTGATTCCCTCGCAGTTCTGGCCTGTGAAAAGCTTTCTAGGGTAACCTGTCTTCACGCTGTAGCCGGAAATCTCGGAAACGAAACTGTTGAGGTTTGCCATCTGAGCACATCCTCCGGTGATGACGATGCCGCTGCGGAGCATGTCCGCGAAGCCGCTGTTATGGATTTCATAAAGGATGGCCATCATGATCTCCTCCACTCGGGCGGTTATGATCTCAGAAAGATACTTCACCGGAAGCTGCTTGTCAGGATCGATGGTGTTGCTCTTGATGTGGATCACCTTCTCGCTCAGATTCTGGAGTTTCTCAGGCATACATGCACCGAAGGCGAGCTTGATGTTTTCTGCAAGTCTCTCAGAGATAAGGCATTCGCTCTTGATGTCGTTGGTTATGCTCTTTCCTCCGAAAGGAATCGAAGCATAATGGCGCATGATGTTGCCGTGGTAGATCGAAACCGAAGTACAGCCTGCACCGAAGTCGATCAGAGCCACACCGTTCTCCATCTCGGAGTCGCTCAATATAGCTTTCGCTGTCGAATCAGCGGTGAAATATTTTCTTGTAGGAGCGATGCCCGCCTTGGTCATCGCAGTGTCGATATTGTAGAGATCCCTCTTCTTTCCGATGAAGATCTTGAAATTGCCCTCGAGAGTGTCACTGACCATTCCGATGATCTCGTTCTCGATGATCTGGAAATTCTCTCCGTCTGAAAATGACTGAGCCACAGCACCATAGATAGACTCCTTGTCCGGATGCTCAAGCGGATAGCTGTTCTGAGCGAAAGACTTGAGTTCCTCGATGTCCTCGAGTGTGATGTCTGTCGCATAGCCTCTGTCCTCCACCTTTGCGGTGTTGCTCTCCTGGCGCACAGGGAACTTCGGCATGCCTACGACAGCCTGAGTGATCTTGATGCCAAGAGCTTCTTCAGCCTCCTTGACAGCTTTTGTGATGCTTTCGGCAACTCGGGTCACATTGGATACGCTGCTGTAGCGTATTCCGTCCGATGTGCTCTCCTTATAATAGATGATCTCCACATCGCTTCCTATCACCTTCGCTACGGTGACGGCAAGTTTCGATGTTCCGAGATCAATCGCAACAATGTGTCTGTCTGTCATTTCCATATATATCGTCTCTTTTTTTATCTGCAAACTATCTGATCCGCGAATCTTACGTCAACTGTCTTGTAAGCCTCCGAACCCTTCTCCGGAACGATGTGGCTGTAATACATCTCCATCTTGTCGAACTTCTCGGCCACCTGCACAGGCTGTCCGAAGCGGAACACCTGCCTTCCTTCGCGCGGCACGAGAACGATCTCGCCGTTCTTCTCCACATGGATCTGCACTATCTTTCCCTTCCATGTCCTGCTGCCCTCGATGAATCTCACCACATCCATCACATTCTCGAACCACTCCCTTTCACGAGGATTCTCGATCTCGCCCTTGTATCCGCTGTTGGCAGCCAGAGGAATGTCTCCGTCAATTATCTGGACATGAGAAGCATAACTGACCTGGAGAGGGAATATGTATCCGTCCGCATCCGCATAGAATCCGCCTTCCTTCTTCTGGAATCTCACCACGGGCTTGCGCTGGGTCACCTCGATTCTCAGCAGGCTATCCTTCGTCACATATGCCTGACTCTTCTTCACGGCGCTGCGTCCGTCGATGATCTTTTCTATCTTCACGAGGTCCAGACTGTCAAGTTTTTCACCGACATATCTTCCGTACTCCTTGTCAAGGTATTTCCTGACATCCGCCTTCGATACGAAACTGTTCTCCAGACTGTCCAGGATGGCGACCTCCAGTCCCTTGCACACCAATCCCTTGCGCGCCTCCTTTCCTGCAAGGCATGACGCGACGAGAATGGCTGCGAGCATAGCGCCGCAAACCCCTATGAGAACATATTTCACTATCTTATTCATCATATATCATTTTGAGGAATCCTCAGGCATCTCCTTACTTCGATAACATCTGAGCGATCTCCGGCACAAACCTGTCGATGTCTCCAGCACCAAGAGTCACAAGAAGTTCCACCTGTTCATTCTTCATATAATCCATGAACTCATCCCTGCGCAGAAGCACCTTCTCCGGCGCGGTCACATCCTTGAAGATGATCTCCGAAGTCACGCCAGGAATAGGCTCCTCGCGGGCAGGATATATTTCAAGAAGGATGAGCTTGTCCACATTGCTCAGCGCCTCTGCGAACTCAGGAGCGAAATCCCTTGTCCTTGTGTAGAGATGAGGCTGGAATGCAGCGGTAAGCTTCATGTCCGGATAAGATTCGCGGATCGAACTGAGTGCAGCTGCGATCTCGCGCGGATGATGAGCGTAGTCGTCGATATATACGCATTTCTCCGAGCGCACCTGCATGTCGAATCTTCTCTTCACGCCCTCGAACGAAGCAAGCGCCTCGCGCACCTTTGCAGGTTCAAGACCATAGCACAGAGCAATAGCCGCAGCAGCGGTGCCGTTCTCCACATTGACCCAGCCCGGGATGCCCACAACACAGTCCTCGATCACGCCACCCGGATGGTGAAGGTTGAAATGGCCTCTTTCGAGAGGTTCGGCCCAGAAATCAGCCGAAGGCTCGTTGAAGCCGTATGTCATGATGCGTGCCTTGGTGTCAGCTGCAGTGATGTCAAGACCATATTTCGCGATGACGGTGCCGCTGACCTGTGACGCGAATGCCTTGAATGCTTCGCGGATATGAGCCTCGTCACCATAGATGTCGAGGTGGTCTGGGTCCATCGAAGTGATGACCGCGATCTCTGGGAAAAGCTGGAGGAACGAGCGGTCGAACTCGTCAGCCTCAACCACGATCACATCATTCCCGCTGATGAGAAGATTGGTGTCGTAATTCTTTGAAATTCCGCCGAGGAAAGCAGAGCATCCTTCGCCTGAAGCAGTGAATATATGGCTTGTGAGCGTGCTGGTCGTGGTCTTTCCATGAGTTCCTGCCACTGCCATGCACCTCTGTCCTTCTGCAATCTCGCCGAGCATCCTTGAACGCTTGATCACCCTGTAGCCATGTTCCTGCACATACACAAGTTCTCCCATGACCTTAGGCACGGCAGGGGTATAGACCACGAGAGTCTCGGCCACATCCTTCGGCACGAAATCCACATTGTCCTCGTAATGAACCTCGATGCCCTCAGACTCCAGCGCATGGGTCAGCGGAGACGGTGTCTTGTCATAGCCGCTCACCTTGAATCCCTTGGCATTGTAGTATCTGGCTATCGCGCTCATGCCGATGCCGCCGATTCCTATGAAATATATATTCTTCATATTTTCCAGCTTGGTTTCTTCAATTTGTCTGGATCGCTTTGCTCCTTAAATTCTGTTAACGATCTTATAAACTTCGTCTGCAATGGTCATGGCTGCGTCGCGGAGAGCCAGCTTGCCGATGTTGCATTCCAATAGAGCGATCTTCTCCTGATTTTCTATCAGGGCGCAGGCCTCGGCCATGAGTTTTTCCTGAGCCTCACCGTCGCGCACGAGAAGAGCGGCATCCTTGTTGACCAATGCCATGGCATTGTGAGTCTGATGATCCTCGGCCACATTCGGCGATGGAACGAAGATCACAGCCTTCTCAGCGGCGCAGAGTTCCGACACGGAACTTGCACCCGAACGCGAGATCACCACATCAGCCACCGCATAAGCCAGATCCATCCTCTTTATGAAGTCGCTGTGCTGAATCCTGTCGATGCATTTGCCTCCGATGCCGTTGGCTCTTGCCTCCTTCATGAACACGTCGACTCCTTCCTTATAATATTTTCCGCACTGCCAGATCACCTCGATTCCTTCTCCTCCCGGACATCCCTTCTTGATCCATGACCTCATGGCATTGTTCAGAGTGCCGCTTCCGAGGCTTCCGCCCACGACGAAGATATGCTTTTTCTGAGGGTCGAGTCCGTAATATTCACAAGCCTCAGCCTTCATTTCGGGAGTCGCAGGCACGATGTCCTTTCTGATAG
This sequence comes from Candidatus Cryptobacteroides sp., assembly GCA_045125535.1. Taxonomy (GTDB): domain Bacteria; phylum Bacteroidota; class Bacteroidia; order Bacteroidales; family UBA932; genus Cryptobacteroides. The sequence continues at coordinate 30,784 of JBGVNK010000003.1, forward strand.
GATTGCCGCTGAGCACTATCCTGTCGGCAGGGAAGAATCTCTCCATTCCCTCGTATGCCACGCAGATGCTCTGCGCCTTCTTCGCCACGATCTTGTTGGTGAGACCTGCAAATCCGTTCTGCTCCTGGATTAGGGTAGGGATGCCGAGACGTCCTGCAGTCCAGAGCAGGGGAGCGCTGGCATAACCGCCCACTCCGATCACGATCTCGGGCTTGAATTCCTTGAGAGTCTTACGCGCGATGAGAATGCTCTTGAGCAGTTTGAACGGAAGAGCGAAATTGCTCAGCGTAAGCTTCCTCTGCAGTCCTGCGATAGGCAGTCCGATGATCTCATATCCGGCAGCAGGCACCTTCTCCATTTCCATCCTTCCCTCCGCACCAACGAAAAGAATCTCTGTCTGAGGATTGAGCTCCTTGAGCTTGTCTGCAATGGAAAGAGCCGGGAAGATATGTCCTCCCGTGCCTCCTCCGCTTATCATTACCCTTAACTTCCTGTATTCCATAAATATATTGATTTTCATGACCTTGCGGTCTATGAACGGATTTTCAGACTATAACTGTTCGAGAACATCCATTGTTACCTGGATATCATCCTTGTCGCTCTCGTAAAGAGGTTTCGCCGCTTCTTCCTCTGCCCTGAGCTTCTTCTGAGCCATGCGGCTGATCGAAAGAATCACGCCGAAGGCGATGCAGAACACAAGATAGGCGAAACTTCCGTGACTGATCATCGGCAACGTCTGACCTGTCATAGGCATAAGGTCTACGCAGACCAGCATATGCATGAATGCCTGACCTGTGATGAGGATGCATAGTCCGCCGACAGCGATCTTGGCGAACTCATTGCTGCAATTCTTCGCTATAAGCGACCCTCGCGCGAGCAGGCTGACATATATTATCAGCAGGATTATGCCTCCCGCCAGGCCATATTCTTCTATGACGAAACTGAACATGTAGTCTCCGTAGATGTTCGGAACGACATATTTCTGCGTACTGTTTCCGCTTCGTTTTCCCAGGAGACCGCCTTCGCGTACCGCAATGAGTGCTCCGTATGGCTGACGCTTCTCGTCGATCGCATCATAATATTCGACAGAATTCTTCGGAAGCTTCTTGATCTCCTCCAGATCCGTATAGTTGGCTTTCAGACGGGTTATCGCTGTGCCGACACGCTTCATCTTCGTCTTGCCGGACATGAAATAGATTCCCGCCCCGATGCTTCCGATAATCAATATTCCGATTCCCGCCAGGACGATATCCTTCTTCGGAAGGTTTCCTATAAGCAGCACCACGAGCAGCAGAAGTCCGATGAACATTGCGCTGGAGTTACTTCCCATCATGACGAAGAAAAGAACGATCATGATAGGCAGATACATGTATATGCATCTCTTTGCCCAAGGCTCCGCAAGAAACTTGAAGTTCTTGCTGTGGACGAACATGTTGGCGAACCCGAGGTACTCGCTCTTCTTTCCCTTGCCCAATGCCTCCTGATCCTCCTTATATGCGTTCAGCGCCCATGCAATATACATCACCATCGCCACTTTCACCACCTCATACACATGGAACTGCTGTCCGAATATCCTCAGCGTCCTTCGCGCGCCGTTGATGTATTCAGATACGATGACCCCGTCTATGTCGATCTTCGAGACAAGCAGAATAAGGCATATCATCGAGACCGCGAATCCCGCCTTGGACAATGCTCTGAAAAGTCCCAGCCATGGTATCTTGTATATGCCGTAGACCAGCAGCAGGCCGACGCCGGCTATCTTCACATGGTCCATGATGAAATCGATCCTGGTCTTGTCGCCTTCGTCCAGCAGAGAAGTGGAAGAGAAGATCGCAAGGATCGAGAACATGGACAGCAACAGCACGATTATCCACACCACCTTGTCGCCTTCAATGCCGTCGATGATGCGCCAGAACCATTTCTTTTCCGTGTCCTTATGTTGCTTCTCTGCCATTAGAGATTCCTCACTGCTTCTTTGAATTTCCTTCCTCTGTCTTCGTAGTTCTTGAAAAGGTCGAAGCTTGCGCAGCAAGGCGAGAGGAGAACCACGTCGCCAGGGGCTGCAATAGAGTCGGCAAGCTTAACGGCCTCTTCAGCCGATCTCACGTCATATGTCCATTTCACATGGCTGTCGAACGACTCGTGAAGTTTCGCGTTGTCCACACCCATGCAGATGAGAGCCTTCACCTTTTCCTTCACAAGCGGAACGAGAGTAGAGTAGTCGTTGCCCTTGTCAGTGCCTCCGGCAATCCATACTACAGGTCTTGTCTGACACTCGAGAGCATACCATGCTGCGTCCACGTTTGTGGCCTTCGAGTCGTTTATATAGAGTACATCCTTGATGCTCAGCACTTTCTCGAGCCTGTGCTCCACAGCCTGGAAGGTTGCGAGACCGTCACGGATGACCTCGTTGTCAATGTCCATCGCTTTGGCTGCAAGAGCCGCGGCCATGGAATTGTATATGTTGTGCTTTCCTCCGAGAGCAAGTTCCTGGAGGTACATGTCGCATTCCTCTTCCTTGAAGCGGACGATCATCCTGTCTCCGTCGACATATGCACCCTGGTCCACCTTCGTCTTCTGGGTGAAAGGAAGCATCTTCGCCTTCATCACGATCTGGTTAAGATGGTTGACGGTGATCTCGTCATCCGAGCAGAAGATGAAGCAGTCGTCGCTCGACATGTTGCGTGTCACGCGGAACTTCGCCTTCACGTAGTTCTCCATCTTGTATGCGTATCTGTCGAGATGGTCAGGAGTGATGTTGGTGATGATGGCGATGTCGGCCTTGAAGTCATACATGTTGTCGAGCTGGAAACTGCTGAGTTCCAGGACATAGATGTCGAACTTCTCGGTAGCTACCTGATAAGCGTAGCTCTTTCCGATGTTGCCGCCGAGTCCAACGTTGAGGCCGGCCTGGCAGAGGAGGTGGTAGATCAGGGAAGTGGTAGTGGTCTTTCCGTTGCTTCCTGTGATGCAGATCTTCTTCGCATTGTCATATCTTCCTGCGAACTCGATCTCCGAGATGACACCGATGCCCTTTTCCTCGATCTTCCTCACCATAGGTGCGGTCGAAGGTATGCCGGGGCTCTTGATCACCTCGTCTGCATTGAGGATAAGTTCCTCTGTATGGCATCCCTGCTCGAAAGGTATCTCCCACTTTTCGAGCATCTGAGCATATTCGTCGCTGATCTTTCCCATATCGGAAAGAAAGACGTCAAATCCCTTCACTTTTGCGAGCACAGCGGATCCTACACCGCTTTCGCCTCCTCCTAAAATAACGATTCTTGACATATCCGGATCGTTGTTATCTAAGTTTTAACATTGCTATAGTGATGACTGCCAGTATGATTCCGATGATCCAGAATCTTACTGTGATCTTTGCCTCCTGCATAGCCCTTGCAGGCTTCTGAATGATGGCAGGAATGCCTTCCTTCTGGTAGTGGTGGTGCAGAGGAGCCATCTTGAAGATTCTTCTGCCCTCACCGTATTTCTTCTTGGTGTACTTGAAATAGAATCTCTGCATCAGCACCGAAAGGCTCTCCACGAAGAAGATTCCGCAGAGGATCGGAAGCAGCAGTTCCTTTCTGATGAGGATTGCGCAAACTCCGATCACGCCACCGAGCATGAGGCTTCCGGTGTCGCCCATGAATACCTGAGCAGGGTAGGCGTTGTACCAGAGGAAGCCGATCAGAGCACCTACGAATGAAGCCATGAACACGGCAATCTCACCGCTTCCCGGGATATACATTATGTTGAGGTACTCTGCGTTGAGGATGTTGCCGGAAAGCCATGCGAAGATTCCGAGCACGACTCCAACGATTGCGGATGTTCCTGTCGCCAGTCCGTCGATGCCGTCTGTCAGGTTCACTCCGTTAGAGCATGCGGTGATGACGAGGATGATCATCAGCACATATATCGCCCATTTGCAGTACCAGCCCCATGTGCCCTTGAAAGGGGAGAGCCAACTGTAGTCGAACTCATGGTTCTTGATGAACGGTATGGTGGTCTTTGTGCTCTTGATGACATCGTGCTTCTCGACAGCCTTTACGAGCTCTGTAGATGTCACTCCATCCGGAGACTCGGCGGTGACTGTGACAGTCTCCTCCACAAGAACCTTCTCCCTCACCACGATATCCTCGCTGAAGCATACTGCGATACCTATTGCAAGGCCGAGAAGGCACTGAGCCACGAGTTTTGTCCTCTCGCTCATTCCTTCCTTGTTCTTCTTGAACACCTTGATGTAGTCATCTGCGAATCCCACGAGGAAGAACCATACCGCGCTGACGATCAGCAGGATGATATATATGTTTGTAAGGTCTGCGAAAAGGAGGACCGGAATGAGGATGGAAAGGAAGATGATGATTCCACCCATGGTCGGCGTACCTTTCTTCTGCATCTGTCCCTCGAGTCCGAGATCACGGATCTCTTCACCGATCTGCTTTTTCTGTATCCAGCCGATGATCTTCTTTCCCGCAACGATCGAGAAGAGAAGGGCGATGGTGAAAGAAAGAATGGCCCTGAAGGACAGGTAGTTGAAAAGTCCCTGTCCAGGTATGTCGTAATCCTTTAAAAAGTCGAAAAGATGATATATCATGTCTCTAAACCGCTAAGTCGTTAAAAATCTCTGCGACGATCTCCTTCTCGTCGAAATGTGTCTTTTCCGTGCCTGTGATCTGGTAGGTCTCATGGCCTTTGCCGGCAAGCAGGATGGTCGCGCCCTGGCCTGCAAGCATCACGGCAGTGCGGATCGCCTCTCTTCTGTCCTCGATGAAGAGCGACTTCGCTCTTCCGCTGAGGTCCATTCCGCCCTTGATCTCCGCCATGATGTCGGAAGTCTTCTCGGTGCGGCTGTTGTCCGAGGTCACCACGATCCTGTCGGCCATCTTCTGTGCGATCTTTCCCATCTCAGGCCTCTTGGTCCTGTCTCTGTCGCCTCCGCAACCGAAAAGGCAGATGAGTTCTCTGTCCGGAGCGATCTCGCGGAGAGTCTTGAGCACGTTCTCGAGGGCGTCAGGAGTGTGTGCGTAATCGATGATTACCGATATGTCCTTAGGTCCCCTGATGTTCTCAAGACGGCCAGGGGCCGGTCTGAGTGTGCTGAGTGCCACGAGCACCTCCTCCGGATCTGCTCCGAGGGTAACTGCTGTGGTGTATATCGCAAGCAGGTTGTATGCATTGTGCTGGCCTATGAGGCAGCTCCATGCCTCTATGCCGTCGAACTTCAGAAGCATTCCCTCGAAACTCTGCTCGACCACTCTGCAGGTGTGGTCCGCCATGCTCCTCAATGAATAGGTCACAGGCTGGGCCTTGGTGTTCTGGAGCATCACCATACCGTTGCGGTCATCGATGTTTGTGATGGCATAGGCATCGGAAGGCAGTGTGTCGAAGAACAGTTTCTTGCATCTGAGGTACTCCGCGAATGTCTTGTGGTAGTCGAGGTGGTCGTGGGTGAGGTTGGAGAAGATTCCCGCCTTGAACTTGAGGCCGGCAACCCTTTCCTGCTCCACTCCGATCGAACTTACTTCCATGAAGCAGTATCCGCATCCTGCCTCCACCATCTCGTTCATGAGAGAGTTGATGGTGATAGGGTCTGAAGTCGTGTTCACGGCCTCCGTTCCTTTTGTGCCGACGTAGTTGGCGATGGTCGAAAGGAGTCCGCAGTTGTATCCCATTGCAGTGAACATCCTGTGAAGGAGGGTCACTGTGGTTGTCTTTCCGTTAGTTCCGGTGATGCCCACAAGGGTAAGTTTGTGCGAAGGATTGTCATAGAAATTGGCTGCGATGATGGCAAGAGCATGTCTTGACGACTCAGCCTTAACGAGAGCGACACCCTCTGCCGCCTCCCCGGCCTTTGCAAGCTGCGCCTCTGCAGCTTCCATATCCTCGCATACGATCACGGCAGCGCCTTTCTCCACAGCAGTCGCTATGAAGCTGTGTCCGTCGCTTGCATATCCCTTGACTGCAACGAACAATGAACCCGGGGCCACCTTCCTCGAGTCGTTGCAGACCGATGTGACCTCGATTCCCGCGTCACCCTTCACAAGGGTGCATCCGCTGTCGCTTATGACTTTATCTAATATCATTTGAGTACCACTTTAATGGTTTCACCTTTCTTATGTATCTTCCCGGCTGCAGGAGTCTGGCTGGCCACATGGCCGACGCCGTCGAACTCGAGCTTGTAGCCGTTGTTCTCGGCTGCGTACATCGCATCCGAAAGTCCCATTCCCTTGAGGTCCGGAACCGGCACCGAACTTCCGCTTACTGTAGCGATGTACTGAGGCCTCATCTCAGGTACGCTCGACCTGCTTCTGTAAGTCTCGCCCCAGCTGGTATCCATAGACCAGATATTGTCCACGATGTCCTTGTATGTCAGGGCAGGGAGATTTCCTCCTCCGATGCTGGTTCTTCTCAATCCTGAGTAGAGCACCACGATTGCTGTATATTTCGGCGCATCGGCAGGGAAGAATCCCACGAATGTCGCCTGATATTTTCTCAGTCCGTCCACAGACACATACGGGTCGTCCTTTTTAGGGTTGTCCTCCTTGTTGAGCACGACTCGTGCAGTTCCTGTCTTTCCCGCCACTACGCATTTCGCGTTTTTGAGCCTTGTGGCAGTTCCTTCCAATGTCACCATGGTCAGAGCTCTGGTGAGAGAGTCCGCTGTAGCCTTCGAACAGATGGATCCGTTGAGGATCTCAGGCTCGGTGGTCCTGATAACCTTGCCGTTCTTCTCGTAACTCTCGATCAGATAAGGCTTCACCATCTTTCCGTTGTTCGCGATCGCATTGTAGAATGTCACGATGTTGAGCGGAGTCTCCTTCACGTTGTATCCGATTGCCGACGACACAAGGTCATATTTTCCCATCTTCGGGTTGATCTCAGGAAGCTCTGGTTTCGACTCGGCCACCTCGGTCACATCGAACGCATAAGCATCGTGGAGATTGTACTCATAGAGTTTGTCTATGAACTCATCCGGGCAGTCCAGATAATTGTCAGCCACGAGTCTTCTGAACACATAGTTGGAAGAGACCTTCAGACCGTCCTCCACAGTGATGGTCTTCTTGCCTGTATTCTTTTCGTATCTTCTTGTCTCCTCGCATGGCGAAAGTTTAGGGAAGTCCGCCATCACTCCGCCGTTTGTCTTCATCACCGTGCTGAGCGTGGTCTTTCCCTCCTCAAGCAGGGTCATGAGAGTTGCTGTCTTGAACACCGAACCCGGCTCGCCCGAGCGGCCGATGGCAAGATTGTAAATTTCGCCCAGATTGCCCTCGCTGTCCTTGAGAAGGTTGACCATGGCCCTCACGCCGCCTGTCTCCACATCCAGCACCACTACGCATCCGCCCTGTATGTTCGAGTCGGTTTCTATATGCTTTCTCAACGCCTTGTCCGCAATCTCCTGTATCCTTATGTCGAGAGTAGTCCTGATGTCGGTGCCGTCGACAGCCTCGACGATGGTGCTGTCCGGATCCACGATGGAACCGTTGTCGGTCTTCCTCATCCATTTCGAACCCTCTGTACCACGGAGTATGTAGTCGTACTGACCCTCGATTCCGCGATATCTGCTTGCGCCCGGATCATCCTTTCTGATCCTGACATCGCCGATCACTCTGGCTGCAAGACTTCCATACGGATTCTGTCTCTTCTCCACATCCTCCTTGATGATACCTCCTCGATACTGCCCCTCATTAAAAAGCGGAAGCGACCTCAGCTCCATGTAAGTGCTGTGGTCGATGTTTGATGTGATCGGTACATAAGTTCCGGACTTCGAATGCCGCTTCTCCTTTATGAGATTGTAGTAGTAGGAGTGATCTTTTCCGTCCTTTGCGAGGACTCTCGGAAGTTCCCGGCTCAGCTTGTCAGCCTTGGTCATCCATACGTTCTCAAGAGAATCACCTTTTTTCTTCGACTGGAACTCGTTCACCCTGACTGTGCAGTCCATGAAGATGTTGTACATCGGGGTCGATATGGCGAGAAGATTTCCGTTTATGTCCATGATAGCTCCTCTCTCAGGCGTGTCGATGACTTCCTGTCTGGTCGGCTGGAAGAACTTGAGGTACTCCTCGTCGGGCACCCAGTCAGTCTGGAGGTAGACGATCTTGCCGATTATGAGAACGGACAGGCCGAGGAACACCCAGTGCATCCTCCTCAGGAGCCTGCTGATCCTCATGTCCTTTTCATTGTTCTGTATGTCGTTCCCAGTTCTCATTTCTTCAGTATGTCTGCTGGTTTGTGAGGGGGCTCCACATCGGACCCCATCATCTCGAGCATGTCAGCCACATTTCCTGCCCTGTCCATCTGCACAATCTCGAATGTGTACTGCGCATGCTTGATCTTCAGCTCCTTGAGCTGATTGTTGTTGTTTCTGACCTTGAGCATAGTCTGCTCGGACATATAACTCCACCAGATGCTCATGCATCCGAGGAAGAATGTCCATAATATATAAGGAAGCAGCTTGTCAACTCTCATTCTGAGCAGAAGCTCGCCGCGTCCAAGGGCGATTATGAATTCCCTGACCGCACCAGCGGCCGCCTTCCAGCTCCAGTTCTTGAAAATGCCCATGTCCTTACAGTTTTTCCGCTATCCTCAGTTTCGCGCTTCGCGCCCTCGTGTTCGACGCGATCTCGCTCTCCTGCGGAAGGATCGGCTTGCGGTTGACCGCTGCAAGCGGCGCCGTGATGTTGCCGTAGAAATCCTTCTCCACCTTTCCGTCTATATTTCCAGTCTTGATGAAGTTCTTCACCATCCTGTCCTCAAGCGAATGATAGGTGATCACCACAAGTTTTCCGCCCGGCTTGAGCGATTTTGCCGCTCCGCTGAGGAACTTCTCAAGCGACTTCATCTCCTGGTTCACCTCGATCCTGAGCGCCTGATATACCTTCGCGAGGAACTTGTGCTCCGCGAACTTAGGCAGAGCGCTCTCGATCGCCTTGCCGAGTTCGGCTGTAGTGTTGATGGCCGCAGTTTCTCTTGCCTTGCAGATCAGCTGCGCTATCTTCCTGCTGTTGTCCACCTCTCCATAGAGCCTGAGGATTCTTTCGAGATCCTGCTGCTCGTAGCCGTTGATGATGTCCGCCGCGGTGGTCTGTGCCTCCTGGTTCATCCTCATGTCGAGAGGAGCGTCGTATCTGAACGAGAATCCTCTTTCCGCAGTGTCGAACTGGTGTGATGATACACCGAGGTCGGCAAGCACTCCGTCGATGCCCTCCTTGTATCCCTGATGCAGGATGTGGTTGTGGATCCAGCGGAAATCGCTCCTTATGAGAGTGAGCCTGTCGTCATCCGGACGGTTGGCGATCGCATCGCTGTCTCTGTCGAAAGAGATGACACGACCCTCAGGGGACAACCTTCTGAGAATCTCTCCGGTGTGTCCTCCTCCGCCGAATGTGGCGTCAGCATATGTTCCTGATTGTGAGCTGATCAAAGCAGAGACGCTTTCATCAAGCAATACTGGAATGTGGTACTCGGACATGTTCAGGCCTCCTCTGTTAAATTCGTCCTGCTATCTTCTTTCCCATCGCCTTGAACTCCTCCGGTGAGAGGCAGCCCCCATCTATCTTCTCCTTAGCCCAGATCTCGACCTTATAGTCCACGCCGAGGAACACCACTTCCTTCGTGATGCCGGCTGTCTCAAGAATCTCCTTCGGGATCATGATTCTACCGAGCTTGGTGTCAGGTGTGACTGTCACCGTGTTGCTCATGTAAGTTCTCCAGTATCTTATGTGTTCATCGTCGAAAGCGAGGTCCAGTCTCGACCTTACGGCCTGAGACATAGCCTCCCACTCGGCATAAGTGAACATCTCAAGGCAGTCGGAATGCATGTCCTTTCTGATCACGAACTTCATCTGGTCTTCAGGCACGACACCCTTGATGGCAGAAGGAATCACAAGTCTTCCTTTGTCATCTACCTTGGCGCTATGTCTTCCGAAAAATCCGTTCATTTCTCTTTTGTTCTGCGATCGTACGCTTTTTAGTTGCGTTCGTTCCGTTGCCTATTATTGAGTGTGGCAAAAGTACAAACTTTTTCCCATTTTCTTCCACTGTCTCCCAAAATTTTCCACAATTTTATCAACACCCTCGTTTTTATTGTCTCTTTTGTTATATCTTTGCCGCTGAAACCTGAGTCTGCGTGCCCGGTAACTCGCTGATTGATAGAGAATTGCTTGTTGATGGGTACGGTTTTTCAGGTACCCTTCTAGGCTTAATTCATTGATTTTTAATTACTTGCTGAGCACGTGAAACATTTGTATATCATCATTCTCCTCTGCTTCTTGATCTCATGTGGAAGGAAAGAGGTAGTCGCAGACGTCTGTGAAACCTGCGCGGACACTCTAATTGTGGAACACCCCCTCGGCTTCTGCCCCGACTCCCTTTCGGTGGTGGAAGGCAAGGTCAAGAGCGGCCAGTTCTTCGCACCGCTTCTGATGAAACTCGGTCTTTCGGCTAACGAGGCTCATAACCTTTCCGGTTCGGTGGACGAGGTGTTCGATGTCCGCAACCTCCGTGTGGGAAATGCCTACAAGGCTTATTACGGCCCGGCTGAGACCGGTGAGGCATCTGTCAGATCGAGCGAAGCCGAGATTTCTCCATCAGTATTGCAGTACCTCGTGTATGACCAGTACCGCGGAACCCAGATAGTATTCAAATGCCAGCCGCCATACGACGCATGGGTGTATGAAAAACCGGTGACCATCGAGCGCCGCTACGCCGAAGTCACCATCAAGAATTCCCTCTGGGTGGATATGACCGATGCAGGAGTATCGCCCCTTCTCGTGAGCGACCTTTCTGACATATATGCATGGACAGTGGATTTCTTCGGTCTCCAGAAAGGTGACCGCTTCAAGGTCCTGTATGAAGAAAAAGTGGTAGACGGGGAAGTGATCGCGATAGACACAGTGCGTTATGCTGTGTTCTCGCGCGCCGGTCAGGATTTTCCTATGGTCATGTATAACGCAGGCGACGGCGGCAACATCTGGTGGAATGAAAAAGGCGAGAGCATGAGGAAGGCCTTCCTTAAGGCTCCGCTGAAATTCTCCCGCATCAGTTCGGGATTCTCATATGCCAGAAAACATCCTGTGACCCGCAAGGTCCAGCCGCATACGGGAGTGGATTATGCAGCACCTTCGGGAACCCCGGTAATGTCGATCGGTGACGGCGTGGTGACCAGCATGAAGAACGAGGGAGCAGGCGGAAACACAGTAAGGATCACCCACAATTCCGTTTACAAGACAGCCTATCTCCACCTCTCGAAATATGGTCCGGGCCTCAAGGTCGGCCAGAGAGTGCGTCAGGGACAGGTAATCGGATATGTAGGCTCGACAGGCCGCTCGACAGGTCCGCATCTCGACTTCCGAGTGTGGAAGAACGGCACGCCGATCAACCCTCTCAAGATGGATTCTCCTCCGGCAGAACCGCTGAATTCCGAACACATGCCGGCCTTCAAGGAAGCATACGCAGACTGCCAGGCGCGTATCGACACCATCCAGGCTTCGGCCCTCGTAGAAAAGTTATTCGAATTGCTATAAAAAATACCGTCGCACATGATTTTTACCATTTTCATGTGCGACGGTATCAGTTTTTGTCAGATTTGCTCTCTAAATGCTAGTGTCGCACAGGATTTTGTACAAAATCAGGTGCGACACTTATAGCTTAGTCGATGCGTTCGCAGAGGAGTGTTGCTGAAGTCACTGACACGACCTTGACCTCGCAATAGTCGCCGGCCTTCTCGCCGCGTGAAGGGAAGACGCACATCTTGTTGCTGCTTGCCCTTCCGCAAAGTTCCTCAGGATTCCTCTTCGAAGGACCTTCCACAAGCACCTTGAGAGTCTTTCCGATCTCCTTCTCGTTGCTCTTGAGGCTCATGCGGCCCTGGAGAGCGATGATCTCGTTGAGTCTCTCGGTCTTGAGTTCCTGAGATATGTCGTCTGGATATTTCTTAGAAGCGAGAGTACCTGGGCGCTCTGAGTATGCGAACATGAACGCTGAGTCGAACACAACCTCCTCCATGAGGCTGAGGGTCTCCTTGTGGTCCTGCTCTGTCTCGCCGCTGAATCCTGCTATCACGTCAGTCGTGAGGCCACAGTCTGGAATCACGCTGCGGATCTTAGCAACTCTTTCCAGATACCACTCCCTGTTGTATTTGCGTCTCATCTTCTCAAGCATGACGCTGCTTCCCGACTGGACAGGAAGATGGATGTGCTTGCAGATGTTCTCATACATCGCCATTGTGTAGATCACCTCATCGCTGATGTCCTTAGGATGTGAAGTCGAGAAACGCACGCGGAGTTCAGGGCTGATCTTCGCCACCATCTCGAGAAGCTGTGCGAAATTCACGTTGCGGTCAGCCTTCTCCTTGTCCTTCCAGAAATATGAATCCACATTCTGTCCGAGGAGGGTGACCTCCTTATAACCGTTCTCGAAGAGGATCTGTGCCTCTTTCACGATGGTGTAAGGGTCGCGGCTGCGCTCTGCACCGCGGGTGTAAGGAACCACGCAGTATGAGCAGACATTGTTGCAGCCTCTCATGATTGAGATGAATGCCGACACTCCGTTCTTGTCAAGTCTGACAGGGGCGATGTCTGCATAAGTCTCTTCATGTGAGAGGAGTACGTTGATCTGCGGGTTCTCAGGGCTGATCGCCTTGAGGAGTTCGGGAAGGCTTCTGTAAGAGTCCGGACCTGCCACGAGATCCACCTTCTCGAGAAGTTTGTTCTTGAGTCGCTCCGCCATGCAGCCTACGATGCCGATCACCACGCCGTCTCTCTTGCGCTTCTGGAGTCTGAACTGGTCGATGCGTCCCCAGATCCTCTGCTCGGCGTTGTCTCTGATCGAACATGTGTTTGCAAGGATCACGGATGCCTCCTCGATGTCCTCGGTGAGGGCGTATCCCGCATCCTGAAGGATCGAGAGGATGACCTCGCTGTCATTGACGTTCATCTGACATCCGTATGTCTCTATATATACCTTCGGCCTCGAAGGGTCGATAATCGGTTTGATGCTGTTCATTTTTTTGTAAAAATTATATACCGCCAGCGCGGCTTTTGTCACATTCCGGGCAAAGATAGGATTTTTAAACGGATTTAAGTATCTTTGCATAGATGTAAACGTTTTTAAAGTGGAAAACAGAAGATTCAAAATACTGGTCCTGGCCTTGGTCTCAGCGGTGTTCATGTTGGCCGGATGCCAGAAAATCAAGGACATACGAGTCACATCGACCAAGATCGTATCGCTTAACATCCGCGGTCTGAGCGGAGCGGAAATCATCCTTGAAGTCGGGGTCTACAACCCTGCTCAACAGATAACATTATCTGAAATCGAGGGTGAACTAAAACATTCTGGCAAGGTTCTTGGTAGGGTCGCCGTGGCTCCGATAGTTCTGAAGCCGAAAACGCAGGAAAAATACAATATTGAAGCGACAGTCAAGATAGCCGAAGGCGCCACATTGAGAGACCTCATGATGTTCGCGGATGTCAGGAAGCTCGGAGAATGTACGGTGGACATTTCGGCACTTGCAAAGATAAAAGGCGGCGGAAAGAAGAGGATCGCCGTAAATGACATACCGTTGAAAGAACTTTTGGAAAGAGTAAGCAATGAAAAGATCTAAGACTTTAATTTTCTTTTTCGTGACAATCATGGCGATGGCCTTTGCAACAAAGGCCTCAGCCCAGCAATATGTTCAGGAAATAGTGATTCCTGAAGGATACGAACTTGTCGATTCTGTGATATACAGACCGGCTGCTGCAGTAGATACAGCCCTTGTGGGAAAGAACATCTATCAGGTGCTTCCTTCAAAGCAGCATGGCGCGAATGCGGAAGTGGTGCTTCACCAGACCGACAGCATCTATTCGGCGATGAACTCCCATCTGAAGGATAATGCTTCAAGGACCCTCAGCGGCTACAGGATCAGAATCTTCTTCGACAACAAGCAGAGCGCGCGAGTGGCTTCCGAGGAAGCGTTGAAGAAGTTCGAGAGCCTTTTCCATGATGTGTCAGCCTACCGCAGTTATGCAAATCCTTATTTCAAGGTCACAGTAGGCGACTTCAGGACAAAGTCAGAAGCGATGTCCTATCTCGAGCGCATCAGAAAGGATTTCCCAAGCGCGTTCGTGGTGAAGGAAAACATCGCTTTCCCTGTCATCGACAAGAATAATTCGTTCGTGACCGATACGATCAAGGTCTTGAGACCTAAATTATAATAGTAGTGTTATGTTAAAGCAAGGATTAGAACTCAAGCAGACCCAGAAACTGTCCCCACTCCAGATCCAGACCATCAAGCTCATCGAACTTCCTATCCAGGAACTCGAACAGCGCATCAGAAAGGAACTGGAGGAGAATCCGGTTCTTGACGAGGATCAGCCAAGCGAAAGAGAAGAGGACGAGGCTCCAAGAGAGGTGTCCCTTTCAGAATTCAAGGAGGATGATTCGATTCCGAGCTACCGATTGAGGGCGGACAATTACAATTCAAAGGACGATCGTCCGCAGTACAGCACATTCTCAGTGAAGGAAAGTTTCACGGAAAATCTGCAGGAGCAGCTCGGTTACCGCAATCTCACAGAACATCAGTATGCAGTTGCTTCGTTCATCATCGGAAGTCTTGATGATGACGGATACCTCCGCAGAGACATCGACAGCATCGTGGACGACCTTTCCTTCAGGGCAAATATCGAGACCACAGAAGAGGAGGTTCTTGAAATGCTTAAGGTGGTGCAGGAATTCGACCCGGCAGGAGTAGGTGCGCGTGACCTTCGCGAATGTCTTCTCCTTCAGATCAAGCTTCTGAAGAAGACCCCTGAGGTGGAGCATGCTGTGAAGATTCTCACAAACTACTTCAACGAGTTCACCAACAAGCATTTCTCGAAGATAATGTCCCGCATGAACATTTCTGAGGCTGAACTCAAGGCGGCCATGGCCAAGATCCTCAAGCTCAATCCTTCTCCAGGAGGTCAGATCGACGGTTCATATGCGGATCAGGCTCAGCAAATCGTTCCGGATTTCGTTCTCGAGTACAGGGACGGCGAACTCAACCTTTCGATGCCGCGCTTCTCGGTGCCCGAACTTCGTGTCAACCGCAAATATGCCGACATCCTTATCGAGGCGGCGAATTCGTCAGAGCGTGAGAAGAAGGAGGCAGCGGCTTTCGTGAAGAAGAAACTGGATTCGGCAAAGTGGTTCGTTGAGGCCATCAAGCAGCGTCACAATACGCTTTCGAGCACAATGCAGGCTATCGTCGACTATCAGAGAGAATATTTCATCGACGGTGACGAGACTCATCTCAAGCCTATGGTGCTCAAGGATATCGCCGAGAAGACAGGATTCGACATCTCGACCATTTCGCGAGTTGTCAATTCAAAATATATCGAGACCCATTTCGGAATCTATTCTCTGAAATATTTCTTCTCGGAAGGTCTTGAGAATCAGGATGGTGAAGAGGTTTCGACCAGAGAGTTGAAGAAGGCTCTGCTCGACTGCGTGGAGAACGAGGACAAGCACAAGCCTCTGACCGACGACGAACTCGTGGACGAGATGACCAGCAAGGGCTACAAGGTGGCCCGCCGAACCATCGCTAAGTATCGTGATCAGCTGGGTATTCCTAAGGCACGACTTCGTAAAGAACTGTAATAAATGACCGTCGCACATGATTTTTCTCGTTTTCATGTGCGACGGTTCTCTTTTTTCCTATTTTTCTAGTGAAATGCCTACCGTCGCACACGATTTATGCAGATTTTGTGTGTGACGCTTTGTCGCATCTTCCAGATCAGGCTTGTTGCAATATTATTTCTTGGTGCCGTAGGCGAGGTCGCCGGCATCACCGAGTCCGGGAACGATGTATGAGTGGCTGGTGAGCTCCTCATCGATTGTAGCGACCCAGAGAGTCACCTTGTCAGCAGGGAGATGCTTCTGGAGATACTCCACGGCATATGCACTTGCGATAGGGCATACGAGGTGAGTGTGAGCAGGCTCACCCTCTTCGCAGAGTCTCTTGTATGCGATCTCGAGGGAAGCGCCGGTCGCGAGCATGGTGTCAGCGAGGATAAGGACCTTGCCTGTGAGGTCAGGAGTGCTGCAGTACTCGATGTTGATGTGGAAGTCCTCACCCTTGTCGTACTTTCTGTATGCTGCCACGAATGCGTTCTGAGCATTGTCGAAGTAGTTATGGATACCTTCATGGAGCGGAAGACCTGCACGGAGGATGGTCGAAACCACGATCTGGTCGTCGTATGTAGGAACCTTTGCGATGCCGAGAGGAGTCACGACATCCTTGACGCTGTGGTTGAGGGTCTGGCTGATCTCGTATGCGAAGATGTTTCCGAGTCTTTCGAGGTTCTTGCGGAAGCGCATGCTGTCCTTCTGGATATCCTTGTCACGCATCTGCGCAACGAATGAGTTGAGAATTGAATTCTTCTCACCAAGGTTGATGACTTTCATTGGATTGTGTTTTGGTTTTCGAAGCACAAATATATCCTTTATTTTCTCCATGTCAAAATTTTCATGCCGCTTATTTTACAGGCCTTTCGGCTTCATTCTCTCTGACAAAACTCGTTTCAGGTCAGATCCCGTCATGTCTGTCAGCTGCTCGTCTGCGAAACTGTAATAGCCTTTGTCGGAGATGACGACATGGTCAGTCAGGCTGATGTCGCAGGTGGAAAGCGCCTTTTTCAGGATGGCGGTCTGACTGACATCCGCCGACCCGGGCAGCGCACTTCCTGAAGGATGATTATGCACCAGGATCACCGAACTGGCCTTCCTCTCCAGCGCCCTCCTTGCAATCATCTTACAGTCCATCACGGTGGCCTCCAGCCCTCCCTTGCTCATCATCTCCTTGCCGATCAGGATGTTAGCCCGGTTGAGGAACAGCGCCCAGCACTCCTCATGGTCCAGTCCCCTCATATGCGGTATCATCAGTTGGTATACGGTCTTGGGATCGGAAACCGTCCGCATCCCGTCCATGGCGTTCTCCGAAAAAGCGCGGCGGCCGAGCTCAAAGGCAGCGACCACGGTCGCTGCCTTGCCCGGCCCGATGCCGTCGAGAGCGCAAAGGCGCTCCAACGGCATGGCGGCAACGCTGTTCAGCGTGCCGCCGCCGCTCCTGAGCAGTTCCCTGCCCATATCGATTACATTCATCTTACCAGTACCTGTCCGCAGCATGATTGCAATGAGTTCTGCATTGCTCAACGCCTCCGGTCCCTTCTCAAGAAGCTTCTCCCGAGGCCTCTCGTCATTGCATAATTCCTTCATCTTCATGCCGGCAAATCTAAGGCACACAAAAGAAAAAGCTGTTGTCTTACCCAAAGACAACAGCAGATTTTTCTCTTTTTTTAACGAATTTCTTTTTTTTGAATGAGGAACACTGTTCAGAATGTTCCACCGAAACCACTTCCTATGGATGCAGTTTCATGTCTCCATCCTTCACCCAGCCGATCTTCTTCATTCCCCAATGGATGAGAAGCGCGATCACAGCCGGAGCAACGAAATAAAGACAAACAATCTTGATTGCAAGCAGGCCTGCAGCGGCACCTGCTTCCCTCATTGTCGCGAAAGCGGCAAGCGGACCCACAAGTCCTGAAGTTCCCATTCCCGCACCGAGATAATTGTTCGTCATCTTCAGCAGCACGGTGGACACCGGGCCGAGGATGGCTGAAGTCAGAGTAGGCGCCAGCCAGATTACAGGCTTGCGCACGATGTTGCCGATCTGAAGCATGGAAGTGCCGAGACCCTGCGAGATAAGTCCTCCGACACCATTGTCCTTATAACTGATCACAGCGAATCCTATCATCTGCGCACAGCATCCTGCGGTAGCTGCACCCGCAGCCAGACCGTCGATTCCCAGCATCACGCAGATTGCCACCGAACTGATAGGCAGAGTAAGCGCGCAGCCCACAAGCACAGACACGGTCACACCCATAAGGAAAGGATTCAAGGCGGTAGCCTTATTGATCACCGATCCAAGGTAAAGCATGAAATCATTGATAGGCGAGCAGCAGTACTTCGCGAAAAGACAGCCGGCAAGGATGGTGACAAGGGGAGTGAGAATGATGTCCACCGGAGTCTTCTTCGACACAAGCATACCGACCTCCTCACCGATGATGACCGCAAGGTAAGCACCCACAGGACCTCCGAAGCCATATCCCACGGCACCGCTCACGACCGAAGACAGTATCACAAGCGGAGCGCAGCCCATTCCGTAAGCGATGGCCGCGCCGATGGCCGCACCCGTCAGAGGCGAGTCAGCCGACAAAGCCTCGGCAATGAAATTGAGGAAATCCATTCCCGGAATCTTTGCGATCTGACCGATGATGAGTCCGAGGATGAGCGAACAGAAAAGACCCATAGCCATGTGGCTTAGGGCATCCGTGAAGTATTTCTTGAACAGTTTCTTTAACATGCCTGTCTCAGTTTAGTCATGCAAATGTATT
Organism: Candidatus Cryptobacteroides sp.; assembly: GCA_045125535.1. Taxonomy (GTDB): domain Bacteria; phylum Bacteroidota; class Bacteroidia; order Bacteroidales; family UBA932; genus Cryptobacteroides. Next base: position 49,191 of record JBGVNK010000003.1, read on the forward strand.
AAATATACCGGCAGATTGTCCGGAAATCTTGAATATTTACACGAAACAGCCCCCTCCTGAAGCAGGAGAGGGCCGTCGTTATATAAGTGAAATATATTCTTACTTGAATAGAAGCGGAGCAAGAGTGTTGAGATAGTCTCTCCAGTTAGCCCATGTGTGTCCACCTTCAGTCACATAATAAGTGTGAGGGAATCCGATCTCAGTAAGAGCAGCGTCGAGCTTGTTAGATGTGTCGAAGAGGAAGTCGGTGTTACCGCATGCTACGAAATAAAGCTTGCAGCCGGCATCCTTGATCTTCTTGAGAGCCTCTTTGTTCATCTCACCGAAGATAGCTGATGAGAACGGAGCAACATAACGGAACATCTCAGGGTACATGTTAGAGCAGTTGTAAGTGTTGCCACCACCCATTGAAAGACCTGCGATAGCTCTTGACTCAGGCTTTGCAATCACGCGGAAGTTCTTCTCGATGAAAGGAACGATTTCCTCTGCAAGGCTTCTCTCGTAAGCGTTCTGGTACTGAGCCTGTGCGTTTCTGTCAACACGTGCAGTAGGGATGCCGAGAGTCTGGGCAGCATACTGGTTGTTGTTTGTGTTAGGCATAACAACGATCATAGGCTTTGCGAGGCCCTTCTCGATGAGGTTGTCAAGGATCTGAGCAGCGCGACCCATTGATGGCCATGCCTCCTCGTCACCACCTGCACCATGCATGAGATAAAGCACTGGATACTTGGTCTTTGTGTTCTTCTCATATCCGTATGGGAGGTAAACTGTAAGACGACGTGCGTCAGTAGCCATGATCTTGCTCTCATACCAAGGGTGAACGATTGTTCCGTGCTGCTTAGCCTCGAAATAGTTCTCAGTCTTTTCACCAGGGATCATGAGCATGTTGAGGAAACGTGAACCGTCTCTCTGTACGAGAACGTTCTGTGGGTCATTTACAGAAACGCCGTCAACGTTGAAGCTGTAAGTGTAGATCTCAGGAGCTGGAGTAGGAACGGTAACCTCCCATACGCCGTTTGTCTTGCGCATGTCAAGATTGTAACCGCCTTCCCATGTACCATTGAGCTTTACTACGGTTGCATAGTCAGCCGCAAGACGGAAAGTAACTGTAGAATCAGTGATCTGAGGAGAAACGACAGGTGCTCTTCTACCACCGAAACCGTTTACATTTGTGAGCTCCTGGGCATTGAGTCCAAGGCTGAGAGCCGCGAGAGCGACTGCAAAAATGATTCTTTTCATAGAATTGGTTTTAATTATTAGTGTAATTGATTATTATGGTCTCTCGGAAAACCGTGACCGGTTTTTCTCACGCAAATTTATTAATTTTACCGATAAATTGTTATTAAATGGAAAAAATACGACTTTAAGCTGCGTCGATTGCGGCACACAGAACTGCAAATTCAAAACAAAGACATATCCGGACTTCTGTCTGACCACAAACCTTTCTGAAGAAGACTCCAGATGGGCACTCGAACGATATGACGAGGACAGAAACCACGACATAATGGTAGCCAGTGCCGAAGTGGAATATGAAGGCTATTGCAGCCTTACCCGCGTAGAGGAAATAATGGAATTCGCCCGTAAGATCGGAGCCCGCAAGATCGGTATAGCCAACTGCATAGGCCTTATCAACGAAGCACGAATCTTCGCCAGAATCCTCAGAGCCAACGGCTTCGAGCCCTACGCCGTGATCTGCAAAGTCGAAGGCCGTTCCAAGACCTCGGTAGGCATCCCTGCGAAGTGCGAAGAAATTGGTCCCGCAATGTGCAACCCCATCCTCCAGGCCCGTCTCCTGAACCAGGCCAAGACCGATCTCAACGTAGTGATCGGCCTCTGCGTAGGCCACGACAGTCTCTTTTACCGCTACTCCGAGGCCTATGTGACCACCCTGATCACAAAAGACCGCGTCACCGGTCACAACCCTGCCGCTGCCCTCTACACCGCCAACTCCTACTACAAGAAAAAGCTGTCGATGTAATTCCGGAAGCATGCATAAGTTAACAAGAACGCCAAGCGTGCTGAGCCATTTTAGCAAGCTCGCCACAGCGTCTCAATAGACATTCCACAATATATCCTAAGATTATACTTTTGCTGCCCGACGAATGAATCAACGGAAAAAGTACGTTGAAAAATTATCAAAGTGTTGCCTGAGGTACATTTCAAAACACCTCAAGCAACATCGTTTTTATATAATATCTTGCTAATCAAATGCTTGTAAAAATATGCTGTTCCTTGAGGGTTGGCATATAGTACCTCAGGCAACAGAAGCATAGGTCAGATGATGTTTGCCAGCACAGCTGACTAGGGTTTAGAAGTAGATATACGAAAAAATGACTCAGCGCATTGCTGAGTCATTTGCGTGTACCCGGAGCCGAAATTCTCTATTTGTTGGAAATTGAGGTCCAAATTGACCTAACTGCGTGAAAATGAGGGGTTTTGTAACCCATTGATGCTGAATATCTGTAACTAATTGAGTAGTTGGTGGTTACGGGCAATTTGTGAAAAATGCACGCAGTTATAGTATGAAAAGGTGACCAAAAGTGACCAACGCTAAATCTTTGTGTGAATAAGAGGGATACTGCGTGATAGTCATCAGTGGGAGATATCAAGAAATAATATAGTTTCGAGTCTGTTGTCCAATATAGGCAGCATAACTAAAAGTATTGATCGTGCTGATTAGATCCAGCAAGCATCACCGATTGATTTTTCTGAATATACTCCGTTTAGTTAATTTAGAATATAGTTGCTAGACTGGGAATGTATACCAGATTCTTGTTATATATCCTTTTGTATCCGTACTGAAGCAGAAGTACCCATCTGAAGAATCTTCTATCTCGTAACAATATTCTCCAAACCTCTTGGGGTCGCGTTGATAAAGCATTCCATCCTTGAATCCTTTGAAGACTGAAATATGGTCACCGACGCCTATTCCACCATCGAAATATGTTGTAAGAACCTTGAATTTAGTATCATAGATATTAAATTCCCAAAGTTCACCATCACAGGTTTCAATATAATTGCTGCCATACTTATAACCTCTTTCTTTCCAAGCATCATCATATCTGCCATCTTCGTTATAATACTCATCTGGAATACCGAACTTCTCTATAATCTGTTCCTTGTTTAAAACAGACCACAATGGAACCCCGTTTACATCAATCTTCAACTGGAGATTCTCAATATATTCCCACTTTATTGTGGTATATACTAACGAGTCAGGATGTGGCTGAGCGTACATATTGAATGTAGCAAAAATACCAAGTAACAGAATTAGCCGCTTAATCATAGTAAAATTCCGATTTTTCGGTATAAAGTTATGCAAACCGACTGAAAAATACAACATTACTATCCTTCACGAAGAGGAGTAGTAGATTTTGAGGTGTTTTGAGGTCACCTTTTGCAAAGTGGTGACCAAAAGTGACCAAATTTTAGAAAAATATTAATTAAAGCGAAGCGAAGGCGCATCAGCGCCGCGTCATCCGCGTCAGCAAGATGTTCGGAGAACATCGCAGCAGCGGGGACGCCCGATTAAAGCGTGAGCGGAAGGCGGCATGCCCCTGAAAGGGACAGCCTCTTTTGCTGTTTACTGACAGTTTCCAAAATGGAAAGAGTCGTTATTCGGTAATGAATCTTTGACTAAAGAGATTGATGTCTCTTTCTTGAGCGCCCAGTCTTTTGGCGACTTTTGGCCAATCTTTAAGTGCATCCTTGACGCTCTTGATGATTTCCTCGGCTTCAGTTTTCGGGATGAAATAATCCTCTGCAGCTTTTAATAGGGCATCAAGATCTGATTCGTTGGTGGCTCTGGTAATCATAATTCCCTGATATCTGTTGATTGTAGGGTTTAAGTCAAATGCCGGAGCCAATGTCCATCCTTTCGCCGTAAGCAGGAAACCATGATTACGGAAATGATCGTCTGAGTTTCCGATACAGATGTTGAATGCTACGCGGCGATATAACTCTCTTACATTCTTCTCGACATCTGTGCAGTTACGGATGATGAAGTCCACGATGTCAAGGTATCCGTAACCGTCCTCCGAGCCCGCTCCATCTTTAAGACCAAGCATAGTCAGAGCCGATGCGTAATGAATGCGTCTGCCGTCACTGGTCCTATCGAATCTGTTTGATAGGAGAGTATGATATTGAGATCCTACTTTGACAACTCGAGTTTCTGCTACATTGATTTGTGCATTCTTGGCCAGGACGTGGGCAATGTGTTCCCAAAGTTCTACATCGAAGGTGTCGTTACGAGAAGGGAACTTTGCCATTTTCATGAGTCCGTCCTCGTCAATGACATTAGCCTTTGGTCTTGCTCCACCAAGTGATGTTCCTGGTTTATGAAGCTGGTATATCCATTTCTGGTCCACTAGGAGGCCCTTTTCTTCTGCTTCTTCAATTGCATGACTGGCAGCAATTAGCTCTCGCAGACTGATGATTGGTGGAACAGAAAGCCTATCCGAGGTATTTATGAACTGACCATCCGGAGATTTAGAAAATCTGAAGCCTCCCATTCGGGATTCGTCTTCGATTCCCATAATCATGTCGAAGGATGTGAGGTTTCGTACTGCTCTTCCTTCTTCTTTTGCTAAGGTCTGTTCTCGTCTTTTCAGGAGAGTTGTTCCCCATCTGTCAGGAAGTGAGTCCGAAAAGCATCCGAAGATTTCTTTACCAGGCTGTGTGTATTGTACACCAGGATAGTTTCTGATGTCTTCACTCAGAATTATGCTCGCATGACGATTGAGCCACTCTGGAGAGTACTTGAAAGAATAGCTCTGAGAACCTCTGATGCTTTCGTATCCGAGTTCTCCAACAAGCATTGGCTTCTCAAGCCAATTAAAGTCTGCATATACATATAATCTTTCCATATCCTCTACTTCTTAGATGCGCGTTCGCGGTTAATCATGGCTATATCCTGGAGTTCCTTGCCCAACTTGTCTTCTTTAGCAATGAATAATATGTCGTCTTCAAGCTGCAAGGCATACAAGACGCGCAGATATATTCCGATAGCTACTGTCGGACTTCCTTTTTCAACTCGAGCTTCGGTCAGTTCAGAACACATAGCGCGTTCAGCGACCTGCGCTCTGCTGAGGTTACGCCTGAGTCTGGCAAGCTTGATCTGCTCACCTACAATCTTCATGTTCTCTTCAAGTCTTCTCGGAAGACGTGTTGCCATAGTACTTTTACCCATAATGGATGCTTAACATATCATATAATATGCAAATATAGCAATATTTCTTAATTTTATGATAGGTTGATTCGTCTTATTCTACAAAATCAGATAAAAACACACAGGAGGCGTCCCTTTCATGTGTCCTATGTTGGCACATTGAAGAGGTGAATTTGAACCGAAATCGGCGGCTGGTGCCGAGAGCAGTTTTCCTGTAAAAGTGCACGCGATACCAGACAAAACTTCAGCAATCTGCAAAATTCTCGTGGTGCAACCGTGGCGCAAAAAGGAAAATGCAAATGCTAGGTTTCGTGCACATGCATAAGCATAAATTAAAAAGGCGCATCAGCGCCGCGTCATCCGCGTCAGCAAGATGTTCGGAGAACATCGCAGCAGCGGGGACGCCCGACCCGACCATCGGGAGCGGTCGGTATGCCCCTGAAAGGGGCTGTCACGAAGTGACTGGGGTTAGGAAATAACAAGGCACTTGTGCCTTGTCGGTACAAGAAAGGCTCCGAGCGTTAGCTCGAAGCCTTTCTTGTACCCGGAGCCGGGGTCGCCAAATGGGTTTCGCGGCAAATTTGTGAAATAGGATTAAAATTTGCAAAGTATTAACAATCAATGTAATACAAAACTTAAATTTGAATAGTTATTCTTTGGGGTTTCTCTGATTTTCGTTAATGTGGTGCAAGAAATTTGTAATTTGCACCACCGATATTATCTTTGTAGTCAGAATTAAAAAGGAATAAAGTATGGCTACAGTAACAGCTTTTATTAGGGTAGCGTCCAAGAAGAAGGACAAAGTGAATGTGCGTTTCAGATTGAGAGACGGTAGGGCAGTGCAGCTGCTTTACGTGAGTGATCTGACCGTCAATCCGGACCATTGGAATCCGAAGAAGGAGGAGATCAAGCCTAAGGCTATAATGCATCCGGCCGATAAGGCTGAATTCAACAAGCTGGTCGCTCTGCGTAAGTCGCAGATTATCGATCTGTACAATGCAGTTCCGGATAAGACGCTATTGACTTCGGAGTGGCTGAAGACTGAGATGAAGAAGATTGTATGTCCGGAGGAACGAACCCTGGACGATAATGGTAAGTTCTTTCAGGACTTTGAGCATTTTCTGCAGGTCCGTAATTTGTCGGATGTCAGAACTAGAAATTTCAGAGTGGTCTTCCGCGCGCTTCAGCGTTTTGAACTCTACAAACGTTTGAACGGTAAGAAGAAATTCTGCCTGACATTTGATGTCGTGTCTCCGGACTTATTGCACGAATTTGAGGCTTTCCTGCGTCAAGAACACACTTTCTTTGAGAAGGATGAGGAAACGGGCAAGTTGATATCGAAGTCTCAATATAAGCCGATTTATGACGTTTATCCGGAGACTCGTACTCCGAAACCTCGTGGCCAGAATACAATAAATGACATCTTTACCAAGCTGCGCACTTTGTTCAATTGGGCATTCGACCTCGAACTGACCAGGAACAGACCGTTCAGGCACTTCAAGGTTAAGGAGTGTGTGTATGGCCAGCCGATCTTCATCACAATAGATGAAAGGAATAAGGTGTACAATACCGACTTCAGCTTTGATCCGGTATTGGAAAAGCAAAGGGATGTTTTTGTGTTCCAATGTCTTGTAGGATGCCGCATAAGCGATCTATACAGTATGACCAAGCGTAGTATTATAGACGGAGCAGTCCAGTATATACCGAGAAAGACCAAAGATGGAAATCCGGTTGTAGTGCGTGTGCCTTTGCTGACAGCGACAAAAGAGATTCTTGACAAGTATAAGGACTTGCCAGGAGATGCAATCCTGCCGCTGATTTCTCAGCAGAAGTATAATATTGCCATCAAGAAGATCCTTAAGCATGCAGGCATCAATCGAGTTGTCACTAGGTTAAACCCTACGACCGGAGAACCAGAGCATTGCGTGATTTCTGATATCCTGTCATCTCACTCTGCGAGAAGGGCCTTTTCTGGAAATATATACGATAAGGTTCAAGACCCTAACCTGATCTGTCCACTCACCGGTCACAAAGAAGGTAGCAAGGCCTTCAACCGCTACCGCAAGATTGACGAGGATACAAACCGTAAGACTGTCTCGCTGTTGGAGTAGATTTTGAGTGTGCGATGTGAATGTAATTGTTTGATAAATAATTTATTGGGTGGAAAAATGAGTTAAAATGTTGTACCAAAGTTGCTAAAATTTGCAAACTTTGGTACAACATTTTGTTGATTTTGTTATATTTGCAAAAATGCTGAATACTATGGATAAGATTATTGGAAGAGAGTCTGAACTTGGATTGTTGGATAAGTATCATAAAAGTGGCAAGAGCGAGTTTGTCGCTTTGTATGGACGACGTCGAGTCGGAAAGACGTCGTTGGTAAGGTATTACTTTAAAGATAAGTTTGACTTCTATGTTACTGGTGTGCTAGACGGAACCAAAGCGGATCAAGAGGATGCTTTTTATGATGCTTTAATCAAGTATGGATACTCTGGTGAGAAGCCTAAAAATTGGAAAGAAGCATTGAATGCTCTGGGTGCTATATTGGAGAAAAAGAAAAGAAAGAAGAGGTGTGTGGTATTCATTGATGAACTTCCATGCTTTGATACGGACTATTCAGGATTTGTAAAGGATTTCGGAGATTTTTGGAATAGGATGGCGTCGTGGTATGACAATATATTCTTGATTATATGTGGGTCAGCGACAGCTTGGATGATTCGTAATGTAATAGATTCCAAAGGCGGACTGCATAATAGGGTTACTCACGAGATGCATCTTCGCCCATTTGATCTATATCAGACAGAGCAATATGTAAAGGCTAGGAAGGGAAAATGGGATAGACTGTCGATTCTTCAGATGTATATGGCGTTAGGTGGTATTCCATATTATTTTTCTTTAGTTGATTTTAGTAAGAGCCCAGCAGAGAATATAGATGCTCTATTCTTCTCACAAGATGCAGAATTGAAAAAAGAATATCGCAGGTTGTATAAGTCATTGTATAAAGATCCAGAACAGTATCTTGAGATTATCAACGTGCTTGCTACTAGCAGAAAGGGAATGACCCGTAAGGATATACTGACAAAGTTGAAGTTGGCTTCTGGAAGGATGATATCGGAGCGACTTGAGGATTTGGTTTTATGTGACTTCATTTCTCATCATAGTAATGGCGGCAAGGAGAATTCAGGAATCTATCGTCTCGTGGACTTCTATACATTATTCTATTTGACTTTCTGTAAGAATGAAATAACAGATAGGGCATATTGGAGGCATACGATAAACACTCCGGTTCAGAATACGTGGTATGGACTTGCATTTGAGCGTGTTTGTATGTGTCATATTTGGCAGATTATCCAGTCTCTCAGGCTGGATTCGATGTTGACAAAGTATTATTCGTGGAGAAGTAAAGAATCAGAAGTTGGTGCTCAGATTGATATGGTGATTGAGCGAGCTGATGGTATTATCAATGTCTGTGAGATGAAGTATTCGCGCTCTGATTATAAGCAAGATATAGATGATAGTAGAAATCTTATTAATAAAATAGATGATTTTGTATCAGAAACAAAAACAAAGAAATCTGTGCAGACCGTCTTGATAACAACATACGGATTAAGAGAGGGTGCTCATGCTGATGATTTCCAAAAGGTTCTCACTCTGGATAATTTGTTTACTGAAAATATGGAATGATAAGGTTGTACCAAAGTTGCGAAAAATCATGAACTTTGGTACAACCTTGTTAATTGCCTTAACCGAAGAAAAAACAGTGCTACCTATCTAAGATTTGTGGTAAAATGCCTATGAACCAGACGGATAAATATATCTCCTACCTTGAGGCTGAAATCCAATATCTCAAGAAACTGTTGGATGATAATAGGATAAGTTATGATTATGAGGCTCATCTCAGAGCTTTGCAATCGGATGTTGGGGATATTATCTTTCCGGAACTGGGGCCTGAACACGCAAGTCTATTGTATTCATATTTCAAAGGGCGTCAGGATGTATATTCACTACGTTCGTCAAAGAAAGGCTATTATACTCAGTGTAATAATTTCTGGAAGTACGGAATCTGTCCTAAACGGGATGGAACTAAGATAAAATGTCAAGATTGTTCTTCACAAGATTATAAGGAACTCAAAGGCAGAGTTATCCTTCAGCACCTTCAAGGCATTAAGGAGGATTGTACCGATGTTGTTGGCCTCTATCCGTTGTTCCCTGATGGCTCATGCTGGTTCCTTGTTTTCGACTTTGATAATCATGATGAGAATGCTGAGCCGTCAAAGGAGTGGCAGCAGGAAGTTAATGCTCTGCGAGAGATGTGTTCTGTCTTGGGTATCGATTCGCTTGTGGAAAGATCTCGGTCGGGTAAAGGTGCACATGTGTGGATATTCTTCAGTGATCCAATTCAGGCTTCCAAGGCTCGTAAATTCGGTGAGTCTTTGCTGAGGAAAGGTGCTGAGTCTGTAAGCTTGAAGAACTTCACTTACTATGATAGAATGATGCCTATGCAGGATTTCCTTCCTGAGGGCAAACTTGGCAATCTGATTGCTTTACCTCTTCAAGGCCGAGCTCTTAGAAATGGTAATAGCGCATTTGTTGATGAATCTTGGAACACATATAAGGATCAGTGGAAACGTCTGCGTGAGACCAGGAGATTGAGCGAAAAAGAGGTTGATGATCTCATAAAGCTATGGTGCCCAGACGATGACGCAATGTCCATATTCCAGAATGATGTAGTAGAAGATACTGCGGCAGGCCAGACGCCTCTTCTTTTTGGACAAACTCCTGCTTCGACGAATAGGGATTTCCATGCTGAGGATGCAGATGGGTCAGTAAAGATAATACTCTCTGATGGTATCTACGTTAATAAGAAGGGACTTAAGAATCGTATGCAGAATGCAATCAGAAGGATTGCCGCTTATTCGAATCCGCAGTTCTTTCAGACCCTCAAACTTGGATTCTCCACAAAAGATACTCCGCGAATTGTATATAATGGCTATGACGAAGGTGATTATATCGTCATTCCTCGAGGTTGCTATGATGAATTGATATCTCAACTCTCCGTCGCAGGTGTTCGTTATGATGTGGTTGATAAACGACAGAAAGGACGTAAAATAGATATCCATTTCAATGGTGACCTCTATCCTGAGCAACAGATAGCGGCAGAGAAGATGTTGTATAACGACATAGGCGTTCTTGCGGCTGCCACAGCATTTGGCAAAACTGTCTTAGGTGCATATCTGATTGCTAAGAAAAAGGTGAATGCCTTGGTTCTTGTTCATAATGTTGAGATTATGAACAACTGGATCAAGGATCTGAGCTCATTCCTGACTATAAATGAAGAACTTCCTACATACACGACTCCCAAAGGCCGTGTCAAGAAGCGTAGCTCATTGATAGGTACATTCTCGTCTCAAAAGGACTCTACCACAGGAATAATTGACATTGCGATGATTACTTCTCTCGGTAGGGAGGATAACATAAACGAGCTGGTACGCAATTATGGAATGGTGATAGTCGATGAGTGTCATCATGCTGCAGCTGTAACTCACGAAAATGTATTGAGAGCAGTTACTGCGAGGTATGTCTATGGCATGTCAGCAACGATTAACCGTGGTGATAAGCAGGACAAGAAGATGTTTATGCAGCTTGGTCCTATCCGACATAGATATACAGCTAAGGAAAGGGCCCAGAAGCAGGGAATAGGTCATTATATCTACCCTCGTTTTACCAGATTGGTGGATTTGAATCAGTCTGAGGATAAGAATCCAGCTGATTATTATCGCCTCATCATGCAAAGCGAACTGCGTAATATGCAGATTGTCTCTGATGTCATAGATTGTGTAAAGCGGGGACGCACTCCTGTTGTTATGACCAAATATAAGGAGCATGCGCAGAAACTCTATGACATGCTTCAAGGCGTAGCGGATCATGTGTTCTTGCTTCAGGGTGGCAAAAGTTTGAAGGAACGTGCAGCGATACGAGAACAGATGGCTGCAGTACGAGCAGATGAAAGTCTTGTTTTGGTAGCGATAGGCCAGTACGTAGGTGAAGGCTTTAATTATCCTCGTTTGGATACTATGCTTCTCGCAATGCCTATTTCGTTTGAGGGAAACGTTGAACAACATGCTGGACGTCTCAATCGAGATTATGAGGGAAAGAAGGATGCTATCATCTTTGACTACATAGACCAGCATATCCCTACTCTGAAGCGAATGTACTATAAGCGTCTGCGAGCATATAAAAAGATTGGATATGAGGTTTGTTCGGAAGTGACTGACAAACAGGAGGTTGCAAATTCTATATTCGACAGTCAGAATTACTTTGATGTATTTGAGAAGGATGTTGTTTCTGCTTCTAAGAGTATTGTAATATCCAGTCCGTCATTCAGTTTCAAAAAGGTCAACTGGTTATGTGCCGAGAGTGAACATCTGCAGTTAAGAGGTGTGTCTGTTGTAGTGTTGACATTAGATCCTGAAGATTATCCGGAGGATGGACGAGACCAGCATAAATCTCATATTGAGCATCTGATTTCTGCTGGTGTCAACGTAATCACACGCCATAAATACCGTGAGCGCTTTGCAGTTATTGACAGCTCTCTTGTCTGGTACGGCAGCATGACTCTTCTTTCCAATGAAAAGGATGACGACAGCCTGATGCGTATCAATAATCCTGCTGTTGCAGAGGAACTCCTTGAGTTTGCAGTTTTTGAACCATAACCACCAAATTTGTGAAAATTTCACATAAAAGTGAGTTGAGATTGTGAATTTCGGACTTTAACTCGAAAATCTGCGAAAGTTGGTTCGAATAAACCTAAACTCTGTTTTGGAGATTCGGCGGTCGCTAACCGCATTGAAGTAGTTGTTTCCAAAATGGAAATAACTAGTTTGACACCTATGGTGTGGCTAAGTATGTGTCTAAGATAGTGTCGAAGCTGTGGTGTATATCAATGTGGAAAATAGCAACTTGCATGTCATGTCCTTTTAGAAAAAATGAAATGGTGTCGAAGTTAGTGTCTAAGCTGAAGTTCGATTATCTGAATCAGTTATTCATAGGATAATGGTGAGGTTGATGGTGGAGTTATCGGTGTGCATGGTGAAGATAAACGACTTGTATATAATGTTTTAACAAGTGATAAAAAGAATGGCGATAGAGCTGATGGTGAAGATGACGGTGGAGTTGGAAGACTGTCCAACTGAGTATTTGCGATATAGCTTACGACAGAGTTAACGACAGAGCTTACGATAGAGTTAGCTATGATAGTATCTTGCAGCATAGCGAGTTATAGGACAATATGATTAGTGGCTGTCAAAGATACGATAGAGTTTACGACATAGTTCTATATCACGAGTCGGAGCCGATACAGAAGATTATAAAAACTTTATATCTTTAGATATAAGCGATTTCGCTCTTGAAAAAAGTTCTTAGGAAGTGTTTGAGATAAGGAAAAAGTCTCTACATTTGCATCCGCAAACAAAGAAAAACCATGAGATATTCAATGAACATAATTACACTTGAACCGAAAGTCGGCACAGCGCAGATGCTGTGTTTCCGGGTGCGATATGCTCATTGTAGTGGTAACTGATAGATAAATCTGTCAAGACTATATACGGAGGTGTCGCAACAAAGCGGCACCTCTTTTTTGTGCCCGTTATTATCCACGAAATATTAACAATCAAAATCATTCAATCAAAAATGAAACAGACAATCAGAACATCTGAATGGCTATCGGTGATAGCCCCGATGACGCAGGGAACCTGCATCCGTGAAACATTTACCATTAACCCAGGAGCCTTCAAGCGAAAGCGGCTTCGAAACCGACGATGATCATGAACAAGATATTTTTTACCGCAGACCTTCACTTTGGTCACACTAACATACTAAAGCACCAACCAAACCGTCCTTTCGCTCAGGAGGTAGATACCAAGGCGCACGATGAGTACATGCTGGACTTGTGGAAGTCCAGTGTCGGAAAACGTGACCTGGTGTATATTCTCGGCGACCTCACATTCTTCAAGAGCGAAGATGCCCGTCATCTGCTGGAAAAGCTTCCAGGACAGAAGTTTCTTATACAGGGCAATCACGACGGTTCCATAAGGGCATACTCCAACTATTTCAAGACTATGGCACAGATTCTCGATCTGACTGTCAAGCCTACCGCCTGCCCTTTCCTGTCTGAGAATCTGCAGCTGACCCTCTGCCATTATCCGATGGTGACATGGAACAAGAAGCCGCATGGCTCGATCATGCTCCATGGTCATTGCCACGGCAAGCTCGACGAGCATAACCGTCTCTCAAACGACCTTCGTTTCGACGTAGGTATCGACGGTGAACTCGCAAAGCGAGCCGGAGGATTCATCCCATTGGAACTTATCTATGAGGCAGCGATGGAGAAGACAGGAGGCGTCCCTTTCCACCAATACGCAAGACAAAACTATCGCTCGGAAGTAAGATAATGATGTGTCCTATGTTGGCACATTGAAGAGGTAAATTTGAACCGAAAACCGGCGGCTATATAGATGCTATACTAAGATTTAGTATAAGTTTTATATATAAATATATATAGTAATCTTATAGTATATTATATATTTATATATAAGCAAAAAGTCGTTGAAAATCAATGTTTTATGTTTGATTTTTGTTTCATAGATTTGCCTTTGAGGACGATGTTTTACTAGGCGGACTTGTTCCAAAAAGGAACAGGTTCATGCGAAAAATAACTTATAAGATTATGAAGAGATTCGTACAACCAAATATGTATAGACTGCTGCGGAATGGCAGTCGAGATGAGTACCATCTGGCTGACCGGGCGGAGGAGATAGCTTGGGAGCTACACAATGTGTTGAGTGTTTTTGAGCCATGCGGCGATGATGACAATAGGTCAATATGGTTGGAGGTTCCAAGGGGAAAGATCACTGACTGGATGACCTATGAAGAGGCTCAGGAATATGAAGATGTCACTACCAGGGAGGAGTATGAGTTGGCTTGGAAGGAGTGTTATCCTTGCGAGACTCAGTGGGTCAGGCTTACTACTGCAGTGTATGAAAACAATGTGTTTTTGCACTTGTATGATGGAGAAATGGGCTATGCAAATTATAGGGGAGATAAGCAAGGCCATTATCTTCATCCAGTATTCTTCGAGTATTTCGAGTCCCTTCTCAATGAAGTGCGTCTTCTTGTGAAAAAGGTACTAAAGGATGTAGACGCGTACAATGCCTATGTGGACGAAAATCTACCAAAGCAGATTCGTGAGGGAAGGATTCCAAGAAAGGAATTGTATAGGATACTTCCTTGGCGACGTCCGGAGTTGGAGGACAAAGAAAAGATTGTCAAGATGCTCCAGGATTGCAAGACCTACTGTGGAGAGCCTTTGGATAAGATGACAATCAGGACTTTCTGCAAGTATTACAGAGTTGCATATGAAGCATTCCGTGAACTGAATGCTGAAGAAGTGCCTAATGACCCAATAGATGATGTGGCGTTCTATAGGAAGCGACATTTTCATCAGATTCCAAACGAGTTGGATCTGGACTCAGAAGATGACTTTCAGAAGTTTGACCATGACCATTATGGTGAGCTAGGCTTCTCTAGAACAAATATATTGGCTGATGATTATACCGTTCCAGGAAAGTGGGTTATCCGGGTGTCTGTAAACTATTCGGCGCAGATCTGGGATGGTCTGAACGTGGCTCTTGCTTTATATGAGACTGGAGCACCTTTGCATATCGATGACGCAGAGAGGCTGTTGGCGGCTGTGGAGGAGACTGACTTTGTACGTCTGACCAGCTGCACTTTCCATAATTACTTGAGCTGGCAGGATGAAACCAGCGTCTACTCACTACCATGGGAGTATGAGTGTGATTATGAGGAATATGGCATTACTCGTGAGCAACTGCAAGAAATAATCGATTATTCAGAGTGGATGCCTGAGTCGAAGCTTAGGATTCAGCAGAAAATATCATTGGAGTCGCCTCTTTATGATCTGATGCGTGATAAGGTAACTGAACCGATGTTCTTGTATGATATACGCATGAAGATATGGAAGGACTATGACGGTTATGTCGGTACTTCCCATTACTCGGAGTTCGCAAAGACCGGATATAGACCATATCTAAACGGGTCGAAGATACAGCAAGTGTATGCGACATGGTCAGAAGCAATGACTGCAGGTTTGTTGGAACTTATAGAAAGTAGAAAAAATAATAGATAAAGAATTATGAAGATACAATACGCGTCTGACTTGCATTTGGAGCTGTCAGGCAATTCAAAATATGTAAAGGAAATTCCTTTTGAGGTAACTGGAGATGTTCTTGTACTGGCAGGTGATACTGCCTATTTACGAGACAAGAATCTCCCTAACAGTAAGTTTTGGGAATGGGTTTCCGAGAATTACCGTGAGGTGTTCCTGGTGCTAGGCAATCATGAATACTACGGCTTCGGTGATGTGCTGGAGAATGGTGACAGCTGGAGCCGTGAGATTCTCCCGAATGTACACTATCACCAGAATAGGGTCATTCGTGTTGATGACACAGACTTTATTTTTAGCACTCTGTGGTCACGCATAAATCCCGCAAATGAGTTTACTATTTGGCAGGGTATGAACGACTTCTATCAGATTCGATATGGAGGGAAGAACTTTCTGCCGGGCCACTTCAATGATGAACACGAGAAATGTCTTGCCTTCATAAAGAAGAGTGTAGCAGAGAGTGATGCAAAGCACATCGTGGTGGTGACTCATCATCTTCCGACAATGGCTGTCGTTGCGCCGCATCATAAAAGGAGCCCGCTAAATACTGCATTTGCGGTGGATCTGCATGACTATATCGCCGATAGCCGGATTGATGTGTGGATATATGGACATTCCCATACTAACATCGACACAGAAATCAACGGCACCAAGGTCGTGTGCAATCAGATGGGATACGTTCAGCGCGGTGAGCATGAGTATGGTTTTGATGGACGAAAGTTCATTGAGGTGTAATAAAGATAGATGCAATGAAAGAGCAATTTGAGAAGGAAATACATGGCCTGGCGCAGCAGATTAAAGGTCTCCATGATATGGCAGTGGCAGTATATACACCTCTGGTGGACGATATTTGCAGCAGGGTTGCACCGATGAAAGATGTCGGATGGCTACTTGATTATATGTTTGGTTTTGCTGGAGATGAACGAATGCTGTTGTTATACAGGAGGGTATGCCGCCATTATTGGGAAGTGTATCCGGAAATGATTGCGTGGCATATCATGGAGTATCGAAAGGAATATGATCCGGAAAGTCTTCCGGGATATAAAGAAGAGGAAATTCAAGATGATTAGAAATTGAGGAGGAAGCAAGAAATGAAAGTAAAGGAATTATTGAAAGCTTTGGAGGGTGTAGACCCGGAAACCGAGGTGATCGGAGGAGTCTGGAATGGAAGGGTTGATACATATAAGGTGATGGACGACACCTGGTATACGGAATTCGATAATCTCTGGAGTGACTTTTATGGGACACCGGGTGAGATGGATGACCGTTTATTCCAGATAGAATCAGAGAACGTGTTCTACATAGGGTCCCATTTCACGATTCTCAATAGAAAGGCGTCTGCTGATAAAAATTTTGTATGGCGCTTACGTGAAGTTGCTGCAAGTGAAAAATCAGATGAGGATAAAGGTGCTGAGTTGTTGCGGATGATTGAGGAGTTTGCGGCAGATGATTATAAGACTTCAAATTGATGAGAAACAATTAATTACATGGAATTATGAGTGATTTTAAAGAGACTTGTATATGGATGTCATATCGTTATGCGATAGGAAGAAAGTCGATTGCTTCTGTAATGCATGCGGAGGACATTGCTAAGCATATGGAGTGGGTTCCTATTGACAAATGGGCGTTTACAGGTATGGATATCCTCCGTGAGGTGAATGACCGAATCGGATGGTATAAGAATATTCATATTGAATCATACGGAGACCCCACCATAGATGTTTTCAGTGTCATTTTTCACTGGTTTACAGATAATCCGCAGGAAGATGAAATCGAATATTTTGTAAAACATGAATGGTATGTAGATGTAGTTAATGGAACAGTAGTGCGTGTTGAAGAAAGAACGCAGGGTATTCCGGAAAAGACAGACTATGGCTCCTATCTGTTTGAAGATATATTCGGAGACTACTCGGATTATAAGAATTGGATAAAGTTGGCCAATATGTTTTTGCAGAATCACAGAATGGTTATAACAGAATTCAACGGAAAAGTCGAGACTCAGAAGATGTATGAATGGTGGAACGTCAGAGTAAGAATGGGAGGTGCGACATTCGAGAAGATATATAGTACAGAAGATGGCTATATGCAAGGACGATATATAGATCGGGAATATATAAAATCTGTTCTCTAAACAAATCCTAGTGTTTATGAACCACTTGTGATAAAGTTCGATAAAGAATGATATGAAGATATTTGAATATAACGAAGCTAAGCAGGTTGTAGTCTGCGGTGATATACATGGGGCTTTTGAAACCCTTGTGTATAGGACTAGTTTCCAGTATGCGATGACAGATACCGTGATAATAGTTGCAGGGGACTGCGGCTTCGGTTTCGAAAGGTTTGGTTACTATGGCATGGTCTACGTCAAGGTTCTCAATAGACTCCTTGAGGCGAATAACTGGATTGTGTTTATGAGAGGAAATCACGATGACCCGTCGTACTTCCAGGATGAGAAGATCAGTTATGAACGTTTTCGTTGCGTACCGGACTACTCTGTAATCAAAGCATGCGGACTAGATATCCTTTGTGTCGGAGGTGGAGTCAGTATTGACAGGATGGCTCGTCAACGCGAGGCCGCCAGAAATCTCAGGAAAAAGACTGCCACATATTGGACGGACGAAATGCCTGTCTTTGACGAGGCTAAAATCGAAGAGATAAGCGATTATTGTCTGATTGATACCGTCGTGACTCATACGGCGCCGTCATTCTGCCCTCTTCTTGACAAGAATGGCCTAAGAGGATGGGCGTCATATGATTCGCAGCTTCTTGTGGACTGCGATATGGAACGTACTACCATGGACAGGTTATACCGGACATTGAAGGAAAACGGGCATCCCGTGAACAAGTGGTACTACGGCCATTTCCACCAGAAGTGGACCTGGAAATATGAGGATACCGACTTCAAGATGTTGGATATAATGGAGTTCGCTACAGTCAGAACAACAAATTTTGAAGAAGATGATTAATCCGAAAATACTTATCCTGCCGGACATTCACGGCAGGACCTTTTATCAAAAAGCTTTATGTGAAGCAGTTGATGATGGTGCTGAGATTGTATGCCTTGGTGATTATCTTGATCCATATCCAGGTGATGAGCTTCATGAAAAGGGAGTCTTTGCCCCATTGAAGGAATTGGTGGAAGTCAAGAAACAGCATCCGGGCCGCGTACATCTGCTGATAGGTAATCACGATAGCAGTTATATGCTGAACCGGCACTTGTGTGAGCATAGGTACGACTACAAACAGGCTCCCTTTTATCGGAAGTTCTTTCGTGAGAATTACGATCTGTTTGAGCTGGCATATCTGACTGAGGTTAATGGGAAGCGTTTCCTATTCAGCCATGCGGGAATCTCAAAGTATTGGTTGAAGAACAACGAGCAGTTCTTTGGAACAGATGTGCCTATTCCAGAGAAGGTTCTAGCACTTCTTGATAATGGCTTGAAGATATATAAGAAGGATGTCCATAATGATTCGCTCTTGAGAGTGTTGGCGCAAATAGGATATGGGCGAGGCGGACGCTACCTTGACGGAAGCATGATTTGGGCGGATCTTGATGAATATGTGAGCGAGAAGTCTTTCCCATGGAATGATGTCATCCAGATATTCGGCCATTCTCAGCAGGAGCTACATCCGGTCCGAATAGGAGATCGAGCATATTGTCTTGACTGCAGACAGCCGTTCTATATTGACATGGAAGGTGTTCTTAGATCATATTACTGGGATGACAAGCCTGTCAATGCAGGAAAGGTGGTATAGTTTCGTGAGGGGGACAATTTGTACCCCTCGCCAATTCTTGTCCTTATAGAGCCGATTGATGAACCGGTGACAAGTTGTAACCGGTTGGACCAAGAATATTGCACTGTTTTCAGTGCAGTTTTCTGAAAAATCGCACTAAAGTCAGTGCAATTTAAAGGCTGGGAAAATATTATAATTAGCGGAATCTATCTTTTTTTGATGGATTCCGCTAATTATAATTACGGGTGGGGAAATAACCATCAAAAAAATCGCGGAGCAAAAACGGCCTCTGAGTGTGTTGTAAGGCCGATTGTGCTATTATTTGAAAATTTGTGTATATTTTTGTGGTGCAAGCAAGAAGGAAAACCACATAAATATGGATAAGAAGAAAATTCAAGAAAAAGCACGAGATGTTGCGAAATTTACATATGAGGTCATAGATGATATTTTCGGCAAGAGGATTCTGATCTTTGCCTATATTCTGGCAGCAATCTTTGCTGCTTCAGTCATCTTCCAGGTCTTTACGAAATATATCTACGAGGAAGGTTTCTCGACGGCCGACGCTTTAGTCGCTACGATTGTGCACACGTTCAGCAAAATCTGGGTAGGCATCCTTTATGGTGTCTTGCCGGCTTTGGGTGTGTTTGTCGTTCTGTATGTTGTAGCTAAATGCATACGAAACAAGAATCTGAGACGCAAGGCGGAGGAAGAAAAGATAAAGGCAGAACAGGAGGCCAAGTGGAGAGAGGAAGATGCCGCGAGAGCAGCCAAAGAAATAGAGGAGCTTGGAAGGCTGGAGTGGGAGACAGAGAAGATGCTCATGGATATGGAGATAAAAAATCCGGTTGACCTTGTCTCTGATACGAAAGCAGATAATGAACCAAGCCTTAAGCCAAAGCAGTCTGGACCACAGAAGTTCGGCGTGGCTAACATAGAAATTAAGAAGAAGGAATTCAGAGCTTTGTTTACTCCAGCCTTCAGAGGTAACAAGGGTAAAAATATCGACTATTGTTTGGCATTAGAGTGTATTCTTGGAGATAAGCGTGAGAAATTCAGTATAACAGATCTAGCTCGATTAGCTCTGGTTCTACATGAGACAGAAGGAGTAGTGGCCGAGGAGATGAGTTTTCCTAAGTGGTTGACAAAATTTTGTGAGGCCTTAAGCGTGAAGCCTCCATTGGAAACATCCAAGAACAAGTATCGCACAGATCAAAACATTGCAGAACTTTACAATTTTGCGAACTTTTCGAAGAAAAAGTAAATTCATTTAAGAGATTTTGGGCCGGATATCTGCCGACACAAGCGTTGTAGTGCAATCGCACTATCCGCATGTGTCGGTTTTTCTTTGTCTAAAGTGTTGAAAATAAGGGTGATACTCTGACCGGATATCCGCTCCTTGGTATGCGGAAAAAGAGGGTGAATCTTTGCAAAACCATGAAACCCGTGACAGCTAACCGGGGGGTTCATGGGGAGTGTTGAAAACCCCGCGGGTTAGCTGCCGCGGGCGAGGAACACAACCATTTAACATGTGAACACTATGTTACAATCAGTAAACCTCTTGGAAGTTGCAAAGCAGTTCCCGGACATGAGTATCACCATCAGACTCGAAGACTTGATGGAAGCAAACAGGAGCCTGTTAGCGGAGCTCCTAGAACAGGAATCTCTAGAGCGCGAGAAGCGTTCGAAAGAGGAGACATATCTCACCAGAGACCAGGTGATGGATATGCTGAACATCTCTCCGACGACTTTATGGCGTTGGATGAAACAGAAGTATCTGGTGCCAATTGAGATTGGTGCCAAGAGACTCTACCTTAGGTCGGAAGTCGAACGATTGCTCAAGCACTAGGCCATGGACAGAGAGAACTCTTTAGTGTTCTATCGAGGATTCAAGGAATCTATCGATAACTGTCCACAAGAGGAAAGGCTTGCCATCTACGAAGCCATTGTGGAGTATGCACTTGATGGAACCCCTCCGGATCTTTCCGGAGGATCTATCAAAGTGATATGGCCTCTAATCGGACCGCAGCTTGACGCCAATCGAACCAAGCGCAAGAACGGCAGAAAAGGTGGAGCACCCCGAAAGACCAATGGTTCTGACAACGGAACAACCACTGGTTATTCAAAAGCATTAACCACAGGTTCTCATTCTTCACAACCCAATGAAAATGAGAATGAAAATGTTAATGAAAATGAAAATGGGGACTCTGGAGTTATTCATTCTTTTGATGACATTCCGCGATGATGAAGAAGAATAGCTCCCCAGAAATTGAGATGCTTCTGATGGCAGAACTCATCTCCTACCCGTATCATCTTGGTCGAGTTAATCTGGAGTCGCTCACTTCGCTCATAGCCAGCCCGCACGCCCGTAAAGTCCTGGGTGTGCTGGTTGAAATGAGGAAGAATGACGAGGAAGTGACCTTGGTGAATGTTGCCTATCATCTGAAGGATTCGGATGTGACAGCAATATTGACAAAGTCAACCCAGAACGTAACCACAGATGCTTCCATCTATCAGCACATCGACTATCTCAAGGAACTTCGCACAGTCAGGTTCTTGGAGATGTTGGCCATGAAGATGGTCCAGGTGTCCGGTGATATGTCCTTATCTTCTTCGGAAAAGTTCAATAAACTGATTGATGAGTTGAATCACGAGGCGGATATGCTTTCAGAGTGCCGAAGCTTGCATCATATCGGTGAAGTCATGAACGAGATAGCCGATGATATCCAGAAGAGAGCAAGTGAGCAGGCGTCCGGAAATGTCATCAGAGTTCCAACAGGAATCGACGAACTGGACCGCTTCCTTTATGGCGGATTCGGACCGGGAAATATGATTGTTCTAGCTGGCCGTCCTTCAGAGGGAAAGTCTGCCTTGATGGTGCATATGGCTCAAGCTGCTGCGATGGCGGGTGTCCCGGCGCTGATCTTCAGCCTGGAGATGTCCAAGGAAGAAGTCGTTCAGCGATTCATGGTCTCAACAGGCTATGTCAGACCGGAGCAGATCCACCAGGCTAAGATCAAGGACTGGAGCGTCTTCGAGCAAGGAGTTACCAAACTGTGTAATCTCCCGATTTATGTCGATGATACGACTAAGTCAGTCGGAGATATGGTTGCGAAGGTCAACTCGATGAAGGCGAAAGGCAAGTGCGGAATAGTCTTCATCGACTACCTTGGACTGCTCCGCTTTGAAGGGATACAGCCTCTCTATCAGCAGATATCTCAGGCAACCAAGACCTTCAAGCGATTGGCCAAGGATTGCCGCTGTCCGGTGGTCCTGCTCTGTCAGCTGAACAGAAACAACGTCAAGGAGAAGCGACCGCCCCAACTTCAGGATCTGAGAGACAGTGGAAGCATCGAGCAGGATGCAGACATTGTTCTTATGATCGAGAGAAAGGAAGGACGTGACCTGGATCTCTGGCTTCGCAAGAACAGACATGGCTATGGCGGAGAGGTCTGCCTTGAACTGACGCATGACAACCTGTACTCAAACTTTAAGTCCCGGAACGAGTGAATTTAGTACTGGACTAGTAGCAAGATGGGTGTTCGTTTAACACACGTAACACATCGCGTGACACTTGAAGCGGAACTTTACATGTCCTTTTGTTCTGGACATGTAGCAAGATGGGCGTTTGTCAGACAAAACGTGTCACACTGCGTCCGCAAGAGCGTCCGGGCACAACTTGCTCCCGAGTCGCGTTGTCATCAAAATCACAATTATTCACACTTTAAACTTTTAAAATTATGGAGACTTATTATGGTCAAAGACGGACTTATTTCCACAACGTCCGTTTCTCCCCGGAGGAGGAGAAAATCCTTCAGAAACGTAAGGATAAGTACCGCTATGACACGGTATCTGACTTCATCCGTGCAGCTGCACTTGACGATCAGATTAAGGTTGTTACAGTGGTTCATCAGGACCCGATCCGAAAGGATTACACAGTCCTGATCAAAAGTACGGTGGAGTGTATCCGAGTCCTTGAGGCTAGAATGACCAGGGCTCAGAAAGACTTCCAAGAGGCACTCAAGCATCCCGGTACTGATTCAGAGTTAATCAACCGTCACTCAACCCGTTTCCGACTCATCACGGCCACCTTAGGCAACCGCATGAACGAGCTCATCACCTTGCTTGGTGAGGGGCATGAACCGGAGAAGTAGCTGATAAAAGAATCCTCTTCAACCTTCACCCAGTTGAAGAGGATTTGTTTATCAACTTAAATGTGTGTGTTAATCTGAAGGGTACCGATATATCCGAAAGAGTCGGTTTCTCCGAATATGACCTCAATATTACCGTCTTTTCTAGTTGTTAGACAGTATCTATCTTCTTTTTCTCCAGTCAATTTGTTATTGATTTTGTATCCCTTACTCTTGTTTGTGTACTTCTGTGACGCACTAGTATCGGTCCCACTTTTGTCAGAAATGATTGTTATATCAGGCTTGACTAAATCAACAAACTCTTCGTAATACCCAGATTCCCTGCCATGATGAGGAGCAACCAATACCCATGCATCTTTGACTGCTTCTTTGAAGTCAGTACGTTTCATTAGAATCTCAAAGGATTCTTTCTCATTGTCTCCGCAGACAACCACCTTTGCATTGCCTAGCTTAAGTATAACAATAGAACTGAAGTTGTTCTTATTGCTCTTATCACAAGCAGATGTGCTGAATACCTCTGTAGTTAAACCATCAAATGGTGCATCTGTTGTGGGATCCATGTATGATGGGACAGGGCCATTGTATGCCTCTGCGAAATTGCAGTATTGTATGATCTTGTCTTTGTCGCAATCTCTGGCTCCTTCCAATAGCTCAGCTCTTGAGTAATCCTTGCATCTGGAAAGAATCTGAGGTCTAGCGCAATCGATGTTCTGAATATCGCTAAAATGATCCAGATGTGGGTGTGTAATAATCATATACCCAACATCTTTTCTGTAAAGACTTTGAAGTGGCGATGTGTTATTAGTAGAGCCAAGGTCAATAACGATGTACCTTCCATTGGGGGCTTTGATGTGGACAGCTAACCCGAGCTCCACATTCCAAATCTTCATTGATGCTGTTCTTGCCATATATTTATTCTTTTTAATTGTTATCAGTTTCCTGTGTTCGTCTTGTATGGAGGTACTCCATAGCTACTTCTTTTGCATAGTGGAATGCTCTATTTTTGCATCTGCAGTAACAAATGATAGGGATAATAAGAATTAAGTATGTCTGCCATATACATGGGAACTTGTATATTAGTAGTGCAGATATAATGAGCGATGATATAAGCATGGATCTGGAGAACGCATAGCTGCAATTAAAGTCTTTAATTCGAATATTCTCTCCTTGTCTGGCAACCTGCTGCATTAGCTCTGAAAACTTATCGTCAATTATGCTGTCTACCTGTAAATCCTTTTTAAGTGCGTCCACAAGCTCTTCAGAAAAGTAGAACGGAATGCTACTTATACCCGCATATGTTTTGCCTTTCTGTTTTCTTAACAGTTGCTTAGTTGGCATTCCACCAAAAGACCAAAACAAAGGTTTCTGAAGCCACGATCCAATTGTATTTATAAGATATCCAATGCAAAATGACAGTGCGGCAAAATACATCGCACCGTAGTCTTGAAATGACCAACCGAATAGTTGCATAGCAGTACCAAGACAGATGACGCCGTGTATTAATGAAGATAAGATGTCGTAAATTTTAAATTCCATATATAGTTTTTTCTAAATAGGTTTTAAGTCCTTTATAATCAGGTTGTAATTGTTGTAGGCAAACTCGTTGCCAAAGGCCTTTTTATGACAAATTGGCAGAAAGGTGAGCGAGTTATTTTTTGCCATGAGACATAATGACAACTAAAGTGTCATTTCAAGTAAAAAAATCGTATTTTTGTGAGATAAAGCAAGAAAATCAGTTTCATATATGGCGTCTAGTTTTACTGAGAACACGCGTGTGCAGGTTCCGGCTGCCTTGCATTTGTGCAGGTTGGGCTATACATATTTAGACAATATTCAGGAGTTTGATGGTCGTACTAATATTCTTACGGATGTGTTTATTCGCTCTGTTAAGCGACTGAATCCGTTAATGAATGATTTGGAGTGCCAGCAACTGATTGACAAAATTGCCGGAATGGTAAATAATGATGATTTGGGAAAGGAGTTCTATTCATTGTTGTCTGCCAATAGTGGACTTAAGCTTGTGGATTATGCTAACCCGGAAAACAACGAATGGCATGTTACTACTGAGTTTTCATGTGAAAATGCAGAGAGTGGTGATAACTTCAGGCCAGATATTACTTGCTTTATAAATGGTTTGCCTCTGGTATTTATAGAGGTTAAGAAACCTAATAATCACGACGGCATATTGGCTGAGAGAGATAGGATCAATAAGAGGATGAGGAATAGGGCTTTCCGTAGGTTCTTCAATCTGACTCAGCTGATGATCTTTTCAAACAATCAGGAATACGATAATGACAACAGAGTGCCGATTCAGGGTGCATTTTATTGCTGTACTGGTAAGAATAAGGCATTCTTTAATGTGTTTAGAGAGGCTGATAAGAATTTCGTTGCAGATTATCCATATATAGAGGTCGATAGTGCTCTTGAAAGTGTGATTTTAAGGCATCGAAACTGTGTTGTAATTAAGAATCTTCCTGATTATGAGACCAACAAAAATGTAAATACTCCGACAAATAGGGTGCTTACTTCCATGTTGAGCAGAGAGAGAATTCTGTTCTTGCTCAGATATGGCGTAGCATATGTCAATAAGAGTACAGAGCTTGAAGATGGAACAAAAGTTACTACTCTTGAAAAGCATGTGATGCGTTATCAGCAGCTATTTGCTTCGTTGGCTATTCGCAAGAAACTTGACCAGGGCGTAAAGAGTGGTATAATCTGGCATACACAGGGAAGTGGTAAGACCGCATTATCATATTATTCTGTCCGCAGTTTGACAGATTTCTATGCTGCAAGGAATACTGCAGTGAAGTTCTATTTCATCGTAGATAGAATTGCTCTCATGGAGCAGGCGAGCGATGAGTTTGCAGCAAGAGGATTGATAGTGAGAACAGCTAGCAGCAGGGATGAGCTGATGAAGGATTTCAGAAGTATTGCTCCGGTTGTAAATAACGAGGGTAAGGCTGAAATCATGGTAGTGAATATCCAAAAGTTCAAGGAAGATTCTGCAAAGATCAATCTTGATAATGGATACAACACAAATTTGCAGAGAGTGTTCTTCATTGATGAGGCGCATAGAGGATATAGCCCTCAGGGAAGTTTTCTCGCAAATCTTCTTGAAGCAGACAAGGATGCTGTAAAGATAGCTCTAACCGGAACACCTTTGCTTAGAGAGGAGAGAGAGTCTTGGAGAGTTTTTGGAGATTACATTGATACATACTACTACGATAAGTCTATTTCAGATGGATATACTCTCAAACTCATGCGTGAGCCTATTGAGACTATCTACAAGGAAAGGATTGAGAGCATCTTGGATAAGTTAGCAGGTAGCATAGAAGTTAAGAAGAGCGATATTGATAAGAATAAGATCATTGAGCATGAGAGTTATCTAAATGCTTTGTTGGACTATATCATTGCGGACTTCAGAAAGTTCCGAAAAGAACAGAATGATGAGACTATTGGCGCAATGATAGTCTGTAAAACCAATCCGCAGGCTCGTGAGATGTATAGACTCTGGAATGAGCGATATGAGAGAGCAACATCATTTGTTCAGCAGCAGGAGAATGATAAGCTGTTGCAAGAACCTATGGCCGGATACGGTAATATGAAGCAGCCATTGAGAGCTTCATTGATATTGCATGATGAGGGTGACAAGTTGGAGAGGAAGGCTTATATCGAGGAGTATAAGAAACAGATGACAGTAGATGTGCTGATTGTAAACCAGATGCTTCTCACTGGTTTTGATGCTCCGCGACTGAAGAAATTATATCTTGGAAGAAGTCTTGATGGCCATGATTTGTTGCAGGCTCTTACCCGTGTGAACAGACCGTATAAAGATTTCAAGTATGGATATGTCGTAGATTTCGTGGACATTAAGGAGAACTTTGACACTACGAATGACAGGTATCTCCGTGAGCTGAACAGAACTGCTGATACTGAAGAGACAGGACAGGAAGAACCAGTAGGAATTGCTATCATCGAGAATAAGGAGGATATTCTGAACAAGATGAAGGAAATTAAGAGTGTTCTGTTTAATTTCACATGCGACAATCCTGAGGAGTTCAGAAAAGAGATAGACGAGATTGAGAATAAGGATAGCCTGTATCAGCTACGTAGTATGCTGAATGAGACTAAGGCGTTGCTGAACCAGGTTAGAGCATTTGGAGATGACGAACTGAAGGAGAAGATTGAGAAACTTGCTTTGGGAAGCATTCCAACACTGATTACTGAGGTTACACATAGAATTGAACGTCTGAATCTTCTTGAAAATACAGAGCACAAGGCGGACGTAGCCGGTATCATAAATATCGCATTGTCAGAACTTGAATTTGAGTTTAAGAAGGGGTTATCGGAAGAATTGCGTATTATTGTCAACGATATCAGAGAACGCTGCGAGAGGGTACAGGCAGAGTTTGAAGCAAACTTTGATAAGGTAGAGGATAAATATGTTCTTTTGGCAGATGAGTTCCGTGCATATTTCCGCATGAGAGGGTTTGTACCGGAAAGTACACAGGCTGCTAAGGAAAGCATTGAGTATATGGATGATGTGATGAAGAAGATTCGTGAGATCAACCGTAGAAACAATATCCTGAAAAAGAAGTATAAGGGAGATGAGAGGTTTGTGAGAATTCACAAGCGTATTGAGGAGGAGAATCAGAGGCGTGAACGTCCTATTATCTCAGCTCAGGAATATGAGATTGCAGAAAGCCTTGCTCAGATGAAGGCTCAGATTGATAATTCAATATTCTTGAATATCAATATATTGGATAATGAGGATGCATTTAAGAGAGATGTTCTTGCAATTATTGGAAAGAAGTTGATTGAGCTTAAAATTCAAGCAACTTTGCCAGAGCGTAAGTACATCAATAATTTGATAACAACTGAATATTTTCAACAAAGAGCGTTTGCATAATGAGTATAACTGAATCAACTATTGCCCTGATTGACTCATTGAAGAGTACTACGGGTGCGTTTGGTCTAGCAGGTACAGGAAGTGAATATAAGATTGTTACTGAACTGTTCCTGTATAAGTTCTTCAATGATAAGTTTGGCTACGAGGCGAAGAAGGACCAGGTTTATGGCGAGAGACTGAGAAATGCGGAGAAGTGGGATGCTGAATACGATAAGTTCTCAGAGGATGAGGTGGAGGATTTGTTCAGTTATCTTCCTGCATCTGTGCCAAGGCTTAAACCTGAGCACACACTTGCCCATTTATACAACTCTTCCGGAATGGGTGATTTTTCAACACTGTTGGATGCTACGCTGATTGATATTGCAAATATAAATGCTGACACATTCTCGGTGACTACATCGGGTAAGAGCAGGGTGAATATATTCAGTGCGGTTACGATCAACATCACTGATACCCAGAAAAGAGATGAATTCGCGAGGTCTTTGATGAAGGATATCGCAACTTTCAATTTTGAGGATGTTTTCGATGAGAAGTATGATTTCTTCTCTGGAATTTTTGAGCATCTCTTGAAAGGCTTTAACAACGCCGGAGGTGGAAAGTATGCTGAGTATTATACTCCAAGAGCGATTGCGCAGGTAATGGCAAAACTGCTGGTAGGGGAAAATGCAGACCTGAGAGGAATGACTTGCTATGACCCTTCAGCTGGTACTGGTACACTCCTGATGGCCCTGGCGCACCAGATTGGAGAGGATAGGTGTTCTATTTTCAGTCAGGATATCTCGGAGAAATCCAGTGAAATGCTTCGCTTGAATCTGATTCTGAACAATCTTTCTGCATCGCTACCTAACGTTGTGCAGGGTAATACTTTGTTGGAGCCGTCACACAAAGAGGCTAACGGTACACTGAAAAAGTTTGACTTCATTGTTTCTAATCCTCCATTCAAGCTTGATTTCCCGGAATATAGGGATACATTAGCCGCAGACGGCATTAGATTCTGGGCCGGTGTACCTAATGCAGTAAAGAAGGTGGACCCTCAGAAGCCTAAGATGGCTATTTACACCTGCTTTATCCAGCATGTGCTTAATTCATTGAAATCTACAGGTAAGGGCGCAATCGTTATTCCTACTGGCTTTATTACTTCAAAGAGTGGTGTGGAGAAGAAGATTCTTGAAAGAATCGTAGAAGAGAAATGGATTTACGGATGTGTGTCTATGCCTTCTAATGTTTTCGCAACAACCGGTACAAACGTATCTGTGCTCTTCTTTGATAAGTCTGGTCAGAATGAGAAGGTTATTTTGATTGATGCCAGCAAGTTGGGAGAGGAGTATAAGGAAGGTAATAATCAGAAGCGAAGACTTAGAGATTTTGAGGTTGAGCAGATTGTAAAGACATTCCAGAACAGAGAGTCTGTAGAAGATTTCTCTGTTGCAGTTACATACGATGAGATTAAGGAAAAGGGCTACTCGCTTTCTGCAGGCCAGTATTTCGATATTAAGATTGACTATGTAGATATCACTGCTGATGAGTTCAATCAGAGGATGTCTGACTACAAGAGTAAACTGACTGAAATGTTCAAGGAAAGCCACCGTCTTGAGGAGGAGATTATGAAGCAGTTGGACTCCTTGGAATTTAACGAGTAACCCCTAACGTATATGGAACTTAAGAAATATAAATTAGGGGATATTGCTGAGATATTAATCAGTAGCATAGACAAGAAATCCAAGGAGGGAGAATCCCCTGTAAGGCTCTGTAATTTTGTTGATGTTTACCATAATTGGGCTATTACAGCTGATATGGTCAGCAACTTTATGGAAGCAACGACTAGTGAAAAGAATATAGATAGATTCTCTCTAAAGAAAGGTTATGTTGCATTTACAAAGGATAGTGAAACGCGAGATGATATAGGTGTCCCAACCTATATTGCCGAGGACTTAGATAATACGGTTTTGGGTTATCATTGTGCTCTCGTTAAGCCTGATGAAAACATCATATTAGGAAAATACCTTAATGCGTTTCTGCACTCAGACTATATCAAGAGATATTTTGAACTTAATGCAACTGGTAGTGGTATGCGTTATACATTATCAATTGACACTCTGTATAATATTCCTATCCTTGCTCCATCATTGGAGATTCAGAAACGAATTGGAGATCTGTTCTCTAATATAGATCGTAAAATCTGCATCAACCGTTCGCTAAATCATTATTTAGAGGCGATGGTCAAGCAACTGTATGACTATTGGTTTGTGCAGTTTGACTTTCCCGATATTAACGGTAAGCCATATAAGAGCTCTGGTGGAAAGATGGTATGGAACGAAAAGCTTAAGAGGGAGATACCGGATGGATGGGAAGGTGAATTTATTAAAGATATTGCAAATACATATTCTGGAGGTACTCCTCAATCATCAAACAAAGAATATTATGAGAATGGTAATATCCCATGGATTAACAGTGGCGAACTTAATAATCCAATAATCACAAAAAACTGTAACTTCATAACTTCGCTTGGATTAGAGAAATCCAGTGCTAAATTATACCCCATAAATACAATTTTAGTAGCAATGTATGGGGCTACTGCAGGCAAGGTTAGTTTATTAACTTTTGAAGCATGCTCAAATCAAGCAATTTGTGGAGTAATGCCTAAGGAGGAACACTTGATTAATTACACATACTGCTTCCTCTCATCTTTGTATGATCATTTTATTAAACTTAGTACAGGATCAGCTAGAGATAATATATCTCAGGATATTGTTAGAAATACTTTGATATCTATCCCTCCTAAGGAAATATTGAAGCAATTTGCTAATATCTCTGGTAATTTGATAAAGGAGGTAGTACGTAATCAGAAAGAACAAGAATTATTGGAGCAACAGCGTAATGAATTACTGCCACTACTTATGACCGGGCATGTCAGCGTTACGCAGCTAAATAATGATTTATAGCACGATTGGCAGCCATTTTTGATTCTATCGTTGAAAGAATAGTCGCTATTGAACGTTGTGTTTCAATGGCGATTTTCTTTATTGTGATAGATTTGAATGCAGTGTCCATGATGAGGTTCTTCAGACCTGAGGTTTTGCCCTCAAAGTTGAAGAATACGCCAGCATTATAGATGTGCTGGAGATAGTAATACACATATTTGGCATCCCATTCAGGCTTGATTCTGAATGCAGCACAGAAGTTTGAACATACGATACCCTGTTTCTCTTCAAGAAGTTCTTTGGAAATATATACAACTCTACCTGTAGATTGTGTTGGACTTCCTCCGGATTTCTCAATTACGATATCACCTTCCTTAAGAGCTCGGTTAGCGAGTGACTTCTCGGAAATGTATCTGAGCGGGATATTGTTAAATTCTGAGTTGTAAATTGGAACAATGTCAGCTCCTCTGATGCAGGATACCGGACATGATGCCTCCTCTGTAGGCTCATCATTGCCCCAGTCGCCTGAAATGTATGATTCTACGATGTCGCTGATAGTGTATTTCTGTTCTGCCATAGTCTCTGTGCCTTCTGAAAGTTCACAAAGTTAGCAAAATAGAATTAACCGAGGAACTTCCTGTGCGCCATTTTCACATTAGATTGGTTCACCATAGCATAGTGTAAGGTTGTGTCTATCTTTACATGGCCCAGTAGTCGCTGTACTTGTTCTATCGGCATTCCTTTGTCTATGGCTTGCGTTGCAAGGGTGCGACGAAATTTATGAGGATGGATTTTGGCTTGATTTATACGCTTGCCAAGATTGCGTAAACGAATTTCAATGCCACTTATTGTCATTCTTGTGTGAGGGGCAGCCAAGGTGACAAATAGAGCAGGATTGGAATCAGTACGCCGTTGTAAATATTGCTGCAAGTGTATCTTTGTTCTAGCATTGAAATATACTTCTCGTTCTTTGTTTCCTTTTCCGAAGACTATACATTGGCGTTCTTGAAAGTTTATGTCTGAGATGTTCATTTTTACTAGTTCCCCCACACGCATTCCGGTGGAGGCGAGTATGTCAATCAGGGCAAGATCTCGGATTTCAGTGCACGAGTCTCTGAGAAGTTCAAGAGTCTCATCACTGATGGTTTCTTTAATGAGTGTGTCTGTTCGAACACGATGTATTCTGCGGACCGGGCTCTTTATGATATAATCTTCATCTTCAAGCCAGGCGAAAAAGCTGGAGAAAATTCGCCTCATGTTGTCAATTGTTACCTTGCTAGAGGAATTCCTACTCTGGTATTCTGAGAGGTAAATACGGAGCTCTGACGTGGTGATAGATTTTACCGAAATCTTGAGGCTGCTCAGGAGCTGGTTAATAGTAGATTGATAGTATTTAATGGTCTTATCAGAGCAACCTTCTATCTTCTTTGCTGATAAGAATGCCTCTAAAAGTTCGTTGTTCTCAGACATGGATTTGTTGGTATTCGTTTCCGGTTGTTTGATGTCATAGTTGGTGAGTGTCCATGTCAGAGTTTCTCTTAATGTCTTGAGTTGGGTAGAGTCCAAGGTCTTGCTCATTTGACCTATAACGGTGTTTATTATCTCATTCTTCATATTGTGATGTTTTCCGAATGATAATAAAAGTGACCGGTAAATCATTATTTAGAGGCCATGGCTAAGCAGCTGTACGACTATTGGTTCGTGCAGTTTGATTTTCCGGATGAGAGCGGTAAGCCATATAAAAGTTCCGGTGGTAAGATGGTGTGGAATGAGAAGTTGAAGATAGAAATACCTGAGGGATGGTCTAATGTCCCATTACGTGATTTTGCAGATATTTATAATGGCGCAACCCCTTCTACTGAGGTCTCATCAAATTACGGTGGGGATATTATATGGATAACTCCCAAAGATTTATCTGACCAGCAATCAAAGTTTACCTATTATGGATATCGAAATATTACAAGTGCTGGATATAACTCCTGCAGCACACGGTTGTTACCGGCAAAGACAATCTTATTATCAAGTAGAGCACCGATAGGGTTGATTTCAATTGCAATGGTTGACTTGTGTACTAATCAAGGGTTCAAGAGCTTAGTTTGCAAAGATTTACAATTGTATGCTTACTTGTACTATTACATCAGGCACCATATTAAACAAATCGAACAATTGGGAACTGGTACAACATTTAAGGAGGTATCTAGAGAAGATTTATGCACGTTTCCAATACTTGAGGTTAAGTCAACTGAATTGATGCAACAATGGCTTAACCAAATCGAGCCTATATTTATGCAACAATATGAACTAATTAAAGAGATAAACTATCTCTCTAAGAAACGAGATGAGCTTTTACCACTTCTTATGAATGGCCAGGTAAGTGTCAAGCAGCTAAATAATGATTTACCAGTATTTAAACCTAACCTATATATGTTCTTTATTCATAAGATATTATATTTGTATGGCTTAAAGATAACCACATATGAAAGAACCCGGATACGTCTACATTCTCACTAATCCCTCATTCAAAGAGGATTGGGTCAAAATCGGTAAGAGTTCAAGACCCGTTAATGTGAGATCAAAGGAGTTGGATAATACCGCTGTCCCTCTCCCATTTGAGATATTTGCAACAATCAGAACGGTCAAATATAATGAGGTTGAAAAGTTGATTCATAAAACAATCGACCGTTTGACGGATTTGCGTATCCGCCAGAATCGTGAGTTCTTCAACATCCAGCCACAGATTGCATTGGACATTCTGCGTGATATTTCTACGACTATTGACGATGCTTTTATTGAGCTTTATCATAATAATCAGCCAATTAAAGACGTTGCAGAAGTTCAGGATGAGGAGCCTCATAAACGTAGGGCCCCATTTAGGTTCAGTATGGTTAATATTCAAATCGGGGAGACTGTAGTATTTGCCCCAAAGAATATTAAGGTCAAGGTAGCAAGCGATAATCAGGTGGAATATGAGGGACGCATCTACAAACTGTCCCCATTTACGGCTGCTTTCCTGCCAGATGAAATGAGAAATACATCTGATGCATATCAGGGACCGAAATACTTTACATACAAAGGAAGACCTCTGGATGAATTGAGAAAAGAGTTCGAGGAGTGCTGAATTGATATAATTCAACTAAAATAGCGATGCCCAATTTCTTCGTAGTGTGCCTAATGGCTTATGACAACAGAACATCGCTATCTATGCGATAAATTTAGATGTTTTTATAATCTTAAAAACATTTAATAAACAAACATCATGAGTGCCTTAAGTCATAAGGCAATATTTGCACAAGGTATTTGAAAAAGTCGGTGCCGTTCTAGATGATAGATGTCTGAACGTTCAGAATTTTTAGATTTTATGGGATGGGATATAAATATATTTGGAAGACATCGTCTTAGGATTGATGATGTTGAGACCTTGGCTAAGGATCTCAGCGATCGGTTTGATATTAATATTGAATATGGGTATCATCACGACTATGAAGCGGATTTGCGCAATAGATATGTTAGGCTGGGGGATGATAGTGAATGGGTGTCGTTAGGGAAAATCATTCGACATTCCGATCAGATACTGTATAAGCTGACAGATGAATCTTATGAGTTTAAGTTGATTAAATCTCAGTTTGGTGATTCTTATGATGGAATTAGGGTTGAAGGAGAAGATGTGGGATTGGGTACCTTGGCTGATTGTGTGAGATTTGAGTTTGAAAATATTGATGATAATTTTGAATGTGCTCTCTCTTTCGGTATGATTTATAGAGATGCCTTGACTCTCATATTCCAGGATGATCCCGGGAGGTGGTTTGGTTTTCATAAATACTTTACATCAGATAGATGTAGGTTTGATATAAAGTACTTGAATGATTTTAGAAGAAGAGTAAAGAGGTACTTCAAAGCTGTCGGTTGCGATAAGGTCTATTATGCCCCTGATCAAGGGGATCCTATCAATATTGAAACTTATTTGGAGGAGCCATGGGATGTGCTTGAAAGGTACATCCTTTCGAAGGGATTCTGTTATTCAGGAGCACAGTCGGACTTGATAGATGTGCCTGCTTTTATGAAAACAGAAAATCCTATACCGTCTTCGAATCGGATAGATATATTCGTAGATGATTTTTCAGATTTGGAATAAGGATTCTGCTTTTGTTTCGAACTTGATAGACTATCAAGTTCAATGGATAACATCATACTTTGAAAAAATGTTATTACATTTGGTGCACTATGACAAAGATTCCACAAATAGTCAAGGACGCTGCAAAGGATCTTATCGAGATCTATGGCGACAAATTTGACTACCTCGGCAAGTACGAGGGGGCAGATGCTTATGTATATAAATTTCCTGATGGGGCTTGTACGGGATTTCCATTCGTCTATCTTGTTAAGAATGATAAGGTAGAGGAAATTTCAGGATTTCTTGCCCTCGACATCATAGACTCATTGTGTCTCGAATGATTCATAAGTTGCATAGGGCTCATCTGTTTGTACCCAGCCAGTCTCCGCCCCATCATACGCCAGATTCGCAATACACCTTGACGAAAAATGGTTGATTTTTGTCAAGCTGTGCGGAGACGAAATGACGCATAAACTCCTAAGCACACAGGACCATCGCTTTCATTGGACTGGAATCTTTCTCATCCTGGTTTTGCTGAGTTGCTCGAGTACGTTGAGAAAAATTTTTAGAAAAACATAAATTTTGCCCCAAAATAGCCCGTTCGGTGGTGCAACCGTGGTGCAAAAAGGAAAAAGAAAAATGCAAGTGTTTGAAAAACAAGCACTTGCATTTTGTTTGGTACCCGGAGCCGGGATCGAACCGGCACGGATTGCTCCACTGGTGTTTGAGACCAGCGCGTCTACCGATTCCGCCATCCGGGCTGGTGTGCTTTTCCGTAGCCTGCTGTCAGGGCTGAAAGAGGCACGTGAAGGATTGTCCTTCCATTAAGGATTGCAAAGGTATCGGAAAATTTGGAAATTGCAAAATAAATGTGGCGAGGGTGGGAGCAATTGTGTATATTTGTAAATTGTAATTCACGATAATTCTCAAATCAAACAGATGGAGCATATTAACGTATATTCAGGCGAAAGGGTGATCAGCCGTATAATGGTCGGAGAGACTATAGCGGAACTTGAGGGGGTATTGGAGAGGTATCCTCGTATATTTGCGGTGATGGATGCGAATGTGGCGATGCATTGTCCGGCATCGGCTGATATAGCGGAAATCATGAATCGTAAAGGGGTGCCGGGTAAACTGATTGAGGCGTCAGAAGAGACCAAGACGATGGATACTGTGATGGATATATGCGGATGGCTTCTGGACAACGGGGCTGATCGTGACGCCCTTGTGCTTGCTGTCGGTGGCGGCATTACTTGCGATATGGTGGGTTTTGCTGCTTCGATCTATAAGAGAGGAGTACATTTCGCTTATCTGCCTACTACTCTTCTTGCTCAAGTTGATGCGGCTGTCGGAGGTAAGACCGGTGTGAATTTCGATCGTTATAAGAATATGCTCGGAATCATCCGTCAGCAGGATTTCACATTCATCTGTCCTGAGGTTCTTGTGAGTCTGCCTCACAGAGAGTTCATTGCTGGTGTTGCGGAGATGCTCAAGACTTTTATCATCGATGATAACGGCAATTATCAGAAGGCTGTGGATGTGCTTTCGGAGATGTCGCAGGGATATTCTCTTCTTCCGGAGGAGAGTGCGGCTGACTATTGGAGCGACTGTGTGGCGGCTTATTCGAGCGAGCTGATGTATCTGGTAGAAGAGGCTGTGCGTGTGAAGGCGGGTGTTGTTTCTCGCGACCAGTATGAGAGAGGGGAGAGGCGCAAGCTGAATCTTGGTCATACTTTCGCTCATGCGATCGAGACATTGGCTCAAAGGGAGGGTAGTGACATCTCGCATGGTGAGGCGGTGGCGATGGGTCTGGTCATGGCGGCAAGGCTTTCAGACCGCGTCTTCCGAGGGGATATGGATACGCCTACAGAGCTCGAAGGTGGTCTGGCTATCGATCTTTGCGATTGTGGTTTGTTTCCTCAGTGTCCGTATGAGATCGCTGATATGGCGGAAATCATGATGAAGGACAAGAAGGCGGAGGGCGGCAAGGTGCATTTTATCTTGATTCGCGAGATCGGCGAAGTGACTTCTTATCCGCTTGCTGTTGAGGAGGTCGTGAGATTGTTGAAATAAAATCTCCAAGGCAAATCCTTCTGACTCTCAATTTATTGAACATGTAATCTGGACTATATGATTTGTACTACTATACAGAACAGGAATTATGAACAGGTACTCGAGGTTCTGGAGCATTGCGAGATGGCTGAGGTACGTCTCGACCGCTGTGAGCTGATTGCAAGGGAAATCGAGAATATCTTTTCGTCAGATGTGCCTTTGGTGGCGACCTGCCGTATCAAGGAGGTGGCTGAGTCGGATCCTTCGCTTGCTGAATGCCCTGAGCAGAGTCGTCTCATCCGTGCAATGCAGATTGCAGAAAAACGTCTTCTGAAGGCGATTGAGGCTGGTGCACGTTATGTGGATGTGGAGCTTGAGGCTCAGAAGCAGATGTCGAAGCGTATCCGTCAGGCAGCTCACGAGAACGGCACGGTGTTCATCCGGTCGTACCACGATTTCGAGGGCACTGATTCTCTCGAGGCTCTGAAGGCTGTGGTGGAGAAATGTGTTTATCATGGTGCGGATATGGTCAAGATAGTGACTACGGCTCATTCTGAGGCCGATGTGGAGAAGGTGATTGCGCTTTATGACTGGTGTCGCGAGGAACAGGTGTCCGGAAATGAAAGGATAGGAGCTCTGGCCGATGGCGGTCTTATAGCGTTCTGTATGGGTGAGGCCGGCAAGGCTTCGCGTCTGGATTGTCTCAGAAAGGGTTCTCCATACACATACGCTGCTGTTTCGGAAGATGAGGCTGCTGCTCCGGGCCAGTGGGCTGCTGAGGATATGTCTAAGGTGGTGTATGGTGACTTCGCATTTATCGGTAGCGGTAGCCTTCTGGAGATGCCTGTTTCAAAGAGTTTTGCTCAGCGCGCGATCATAGCAGCGGCTCTCGCCGATGGCGTTTCGCATCTTAAAGGATATACCCCTTGCGGGGATAATGAGGCGGCTCTGAAGGTGGCGCGCAGTCTTGGCGCTGAGGTTGAACTCAATGGCAAGGAGTTGATAATTAAAGGTATAGCGGCTTCTGCTGGAAGTCTTTCGCAGCTTTATGACGAGAACGGCATCCCTTCAACCGCTGAGGACGGCACTCCGGTGCTTCATGTGGGCGAGTCGGGTCTCCTAACCAGGATGATGATTCCTCTCATGGCTCAGTTGAGCGCGGGACCGGTGATGTTCACAGGTGAAAAGACATTGCTTGATAGACCTCTTACAGGTGCTGCGGAGATTATGGAGACTATGGGGGCGGAGATTTCTTCACCCAAAGTTCCACTTAAGGTCAAGGGACCGCTCAGGCCAGGACGAGCTGAGATTTCCGGAAAGCATGGTTCGCAGCTGATCTCAGGTCTTCTCATGGCTCTGCCTTTTGCAGAAAAGAATACCACTCTTATGGTGAACGAGCCTAAGAGTATCCCTTATATGTTCATAACGCTTGAAGTGCTGAAGAAGTTCGGAATCAAGACCGGTAACGAGATGCTCGGAGGTCGTGATTTTCTCGAGTCGGACGGCGACTGGTCGCTTTGTACAGGAATGGTATTCAAGGTGAAGGGTAGTCAGAGATTCAAGGCAGCGGACATCGACCTGGAGGCAGATTGGAGTGCTGCTGCGAATTTCCTTGTGGCAGGTGCGCTTTTCGGCAAGCTTGAGATTGCCGGTCTGGACACAACATCACTTCAGGCAGATCTTTCTATAATGGATATACTTATGGATGCGGGTGCAAGTCTCTCTCAACTCGATGGTAATAAGGGAAATATAGCTGTCCAGCGAGCTCCTCTCAAGGCCTTCCGCGTGGATGCTTCGAATTGTCCTGACCTCTTCCCGATCATTGCAGTGCTTGCAGCCTTCTGTCAGGGTACAAGCCATATCGAGGGCACAGGTCGTCTTGCAAACAAAGAGAGCGACAGAGCTAAGGCTATCCTTGAGATGCTGACACAGATGGGTGTGAAGGCGGAAATTGCAGACAATACTCTTATCGTTGAGGGTCACAGTCTGGCGCAGAGGCTGCTTGCAGCTGATGCTGAAGGTCAGATGGCAGGGGACTGTCCAGGTCT
Organism: Candidatus Cryptobacteroides sp.; assembly: GCA_045125535.1. Classification (GTDB taxonomy): domain Bacteria; phylum Bacteroidota; class Bacteroidia; order Bacteroidales; family UBA932; genus Cryptobacteroides. The sequence continues at coordinate 88,522 of JBGVNK010000003.1, forward strand.
TTTGAAGGGTGGCAGTTATACCTCCCATCACGACCACCGCATGGTGATGGCCTTGAAGGTGGCAGCTTTAGGTGCTGACAGCCCGATTACAATTGATGACGAGACCTGCGTGGCAAAGTCTTTTCCAGATTTTCATGAAACCTTTCAGAAATTGCGCAGTATTTAATAGATTGATATGAATACATTCGGTAGAAAATTCAGAGTAAGTATCTTCGGCGAGTCACACGGAGAGCAGATCGGCGTTGTTATTGACAGTGTACCTGCTGGTCTTGAACTGACAGAAGATGATTTCATCAATGATATCGCAAGAAGAAAAAGCGGAGCTAAAGGCACAACCCCTCGCATAGAGGCCGATAAGCCAAAGATTGTCAGTGGTGTCTATGAAGGTCACACCACAGGTGCGCCTCTCACAATACTCTTCGCAAATACCAATACACGCTCAACGGACTATTCTGCCTTTGCAGATATGCCTCGCCCGGGTCATGCGGACCTGGTGGCAGCTATGAAATGGGATGAGTGTAACGATCCTCGCGGGGGTGGACATTTCTCCGGTCGCATTACATTGCCGGTGGTTGCAGCGGGTGTGGTGGCAAAGATGATACTTTCCGAGAGCACCATACTTGACGAAACCCCTATGGGGCAGGATCCAATCCATGCCCGTGTTGTGGAATTGGGTGGCATCCCTAATGAGATTGAAGAAGGAATCTGCAAGGATTGCCAGACTGTGCTGGAAGAGGCAATCAAGGCAGGAGACAGCCTTGGAGCGGTTGTAGAATGTGTCGTGCCGTCTGTCGGCATAGGTTACGGCGAGCCATTTTGGGATAGTGTGGAGTCTGTGATTTCGCATGCAGTCTTTTCTATTCCGGGAGTACGTGGTATCGAGTTCGGGGATGGGTTTGATGCGGCTCGCATGACAGGATCGGAGCATAACGATCCTATCGGAATTGATGGTATCCCTATAAAGAACGGAGCAGGCGGAGTGAACGGCGGTATCACAAACGGCGCTCCTATCGTATTCCGTGTGGCATTCAAACCTACTTCCAGCATTTCCGCGCCTCAGAAGACTTTGAATTTGAGTACTGGTGAGCTCGACACTCTGAAGATAGTAGGACGTCATGATGCATGCTTTGCTCTCAGAACTCCTGTGATCGTCGAGGCTATGACGGCCATCGCCCTTGCTGATCTTGTCCTCCTCAAACAGTAGCAGTACGATTATTAAAACCACATAAAATGAAGAAACTGATAACCATAGCCGCGATCATTATCGCTGCCATCACCGCCTCGGCACAGCCAAGAGGCCCGAGAGATCCTCAGGACGAGGGTTACAAATTCATCAAGGATATCTCATATGTATCTGCTGATGAGACAGACGCATACAGAAAGGAGCGTTGCAAGCTCGACATCTACTACCCTGAGACAGACAAAGGTTTCGCTACCCTCGTATGGTATCACGGAGGTGGTCTCGAAGGAGGAAACAAGGAAGTCCTCGATGCATTCCGCAGACAGGGATTCGCAGTAGTGGGGCAGTAAACTACCGCCTCTATCCTCAGGCAAAATGCCCTGCGTATCTTGACGATGCAGCTCTTGCTCTCGCATGGACATTCGATAATATCGAGAAATATGGCGGACGTACCGACCATATCTATGTTTCAGGCCACTCGGCAGGCGGTTACCTCGCTCTCATGTTGGTTCTTGCAAAAGAATTCACCCGGCAGTACGGACTCGATGCAGACCGCATCGCGAAAGCATATCCGATCAGCGGACAGACCGTGACCCATTACACAATCCGCAAGGAGAGGGCTCTTCCGGAGGGAATTCCAGTGATCGACGAATTCGCACCTATCACTCATTCAGGCAGAGGCGGCGCTCCGATGGTTCTCTTCACAGGTGACCGCGATCTCGAGATGCTTGCAAGATGGGAGGAGAATGTGCATCTCCAGGCTCTGCTCAAGAACTTCAAGCACGACTCGGTTCTCTACGAACTCGACGGCTTCAATCACAACACAGTCGTCGCTCCTGCCGCAGCATGGATCACTTCCGACATCAAGCGCCTCTGGTACATGGCCAACAATCCGAGGAAATAGCCCCGAGGTACATATAAAACGACCGTCGCACACGATTCCTGCCTATATCGTGTGCGACGGTTATCGTTATCTATTGACAGCCGGAATGTACTGAAGGCTAAATATCTTTAGCCGGAGTGTCCAGCCTGAGTTCAGGATGCTTCCGCGAAGAGAAGTAGAGCAGAAGCGCCACACCGATGGCCACGATGCCAAGGGCGATGAAGACCCACTCAGCATGCAGGGCAGCCGTCACCTCCTGAGCATGGTTGCCCGCCTCAGTGATGTCGCGTGTGAATATCTTGCCGATGTATATAGGCACTGCCCACATTCCGAGGTTCTGCACCCAGTAGATCAGCGAATATGCCGTTCCGAGATTCTTCTCTGGGATGATCTTCGGAACCGACGGCCACATTGCCGAAGGCACGAGGGAGTATCCTATTCCGAGGAGTGCGATTGCTATATATGCGTAGAACGGCACTCCCTGCGGTGCGAATGTGATGATCAGGTGCGATGCAAGCACGAGAGCCGATCCCACGATCATCCACGTGGTAGCCTTTCCGACCTTGTCCACCAGTGCTCCGAAAAGAGGAGTGAAGAGGATGGTGAAGAACGGGATCATCGCAAGAAGGACTGTAGCGATGTCGAGGTTCACTCCGAAGAGCGGCAGAAGGATAGACACGCCGAACTTCTTGAATCGGATCACGCAGCAGTAGAATGTCACGCACAGAAGGGCGATCATGAGGAAACGCGGATTGCTCAGCACTTTCCAGATGTCGCTGAATCTGAACTTGTCTTCCTCTGCAGTCTCGACCTTGTCGGTTTCTCCGGTCTGACGGTCAAACTTAGCATCCATAGCGACGAACACAGCCCAGAGGATTGCACCCACGGCAAGCACTGCAAGTCCTATCAGAGCAGGCTTGTTGGTGTCGCTCAAAGTGTAGATCTCGCCTGCGCCCTTCTGCACCACGATCATAGGTGCCACGAGGATGGCAGTGGCTGTACCGAAACGCGCGATGGCAAGCTGGAGTCCCATAGCAAGGGCCATGTTCTTGCCCTTGAACCATTTGGCGATCGACCTTGTCACGGACACACCTGCGATCTCGCTACCGAGTCCGAAGAGCATGCAGCCGATATATGCGATCCACAATGAAGTGGAAGGTGCGAATCCCGCTGAAATCGCAAAGGTAACAAGTCCGGCACCAAGCACCATCATTCCCACGAAGATCGATCCCACGAGGCGTACGCCGAATCTGTCAAGCAGAGCGCCGCATACGATGAGGCCTCCCCAGATGCACAGGAACGAATATCCGCTGGCGTAGAATCCATAATCCTCCATATCCCATCCGAGTTCGAGAAGTCCAGGGTTCTTGAACAGTTCGGACAGAGACGAGAACATGTCGTCGAAGAAGTACGACGCGAACATAGGAACAACAAGGCATGCCAGCACAAGCCAGCATGCCCATCTGTTGTCCTTAAGTGTCTTTCTAAGGGTTGACATTATTTCTTGATGTTAGGTTCCTCGAGTCCGTATCCCTTCTTCTTGTCTTCAACCTTGAGGAAGAACGACATGATGAATGCGAGTACACCGAATGATGCGAAGATGCACATAGGTGCAACGTATCCGCCTGTGCTCTTGAGCACAACACCGATGAGGAGAGGTACAAGGCAGAGGCCGATGTTCTGGATCCAGAAGATGAGCGAGTATGCGCTGCCGAGGATGACCGGGTCGATGATCTTCGGAACTGATGGCCAGAGGGCTGCCGGTACGAGTGAGAATGATACTCCGAGAACCACGATGAGAAGGAGGGCGAACCACTTCTGCGGGAAGAGAGGAAGCACAAATGCAAAGCTGAGGTGGCATGCGATCATGATGATTGCGCCGAGCATGAGCATTGTGGCACCCTTACCCTTGTTGTCGAGGAATGCTCCGAGGAACGGAGTGAGCACCATTGCGAGGATAGGGAACCATCTGAAGAGGTCCGCAGCCTCGGTGTTAGGGATGTTGAGGGTCACCTCAAGGAAGTTTGTCGCATATCTCTGGAATGGGAAGATAGCCGAGTAGTAGAGTACGCAGAGAAGAGCCACGAACCAGAACATCTTGCTGCTGAAGATCTTTCCGAGGTCGCTTACCTTGAACTCTTCCTCAGACTCGCCGCCTGCCACGATACCCTTCTGGTTGTCGAGCTTCTTGTCCATCACCGAGAACACGATGAAGTTGATCAGACCGATGAGAAGGAGAACCACGCAGAAGAGGATAGGAGCCTCTACGCCGCCGAACTTGTCAGCGAGACGTGGTGATGCCGAGAGGACTGCGAACACGCCGAGACGTGCGATAGCCATCTCAAGACCCATTGCGAGGGCCATTTCCTTGCCTTCGAACCATTTTGCGATAGCCTTCGATACTGTGATGCCCGCCATCTCGCATCCGCATCCGAAGATCATGAATCCGAGTGAAGCGAGCTTCGCGCTGCCCGGCATTGCGACCCACCATGAGTTGAGCCATTCGCAGAGGCCTGTTCCCTGGAACCACTCAGTGATGGCCACATACTTGATTGCGGCTCCCACAACCATGAGGGATGTAGAAAGGATACCGGTGAATCTCACACCCATCTTGTCGAGGATGATACCTGCGAGGATGAGGAATCCGAACACGTTGAGCATGTACTCCGATGCTGCGTATGTTCCGAACACCGAGCTGTCCCAACCTCTTGATGACTCGATGAGGGACTGGAGCGGAGACATCACATCAACGAACATGTACGCGAAAAACATTGCAAGCGCGATGAGGATCAGCGCTGCCCACCTTGCGGCAAACTTGTCGTTAAGGTACTTCTTGATAGTTTCTGCCATAATATTTGTTAGTTTATATTGTCAAAATCCGTTTGCAAAGATAGCGTTTTTTAGTACCTTCGCAAATTCAAACTGTATAGAGTGAACATGGACGGAAACCATACGACATACCATCTTCTTGACAAGATCGATTCCCCTGCAGACATCAAGAGCTTCACAATGGACCAGCTCAGGCAGCTCTGCGGAGAGATCCGTCAGTATATGATCGAATGTTGTTCCGTGAATCCTGGCCACCTCGGCTCGAGCCTCGGTGCGGTAGAGCTCATGGTGGGACTTCATTATGTCTATGACGCTCCGAAGGACAAGCTTGTCTTCGATGTCGGCCATCAGGCCTACGCCCACAAGATCCTCACCGGACGTCGCGAGGCTTTCCGCAAGAACCGTATGAAGGACGGCATCAGCGGTTTCCCAAAGCGCTCGGAGAGCGAATATGACGCCTTCGGCGCGGGCCACTCATCTACATCTATCTCGGCTGCCCTCGGTTTCGCAGAGGCTGCCAAGATCCAGGGTACAGGCGCCAAGACCGTTGCCCTGATCGGCGACGGCTCCCTGACGGGAGGCCTTGCCTTCGAAGGTCTCAACAATGCAGGTGCAAGCCGTTCTGACCTTCTCATCATATTGAATGACAACAATATATCGATAGATCGCAACATCGGCGGCCTTCATGACTATCTTCTTCGCATCACCACCAACAGACGCTACAATCAGGCAAAGCGCCGCGTCTGGAACTGCCTCGGCGACAGCCGCCTCAGGAATCATGTCCAGAGGATGGTGGCAAGCATGAAGTCCAGCATAGTCAGCAGGAGCGGCGGTGACCTCTTCCAGGCCATGGGCCTCCGCTACTTCGGTCCTATCGACGGAAACGACATAGAGCAGGTTGTCGACACTCTGCGCAAGCTCAAGGTGATCGGCGGTCCGCTCATCCTCCACACCCTCACGAAGAAGGGCAAGGGCTATGCTCCGGCAGAGGAAAACCAGACGGTATGGCATGCTCCGGGCCTCTTCGATCCTGAAACAGGCGAGAGGATAAAGAGCGAAGGGGGAGTGAGCCGTTACCAGGATGTCTTCGGCGACGTCCTTCTCGAACTCGCAAAGATGAATCCTTCAGTTGTCGGCATCACTCCGGCCATGGCTTCGGGCTGCGGCATGAACAAGCTTGCCAAGGAAATGCCTGACAGATTCTACGACGTAGGCATCGAGGAAGAGCATGCTGTGACATTCTCTGCAGGACTCGCGGCAGGAGGCCTCAGGCCGTTCTGCAACATATATTCGTCTTTCTCTCAGCGCGCCTACGATCAGCTGATCCACGATGTGGCCCTTCAGGGTCTTCCTGTGGTCCTCTGTCTCGACCGTGGCGGACTCGTCGGAGAAGACGGCGCCACACATCACGGATGCTACGACATGGCTGTCTACAGGACCATCCCTGGAGCGGTGGTCGCTGCTCCGAAGGATGAGATCGAGCTCAAGGACATGATGTATTCCGCAATGAAGGCCGAGACCGGTCCTTATATAATAAGGTATCCGCGAGGCAACGGCGAGGGCGCGGACTGGAAAGGCCATGACTTTACCGAGATGGAGGCCGGAAAGGGCGAACTTCTCCTTGAGGGAACGGATGTCGCTGTGATATGTGCAGGACCTGTGTCCAACAGGGCGGTTGAGGCAGCTCTTAAGGTAAAGTCCGAAAAGGGATGGAATCCTTCTATATATAATATAAGGTATATAAAGCCTCTTGACACGGCGCTTGTCGCTCAGGCGGCGGCTTCTCACAAGAGGATAGTCACTGTGGAGGATGGTTGTGTGACCGGTGGTCTGCATGCTGCGGTGGCGGAATTCCTTTCTTCAGGCAGCAATCCTAAGCCAGTACGTGCTGTGGGAATACCGGATGTGTATGTGAGTCAGGGTACTCAGGAGGAGCTCAGACGCGAATGTGGCCTTACTTCCGATGCACTGTATGGCATATTTGACTAGGAAAATGAAAAAATATTCAAAAAAGATTAAAAAGTTTTGCAGATTCCAAAAATATGTCTACCTTTGCAATCCCTTTAGGAAACAAACCTCCTGAAGAGGCTCAAAAACAATATTGCCGATGTAGCTCAGTTGGCCAGAGCACGTGATTTGTAATCTCGGGGTCGTGGGTTCGATTCCCTCCATCGGCTCAAAAGTTCTTAGGAATTTTGGGAGAATACCAGAGTGGCCAAATGGGGCAGACTGTAAATCTGCTGGTTTATACCTTCGGTGGTTCGAATCCATCTTCTCCCACTAGAAGCCCGACATATAAAGGATCGGGCTTTTATTTTGAAAAGCGGAAGTAGCTCAGTCGGTAGAGCATCAGCCTTCCAAGCTGAGGGTCGCGGGTTCGAACCTCGTCTTCCGCTCAAACTACGCCAGTGTAGCTCAGGGGTAGAGCGCTTCCTTGGTAAGGAAGAGGTCGTGAGTTCAATTCTCACCACCGGCTCTGCTTTTTTTGTTGTATATATACTTTAAATACATAAAGATATGGCTAAAGAAACCTTTAAAAGAGACAAACCACACGTTAACATTGGTACAATCGGCCACGTTGACCACGGTAAGACAACTTTGACAGCTGCGATTACTACTGTACTCGCTAAGGCTGGTCTTTCAGAGCTTCGTTCATTCGACTCTATCGACAACGCTCCAGAGGAGAAGGAGCGTGGTATCACAATCAACACTGCTCACGTAGAGTATCAGACAGCTAACCGTCACTACGCTCACGTTGACTGCCCAGGTCACGCTGACTACGTAAAGAACATGGTTACTGGTGCTGCTCAGATGGACGGTGCGATCCTCGTTTGTGCTGCAACTGACGGTCCTATGCCTCAGACTCGTGAGCACATCCTCCTCGCTCGTCAGGTGAACGTTCCTAAGATCGTTGTATTCATGAACAAGGTTGACCTCGTTGACGATGAGGAAATGCTTGATCTCGTTGAGATGGAGCTCCGTGACCTTCTTTCATTCTACAACTTCGACGGTGACAACGCTCCTGTAATCCGCGGTTCAGCTCTTGGTGCACTCAACGGTGACCCACAGTGGGAGGCTAAGGTAATGGAGCTCATGGCTGCTGTTGATGAGTACATTCCACTTCCTCCACGTGATATCGATAAGCCATTCCTTATGCCTATCGAGGACATCTTCTCAATCACTGGTCGTGGTACAGTTGCAACAGGTCGTATCGAGACAGGTATCATCCACGTTTCTGACGAGGTTGAGATTGTAGGTCTTGGTGAGGAGCCTAAGAAGACTGTAGTAACAGGTGTCGAGATGTTCCGTAAGCTCCTTGATCAGGGTGAGGCTGGTGACAACGTAGGTCTCCTTCTCCGTGGTATCGACAAGAAGGAAATCAAGAGAGGTCAGGTACTTGCTAAGCCAGGTATGATTAAGCCTTACCAGAAGTTCGAGGCTTCAATCTACGTACTTAAGAAGGATGAGGGTGGTCGTCATACTCCATTCCACAACCACTACCGTCCACAGTTCTTCATCCGTACTCTCGATATCACTGGTGAGATTTCACTCCCAGAGGGCGTAGAGATGGTAATGCCAGGAGATAACGTTCACATCACTGTTAATCTTATCTACCCAGTAGCTATCAACGAGGGTCTCCAGTTCGCAATCCGCGAGGGTGGTAGAACAGTAGGTGCTGGTCAGGTAACTAAGCTTATTGACTAATTACCACAATAACAAGTGGGTAAACCGAAAGGAATACCCACTTTCCTAGGGGAATAGTATAAGGGTAGTACAGCGGTCTCCAAAACCGTTAGTCTGGGTTCGAATCCTGGTTCCCCTGCCAATAAAAAATATCAAAGGTTACGATTTGGTAATGTTTAACAGACCTTGCGGACCGCTTCCAAACCGCATTGTCCATTAAATGTAAAGATGAGAAGGTTTATCAACTATCTGAAAGAGTCTTATGCAGAGATGACCAGGAAAGTGT
>JBGVNK010000004.1:0-4643 GCA_045125535.1 Candidatus Cryptobacteroides sp.
ATATCACCGGAGGTCTCCCACGAGTTACAGAGCTCTTCGAGGCACGTAACCCATCTAACCCTGCTATCGTTTCTGAAATCAACGGTGAGGTTATCATGGGTAAGATCAAGAGAGGTAACCGCGAGATCATCATCAAGAACAAGTCAGGTCTCGAGAAGCACTATCTCGTGCCTCTTACAAAGCAGATCCTTGTTCAGGAGAACGACTACGTGAAGGCTGGTACACGTCTTTCAGACGGTGCGGTTTCACCTACTGACATTCTCGGCATCCTCGGTCCTATCAAGGTTCAGGAGTACATCGTGAATGAGATCCAGGAGGTTTACCGTCTCCAGGGTGTGAAGATCAACGACAAGCACTTCGAGATCATCGTTCGTCAGATGATGAGAAAGGTACAGATCAACGATCCGGGTGACACAGAATTCCTCCCAGAGGAGCTTGTTGACAAGTGGCTGTTCATGGATACAAATGACGCTATCTACGGCAAGTTCTATGTGATGGATGCCGGTGATTCAGAGATTTACTCTGAGGGCGATATCATCACTGCACGCGAGATGAGAGGCGAGAACTCTTCACTCGAGCGTCAGGGTCTCAGAATGATGGTTCTCCGCGAGGCTAAGCCTGCAACTGCAAGCCAGGTTCTCCAGGGTATCACAAGAGCAGCATTGAAGACCAACAGCTTCATCTCTGCAGCATCATTCCAGGAGACTACAAAGGTGCTCAGCGAGTCTGCTATCCGCGGCCGCGTCGACACTCTCGAGGGTCTTAAGGAGAATGTCATCTGCGGACATCCTATCCCTGCAGGTACAGGTCAGAAGGAGTTCCAGGAAATCCTTGTTGCTCCAGCTGTCGACATGCAGAAGAATCTTGCAGATCTCTAATCGATCCAACATATTTGCACAGAAGTTGCCATGTTTTCCGACATGGCAACTTTTTTATTTAGAATAACTAAAGGCAGACGTCGGGAACTGATAAGAAATCTCCTTCTGCTCATACCAGGATTGGCCATGGTGGTGCTTATGCATTTTAAAGTCATCCATGGCGATATGTTATTAGGAATGCTTGGAAAGGTCACCTGGGCCTATCTGGTAATTGTGGTAATCTTGGTCTTTAATTCTTTCCTTATGTCACTGATGGATTTGTATAGCCGCAGTGAAAAGAGTCGTAATCATCCTTTAAAAGGCCTGTTTCAGGCCCTTCAGGTTGCCTTATTCTTTATTGGGGGAATAGTAGTTGTTGCAATATTGATCGGCAAATCTCCAAAGGTTCTGCTTACTGGCTTGGGAGCCTCTGCTGCCGTCCTTATGCTTATATTCAAAGATAGCATCTTAGGATTTGTTGCTGGAGTTCAGTTGTCTCAGAATAATATGGTTCGGATAGGGGATTGGATCCAGATGACTGATGGAAGTGCGAACGGGACAGTTGAAGAGATCACGCTTAATACCGTCAAGGTGCGGAACTGGGACAACACGATCACTATGATTCCTCCATATACCTTGGTCAGTGTTCCGTTCAAGAACTGGAGAGGAATGCAGGAAAGCGGTGGAAGAAGGGCAGACAAGTGTATTGTGATAGACATGAACTCCCTTATGGTGTGCACGGCGGATATGATTGAAAGAATCAGGGCTGATCTGCCTCTGATGGCCGAGAACAAGGATGATAATGCTTCGGAGATACTCACGAACATCCAGCTTTACCGCCTCTATATCGAGCGTTATCTGCGTCATCATCCGGATGTGAACCAGGATCTTGACATCATCGTGACTCAGAAGGAAGCCACTCCGTACGGCCTTCCGATCCAGGTCTATTTCTTCACACGTGACAAAGCCTGGGCCGTCTATGAACGCAAGCAGTCCGACATATTCGACCACCTCATGACCGTCGCTCCAGACTTCAGTCTCCGCATCTACCAGCGGCCGTAAAATAAATCAGGACAGCATTTTGTGCTGTCCTGTCTTATTGTTTATCGCATTATCGTAGCATCTCTGTCCGGTCCTACAGAAATGATCTTGATAGGAACGCCGAGGAAGTTCTCCATGAAGGCGATGTACTCGCGGAACTCGGTAGGGAGTTCCTCTTCAGTGCGGCAGTGAGTAAGGTCGGTGTTCCATCCCTTGAACTCTGTATATACAGGCTGGATGTCTGCGTAAGTGTCGAAAGGCCACTCGTTTGAAGGCTGACCGTCAACGATGTATGATGTGCAGACCTTGATTGTCTCGAATGTGTCGAGGCAGTCTGACTTCATCATGATGAGATCGGTAACGCCGCTGATCATCACAGCATACTTGAGGGCTACGAGGTCGAGCCAGCCGCAACGGCGTGGACGGCCAGTGACAGCTCCGAACTCATGTCCGATGGCGCGGATCTTCTCTCCGGTCTCGTCGAAGAGCTCTGTAGGGAACGGGCCACTGCCGACTCTTGTGCAGTATGCCTTGAAGATACCGTAGACATGGCCGATCTGGTGAGGGTTTACTCCGAGACCTACACATGCGCCTGCGCATGAAGTTGTAGATGATGTTACGAACGGATACGAGCCGTAGTCAACATCGAGCATAGAACCCTGTGCGCCCTCTGCAAGAACGCCCTTCTCCTTGAGGATCTCGTTGATATAATATTCGCAGTTGACGAGTTCGAATGTCTTGAGATACTCGCATGCTGCCATGAACTCTGCGTCCTCAGCATGAGGGTCGCACTCATATCCCATCTGGTTGAGAAGGGTGATGTGGCGGTTCTGGAGCTTTGCATATCTCTCAGCGAAATCCGGTGCGAGGATGTCTCCCACACGGAGTCCGTGACGGCTGATCTTGTCGGTGTAAGTAGGGCCGATACCCTTAAGTGTCGATCCGATCTTACCTTTACCCATAGCAGCTTCGTTTGCCGCGTCGAGAAGTCTATGTGTAGGAAGAATGAGGTGTGCCTTCTTTGCGATGACGATTCTCTTGTTTACAGGAATGCCAGTCTTGGCTGCGATATTGTCGCATTCGCCCTTGAAAGTGATAGGGTCAAGAACGACACCGTTACCTACGATATTGAGTGCATCCTCTCTGAAGATTCCAGACGGAACTGATCTGAGCACGAAGCTCTTGCCATCGAAATGGAGTGAGTGTCCTGCGTTAGGACCACCCTGGAAACGAGCTACTACAGGATAGTTTCCTGCAAGCACGTCCACGATCTTTCCTTTTCCTTCATCGCCCCACTGGAGGCCGAGTACTACATCAAGTTTCATGATGATATTATATCTTTTTAGTTTGTTCTCAATTAATCTTGTGGTGCAGGTCTGTCTGCCTGCGGTCTAGAATGGGAGGTCGTCTTCCGGCATGTCGTCAGCTGCATTCTGCTGTGCTGCAGGCATCTGCTGTGGAGCAGGCTGAGCATATGCAGGCTGCTGAGGCTGCTGGTATGCAGGAGCAGGCTGCTGGTATGACTGCTGTGCTGGAGCGCCCTGCGGCTGATATCCGCCCTGTCCGCCAGGATTGTCAGATTTCTTGCCAAGGAGCTGGAGAGTGTCGGCGATGATCTCTGTAGTGTAGCGCTTGTTGCCGGTCTGGTCGTCCCATGACCTTGTGCGGATACGGCCCTCGATATAGACCTGGGTACCCTTCTTTACGAATCTTTCCACTACATCAGCTGTGCTTCTCCAAGCCACGATGTTGTGCCATTCTGTGTTTTCACGAGTTTCACCGTTACGGTCCCTGTACCTCTCGGTTGTGGCCAATGTGAATGTCGCCACTTTAGCTTGTCCGGAACTTCCATCAAGGTAACGTACTTCAGGGTCGCGTCCAACGTTACCGATCAGCATTGCTTTGTTTAATGACATATATCTATACTTAAGTTTCGCAAGTTTTAAATTGTTGATAATTCGAAGGTTAGCGCATCTTGCGAAACTTTACCTCACGCACTTTCCTTCATTACGTTACCTCTCTCCTAAATCCTCTCTCTCGGAGAGTGGACTTGATATCGACCTAAAGGTCTCTAATACAAGGTTCGTTTTAGGGCCATCCCAAAAACCCTGCAATTTAGTGATAAAATCTGAGAATCGTTCTAAATTTCTTTACGAATGTTTGATGTCAGGCGGTCATATCACTTCTGACATTTTCGCCAGGTCAGGCTTTTCTCCTGTAAATATCTCATATCCTGTCAGTGCCTGATAGAGAAGCCATGTCTCACCTGAAACATATCTTGCGTTCGGGTTGGCTTCTATCATTCTGTCTTTCAGGGCCTTGTCGAACGATGGGTTCTTGTAGTTGGCCTCGAGAATCACTTTCGGACGGCATGTGCATGCAGTTTCGCTGTCTGATTTTCTGCAAACCTCCATCATGTCTATGTCGTTCCCGGCAGTGATTCCTCTGAAGTCATCATCAGTAAGGTCAGCCCACTGCGGGATAGCCATAGGGATATTGTATATTATGATATCCGCCTCACGGAAGCACTCTGTGAAGTCTGTCAATGGGCTTACCTTAATTATATTGCTGCCATTTGCCAGATCGCCCAGTCTTGCTGCCATCACTTCTGCCTTGGAAATATCCCTGTTCATAAGGATGAGGTTATATCCCAGATTGTGTGAGGCTGCGGCTGCAGCTTTTCCTGCGCCCCCAAGCCCGACGATCAGTACTGTGGCTTTGTGATGTGGCAGAGGGGGTGAAAAG
>JBGVNK010000005.1:0-55374 GCA_045125535.1 Candidatus Cryptobacteroides sp.
TCAACAAATGCTTCAGCTGAATCCTTCAACGCAAAGATAAAGTCATTCAGAGCACAACTAAGAGGTGTGTCTGATGTTAAATACTTTCTGTTCAGACTTACTAAAATATATGCTTAAACACATACTTTTGCACCTGATCCCCGATCAGGTTGAGTGGGAAGTGGATGAGCAAGCTCTCAACGGTCCGCAGGCACACAAAAAAAGCACTCAACTTCCGTTGAGTGCTTTTGCTTGCTTTCGTGATCCGGACAGGATTCGAACCTGTGACCCACAGCTTAGAAGGCTGTTGCTCTATCCAGCTGAGCTACCGGACCAGTCCTTTTCTCTTGAAATCAGGCGGGCTGATGTCGAAAGAGGGTGCAAAGGTAATGCTTTTTTTTTATTTTGCAAATAGATTTTTATTGCATTTGTGATGCCTGGTCTGATGTTATGCTGCTTTGCTTTTTGAAAGTACCTTTCCTGCGATTTCGATGCCGGTCACGAGGAAGAATCCGATCAGTGCAAAAAGAATTGCTCCGCCGATGTGCATGTCAACAGAGGCCATGTACTGGTTCACAATTTCAGCAGGAAGTTCTCCATGCATGCTTTCTGCAATCGGAGCGAGTTCAGGGAACTGGGATGTCACGATGGCAGCAGGGTTGCTCCATGGCCATACTTTCACGAGGGAGCCGATGATGAAGCCGGCAAGGACGATGAGCGTTTCTTTATTCCAGCGGGCAAGCAGCCAGTTGAGGAACTTTGAAAAGCCAAGGATTCCGACCACTGCTCCGATGAGGAATACACAGAGGATGAGGAAGTTGCTGGCAAAGTCTCCGCTGAAGAGACCGGTGATGGCTCCCATGATGTATTCATACTTTCCGAGAATCAGGAGGATGAAGCTGCCTGAGATGCCAGGGAGAATCATCGCGCAGATGGCAATGGCTCCGCTGAGGAAGATGAACCACAGCGCATCAGGGGTCTGGGTAGGGGAGAGCGTGCATATTGTCACGCCTAAGACTACACCACCCAGGACAAATAGTACTTCACGAAGTTTCCAGCCGCTGATTCCGCGGAGGATGAAAATCGATGATGCGACAATAAGGCCGAAGAAGAATGCCCAGGTCTGAATCGGATGGTGCTCAAGCAGGTATTGCATCAATCCTGCAAGCGAGAGTACACTGACTCCGATACCGGCAATTACTGCTAGAAGGAACGATCCGTTGATGTGTTTCCAGAATTCCCTGAAACGTCCGCGAAGAAGCAGACGTACCGCTTCCATGTTGACAGAAGCTATAGATCCTACGAATTCGTCATATATTCCTGTGATGAAGGCGATTGTTCCGCCGGATACGCCCGGAATCACATCGGCGCCGCCCATGCATGCACCTTTGACCGCTATCATCAGATAGTCTTTAAGTTTTCTCATTATAGTCTTTCAGTTAATATTTACATTGATAATTCTTCACTTCGTGCAGGAGATCAGGTCATCGTATCTTCTCCAGGAACTCCGTAAGTTCCTCGAAAATCCTGCACACGTCGCCGCGCAGTTCCTCGCGGGCTCCGCCATGGAAGATCATGTCGAAGGCATCGCCATCATATGCGTAGCGTCCGATCTTGAAACGCGCCTTTGCGCATTTGCTGATGAAGTCAATAGGGAAGTCTCCGTTGTCAATCAGAGATATGAAAAGGTCGCTTTCTTCCATGAGTATGGGGGCGGCCTTTCCTAATGAAGGGGTGCCGATCCATGAAAGTTCCTTGCGGAGGAAGGTCTTGTCGATGCTGGTCATGAGCTGCTCGCCTTTCTTCAACTTTCTGAAGTCGAAGAAATAGACGTTGACCTTTATGCCTTTGCGGCGTCCCCAGGACAGCAGGTCTTCCTTAAGCTGATCGAAGCCCGTCTCCTGGACATCGATGACCGCATTGACTGTAGCGATCTTGCTGACCGGAAGGAACGAGGTCTCGATCTGGCTTCCGAACTTGCGGATCTTCCTTCTTCTGAAGAAGTTTTTCACGAATTCAAACATATGCTATGAGTTTGCTGCGATGAGTTCTCTGATTTCCTGCTTCGCAGCCTTCCAGCGCGGGATGTCGATCTTTGTGCCGACCACTTCCACAACCTTTGCTGCGATGATCGATCCTATCTCTCCGCAGACCTTGAGAGGCATTCCGAGCGAATGTGCATATATGAATCCTGCTGCGTAGGTGTCGCCGGCTCCGGTTGCATCGACAGGCTTTGCAGGCCATGCCTCTATATAGTGGTATTCGTCTCCACACTTCACCATCGAGCCGTCCTTTCCTACTTTCACGACGGCGATCTCGCAATGTCTTGCCATCTCGTCAAGAGCCTCGCGTGGCTCAAGTCCTGTGAATGCCTTGGCTTCTGTCTCGTTGGCGAACACGATGTCCACATATTTCTCTACGATGTCGTGGAGGAATGCCTTGTTGGACTCTACCACATTGTATGATGCCATGTCGATGGAAATCTTGCATCCCGCTTCTTTTGCGAGCTCGACTGCGCGACGGATAGTCGCCTGATTCTGAACAAGATATCCTTCGATGTGGAAATAGTCATATCCTTGGAAATACTCAAGTTTCAAGTCTTCCGGAACGAGCTCAAGGGCAGCTCCGAGATAGACGGCGAATGTTCTTTCAGCGTTAGGTGCTGTGATGAACACCATCGCCCTGCCGGACGAATGTACTCCCTTCAGGAGAGTTGACTTGATGCCGTACTGCGCCTGGTCGCTCTTGAAAAGATGGCCGAGGTCGTCGTCACCCACCTTTCCGATGAATCCCGACTCCATTCCGAAGATTGCTGTTCCGGTGATGGTGTTTGCTGCGGATCCTCCGGCTACAAGCTGCACGCCCATAGGTTTGAGGGTCTGCCAGATCTTGTCTCCGGTCTCCATGTCCACATGCTGCATGCTTCCTTTCGGAAGGTGGAACTGCTGAAGGAATGTGTCATCTGGAAGGACTGCAAGGATGTCAGTCAAAGCGTTTCCGATACCAAGTATTGAAGCCATAGTGTATATTTTATATGTATAACCGAGCAAAGTTAACAAACTTTTGGATATATTTGCACCTCTATGAATATAAAGAAGATACTGAAATACCTGGCCTCAGCTGCGCTTGCCGCTCTGCTCCTATGGGTGTCCTTCCGTGAAGTGGAATGGAACGATTTCATGGCAGAGCTTAGGAACTGTCGCTGGGGGTATGTGATATTGTCGATGGCGGCTGGTTCTTTTGCATTCTGGCTCAGGGGCTTGCGTTGGAGACGACTCCTCCTGCCAATAGATGACAGTCTCACCAGCATCACCACTTTCAACGGTGTCAATATAGGAAACATATCCAATTTCCTCTTTCCGCGTATCGGTGAATTCGTGCGTTGCGGAGTCATCACCCGCAGGTCTGCACCGGTTAGTCCTGACGAACCTCAGCACAAGAAGGCTTCATACGACAAGGTCCTCGGTACGGTCGTACTTGAACGCAGCTGGGAACTTCTTGTCATGCTGCTCCTGCTTGTGGTTGTGGTGGTCGGCGGATTCAAGAGGTTCGGAGGCTTCTTTATGGAGCAGATATGGAATCCTATGGCAGCACGCCTTGACTTCAGCATATGGTGGATTGTAGTCATCCTTGTTCTTGCAGCTGCAGGATCGATGCTTCTTCTTTGGCGTTACCGCAATACTAACCGCTTCTGCATCAAGGTATGGGGCATATTCAAAGGCATCCTCCAGGGATTTTCGAGCTGCATGAGGATGGAGAAGAAATGGCTTTTCTTCGCCTACACCGCATTCATCTGGATGACCTACTGGCTCATGGCAGCAAGCATCATGTGGGCGGCTCCTTTCCTTGAAGGTCTCGACCTTATCGACGCCCTCTTCCTCTCGCTGGTAGGCGGTCTCGGTTTCGCAGTCCCTGTTCCGGGAGGAATCGGTGCCTTCCATTTCATAATCAGCCTCGCCCTTTCAGTCATCTACGGCATTCCGATGGAAATGGGTATCATCTACGCCACTCTCTCCCACACCTCACAGGCTATCACACAGATAGTCTTCGGACTGGCGTCCTACGCCTACGAATCGTTGAAGAACTAGTCCTTCAACGATTCGCATCATCTCAACCCCTGTCACTGCGTGACATCCCCTTTCAGGGGAACACCGACCACTCCTTTCAGTCGGGTCGGGCGCCATCGCTGCTGCGATGTTCTTCGAACATCTTGCTGACGCGAGTGTCGCGGCGCTGAAGCGCCTTCGCTTCTCTTTAAATTAGTTCTTATAGAGATATGTAAAACATATTATAACAGAAGAGACCTTCGTCTCTGACGGTCCTCCCCACTCCGTGGGTCCCCTCCGTTTTCGGGAGCCAATGCCGTCAGAGACCCAAGGTCTCTTCTGTATAATGAAGTTACTATTTCTGCCTCAGAAATACTTGTACCGGACATCCGAGAAAATCAAAGTGCGTACGCAACTTGTTCTCAAGGAAACGCCTGTAAGGCTCACGGATATACTGCGGAAGATTGCAGAAGAACGCGAACGAAGGCGAACGTGTAGGAAGCTGAGTCACATACTTGATCTTGATGTACTTGCCCTTCCATGCAGGCGGAGGATAATTCTCGATCTCAGGAAGCATCACGTCATTGAGCTGTGAAGTGGAGATCTTGCGGGAATAATTCTCATATACATGCGCTGCAGCATCGAGCACGTCCATGATTCTCTGCTTGTTGATCACAGAAGTGAAGATGATAGGAATGTCTGTGAACGGAGCAAGACGAGCCTTGATGGCCTCCACATACTGCTTCATTGTGTTGCTGTCCTTCTCCACGGTGTCCCACTTGTTCACAACCACCACGCATCCCTTCTTGTTTCTCTGGATAAGATTGAAGATGGCCATGTCCTGAGCCTCGATGCCGGTCTGGGCGTCAACCATAAGGATGCAGACATCCGAATGCTCGATGGCGCGGATCGACCTCATCACCGAATAGAACTCAAGATCCTCATGCACCTTGGTCTTCTTTCTCATTCCGGCAGTGTCCACGAGCATGAACTCGTGTCCGAACTTGTTGTATAATGTCGCGATCGAATCGCGGGTGGTACCTGCGATAGGAGTCACGATGTTTCTCTCCTTTCCGAGAAGCGCATTAGTCATGGATGACTTTCCGACATTCGGCTTTCCGACGATTGTAAAGTGCGGAAGATCAGGTCTTTCGTCTGCGTCAGGATCCTCCTCCGGAAGTTCCTTTACGATAGCGTCAAGAAGGTCACCTGTACCGCCTCCGTTGGCAGCAGAAATGCTGTAGACCTCTCCGAGTCCGAGTGAATAGAACTGGAATGCATCATACATCTTCTCTCCTGAGTCGATCTTGTTCACAGCAAGAATGACTGGCTTTCCGCTGCGACGTAGAATGTCTGCGATCTCCTCGTCATAGTCAGTGATGCCGGTCTGTGCCTCCACCATGAAGAGCACCACGTGTGCCTCCTCGATGGCGAGAACCACCTGCTTGCGGATCTCCTCTTCAAAGATGTCATCCGAATTGGAAGTGTATCCGCCGGTATCGACCACTGAGAACTCAGTGCCGCACCATTCGCATCTTCCATAATGTCTGTCACGGGTAACACCCGCTGTCTCGTCTACGATTGCCTGGCGCATTCCCACCAGACGATTGAAAAGTGTCGATTTACCCACATTAGGGCGTCCGACGATTGCCAATAAGCTCATAATAAATCTGTTTAGTTGTTAATATCCCGCCTCACGGCGATGATTGCCCGTCCCTATCCGGGACCGAAAAATAGTTTCTGTTGTTTTTTGTACCTTCGCTGATCGGAGGTAGGTTAAAAAGTCGGCAAAGCCGACCGGCCCGAGCAGGGCCGTAATCCCCCTAGTAGGGGGCGCAGGGGGTTAAGATTATCTGCAGCTCGCAGAACTGCCGCAGCTCGCGCAGCCGCCCTCGTCGCAAGCAACAGGGTTTCCGTTTGCATCTTTCTTGCCCCAAAGCTTGATCTCATCCTCCTTGGCGCACTTGATGCCCCTCTTGCGCATCTCGATATTGTTCTCGATCTCAGTCTCAGGGAACTTTCCGTTCTTCCTGAAGATGATGTTGAAACAAAGCCCGAATACGCACAGGCCGACAAGAACAACTGCTGCTAATAAAATTTCCATATCTCAAACACAAAATTCCGTCGGAGGCTTCATTGCCCCCGGCGGAATCAATATCAAATAAAGTTCCTAGTTGATGAAACTTGTGCTGATTGTCTCGTAGTTGTAGACCTTGTTGATGATGTCTGCAAACATCTGGGTCATTGAAAGGACAGTGATCTTGCTCTTGTCCTTTGCAGGGTCGTCGCTGAGCGGAATAGTGTCAGCAACAATCACTTCCTCGAGCTCAGACTCTGCGATTCTGTCGTATGCAGGACCTGAGAACACAGGGTGGGTAGCGCAGGCGCGTACGCTGAGAGCTCCCATTTCCTTAAGCACGTTAGCAGCCTTTGCAAGTGTTCCGGCTGTGTCGATCATGTCGTCAACGATGACCACGTTCTTTCCGGCAACATCACCGATAGCAGTGATGGAACCAACTACGTTAGCCTTCTCGCGAGACTTGTGGCAGATGATTACAGGGCACTCGAGATATCTTGCATAAGCATTAGCTCTCTTAGCACCACCCATGTCAGGAGCAGCGATCGCGAGGTTCTCGATGTTGAGGCTCTTGAGGTAAGGGAGGAACACTGCGCTTGCGTAGATGTGGTCTACAGGGAAATCGAAGAATCCCTGAATCTGGTCTGCGTGAAGGTCGCATGTCATGACTCTGTCGCAGCCGGCAGCGTTAAGCATGTTGGCTACAAGCTTTGCACCGATCGAAACTCTTGGCTTGTCCTTGCGGTCCTGTCTCGCCCAGCCGAAATATGGCATGACTGCGATAACCTTATGAGCCGATGCTCTCTTTGCTGCATCGATCATGAGGAGGAGTTCGAAGAGGTTGTCTGTAGGAGGGAAAGTAGACTGGATGATGAATACGGTAGCTCCACGTACGCTTTCATTGTAGCTTGGGTGGAACCCGCCGTCGCTGAATGTGATTACATCTGAGTCTCCGAGCTCGAGCTTGAGCTCCTTTGCCACTTTAAGTGCGAATTCTTTCGACGCCTTGCAGGCAAAAATCTTGAGTTTGTGTTCGTCGTGCATTTTGTATGAGGGTGTTAAGGTTTTATTTTTCTTCTTCCAATGTGTCGAGGACCGATCCGATGTAGTCGAGGATCTCGTCTCTGCCGAGGCCTGTCTCCGATGAACTCACGAATGTCGGCGGAAGTTCTTCCCAGAGTTCGAGGATCTGCGCCTTCATCTTCTCGATCTGTGCCCCAAGGGCCTGAGGACCGCTCTTGTCTCCCTTTGTGAAGATGATTGCGAAAGGGATCTGGCTCTGTCCGAGCTCGATGAGGAAATCCATGTCTACCTTTCCGATGTCGTGACGCGAATCTATCAGGACGAAGAGCATCACCATCTCTTCAGAAAGGTTGATGTAGTTGCGGATGACCTGCTCAAGCTTCTGCTTTGCTGTCGCCGACATCTTCGCGTAGCCGTAGCCTGGGAGGTCGACAAGATACCATTGTCTGTTGATGAGGAAATGGTTCACGAGCCTTGTCTTTCCCGGTTTGCTGGATGTCATCGCAAGCTTGTTGTTGCGGCACAGCATGTTGATGAGGGAAGACTTGCCGACATTGGACCTTCCGATGAAAGCGAATTCAGGGAATTTCTGTTTCGGCTTCTCGGAAATCCTGGTGCTGCTGCCTGCAAAAAGTGCTTCTGTAACCTTCATAAAATTCAATATTCCAAATCAGTCGGCAAAGATAGAAAAATTTCTTTTATTTCTATGAAAGAATGCATCGTGTATAGGATTTTTTGCTAAATTTGTAACCGCTGTAAATTGCGATAACTGTAACAAATTATAAAAAGAGGACATGGAAAAGGAACATATCGACCTTCTTGAATTGCAGAACAGACTCAAGCAGGGGATAGAAGGCCTTTTTCCGTCCCGTATATGGATAAAAGCGGAAATCAGCGCGGTCAAGGCGCGCAGCGGCGGCCATTGCTATATGGAACTCTCGCAGAGCGACGACCGTGGGCTTACAGCGAAGGCGAGCGCCATCATCTGGAGCTCCAGATTCCGTTTCATAGCCCCGTATTTCGAGTCGGTGACAGGTTCTCCTCTGAAGGAGGGTATGACCGTGCTTGTGGAAGTGCAGGTGAATTACAGCCAGCTTTACGGCATGTCGCTCATCATCAACGATATAGATCCTGAATATTCCCTCGGCGTAAAGGAACTGGAGAGGCAGCGTACTATCGAAAGGCTTCAGAAAGAAGGACTTATGGATCTTCAGAAGGAACTTCTTCTTCTGGCTCTCCCTTATCGTCTGGCGGTCATTTCCGCTGAGGACGCCGCAGGATACCGCGACTTCATGCGTCATCTCCATGAAAATCCATACGGCTTTGTCTTCGAGACCGAACTTCATCCCGCTCTGATGCAGGGTGCGGATTGCCCGGGCTCGATAATTGCCGCCCTTGACTCGATAAACGATTCGCAGGAAATGTATGATGCGGTCCTGATCCTCAGAGGCGGCGGCGCCAAGCTCGATCTTGCGTGCTACGACGACTATGATCTTGCAGCGGTGATCGCCCAGTATCCGCTGCCGGTGCTGACCGCAATAGGCCATGACCAGGACTATCATGTCTGCGACATGGTGGCTCATGAATACCTGAAGACTCCGACTGCCCTTGCCGACTTCATCCTCGAGATTTATGAGGACGAGGACGCAAGGCTTTCTTCTTTCGCTACCCGCATGAAGATAGCATTCACGGGACGCATAGCCGCAATGGAAGCAGGCCTGTCCAATATTCATGGGAGGATAAGGAACGGAGCTGTGATGAAGATGTCGCTTGCGGAATCCAAGGTGGAACTGCTCAGAGCGAGGGTCGAGGCGGCGGATCCGAGGAAGATCCTCGAAAGGGGATATGCTCTTGCTGTTGACGCGGACGGCGTGGTTATGAAGGGCGTCGGAAGCCGTGCGAAGGGCGACAAGGTGTCGGTCGTGTTCGCCGACGGTGCCATGGACTGTGTTGTTGAAAATGTAAGATTGTCATCCTGAGCCTGTGCGAAGGATCTCAAAATAAGATTATGAAAGAAGAATTCGATTATGACAAGGCCGTTGAAGAGCTCGAGGCAATAGCGGCAAAGGTCGAGGACCCGAAGACTGCCCTCGGCGACATCGAGAAGCATATCAGACGTTCGAAGGAGCTGATAGAGGCCTGCCGTGCATATCTGCGCGGCACACGCGAAAAACTGGAAACATTAAATGACTAATCATATGTGCGCAAGAAAAAAGAAAGCGATGATCTATGACCACGACGAGTGGCTGAAACCTTATAAGGCTGTCATTGACAGAAGACAGAAGATGATCCTTGACCTCAAGGAGAGGATGTCTGTCGACGGATCTCTCAGCAAAGGCATGAACAACCATGTCTATTACGGTCTCCACAAGACCGCGCAGGGAGAATGGGTGTTCCGCGAGTGGGCTCCCAATGCGACTAAGATATATCTTATAGGTGACTTCAACAACTGGCGTCGCAGCGAGGCCTACGCCCTCAAGCCTATCGGAGGCGGCAACTGGGAGATCGTCCTTGACGACATGTTCCTCAGCCACGGAACCCTCTACAAACTGTTCATAGAGTGGCCAGGCGGTGGTGCCGAGAGACTTCCTGCATACCTTACCCGTGCGGTGCAGGACCCTCACACAAAGCAGTTCTGCGCACAGGTATGGGATCCTGCCCAGCCGTATGAGTGGAAGCATGAAGGTCCGGGAAAGAGGCCTCATCCGCTCATCTACGAATGCCATATCGGAATGGCGGCGGAAGAGGAGAAGGTCGGTACATTCGAGGAGTTCCGTCTCAATGTACTCCCTAAGGTGGCTGACCTCGGATATGACACCCTGCAGATCATGGCTCTTCAGGAGCATCCTTATTATGGTTCTTTCGGCTATCAGGTATCCAACTTCTACGCACTCAGTTCGCGTTTCGGAACTCCTGAGGAGTTCAAGGCCCTTGTGGATGAAGCCCATGGTCTCGGCATAGCGGTCGTGATGGACATCGTTCACTCGCATTCGGTTGATAATGAGGCGGAAGGACTTGGTCTTTTCGACGGAAAAGAGACGCTGTATTTCTATGACGGATGGCAGGGACATCACCCGGCATGGGGCTCGCGCTGCTTCGACTACGGCAAGGATGAGACAAAATATTTCCTTCTCTCCAACTGCAAGTACTGGATGGAGGAATATCATATCGACGGTTTCCGTTTCGACGGCGTGACCAGCATGCTTTACTGGGATCACGGCCTCGAGAAGGCGTTCGTGGGTTACGAGAATTATTTCAATCAGGGCGTGGATGACAATGCCATAGCATATCTCGCTCTTGCCAATGTTCTCATCCATGAAATGAATCCTGATGCATTCACCATCGCGGAGGATGTCAGCGGAATGGCCGGTCTTGCAGCTCCTCTCGAGATGGGTGGCGTAGGCTTTGATTTCCGTATGAGCATGGGAGTGGCCGACAACTGGATCAAGTGGATCAAGGAACTCAGCGACGACCAGTGGAGCATGGGAGAGATGTGGTGGCAGCTCACCAACAAACGTGCTGACGAGAAGACCATCAGCTACGCCGAGTGTCATGACCAGGCCATGGTGGGAGACAAGACTATTGCATTCCGTCTTATGGATGCCGAGATGTACACTTCGATGAATAAAGAGTCCCAGTCGCCGGTGGTGGACCGAGGTGTGGCTCTCCACAAGATGATACGTCTTGTGACGATGGCCACATGCGGTAACGGATATCTTACCTTCATGGGTAATGAATTCGGTCATCCGGAATGGATCGATTTCCCTCGCCTTGGCAACGACTGGTCGTTCAAGTATGCCCGCAGGCAGTGGTCGCTTGCCGAGCCGGACTATCTCAGATACAGATATTTGCGAAATTTCGACAAGGCTATGGTCGAATTGGCGCGTCAGGAATCCATACTTGACGAGGCTCCTGAACTTTTTGTCCAGGATGAAGAGAAAAAGATTCTTATTTTCAAAAGAAAAAATTGTATCTTTGCGCTCAATTTCAACCCCACAGCTTCATTTGCCGATTATGGCTTTGCCGCACCGGCTGGAAAATATGAAGTTGTACTCAACTCGGACGAAAACGAATTTGACGGCTTCTCCAGACTAAAGACTGGAGAGGTGCATTTTAGTGTATCCGAGAAGAGTGAAAACGGAAATGGCAGATATGACGAGAAACTGTCTCTCTACTTGCCGAGCCGCACAGCTATAGTATTGAAGAAGATAGATTAACATTAACAGAATAATATATGGCTTTTCTAAAATTCAACAAGTCCGAGCTCGTGAACCTCGAGTACTCGCTCAAGCGCGAGATCATCACGGCCAACGAGTCGGGTGCCTACTGCAACACATCGATTGTGACTTGCAACACAAGGCGTTACCACGGACTTCTTGCAGTCCCTGTAGAGGAACTGGGAGGCGGAAAGTACATGCTGCTTTCGTCATTGGATGAGACCATCCAGCTCGGAGGAAAGCAGTTCAACCTCGGTATCCACTGTTACGGTGACACTTATGAGCCGAGAGGACATAAGTACATCATCGACTTCGATGCCGATCCTGTCCCTGTCATCACCTACAAGGTCGGAGGAATCCTGTTCACAAAGACCATCATGATGGTTCCTGACAACGATCAGGTGCTCATCAAGTATGAACTTCTCGCGGCTCCTTCCAAAGTTTCCCTTATGTTGAAGCCGTTCCTTGCGTTCAGAAGCGTCCACAGCCTTACATCGCAGAACTCAGAGGCTTATACAGCTTATGACGAGATCGACGGCGGCGTTTCATTCTGCCTCTACAACGGTTTCCCATCGCTCAATCTTCAGCTTTCGGGTCAGGCTTCCTTCAAGTCTCAGCCATATTGGTACAACGGCGTGACATATTCAGACGAGTATCGCCGCGGATTCGACTGCCGTGAGGACCTCTTTGTTCCGGGTGCGTTCAGCATCGACATGAAGCCGGGCGACACAGTGGTGTTCTCTGCTTCCGTGAACGAGATCAACCCTCGCGGACTCAAGAGAAAGTTCACCGACACCCTCAAGAAGATGGGTTCTGTCGATTCATATTACGACCTCCTCGTTCACAACGCAGAGATGTTCAAGTGCCACAAGGGTGACAGGGCTCAGATCAACGCCGGATTCTCATGGCTTGAGACCGGTCTTCTCCGCGAGACCATCGTTTCTCTCCCTGGCCTTACCCTTTATGCAAACGGCGACTGCGCTGAGTTCGAGAAGATCCTCGACACCCTCATCGAAGACGAGCAGGAGAGACTTTTCCACCGCACCACACAGTGCGAGGCTCCTCTCCGTCTCACCGAGACCATCCAGCAGTACATCCGTTTCAGCGGAAAGGAAAGACAGATCTGGAAGAAGTACGGCGAGACCCTCAAGGGTATCATCGAGAGCTATGCCCCAGGTCGTAGAAAAGAGATTTCAATGCATCCTAACGGACTCCTCTGGGCTCAGCTCGACGGAGTTGCGCTTTCATGGATGAACGCATATGTATACGGACACCCTGTGACAGAGCGTGCAGGCTACCAGGTGGAGACAAACGCATTCTGGTACAACGCGCTTTGCTTCGCTATCGACATGGAGAACAAGTACGGTCCGAAGAAGGACAATGCATTCGTTGCAAAGTGGACACGCGTACGCGATCTCGTGAAGGAAAACTACCAGCCGATGTTCTGGAAACCTGATTGGGGCTATCTTGCTGACTACGTAGGCAACGGTCCTGTAGATCAGGCGGTAAGACCTAACCTCCTCTTCCCTGCATATCTCGAGTACAGCCCTATCGATGACGAGGTCATCACAGAGGTTGTGAACACAATCAATGTGGAGCTCGTGACAAAGAGAGGACTCAGGTCGCTTTCTCCAAGAAACGAAGCATACAGAGGCGTATACGAGGGATCGCAGATCGACCGCGACCTCGCATATCACCAGGGTTGTGCATTCCCTGCACTTCTTGCTCCATACATCGACCTCTGCTTCAGAATGATGGGCGAGGCATTCTACGGAAGAGCAAGATATCTTGTTGAGGGCTTCTTCGAAGACATCAGCAAGCACGGTGTGGGTGCATTCTCCGAGCTTTACGACGGTGACCCACCACACGAGCCACACGGTGCTATCGCTTCTGCGATGAGCACAGCAGCTCTTCTCCGTATCGCATATATAATGGAACAGTATAATTAATATAAGGAGGAAAGGAAATGAGAGTATTGATGTTCGGATGGGAGTTCCCTCCTCATATCGCAGGTGGTCTCGGTACAGCCTGCTACGGCATGACCAAGGGTCTTGCCTACAATGATGTAGAAGTTCTTTTCGTTATGCCTTCGGCTTCGGGTGACGAGGACGAAAGCGCGGTAAAGATCATTAACGCCAGCGATGTGGCTGTTGACACTGTCAGCGCTACCGTTGACGAATTCCTCGGAAAGGTGCAGTTCGTGCACATCGGAACCAACATGGTCCCTTACGTTGACCCTCAGGACTTCACCACAATGGTGGAAGAGGAGCGCAAGAGACAGATCAAGGGCTTCCGCGTGCAGTACGGCCAGAAATACAAATTCTCTGGAAAGTATGGCGCAAACCTCATGGAGGAGGTTGCACGCTACGCAATGGTAGGTGCTACCATCGCCATGCAGTACAAGGACCAGTTCGACGTGATCCACGCTCATGACTGGCTCACATATCTCGCAGGTATCGCTGCAAAGCAGCTTACAGGCAAGCCTCTCGTCGTGCACATGCACGCGACATCATACGACCGCGCAAGCGACGACCAGGTCGATACACGCGTAGTTGACCTTGAGACAAAGGGTATGATGGCTGCCGACAAGGTGATGGCTGTGAGCGAGCTCACAAGAAACATCTGCATCAACCGTTACGGCATCGAGCCGGAGAAGGTTGTGGCAGTACACAATGCTGTGGACTTCAGCGGCCGCGAGAAGCTCGAGGTCGAGAGGAATGTGAAGGAAAAGGTCGTTACCTTCCTCGGACGCGTAACTTATCAGAAGGGTCCTGAGTACTTCATCGAGGCAGCTGCAAAGGTTCTCAAGAGATGCAAGGATGTACGTTTCGTGATGGCCGGCAGCGGTGACATGCTCAACAGATGTATCCGCCATGTCGCACGTCTCGGCATTTCAGACAGATTCCACTTCACAGGCTTCCTCCGCGGAAAGGAGGTGCATAAGATGTTCGCCCTGTCTGATGTTTATGTAATGCCTTCTATTTCAGAGCCTTTCGGTATCTCTCCACTTGAGGCCATGCAGACCAACGTGCCTTCGATCATTTCGAAGCAGTCTGGTTGCGCAGAGATCCTCGACTATGCCCTCAAGGTAGACTTCTGGGATGTGGATGCAATGGCTGACGCCATCTACGGTCTCCTGCAGTATCCTGCGATCGCACGTCTTGCTGCGCGTTGCGGTTACGACGAGGTGAACAGCATCAAGTGGAACGACGTTGCCGCTAAGATCAAGGGAATTTATCAGGAAGTAATTGACAAAAATTAAATAAAACATAATCATGAAAAAGAGTATTTGTCTGTATTTTCAGGTTCATCAGCCTAACAGATTGAGATTATACAGATTCTTTGACATCGGAAAGGATTCGCATTATTATGATGACTTTGCGAACAGAACCATTCTCCGCAGAGTGGCTCAGAAGTGCTATCTCCCTATGAATGCCCTTCTTCTCGAGCTTATCGAGGCTCACAAGGGCAACTTCAAGGTAGCGTTCTCTATCTCGGGTTCAGTGCTCGAGCAGTTTGACAGATATGCACCGGAGGTGATCGAGAGCTTCCGCAAGCTCGCTCAGACAGGATGCGTTGAATTCCTTTCAGAGACCTACTATCACTCTCTTGCATCGCTCCAGTCACCGAACGAGTTCAAGAACCAGGTACTCAAGCACAAGGGCGCGATCGAGCACTATTTCGGAGTGACTCCTAAGACTTTCCGCAACACCGAGCTCATCTACTCTGACGCTATCGGTGAGATGGTATACGACATGGGATTCAAGACCATGCTTACAGAGGGCGCTAAGCACGTTCTCGGATGGAAGAGCCCTAACTTCGTATACACTTGCGCTCAGGCTCCAAGCCTCAAGCTCCTCCTCAAGAACTCAGGTCTCAGCGATGACATCGCATTCCGTTTCTCAGACAGGACATGGTCTGACTGGCCACTCACAGGCGAGAAGTATCTCGGCTGGCTCAAGTCGGCAACTCCGAATGAGGACATCGTGAACCTCTTCATGGATTATGAGACATTCGGTGAGCACCAGAAGGCTGCAAGCGGCATCTTCGACTTCATGAGATTCCTTCCTGAGGCTGTAATCAATGACGGTGAGTTCGAGTTCGTGACTCCGGCTCAGGCAGCAAAGAAGCACAGACCTGTAGGCGACCTCGATGTAATGGACCCTATCTCATGGGCAGACGAGGAACGTGACGTGACTGCATGGCTTGGTAACGAGCTTCAGAACGACGCCTTCAACAAGCTCTACGATCAGGAAGAGAAGCTTGCCCTCCTCAATGACGAGGCACTCTGGTCGGATTTCGGCCACCTTCAGGAGAGCGACCACTTCTATTACATGTGTACAAAGTTCTTCTCAGACGGAGCTGTTCATAAATATTTCAACCCGTATGATACTCCATATGAGGCATTTATCAACTATATGAATGTTCTCAGCGATTTTATTTTGCGAGTTGATGATGCAATTTCCGTTTCAGATGTTAACTTTGCACCCGCAAAACCGGTAAAGGCTCCTGCAAAGAAGGCAGTAAAGACAGTCAAGGCTCCGGCTAAGACCGCTGCAAAGACTGCCAAGGCTGCTCCAAAGGCAAAGAAGCCTGCCGCAAAGAAGACAAGCAAGAAATAATCGACGTAAGATGCTTTGAAGAAAGGCCGCAAGGCCGACATGAAAAGCTTGAAATCGAAAGATATAATTCCCCGGACGAAGCCCATCAGGGTTTCGGCCGGGGTAAATAAGTAATTTATTTAGGATATATGGCAAAAGAACTTATCAAGCCGGATTATCTGTTTGAAGTTAGTTGGGAAGTGTGTAACAAGGTTGGAGGTATCTATACCGTAGTAGCCACCAAGTCCCTTTATCTCAGGAGTGAGTACAACCGCCACCATATCATGGTCGGTCCGGATGTATGGATGGACACTGACAGCAATCCTGACTTCCTCGAAGACCCTTCACTTTACAGGGGTTGGAAGGCTCAGGCTGCTTCAGAAGGCCTCAGAGTACGTATCGGTAGATGGAACGTACCTGGAAAGCCTACAGCGATTCTCGTTGATTTCAAGCAGTTCCTTACCCGTCAGGACGAGATTCTTACCGAATTCTGGAAAAGATTCGGTGTGGACTCTCTGACAGGAAACTGGGACTATCGTGAATCCGCACTCTTCGGCTATGCTGCCGGACGAGTTATCGAAAGCTTCTACAATTATAATCTTGAAGCTTCCGACAAGATCGTGGCTCAGTTCCACGAGTGGATGACCGGAACAGGTCTCCTCTATCTCAAGTCTGTGAATGTTCCGATTGCAACAGTCTTCACGACTCACGCAACAGTTATCGGACGATGCATCGCAGGTAACAATCTGCCGCTTTATGACGGCATCATGAACTACAACTCCGATGAAATGGCAAGGCGTTTCAACGTGGTCGCAAGACATTCCCTCGAGAAGAAGGCCGCTCAGTACAGCGACATCTTCACAACGGTCAGCGAGATCACAGCGCAGGAGTGCCGCCAGTTCCTCGGCAGAGCAGTAGATGTAGTGACTCCAAACGGCTTCGAGCCAAGCTTTACTCCTGCTACAGAGGAGGAGTATGAGCAGAAGAGGGCAACTGCAAGAAAGAAACTCGTGGATGTTGCAGCGGCAATGTGCGGCGAGGATGTTCCTGAAAATGCAGTCCTTGTAGGTATCGGTGGCCGATATGAGTGGAAGAACAAGGGTATTGATGTGTTCATCGATGCTCTTGACAAGGTCAACAAGATGGATTTCAAGGGTAAGTCCGTACATGCGTTCATCATGATCCCTGCAGGTCATAACGGTCCTGACAAGCAGCTTGCAGCCAAGCTTGCAGGAAACGGATCCAACTATGTGACAAGGACTTCACACTACCTCATGTATCCGGAGTATGACAATGTCACAAGACGTCTGAACGACCTTCAGTTCAATAACTCTGTAGGAGATAAGGTGAAGGTGTATTTCATTCCTTCATATCTGAACGGCAATGACGGCATCTTCAACCTTTCATACTACGACCTTCTCGTAGGTCTTGACCTTACTCTCTTCCCATCTTACTATGAGCCATGGGGATATACTCCGCTTGAGAGCCTCGCTTTCAGCGTTCCTTCCCTTACTACTACGCTTGCGGGCTTTGGTCTTTGGGTGCGTAAATACTATGGTAAGGAACATCCTGGTATTACAGTGCTCGACAGAAACGACTCGAATTACTTCGAAGTTGTTGATGGAGTTGCAGAGCGTGTGAAGGAAATATCTACAATCCACAAGGAGACAAGACGCAGCTATATGGCGAATGCAAAGGATGTGTCGGAGATTGCTCTTTGGGAAAACAACATCGTATATTACAAGGAAGCTTATTCATCAGCTTTAGAAAAAATAATTTCGGTCAACGGAAACTATCCTGCGACTAAGAATAATAAATCTATGCAGTATCAGAAATTTGAAGTAAACCAGCCGACGTGGAACAGCGTTATCGTGTCGCGTCATCTTCCAGAAAGTCTTAAAGACCTCGAAATACTTTCCAAGAACCTTTGGTGGTGCTGGAATGAATCAGCAAAGAATCTCTTTGCATCAGTAGACCCTCAGGCGTGGGAGGCATCAGGCCAGAATCCTATCGCTATGCTCGACAAGGTGAGTCTCAAGAGATATCACAAGCTTGAGCAGGATGCGGCTTTCCTTGCATCCCTCAAGTCAGTGATGGACGAGTTCAACGCATATATGGCCCTCAAGGCAGAGCGTACAACCCCTTCAGTAGCATACTTCTGTATGGAGTATGGTCTTGACACATCGCTCAAGATCTACTCAGGTGGTCTCGGTATCCTCGCAGGTGACTACATCAAGGAGACATCAGACATGAACACCAATCTCGTTGCTGTCGGTCTTCTTTATCGTTTCGGTTATTTCAATCAGAAGCTCACCGCACACGGAGAGCAGGTTGCAGAGGACGTTGCCCAGGACTTCATGAAGATTCCTGCAGCTCCGGTACGTGATGAGAACGGCAACTGGGTGACTATCAGCGTTGCATTCCCAGGACGTAACCTCAATGCTCGTCTTTGGAGAGTTGACGTAGGTCGTACAGAACTCTACCTCCTCGATACAGACATCCCAGAAAACCTTCCTGAGGACAGATCGATCACTTACAACCTCTATGGTGGTGATTGGGAGAATCGTCTCAAGCAGGAGCTCCTTCTCGGTGTCGGCGGTATCCGCGCCCTCCGCAAGCTCGGCTTCGATCCGCAGGTATACCACTGCAACGAGGGTCATGCGGCATTCATCGGTCTTGAGAGACTCCGTGAGCTCGTGAACGACCAGAACCTTGAGTTCAACGAGGCTCTCGAGGTAGTAAGAGCTTCATCACTCTATACAACTCACACTCCTGTACCGGCAGGACACGATGCATTTGACGAGGGTCTCCTCCGCAAGTACATCGGTCACTATCCTTCACGTCTTAAGGTTAGCTGGGAGACTATGATGGGTCTTGGTAAGGTGAACGGTGCAGACGTGAACGAGAAGTTCTCTATGTCGACTCTCGCAGCATCAATCTCACAGGAGGTGAACGGTGTGTCATGGCTCCACGGAGAGGTAAGCCGCGATATCCTCGGTTACATGTGGCCTGCATATCTTCCAGAGGAGCTTCACGTAAGCTACGTGACCAACGGTGTTCACTATCCTACATGGACAGCACCTGAGTGGAAGGAGGTTCACGCACGCGTGTTCGGCGAGGAGTTCAAGACTCACCACTACGACAAGTCATGCTTCGAGGGCATCTACAAGGTGTCTGACGAGGAGGTATGGAACATCCGTACTTCACTCCGCAAGAAGCTCATCGAGGAGGTGAAGAGAAGACTCTCTGATCCTGCAGCAGCAAGCCACTATTCACCTAAGCAGGTGGTTGAGATCAAGGAGAACCTCCGTGACGACGTCCTCACAATCGGTTTCGCACGCCGTTTCGCAACATATAAGAGAGCACACCTCCTTTTCCGTGACCTTGACAGACTCGCTGAGATCGTGAACGATCCTAAGCAGCCTGTACAGTTCCTCTTCGCAGGTAAGGCTCACCCTGCTGACAAGGCTGGTCAGGATCTCATCAAGATGATCGTCGAGATCTCTAAGCAGCCACGTTTCATCGGTAAGATCGTATTCGTTCCTAACTACGATATCACTGTAGCGAAGTATCTCGTTCAGGGTGTTGACGTATGGATGAACAACCCTACACGCCCTCTCGAGGCTTCAGGTACTTCTGGTGAGAAGGCAGCAATGAACGGTGTAATGCATTTCTCAGTACTCGACGGATGGTGGGTAGAGGGCTACAAGAAGGGCGCCGGCTGGGCACTTCCAATGGAGCGCACTTACGACGATCAGAACTACCAGGACGAGCTCGATGCTGCTACAATCTACAATATCATCGAGAATGAGATTGCTCCTACATTCTACAACAAGTCACTTTCGACAGGACGTTCTGCAGACTGGATCGAGTATGTGAAGAACTGCGTTGCTCAGGTAGCTTGCAACTTCACTACAAACCGTATGCTTACAGACTATATCAACCAGTACTATGTTCCACAGGCAGCAAGAATCGACAGCATCGTTGCTGATGACTTCGCAAAGGCACGTGAGATCGCTGCATGGAAGAAGAATCTTCGTCGTGAGTGGAAGAATGTAGAGGTCGTATCTGCAGTTATGCCAAACGGCAATGTTGACAACGTATATCTAGGTCAGGACTTCAAGGCAGAGGTAGTACTCAATATCGGTGACCTCAATGCAGAGGAGATCGGAGTTGAGGTACTCTTCGCTACAACTGACAAGAAGGACAAGCTTCATATCCAGGAGAGATATGAGTTCCAGCCAGTTGAGACTATTGACGGAGTTGCCAAGTATGTAGCTTCAATCAACCCTGACAGATCAGGTCTCTATCAGGTGGCAGGAAGAATCTACGCCAAGAACGAGAATCTCCCTCACCGTCAGGACTTCGAACTCGTAAGATGGTTGTAGCAACCGGATTCTTCGACGGTGTCCACACCGGACACCGTCTTGTAATAAAGCAGCTCGTTGAGGCTGCTGCAGTACGCGGGGATGAAAGCATGGTCGTCACATTCTGGCCACATCCCCGTAATGTGCTGCAAAAGGAGGCCCGTTCGCTCAGGCTTCTTACCACTCTTGACCAGAAAAAGCAGCAACTGCTGGACCTGGGAGTGGATCATGTTGAAGTACTTCCTTTTACGAAGGATTTCAGCACCATGACGACAGAGGATTATCTTCGTATGCTCATGGAAAATTATGGGGCAAAGACCATTCTTCTTGGCTATGACAACAGAATGGGATGCGATGCCAAAGGTGCGGATCAAGTTGCCGCCATCGCTTCGGGACTTGGACTGGAGGTCATAAGAACTGAGATGGTGTCATCGGAAAAGGGCTATGCCGTGAGTTCTACCAAGATCCGTCAGAGGCTTGAGGAGGGAGATGTGAGGGAGGCTGCCTCTATGCTGGGCTACGCTTACTCTCTTCATGGAGTGGTTGTGGCAGGCAACAGATTGGGACGGACGATCGGATTCCCGACAGCTAACATGCAGTTGTATGAACCGCTGAAGCTCGTGCCTTGCAACGGAGTCTATTCCGTTGAGGTTGAGACGCTCGGACAAAGATTCCTCGGCATGTGCAACATAGGCTGCAGACCGACAATAAGTTCAGGCAATGCCCGCACGATAGAGACACATATCTTTGATTTTGACGAGGATATCTACGGACTTGACATGAAGATCACTTTCTTTGAAAGGATCCGTGAAGAGCGACGTTTCGATTCTCTGGAAGAATTGAAGAGACAGCTTGAAACAGATAAAGCTAATATATGGAAACGATTTTAGGACTCCTTCTGATTCTTCTTCCGGCCATATTCAAACTGGTGGAGAAGAAACTGAAAGCTTCCGGTAAGACGGAAGCGGCTGATCAGGTGCATGAATGGTCGGAGATTTTCGGTGAGAATAAAGAAGAGTGGAAAGATGACGAAGAAGGGTCTCCGTCATTTCCTGAGGTTCGGCAGCCTGTCATGCCTGCGCCGGTCGTTCCTAAGCCTGAGCCTGTGAGGCATGAGGATATAAAGCCGAAGCCGTCGCAGTTCAAGGCAGAAAAGTCTTCTTCCAAGACTATGCTTGTCGAAGAAGAACCTAAGAAGA
This sequence comes from Candidatus Cryptobacteroides sp., assembly GCA_045125535.1. Lineage (GTDB taxonomy): Bacteria > Bacteroidota > Bacteroidia > Bacteroidales > UBA932 > Cryptobacteroides. The sequence continues at coordinate 21,510 of JBGVNK010000005.1, forward strand.
AAGAGAAGATAGATCCGAAGAAACTCGTGATCTACTCGGAAATAATGAAACCAAAATTTTAAAACTAATATTCTATTATGGCACTTCAATACATGACCCAGGACGGTCTTGACAAACTAAAGAAGGAACTTGCAGAGGCGATCGCCCAGCGTCCTGTGATTTCTGCAGCCATTGCAGAGGCCAGAGATAAGGGTGACCTTTCGGAGAATGCTGAATATGAGGCGGCAAGAGAGGCTCAGGGTCTTCTCGAGCTCAATATCGCGAAGCTTCAGAATCTTGTTGCCAACGCTCGTGTGATCGATGAGTCGCAGATCGGTACTGACAAGGTTCAGATGCTCAATAAGGTGAAGGTGAAGAACCTCAATACAAACCAGGTGATGAACTTCACTCTCGTTAGCGAGAATGAGGCTGACTTCATGGCCGGAAAGCTTGCTGCCGGAACTCCTATCGGACAGGCTCTCATGGGACATTCTGTGGGTGAGGTCGTTGAGGCTAAGGTTCCTGCAGGCGTTATCAAGTTTGAAATCCTCGACATCACATTATAGTCGGTGACGATAATATAGTACGCGTATGGCAACAATATTCACAAAGATTGCTAAGGGGGAGATTCCTTCGTACAAGGTTGCGGAAAGCGAGGACTTCTATGCATTCCTCGACATTGCTCCTATGGCAAAGGGACACACTCTCGTCATCCCTAAGCATGTAGAAGACGATTATATCTTCAACCTTGAGGATGAGACTTACATGGGTCTCTGCGCTTTCGCCAAGAAGGTGGCTCAGGCCATCAAGGCTGCCGTTCCATGCCAGAGAGTAGGCGTGGCAGTCCTCGGAATGGAAGTTCCTCACACCCACATCCACCTCGTACCTCTCGCAACAGAGGCAGACATGGATTTCAGAAAAAAGAAACTCGAGCTTTCGTCAGAGGAGTTCTCTGCGATCGCATCATCAATTCTGACCGAATATGAGAAGATTAAATAAAGTTCTTATGGTTCTTGCAGCCGTAGTGATGGCTGCATCATGCTCTACAAAGGCAGTTATCGACGGTACTGTGGCTTCAGCACCTTCAAGCGAAGTTATCGTGAAGCTTCTCGACATCAACCGTTATGAAGTTCTTGACACTGTGGCTACCGATGCTGCAGGAAAGTTCAGCTACAAGGTGGAAGTCGCTGAAGGACAGCCTGAATTCGTATACGTGTTCTACAAGGACACAAAGATCGCATCCCTCATTCTCGAAGCAGGCGACAATGTGACTGTCGAGGCAGACACCCTTGGACATTATACTGTTGCCGGTTCTGAGGAATCACTCAAGCTTGCTCAGGTAGAGAAGGATTTTGCAGCTTCTCTCCTCAAGCTCAACGATCTCGCACTTAAGGTCGAGGCCGCTTCTGAGAAAGAGGCAAAGGAACTCAGCCGTGAAATGAGCCAGGAGTATATCAGATACTATCGTGACCGCGTGAAGTATATCATGCAGAACAGCCGTTCACTCACAGTAGTGCCTGTTCTCTTCCAGAGCTTCAGTGCAGAGCTTCCTGTATTCGCTCAGAACACAGATGCAATCCATTTCCGTTCTATGGCAGACTCCCTCGAACTTTCATATCCTGAGTCAAAGTATGTGAAGGCTCTCAGAAAGGAGGCTGATCAGCGCTACAAGTACCTCGAGCTCCAGGCAAGAATCGACAATGCTCAGGAAGTGAGCTACGTAGACATCGAACTGCCTGATGTGAATGGAAAGACCAGAAAACTCAGTGAGATTGATTCAAAAGTGGTTGTTGTTCAGTTCTGGAATGCTGCTGACCAATCGCAGAAGATGTTCAACCAGGACATCCTTAAACCTATTTATGCTGACTATCATAAGAAGGGTCTTGAAATCATGCAGGTGTCTCTTGATGTTGATAAGGCCATATGGGCGAAGGCAGTCAAGGATCAGGAACTTCCATGGATCAGCGTATGCGATTCAAGAGGTGCTATGTCGCCATATGTAGGTCTCTACAATGTGCAGGTAACCCCATCGATGTTCATCCTTCATGAAGGTGAACTTGTTGATGGACAGGTTGTTGATGAGAAATCTTTCCGTCAGCTTCTCAACAAGCTCCTTCGCTAATTCTATCCTGAATAAATATAACAAGCCGTCCGGAAATCCCTAGCGATTCCCGGACGGCTTTCCATTTTTGCCCTTCCCATCCGGAAATCATGCTCATTTCCCGGATGGCAATCGAAATTCTGTGGTCTCGTCCGGAAAAACTGGCGAAATCCCGGATGACTTCATCATTTTGCCCTCCTCGTCCGGAAAAACACCATGATTCCCGGACGGCAACGACACAAAGCAGGCGTAGCGAGCCTTTGGTCGAGCTCGCGAAGTCTGCTTTGAGCGGTCGGCCTTCGTATTCGCCGACCGCGTTGTCCTCACGATGATTCCTACCCTGGAAATAATTCCTCCAGCACTCCGATCTCAAGCCGAAGCAGTCTTCGTAGCTGCTGGTTGGAAGCATTATACCTGAAATGCAACTCCTTAGCAGTCCTGATCTTCTGTTCCGGACTTAGCAAAGCCAGCTTGCTGACACCGAACTCCTTCTCTACAAATGCACTAGCAACACCGAATATTTCATCATCTGTCAGAAATACTGAATCCTTGATCCTTTCAGCAATCTGCCCGTACGATTCTGCCCTTCTTGTCAGAATACTGAAATATGAACGAGCATCACTGTACATCTCCTCCCCAAGCCTGATATCACAAAATGAAGGTATATACACCCTATCTCCAATGAATCTCAATCTTTCAAGACCTCTGATGTCACGAGAATGAGTGAGCAACCTCTTCCTGTCATATGACATCTCCTCAAATCCGACAGTAACAAGGTGCATCAAAGCCTCATTGAAAAAACACCAGCCGCCACCCCAAGGGTAATTATAAGGAGTATACTGTGGCTGAGCAACAAAAGCATTTCTATGAGTATATGCAATCTCGTTTCTTAATTGCTTTACATCCTCTATCCTCACCATTTTCCCCTTAAACAGATCCCAATCAATAGACCTCCCTGTTCCTTTCAGTACCCTTCTGAGTCTTGACTTGAAATTTTCAAAGAACATCAAGCAATCAGATTCCTCACCGCATAAGATTACATGAATATGATTGTTCATCAATTCAAATGTAATCATCCTCACATTATGCGCCCTGCAGGCTGATACACCCAAAATTATCATTCCTAAATCAAACTCATCATCGCTGATAAAAATATCAGTCATCCCTCGTCCGTCTGTAAACAAATGCCAGAACGGCCCGGCCGTCTCAAAACGCTCCTCACAAATCTTCTCCTTCTCTGCAAGCGACATCGACATAATACTCTTGTACATAATTCAACTTTTTACAAAGTTCGGAAGAGCTATCCGTGTAAAAAAATATTACGCAGCTAATTGATAAAATATGCCCTGCATACATTTCTAGAGGGTTTGCGATCTCCGAAATTTAGCAGATTTTGGTGCCAAAAACACTAAATTTTCATAAAATCCCCAATGATTTTGCGAATCCTTAGTAATATTTAGACTATTGATGCACCACCTTCGGCGTATACGCATGCCGAAGGTTCCGCTTTGCTGGTCCGGGCGGCTCGACCAAAGGCCGTCCTCCCAGCAAGCGGTGCTTTCGACCAGCATTATTCAACTTCTTATTCAGCCAATCGCTTCTCATCATCATCCCATCCGGAAAAATGACTGGATTCCCGGATGTCAATCTATTTTCCCACCTCCTCGTCCGGAAAAACACCTTGATTCCCGGACGGCTTTAGCTTTTCGCCCATCCCATCCGGAATTACGAGCGAAATCCCGGACGGCAATCGAAATTCTGAGGTCCCATCCGGAAAAACGCTCCATTTCCCGGATGACAACTACTTAATATTGGGCCAAGGCTGACAAGAAGAAATTTTCCAAACCCAACAAAAGCGTAACGAGAAGCGATTTTCCCAAATATTAAGTGAAATAAGGTAAAATAGTGGTAAAAGCAATGAAAATGTGGTGAATGACAAGAAAAACATGTGATAAAACGTAAAAACAGCAAGAAAAACTTGCGGAAAACTCTCAGATTTCTTTACTTTGTAAGTCCCATATTGGAGGTAAACTGCGCTTTATACGGAAATGATAGTTTAAAAGTTTCGGATAAAGTATAAGGAAAGCAAACGAAAGCTATGAAATCACGAATCATTCTGATCATATTATGCTTGTTCTGTTCCATCTCATCGGTGGCACAGGAGCGCGTTGAGAAGAGATATTCTCTCTTCTTTCGCGTGAGCAGATCGGATGTAGACCGTAGCTATCGAGACAATGCCCGCACAATACAGGCAATGTTAGATGATATAAAGACAACGCTGGAAGTGGAAGGATCTGTTCCTGATTCTCTCCTTATCTATGCATCATCATCACCGGAAGGTTCGAGAATACTCAACGAACGACTTGCAATCAGGCGTGCAGAGAGTACAAAGAAGCTTCTCCTTAATTTCTTTCCAGAATTTAACCCTCATAATCTCAAGGTAGAATCACGTGTGAACGATTGGAGCGGACTGATACAGACTGCCCGACTTGATTCTACAATTGCAAATAGAAGCACTCTGCTTAAAATTCTGGAAGACCCAGATATTGCAGACAAAGAATCAGCAATTAAGGCTATTCCTGAAGCATATGCAGAAGTAAGAGACAGAATGTTTGATGATCTTCGTTCTGCTACAATTACCATTACTGTAATTGGAAAAAGAGATGAGTATGCTGTAAGGACAGAACGCAAAATTGAACCGTTGATCCCTATTCATCTTCCTTCAGACAGACTTGTGCAAAAGAGCTCTGATAAGTTGATGATCAATAGGGAAGTCAATCCAGCTCCTATGCCGCCATCAAAGTCGAAGCAAACGATCGAGCGAGATAATTTCTATATGTCGCTCAAGACAAATATGCTTTATGACCTGGCGACCATCCCTAATGGAGGATTGGAATTCTATCTTGGAAAGAACTTTTCAATTGCCGCCAACTGGATGTATTCATGGTGGAATCTAGATAAGAAGAACTGGTATTGGCGTACATACGGCGGAGACCTGGCTGTTCGCTACTGGCTTGGAAAGGAAGCTAATGAGAAACCTCTCACAGGCCATCATGTCGGCATCTACGGACAGGGACTCACATATGACTTCGAGGTCGGAAAAAAAGGATTCCTGGCCGCTCAGCCAAATTGGAGCGCCGGATTGGAATACGGATACTCTCTTCCAATAGCAAAGGTTCTGAATCTTGACTTCACTTTGGGATTAGGCTATCATTGGGGAATCTTCGAAGAATATCTTCCGATCGACGGCCACTTCGTATGGCAGGCGACGAAGAAGCGTCAGTATATCGGCCCTACCAAACTTGAGGTATCTCTCGTATGGCTGCTCGGTCATGGTAATGTCAATCAAGGAAAAGGAGGTAAACGATGAATAGATTGTTCATATTTATCGTTGGCCTCTCAGCCATATTGACATCGTGCACACATAAAGACTTGTGCTACGATCACCGCGACCATGCCCATCGTTACCATGTCAACATTATCGCAGACTATAGATATGATTGGGAGGAAAGTTTCGGTGGTCCTGACTGGAAAAATGAATGGCCAGAACATTTCATGCCATATGAAGAACTCCGTCCTATCGATCCAACAGGTCTGCGCGTCATAAACTTCAAAGAAGGTTTGGAATATAACATTCACAATATTTCTCCAGATGGTGGTGTGATAGACCTTTATGCAGGACATAACGACATTCTTTTTTATAACAACGACACTGAGTACATCATATTCTCCCGTGCAGACAAAGGTGCAACTACGCGAGCAACAACCCGTACACGCACACGTGCTTCATATTTAGGAAATGAATATGCAAACGAAGGCGAAGTTACGGTAAACCCACCCGACATGCTGTATGCAAACTTCATCGAAGGATATTATGCAGAAAAGTTGCCGACACCGGCCAAGATAGAGATCACTCTTCAGCCTCTTGTCTTCACATATAAGATCAGATACGAGTTCAAAGACGGTCTCGAATTCGTTTCAATGGCACGCGGAGCTTTGTCAGGAATGGCAGAAAGTGTCCAGATGAACACCGGAGACACATCAGATGAGGCAGTCACAATCCTTTACGATGCAGAAGTTACGGATTATGGAGTAAGAGCACTTGTCAACTCATTCGGAGTACCGGGGTATCCTCACCCAAATTATCCTACAAAGGTTGGAAACAAGCACGCCTTGAATCTGGAAGTCCTCTTGAAGAACGGACGAACAGTATCATTCAGTTTCGATGTAACAGAACAGGTCGCATCACAGCCGCACGGTGGAGTCATCATTGTTGACGGAATCGAGATTACCGAGAATGTCGGAACACAGGGATCAGGAGCATTTGACGTGACAGTGGATGACTGGGGTGAGTATGAAGACATCGAACTTCCTATGTAAATAAAAATAACAGTATATGAAAAAACTTTTATTCACAACTCTTGCGTTGACAGGTATGATAGCCTGCAACAAGGTGGAGGTCACCGGACCTATAGCTGATCCGGAGATTGCTTTCGGCGACTCATTCGTCGAGATCAAGACTCGTACAGCAGAGGATCCAAGTATAACCAGCGGAAACATCGACAAGTTTGACGTATGGTCTTTTATGGACGAGACACCAGCTATGATCCTCAACAAGGAGAGAGTCACAAAGGTAACAACAGGATGGGAGTACAACAACCTTCAGTACTGGCTTGGCGGCCACACCTACTACTTTGGAGCAATCGCTCCTGTAGATCACAGCAACATAGGTGTCAGCACATCAGGAGCAAACCAGTTCGGACTCGGCGAGATCACATTTACAAACCTCGATGGCACAGATGACCTTATCTATGCATCAAAGGCTATTACTACAGATGAGGACGTGATCAATAATGACCCTGGCAAGATTCACCTTCAGTTCGCTCATCTTCTTTCAAAGGTGAAGTTCACATTCACAAATGGCTTCACAACCGATAATATAAAAATGACAATCAAGAATGTGCAGATGACTGCCCCTGAAAGCGGAAAGATCAACCTTGCACAGGAGAACTGGTGGACCGATAACAAGTGGCAGATCACTGACGAAGAAGATGGCAAATTTGCTCTTAAGTTCGGAGATGTAAATGGTGGAGCGAAGATAGATGCAAGTACAGGTGAAGATGCAATCTCTACTGCAGAATGTGCAACAGAACTTTTCACAATTCCTGCCGGAATCTCACGCGCATATACAATCACTTTTGATATTGCTCTCTATGTAGGCACATATGAGACTTCAGCTTACTCGGTGACAAGAACAGTGAATCTGACAGGACAGGAACTAAAGATCGGCAAGAAATACAACTTCAAGACCACCATCGGACCTAAGAACATCCACCCTGACGGGCCTCTCCATCCGATCGAATTCGAAATCATCGAGGTCAAGCCATGGGAAGAAGATGTGGCAAATGCACTTCCTCTTGCGAAATAAAACACAAACAATATAATATTAACTAATCCCTAGTGTTATGAAAAAAATTATTTTTTCAATGCTTGCTCTCGCAGCTCTTTCTTCATGCGTGAAGGAACAGACCATCGAGACACAGCAGCCGAATGCAATTAAGTTTGCAAACACATTCGTCGAGAATGCAACTCGTACGAATAACCCAGTGACAGACACAGACAATATCGAAGAGATTTATGTCTGGGGTATTGTAGCGAATGAAACCGGTATCGTTTTCGATGACGAGAAGGTTTGGAAGAGTGGCTCACAGTGGACATATGGTGAGACTCAGTACTGGACTCCTGGAAATGATTATTGGTTTTCAGCTATTGCCGGAGATCGCTCAAATGATCAGATCGTAATTAAGACTGCAGCTGATGGCGGTATGTCAACTGAGGGTCTTGGTACAGTGACTTTCACCAATGCCAGTGGTGTAAACGATGTACTTTATGCTGAGTATAAGACAACAACTTCTAACTCACTCAACGAAGTGCCTGACCCTGTGAAATTCCAGTTCCAGCACCTCCTTTCAAAGGTTCAGTTCACTTTCAAGAATGGTTTCCAGAACAATAACAACACAGTTGTTGTTACTGGCATTGAGATGGATGTTCCAGCAGTGGGTGTTATCGATCTTACTCAGGATGAACTTGCTTGGACTGGTCTTCAGGACGAACTTACTCTTGATATGGGCACAATGAATAATGAAGAGCATGTAACTATCGGCAAGAGTGCCGTTAGCGACAATGTTCGTTTCACTATTCCAGCTCCTGCAACTCAGACATATGCTATCAGATTCCATGTCGCTCTTTATATGGGTGATGTCCTTGCTTATGAAACTGATATGACTACTGCAGTTACTGGTGTTGCTCTTGAAATGGGTAAGGCATATAATTTCACTGCAACAATTGATCAGAACAGCCTTGATCTCCACAAGATCGAGTTCAACGTAGGCGTAACTGAGTGGGAAGATGCAATTGATACTCCTGCTTATGTAGGCAATACTGCATATGTACACGATGCAACAGAATTTGCTGCGGCTCTCAACGACCCTGAGGTTAATGCAGTCGTATTGAATGAGGATATTGAGCTCACAACTACTCTTACAAAGTCAGGTGAGAGCGAGGCTGTGATTACTAAGTCATTCGTACTCGACGGTAATGGCAAGACCTTGACTTATTCAGGTTCTGCTCGTGCAATCGATATCAGATCTGAGGTTGAGAATGCAACTGCGAAGAATGTCACTATCAAGGATATCACTCTCAATTTTACGTCAAGCTATGTAGAGCGCGGTATCAACTACAATGCTAATGGTACTCTCGTTCTTGACGGTGTTAAGTTTACTGGTACTGCACCAAGCTATGCTGTTAATTTCCCTGGAAAGGCAGATAATGCTGACGTAACAATAAATAACTGCGAGGTCACAGGTCTGATCGCATTGAATGTTTGGGGCGAGAACATGACTATCAATGTCACTAATTCAGTTCTGACAAGTGTTGACAAATCAACTGTTGAGGGCTATGCTGCAGTGAAACTTAACAATGACGGTTCTAATATCGCAGACGGTACTTTGATTTATCTCCAGGGTTCTAAGGTGGTTGCAACTGATGAGAATGGCGAGCCTTCATCTGCAATCTACAACGCATCAGAGACTGGTGAGATTGTAGTTGCTGAGGACTGTGAGATTGTAGGTACTAATAAGGTACAGGTTGCAGCGGTTTACTATGATAATACTGATAACTTCTATGGTGCAGTTTCACTCGCTGATGCTATCAAGTTGGCAGTAGAAACAGAAGCTGCAGGTATCCGTCTTACTCGTTCTATTGAAGTTAACGAGGGTGTAAAGGTTGCTAATGGACAGACTATCGTTCTCGACCTTAATGGCAAGACTATCTCTGGTACTGACAGCAATACATCTGGAAACTTCTACCTTATTGACAACCGTGGAAATCTTACTATCAAGGATAACAGCGCAGCCAAGACTGGTTCTATCACTTTGAAAGCAAACACTGACCGTGATTGGAATGCTTCATCTGTTGTTGTTGCTAATAACCCTGGTGGTAAACTTATTCTTGATGGTGGTATTATCGAGCACCTTGGTGGCTCTGATATGGCTTATGGTATCGATAACCTTACAAATGGCAAGGGCACTTACGCTGAAACAGTAATCAATGGTGGTAATGTTAAGTCACCTTATCGTGCAGTTCGTCAGTTCCTCAATGGTGTAGAGGCTCAGAACATTCTCACTGTAAACGGTGGTGTTATCGAAGGTGCAAACAAGTCAATCTGGATGCAGGATCCTAGCGCAAAGGCTAACACAGGTAAGCTCACAGTAGCTCCTGAAGCACAGTTGAAGGGTGATGTATATCTCTTTGTGACTGCCGGCTCAACTGAGTGGCCTGTTGAGGTATCTATCGCTGAGGCGGCTTTTGTCGAGGGTACTGTTTTGACTGGCAATGTACCTGCTGGCATGCTTGTTATGAACAAAGATGGCAACTGGGTTGTTGTCGATGCTGAAGAAGAAGGCATTACTGTCGTTTATACAGCAGATGATCTTAATAAGCTTAGCGCAAAGAACGCATATGTTGTTCTTGGTGCAGACATCGACTTCCAGGGTGCAGCAATGACCAAACCTATCGAACTTTGGGGTGACTCTACATTCGACGGTATGGGACATAAGATCTCAAATGTCAAGACAGCAGTTCAGGGTGGCTATGCAACATCTCTCTTCAGAGGCGATGCAAACCCTGGCAATAAGGTAGTTAAGAATCTCGTGATCGAGAACCTTACTACTCCTGCAGATTACAGTTTTGCAAGTGCAATCTGGTCAGATCTCCAGGGCGCTAACATTGAAATCGATAACGTTACAATCAACAATTCTACTATTGAGGCAAATGGTACAATCGGTGGATTTGTAGGTTTTGTCAGCGCAAGCACAACTTCAGTAGTTGTCAAGAACTCTTCAATCAACAACTCAAATCTCAATGGCGGTGAAGCTGATCACAAGAGAGGAGCTGTCGTTGGTAGAGCATATGGATGCACAGTAACATGCGACGATGTTGTCGTTGACAATGTCAAGATTAACGGTGCGGCTGCTACTACTTCAACATTGGTTGGAGATAAGGGATATACAGGAACCGTAACTGTAAAGTAGCATATCAACCTATCGCCGCCTGACCGTGGCGATAGGTTCAAAAAAACAAATAAAATTTAAGCTAACATGAAAAAGTTACTCATCGCAGCCCTTGCCCTCACAGCAGTAGCCTGCAACAAAGCAGAGATCGTTGAGCAGACACCTGCAGATGCCATTGTGTTCGACAATGCATTTGTCGACAATGCTACAAAAGCAGCATACGACGGTAGCTACAACACTGGCAATCTTGAAGCGTTTGAAGTTTATGCAACTATCAGCAGAGATGGCAACACTGCAAACATTTTCAACATGGAACTCGTAAAGAAAGGTAATAGCCTTGGACAGGGCGTGAATTGGAGTTATGACGCAAACCACACTCAGTACTGGGTGCCAGGCAACACCTATAAGTTCCGTGCAGTTGCAGACGGTAACGTAGATAATGTGTCAGAGGTAGTTGCTCTTGAAACAGACAAGTATATGGCAACATCTATTAATCTCCTTGACGCATCCGCTCAGAAAGATATCCTTGTTGCTGAAGAAACAGTGAATTATGTAAGCGGAGCCCATACTGTAAAATTCACATTCGAACATATCCTTGCAAAGGTAAAGTTCACAATCAAGAACACCATCGCTACAAATAATGGATATAGCTATAAGGTGAGCAATATTGTCATAAATGATATTACTAAGGAGGGAACTTATACTTTCGATAAAGTATGGACTATCAGTGACTCTCCAGAGATATATGATCTTCCTTTCGGAAATGCAGTAACTGAAGGCACACTAGGCGGTGCTGAAGCTGCAGACATTAAATACAACGGGTCAGCAGAATCAAATTATGACAGACTTCTTATCCCTACAGAGGGTGAGGCATTCAACATAACATTCAGTTATCAGCTTCTGAAGGATGAAGTTGTAATCGACACACAGAACAAAACCATTGAAACCGGTGGTCTCAACCTCGAATCAGGTCGTGCATACAACTTTATCGTAAGCCTCGGCAACCCTGGCGACCCAATCCAGTTCGACCTTGAAAAGGTTTCAGGATGGGAAAAGGCAGGCACAGTAAACAACGAAAACACCCCGCTCAACTAATTCGAAAAAATAAAAACAAAATACCATGAAAAAGATTTTATTCCTCACCCTCGCAGCAGCAACCTTATTCAGCTGCGCAAAAGATCAGCTCCTCACCCAAAATAGAGAAGCCATCACCTTCGAAAATGCTTTCGTTGACAATGCTACTAAGGCAATCGATCCGAGCATCACCACTACTACACTTAACAGCTTTGTAGTATATGGTACAACTCAAGGTGATGAGAAAAATGCAGATGGAGAAGTAATTGCTCCTGTAGTAAATATTTTCCCAGGAGTAACAGTTTCGGGCTCGTCTACAACATCATGGACTTATGATGACCAGTACACTCAGTACTGGATTGCAGACAACACCTACAACTTTGCCGCAGTTAAGAATGCTACAGTAACATCTGATGCCAATGGCATGCCGTCATCCCTTGCTTATGATGCAGCAACACAGACAGACCTCCTTTATGCAGAAGCAACAGCAACTGGTAAGGCTTCACGCAATGAGGCTGTAGCCTTCACATTCAGTCACCTTCTTTCGAAGGTTAAGTTCTCTTTCCAGAACACTTCTGCCGATACCACAAACCCAAACTACACTTACAAGGTAACTGATATTACAATTTCTGGAGTAGGTCTTACAGCTAGTTGTGACGTTACTGCATTCCCTACATACGCTTGGGGAACTCCTGCTACATCATACTCAGCAGAAGCTCCTCTTACATTCGGACATATTGTGGCTGATGGCGTTGCTGCAAACGAGGCTGCTGTTAATGTAGGTCGTCAGGTAACTAAGTCTTCAAACTATGAACGTCTGTTGATCCCAGGTGACTATACAGATATCAATGTAAGGGCTCGTATCGCTCTTCTTTATGGTGAAAACGAGGTCGACGTAATCAACTACAATGAGACCGTAGATGTAAATCTCGTAGGTGGCAATGCATACAACTTCGTTCTTAAGGCTTCAATCGGTGAGCCTATCCAGTTCAAGGTAACTAAGGTTGAGGGATGGATTGAAAACAACACTCAGTATAATAACTAATAGATGAGTATGATGAAAAAGACATTCATAGCACTTCTCGCCATTGTATCAGTGGCAGCTTGCAACAAAGCAGAAGTTATTGGCTCTCAAGAGGGAGAAGTTATCGCTTTCGCGAATCCTTTCGTTGATAATGCAACAAAAGCGGCAGATAAGACATATAGCGGTGATAAGGCTCTTACAGCATTTAATCTCTATGGTACAGTAACAGGTACAACTGGCACTATTAACATTTATAATGGTTGTCAGGTTACAGGATCAGTTGGTAATGCTGTTTGGACTTGTCCGGTTGATCAGTATTGGATTGCAGATGCTAACTATGCTTTCGCTGCTGTGGCTGACGGCACAGTAGCAGTTGACGCTAACGGAATACCTGCAACAATCACCTGCAATACAACCGTAGATGTAAACAACGCACAGAAAGACCTTCTCTATGCGACTGCAACAGCAACGGGACAGGCTTCCAACAACGAGAAAGTAAACTTCACATTCTCACACCTCTTGTCGAAGGCACAGTTTACAGTAAAATCTAACACTCAGGGTGATTACTATTACAGCGTTAAGAATATCAATATTAACCATTATATTAACGGTACATATACCGTTGCGGATGGTTCTTGGGCAGTTACCGGCGAAAAGGGTAACACAGCTTTCGGAGACATCATGGATGTAAGAGCTACTGATACTAATGGCAAGACATGCGAGTTCCAGAGACTCCTTATCCCGACCACTGATGAATTCACCGTTTCATGCACCATAGAGCTTTGGAATGCCAATGGTGCTGCTGATGATGTCAAGCTCAGCACAGAGGAAAAGACATTTACAGTAACTCAGGACCTTGTAAAGGGTCAGGCTTATGATTTCAACCTCAGCCTCGCAGTTGGTGAGTTGATCCAGTTCACTGTAACTCAGAAACCTACATGGGCTCCTGCAACAGGTGGATCAAATGTAACTCTTCAGTAAGATTTAGGCCACAAGGGGTTGAATGTCCCCTTGTGATCACCAAAAGATTCCCGACCATGTCGGGAATGACAACAGGGCCTCGGCCCGACATAAATTGAATAAAACAAAAAAAGACAAACGATATGAAAAAGACATTTATCACCCTCATGACCCTCGCAGCCCTTGCAATCAGTTGCAATAAGGTAGAAGTAATCAACACACCAGAAGCAGAAGAAATTGCTTTCAACAAAGCTTTCATTGAGAATGTAACAAAGGCAACAGACCCTTCATACAGCGGCACTAGTGATTTCACCTCATTCAATGTATGGGGAACTATAAATGGAGGAGCAGGTACAGTTTCAATCTTTGCGAATGATGAAGTTACAGGAATTGTTGGCACAGACAATGAATGGACATGTACCAAAAAGCAGTATTGGGTAAAGGACGCACAATATTACTTTGCTGCACTTGCCAACGCAAGTAATGTAACTCTCGGTGCTGACCTCCTGCCTGAGACAGTGACTTACACTGCCAATCAGACTGACCTTGTATATGCAAAATCAATAGAGTATACCGGATTAGAGTCAAACAACCCACTCGTAGCATTCACATTCAACCACCTCCTTTCATTGGTAAAATTCACCGTAAATAATGGTTCTCAGAGCGCTACCGATTACTCATTTGATGTTAATAACATCACTATAAATGGAACAACTGTAGGCACTTGCGATGTTACAACATCACCTGTATCATGGTCCCAAACAACAGCTGGCAATTATACCATCAATAATATCTCAGTCAACAATAGCATTAATTCTGCTGATTGTGGCACAGCATTGCTTGTAATCCCTGGCGAAGTATCAGTATCTTTCAATGTCGATATCCTCTGCGATGGCACAAAAATCGGCACCAAGCCATATTCAAAGACAAATATCACTCTTGCTCCTGGCAACAGCTATAACTTCGTAGTTGAACCTTCAGTGGGTCAGGAGATCAAGTTCAACGTAGCGAGCGATCCTACATGGACAGCAAATGATAATATTACTATCCAATAAATAAAAATGTACTTTAGTTTATAAAAACTAAGGGGTTCAATAGGCCATAAGGGGTTGAATGTCTCCTTATGGTCACCAAGAAAAACACAAATTATGAAAGTAAATAGATTGGGCTTTGTCATTGTAGCTGTTGCGGCTGTACTTGGGTTCTGCTCATGCAATAAGAACCCCCTAGACACGCCACAACCTGATACACAATCAGTGATAGGCTTCAGTAATATAGTAACAAAAGCAGTACTGAGTGACCTACAGACGAATGGATTTGGTGTCTGGGCATTTATTAACAATGCAACTGTCACCAATACACTTATTATGGAGAATACGAAGGTTACATATCCGGCAGGCTCGTGGGAATATTCTCCTTTAAGATATTGGGTACCAGAGACAGTTTTCAATTTTATTGCCACGTATCCTTACGATTCTAATGGAACATATTATACCTTTGATTCCATTAATTCTGCCGTTAAACTGAGCGTGGATGAAACTCCATCGCAGGAAGATTATCTGATGGCGACAAATATGACTGATACCTCAGTTGAAGACTATTCCAGAACAGTCGATCTGCAGTTCAAGCATATCCTGACCAGTGTCAGGTTGAATATCTGGCGAGATCATGGTAAACATCAAAATGATCAGATGAGAATCAGAAAGGTTACCCTTAGCAATATCCTAAAGGACGGAACATATTCTAGCAATACAGATAGCTGGACGACTGTTTCTAATGAAAGGTTAACCATGGAGAAAGTATATGAAGGAGGCTCTGATGAGGATAATATCGGTGCAGCACAAGTCAATGATGATGGAACACTGGGAACTATAACCAGACTTGGGCCAGCAGATCCTTTCGGTGATATGATGCTTATTCCGCAGACTCTTGACGGAAGCAGCCCGGTATCTCTGAAGATTCAGTATGAACTTAAACGACAGAATGCTGCAGACTGGGAGACGGCTGAACTGGAAACTGTCCTGCCGAGCGTTACATGGGAGCCAAACAAGCGCTACACATATAATGTCGTGCTGTCTTCAGTTACGGATATTACAGTTTATTACATCCAGACCAAGGTGGATCCATGGGGAACACCGCAGGTGGGAGGAACAGTCATCATCAAGTAAATTTTAGTGAAATGAAAAGACTCAAATACATATTGATGCTTGTTTCGACACTGTTCATAGGATGTAGTAAGGTAGCACCGGCTCCTGAAGAAGAACAGATAGTAGTACCGACCAAGCCATATATTTACCTTGATGCAGGAATCAGCACTCGTGCGTCGTTGGTTGGTGGCACTACCTTAAATCGTAATTTCAGCGTATACGGTTATACATACGACTTTAATAATAAGTGGAGCACATATCGTGTTACAGCAAGGCCTAATGTCTTTACCAATGTGCCTCAGAACGTAACCTACTCAGGTGGAAACTACAAGTATGATCCTGTCAAGGAGTGGGCCGGCGGAAAGTACACTTTTTTCGCATTTTATCCTCAAACTGTAACATCCTCTGGTGATGCCGTTGAGGGAACTCCATATATTACCTATGCTCCTGACTTTAATGATGTGGGGTCTCACATTGACATTATGACTGCGATGTTTGAAGACACCAGTCTCAGCAGTAGTCCTTATGTGTATTTCGATTTTTATCATCGTTTGTCTGCTGTCGACGTAGTCGCAATGAACTTCTATGAGCATAGTTACGATGATCCGGATGCAGAAAACACGGTTATCACTGAGAGAATTACAATTGAAATTGTAGATCTGGCACTTCAGTTTAAAAATGTGCAGTATAAGGAAGCTAAGATATATCTAGACAGGCGCATACCTTCTGTCTGCACTAAAGCAGATCTAGGTACTAATCCACATTATCAAATTATTACCGAAGATGACGAATCGGGTGTATTCATAAATTATAATGAGGATGCAACTCTTCGACCTATCACGACTACTCTGAGAAGTTCAATGATTTTCATACCTCAGGAGAGTGTCGACCTTGAGGTGAGTACAGCCGTTTCATTCAAGAAAAGACGTCCGAATGGAGAATATCTCATAGATCCGGATGATGGTGACGATGTCTTTACTCAGACTATCGAGACTCCGTTCAAGCAGCCATTGAAAGAGGGTAGCCGATACTACTTACAGATGACATTTACATCTTCTGCAGTTTCTATCAGTATCATCACTTCTGACGAGTGGGACGATATTAAGGTTGATTATGAATTTGAGTAAACGAGACAAGATATGAGATTTACACACATATTAGCAGCATTTGCTGTTATTTTCGCAGCGGCGGCATGCTCGTTCACTGAAATAGATGATGTGCAGTCAGCGCCCGAGCAGTCATCACAGTATCTGGAGGTAGTTGGACGTATTGCTCAGTACTCCGACTGCGATGTTGCAACACGTTCCAAGAAGGAAGGCGACGAGTCTAAAGTCACCTCTATGGGCTTGGCATTGTTCCCTATAAATGATAATGGCACAATCGGCAACTGTTTATACTACGACTTTGAGCTTGGTGGCAGCATCGTATTTATCGTGGACCGCCACGATGAGGTTTTCAATAATTACGTTGGCGAGCCGTTTGCAATGTACATCTTCGCAAACATGCAGGATGCTGCGGGTTTCCCTAAAACCAGCGAAGCTGGTGTGGGTAAGTCTTTGGAATACTTTACGAAATGTGCTGCTGCTGCTAATGACAAGGTCAAGGAGATTCCGGAAAATGGCTTTCCTATGGTGGGCTCGCTTGGTAATACAGTCAGCACTAATGATAAGGATGGCATCGAGCTTATCCTAAAGCCTGCGCAGACAGATGCTAATGTCGATGGTCTTCCTTTGGTTGATGGTTCGCCTACTGACAATCTCGAGATCCCTCTTAAGTCGATGTATGCCAAGTTCTCCTTCACCATCAGCGTGAAGCCGGACCAGGAGATTGTAGGTAACAAGGCCCCTCGATTCGATCTGACCAGCTATGCGGTCAATAATATCGCGGAGACCGTAGACTCCGACTCATCTACCAACTATGATGATGATGTAATAGATTCATCGGGCGATGTCATCATGGGCAGCTATGCACAGGGTGCTACTACGGCTGAGTTCTACTTCTACCTCCCTGAGCGTTACCTCAGTCCATCAAAAAATATTGACGATGTGTTGCCTGCTGCCCTTAAGAAGGGCACTTACGACGAAACAGTCGATGCCGACGGAAATGGCTATCGCGATGCTGAAGAGAAATATCACCAGCGCTTCAAGAACCTGCTGACAGACGGCAAGGCTGCAACATATGTGACTATCAAAGGTAAATATACCGATCACCATGAAAACACGTATGATGTTGATTACAATATTTACCTGGGAGGAAATAACTACGACGATTTCAACATTATCCGTAACACCCACTACGAAAACAGTGTGACTATCCGTGGTATATCAGCATCTGACGATCAGGCCGTCAATACATGGGCAATTTCTATTGACTGGCGTGTCAATGTGGCCCGCTCTACACCATTGGTTATTGGTTTGCGTCGAGAGAGTCTCCTCGATGCCCATTTCGAGGTTCGTCCTTTGAGACTGCGTCTTGTTGGCGAGAACATCCCAACAGGTACATCGGCAACTGTGCAGATTCTTAAAGAGGATGGTACGGCCACTGATATCCCAGGCTGGGTACGAATGGAGGAAAGCGGCAGTACAACAGATCATATAACTGCTGACGGCGTGTCACAAGGCAAGCGCAAGTATTTCACGACTAATCTTGTAACTGAAACACTCGCTAGTACTGGTCAGACCATCATTCTAAACAACCTTGACCGCTCAAATAAGACTGTATGGATATATGTCGATGAGAACCCTACCACCACTTCGCGTGCGGCCTTGCTTAGGGTGACATATGACGATGACATAAAAGACTTCACTATTGTGCAGAATGGCTTGT
The DNA here is from genome assembly GCA_045125535.1 of Candidatus Cryptobacteroides sp. Taxonomy (GTDB): domain Bacteria; phylum Bacteroidota; class Bacteroidia; order Bacteroidales; family UBA932; genus Cryptobacteroides. Next base: position 40,191 of record JBGVNK010000005.1, read on the forward strand.
ATAAGGTAACAGGTGCAGATAGTGGGCGCGACTACTATATCGAACAGTATGAGGAGTATCTATACAACTACGATGCCGAGGACTCTTATGGTCAAACCAAACAAGAGGGTATGCCTTGGGGATTGGATGACGTGCAGTTGTCGAATGAACACGATTCTTTCTATATCGACGAAGATAATACAGACTGGAATGATTATGTCAAAAATAACTCCCTTCTGAAATACGACTTCTATATAGCAAAGTACGATTCGTTCGTTACTGAAGGTGTTACGGTTCATGGTTTCGCAGGACAGCACTTTACGAGTGAAATTTTTGATGCAACCAAGAATAACACTGATGACAATAAAAAAGTAAATGTACTTACAATGGCAGATCAGCCCAAAGGTGCTGTGGAGTATTGCTATAATCGAAATAAAAGAGATGCTGATGGCAATGTTGTGAAAGTTGAATGGTATTTACCTTCTGCCGACGAGTTGGAGGATTTTATAGTTCCAGCTTATAGCACCTTCGAAGAGTTCCAGAATAACTACTACTGGACCTCACAGCCAGCCTACATTAGAGATGCATTCTATTATGAGTATGCTACAGGTAGAAATAAAGGTAGTAGTGTTAGGGATGCGTATGCGTTCGTAGCGTACGAAGAGAATAAGCAATATGCACGTGCCACAAAGGTTGTTTCTAAGGGTAATAATGTATATGAATATGCATTAAGTGGACTGAACAAAATTCCAACTGATGCTCACCTGCACGAGAGTTTTCCAAATGAGCAACTTTTGGGCGATTCTTATTTCACAAATATGCATGCTTGGTATAGATGGAATGGTAATACCCAAAAAGAACAAAAGCAGGCTGACGAGCACTTTAATGAGAAAAGAAATAGTAGCGAAACAGGTGTTAGATATTATGTCCCTATCGGTCACTCATATGATAAAATGTATCAGAAAGATGGAAATGGAGAGCATGGTTATCATCCACGTACAAAGTCCAACCGTGTGCGCTGTGCTCGCAGGGATTGGAATCCAGACAAGAACTACGAGATGGAAATTGTCTATATAGTCAGCACTACACCCGCAACTACGCTCGATAAGAGTGGTAATACTAAGTACGTGATAAGGAATGCTGCCTATCCGTCTACATCTCTGACAACTTCGGAAAGTAATGTAGCAGCAACCAGTTCTTCTTTAGGCATAAATAACTATGTCGTTATCGAGGGTAACAAGATAAAGAGTGTTGCCAAGAACGAGAATCAGTACTTCGATGGATATGATGGTAATGTGTCGTTCAGTAATAGTGGTACAAGCTATACTATAAGCAATAGCGGTGCTAACTTTACAATATCGTATAGCAGGTGGACGTTGTTTAATGGCACCACATACTACTACCTTAAACAGACAGACAATGATAGTGTGTCGATGAGTACTGGTAATAGCGGCAATCTCACTTGGCAATTCTACGAAGTGAAAAAAGAGTATAAAGTAGTAGAATAATAGTTGACACAATGAGAAATAAAGGAAGGCTTTTATCCCTCATTGTTTTGTTGAAATTATGAGTAGGATAAACGTAAGCATCCGGTGAACTGCATATTGCAAAGTTTATCAAGTTATCCCGACTTTGATCAAAGTAGTCAAAGCCGGGATAACTTGATAAAAGTCGATTAACTTCGTATGGAGTCGATTAACGTTGATTGGAGTTGTTGGAGTAACGCTTGCAGTGTTCCGTGTGGGTTCTAGTGTGGGACCTTTGCAGATAAATTCTTTCTAGGTGTTGATTGTAAAAAAAGAAAAATGTGACGAGAATCGCTATATAGTGACGAATGACAGGCATTATAAAAAAGATTTTTCTTTTTCTTATCATGTTCTGGTGGACTTCTTCGGAACTTTGCTCCATGTTTAATCTTTAGTTTTTTTTATCATGGAATCAAGGAATTATAAAAGGGTCGGGACTGTTCAGAGGTATGTGGACATCCTTACAAACGGGGATTTAAGGCATTATTCGGAGATAAGGCCAATAAAGATGTCGTGATGTCAATTATTAATGTGCTGCTTCCTAACCATCGCAAGGTTACTGAGATCGATTACCTTCCTACCGAATATCAGGGACAGGTGGTGGATCTGAACAAGGAGTATCATTATGACTTCATGTGCAAGGACGAGTCTGGAACTGTGTTTATTGTTGAACTCCAACGATATCAGGATGACTATTGGTTCAAGCGTTGTGTCAGCTATGCATGTCGTGCTTATGATCGTCAGAATAGAAAAGGAGAGGACTACAATGTTGCTCCAGTCTATCTGATAGGCCTTATGGATGTGCCTATAGATCACCCTGATAAGGATTTCTGGAAGGATAGATATGTTTCAGAATATACCTTTCGGGAAAAGGAAAGTCACGATTTGCTTGGCGAGACAATTGTTATTATATTTGCAGAGATGGCAAATTTCAGCAAGGCTGCAGAAGATTGCGTGACTGAAGTCGATAAGATGCTGTATCTTCTCAAGAATATAGGAAGAATGATGGATCAGCCTGGATGGCTTCAGCATGAGGTATATACGCGGATATTTGATGCTTGCGAGATTGCCGGATTTGATGAGGATAAACTTATTAAATACGACAAGGATATGTACGACGAAAGAAGACTTAAAAGCGAGATGAATACAGCCAAGCGAATAGGCTATGAGGATGGTCACAAAGAGGGTCGTGCAGAAGGACGAGCAGAAGTGGCGTTAAGGATGTTGGATTCCGGGATGGATATAAGTCAGATTGCGCAGCTGACTGGGCTCAGTATCGAGGAAGTATCAGTCCTCGCTGTCAAGCGGTAGCCAGTATGACATAAACAAGGAGGAGGCCGACTATGTAGTCGGTTTCTTTTGTGAATATTCTCGGTCATTCTTCGGTTTCTACTACTCAGATTTATCAGGATGTCATGGGTGAGAATCTTGTGAAGGATCTGATCAAAGTCCAAAATTTTTCTATGTAAAAACTATCGGATGGCATCGCGCATGGCGAATATGCCAGCCAAGCGCTCAAAGCGGGCTACGCAGCTCAGCCCAAGGGCTGCTTCGCCTGCTTTGTGCCATGATTCTCAAGTCTGCCGTCCGGTTTTTTCCCGTTTTTCCGGACGACTTCGTTAAAAATGGCTTGCCGTCCGGAAATTCGCCCGTTTTTCAGGATGGAGTTATTTTCTGAGATGCAACGTGGTGGTGAACGGGTAGAGAATGTCTTCTGCTTGCCACAGGAGGAAAGATACTTCGCTACTATTATGGTGGACTTCTATGAAGGTGATTTTCCAGGAGTCTACTATGGTTGAGCAGCCGATGAGTGCTGCTGTTGTTCCATTGACGTGGTAGTTGCCGTGGACGATGACGGGTGACGGTACTTCTCTTCCGGATGAGGTTTCGGTGGCTGTTGTATCGAGGACTATCGTAGCAACATTTTCATTGTCGAATGACATGGTGAGTGTTTCTACTCCTAATGGTCCAAGGGGAATCTCGGTGCATTCCCATGTCGTCTTGTGGAAGATGTCGTTTTCAATTCTGGTAATGACGCATGCTGTGCTTGATATAGTTGTGATAAGCATGAGGCTTATGCGTATAGCTGTAATATGAATGCGTGCCATAATCTGTTCTTTTAATATGTCCATACATATTCCAACTTCTATTCCTTACGTTAGTACTGCTTCGTTTCAATCATCTTCTGGTTCGGAGAACTGTCTTGATTCCCGGACACCTCGCAAACCCGCTTCCCGTCCGGAAATCCGCCTGTTTTCCCGGACAGGAAGCTGCCCGAAGAGGAGTAAACTAAAAACTGCATGAATGTCGTAAGACTTCATGCAGTTTTTAATGATGGATCAGATCTCTATTTGTAAGCATCCGACAAAATGCATATTGTAGCGGGCAGAGATGCTAGCTACTTTTGTTTTAAAAGGGAAGGTGATGATGACGCGTGAAGGAAGGCTCTCGATCGAGGGGGATCGTGAGTAGCATGAGATCTCGGACGCAAGGCATCTGCAAGATGTGACATGTCACGACGTGCATCTTAAGGATGATTTTTGCACGTCGGTAAGCATCCGATGAAGTGCATAATGTAGCGGGCAGAGATGCACGCTACTTTTGTTTTAAAAGGGAAGCTTATGATGACACTAGCACACTTCCAGCTCCAGGTCTATTTTCGTGTCTATGATATCGAAAAGATTGTCCGATGTACTTATAAAAAAGAAAAAATTTAAAAAATTAGAAAAATTTGTTTAAGAAAAAGAAAAATATGAATGCGGACGTTGTGTTCGTGCAGATTTTTTTGCACTTTTGTGGGGACTGATGGGGAGCTGAGGTGACGACATGAATTTTAGCGGACATAGTGTCCAATGTTTAACTTTAAACTAAATTTTATGTCGTACGATTTCAAGTATGCCGACCTGCTTGATGATGATGTGTTCAAGCTTGTCTTTGGAAGGGAGTCCACAAAGGACGTGATGATAGAGTTCCTTAATCAAGTTATCCCGGACAGGAAGATTGTTGATCTGGAGTTCATTGACAAAGAAATGCACCCCGTAGAACGTGATGCTAAAGGAGTAGTATATGACATGTTCTGCAAGACAGACAGTGGGGCAAGGATTATTGTGGAGGTGCAGAGAAGAAAGCAGCCATTCTACCCAGAGAGGGCTATATACTACTCTACATTTCAGATTCAACGTCAGGTGGAGGCTGGGGCTGACACCTATGACTTCCTACCGGTCTATGTCATCAACATCTTGAACTTCAAGATGGACGGCAATAAGGATCAAGCAGATGTCAAAAGCGTTTACAGACTGTATGAAGAAGCAACTCAAAGACTTCTTACGGACAGGGTGACCTTTATATTCATAGAACTGCCGAAGTTCAAGAAATCAATAGATGAACTTGATGGCAATGTTCTTGAGGGTATGTACTTCTGCTTTAAGAATATGGCGGTGCTTGAGGAATGCCCTAAGGTTTTGACGCATCAGATATTCAGGAAGATATTCGAGGTGTCTGAACTATATAATATGGATCAAGATACACGTGATAAAGTAATACATAAGATGACAACAGAAAGAGATTTAAGAAATCAAATGGCTTATGCTCGTCAGGAAGCAATCGAAGAAGGGCGTGCCGAAGGGCGTGCTGAAGGGCGAGCCGAAGGACATGCTGAAGGACGTGCTGAAGTACGTGCTGAAGTTGCAAGGGAAATGCTTGCAGATGGTATGCCGGTCGACAAGATAGCAAAGTATACAGAATTATCAATAGAAGAGATCGCGGCCTTGAAGTTTTAATCTTAAACTGATCCAAGACGATACGCTGGTAGTGAGCATTCAGCTTGCTATGAGGATGGTCACAAAGAGGGTCGTGCAGATGGTCTGGCTGAAGGTAGAGCTGAAGGTAGAGCAGAAGTGGCGTTAAGGATGTTGGATTCCGGGATGGATATAAGTCAGATTGCGCATCTGACTGAACTCAGTATCGAGGAAGTATTAGTCCCCGCTGCTAAGCGATAGCCGGTATGGCATAAACAAAGAGGAGCCGACTAAAGTCGGCTTCTTTTGCGAAGATCCTCGGTCATACTTCGGTTTCTACTCCTCAGATTTATCAGGATGTCATGGGTGAGACTAGTGAAGGATCTGCTCAAGGTAAACTCTTCCTTGTAAATAATGCATTTTTAATGGTAAAATAGTTATGGTTTGGGAAGTCTTGTCATATTTAAAAGATAATGAAATACTGATTTCTAGTATTGCTGGATTGTTTGCAATCGTTTGTAGTCTTGTGAGCCTTTTTAAAAATTTCGCTTTTGTTCCGAAAGGATCAAGTGACAAGACTTCAGCATTTTCTTTTCTCCCTTTTGTGTCTGTTTTCTCTAAGCTTAGCTGGAAAAAAGCGAAAATAGGAGCTCGGAAAATAGCTAAGGAACTATTAGGTGGTGAAACTCATAAGTCCTATATTCCTACTGTCATTGTTGGTATAGGTAGAGGTGGTGCTGCATTTGGTGCTTTGCTTTCATATAATTTGAAGAATGTGCCTTTGGCTGTTCTTGAGAGAAAGTATGTTTATGAAAATGGGGTACGTAAAGAGTTTCCATTGTTTGATATCCACATTCCTAAGGAACTTTTGCAAAGAGTCTTGTTGGTGGCAGGTGAATCACACACTGGTGAAACGATGAAATGCTTGAACCAGTATATGACGGATCTTGGTGCTCAGGAGGTTCGTCATGCTGTGTTCTATCAGCAAGATAATCCCAACCTGCCGATAGAAATACATTATATGGCAAGAACGGGGAAATCTTTCAATCTTATGCCATGGCAAGAACCGGATTCGATCAGGTCAAGCAAATGTAAAGAGGAATCAGACAGGCAGTTATCTTTTCCTCTCGCAGTTTCTAAGGATGTTCCCAAAAGGACTTTGACTCAGAATGAGCATAATTTTTTCTATGTTGTCAGGCATGCAGTTACTTCAGCCAATTCGGATGGAGATAAATTTATAGGTACTACGGAAGCTGTCTTGAATCTGGAGGGTAAGAAGTAGGCGGCTAAGGTTGGAGGTTACTTGAAGGGTAGGGTTGATGTCGATTATATATTCACGAGTCCGATGATTCGTTGTATAGAATCGGCTTCAATTATCAGTTCTATTGCTGGTGGTCAAGTAAAGATAGTCGATGATTTGAAGGAGATGGATTATGGTGATTGGGAAAATATTAAAAGGGAGGATATCGTTGCTAATGATACAGAAAACTATCATAACTACATATCTCGAGCAAGTTTTAAGGTCCCTGGAAGCAATGAGTCTCCGGAGGATGTTACCAGCAGGGTTCTTCATTTTATAAATAATGTTTTAAGGCCGCAGGTGGAAGCTGGTAAGCGTGTAGTTGTTGTTACTCATAAAACTTCAGGTCGAATACTTTTGATGAATTTACTTCCAAAGTTTGTCGGTGGATACCGTGAGATCAAGATGGGTAACGCTTCAATATCGAAGGTTAACTATGTCAATGGTGAGTATGATGTCGAATTTGAAAATCACCAGGGACATCTTAGATGGTTATCAGAATAGATTAGTTGCCGTCCGTGAATCTGCCTGTTTTTCCGGACGACAGCATCGAAATCAGCTTCCCGTCCGTGAATCTGCCTGTTTTCCCGGATGACAAGCAGCCTGAATAGGAGTAAATTAAAAACTGCATGAATGTCGTGGGACTTCATGCAGTTTTTAATGATGGATCAGATCTCTATTTCATGGATTCTATTTCGTTGAGGCTGATGTTCAAGGCTGCCGCGATGTTTTCTGCCGGTATTCCCGAGGATATCAATGTCTTTATTGTTTCAGCTCTACCCTCAGCTCTACCCTCAGCTCTACCTTCCGCTCTGCCTTGCTCCAGTCCTTTGGCATGACCTATTTCACGTCCGATTCTTTCGGCTTCTTCTTTGGCTGTATTGATTATGTTGTCATAGTCTCCCATATTCTCAAGCGATTTTTTGTATTGGTTTAATTCTTCCGCTGTAAATTTACCTATTTTCGCTAGCAAAAACAAGCGCGTAAACAACGGGTCAGAGAATTTCTTAGGAATATCTTCCATTTCATGCATGTGCTTCAGTAGGTACATCCATTTGTCAAAGACTGTTTCGACCTCCCATATCTTTTTATTGAAACGTCCCAGTTCCAGAAAGACGTATCTCAGGATATCTGTCATTTCTTCATTGTTTGAATCTTCCCTGAGACGATATGACGACAGGTATCCGTCGGCCGGCCAGTCTGATGTGTGTTCAAACTTGAAGTTCAGTATCGCCACTACTGTAACCGGTTTTAGGTCGTAGTCCCATACGAACTTGGCATTTTTGTCGGCAGATTCTCTAATGTAGCGTTCACGCGCCATCCTGCCTTGTTCGTTGATTGGGTAGGTGGTATAATAGACTGCTCTTTTTCGGAAATGCTTCTGATAGCCCTTCTGCATTTCGATGATGAAACTCCTGCCATCCTTGCATGTGCAGGCAATATCAAAGATGACTTTTCGGTCTTCCTCTGTCAATCCTTGATGTTCTGTTGGTATGAAATCGACGTCAATGATCTCGACATCTTTCAACAGCATGTTTAAGAATCCTATCAGCACATCTTTGTTTGCTTCGCTGCCGAATAGTCTCTTGAACATGAAATCACATAAAAGCTCTGCATAGACTTGCCCGCTTTTCTCTTCCTTTTTTAATGCATTGTTGTCCATAATTATTTTATTAAAAGGGTTTATGCAAAGTTCAGAAGAAGCCATCTCTTCGAGGCTAAAAAAAAGAAAAATCTTTTTGTTGCTTTTCGTCATTCGTCACTATATAGCGATTTTCGTCACAATCATAATTCTCGTCCGGAAAATCGCTTGTTTCCCCGGACAACATCATCGAAATCCGTTTCCCGTCCGGAAAATCGATCGTTTTCCCGGATGACAGCATCAAAATTAGCTTCCCGTCCGGAAATTAGCTCGTTTTTCCGGATGGCGTCTGCATAAAAGTGTAAAAAATAGCTTTAGTGAGTGAAAGTTTGTTAAATCGCAAGAAAATCTTGTGATTTAGCGATAAGATTGCCATATTTGTGCAAGAAAATCCGCACAAAATCCGCACAAAATGGCTTATAGTGCAAATGCAAAGAGAGCTGTGTTAAAGATGTATTCTGATGGAATGCCTCTACGTGAGATCGAACGAGAGTTCGGTATCGACCGCAAGGTGATCCGTGAGTGGAAGCGTCGTTTTGAGGAGGATGGGATGGATGGTCTGGAGAAGCGCCATTATCGTTGCACTGATTATGAGACCAGGTGTGCTGCCGTCAGGGATTATCTGGAGAATGGCCAGACTTATACGGCTCTGATTGAGAAATATGCTATAACCAGGGCACAATTGAAGTGTCTTGTCGCGAAGGTGCGAAAAGACGGATATGAGGCATTGAAGGAGAAACGTCGCGGACGTCCTCCGAAAGTTGATTAAACTAGAAAAGCTTCTTCTTGCTCACGGTAGCAACGAATTCCTTAAGGTAGAACGGTTCGAAGTACGCAACGTCTTTGAATCGTTTTGCTTTATATGCAGCGAGGGCAGGGGAGAGCATTGATGAGGCTTTAGGGTGGCACTGGCAGAAATGTGCGTTCTGGTGCTTGATGACGTCTGCGCATTTGCCGGCTCCGTCGCCTATGAAAAGGACATGGCCGTCTGCGAGGATGTCTGCGAAGCTGTTCTCATCTATGATCATCGGAGCTGTTTCAGTGGTCTGCACCCAGCCGCTTTCTGAACGGCAACCTGTTGGAGCGTCGGTGCTACGCACAAATGTTGCGGTGTAGACCTCCATTCGGCGTGCGTCGATCATCGGTACGATATACTTATAGTCTGGAACTGCAGCGCCATTACTAGATGCGTCGGTCGCCTGAGCTACAAGAGTGTCAAGTGTACCGACTGCGATCAGCGGCTTGCGTGCACCGAAGCACAGACCCTTTGCTGTGGATACTCCCACTCGTAGACCAGTGTATGATCCCGGTCCCATGCTCACGCACACTGCGTCGCAATCCGCAACTGAAAGTCCTCGCCCCTCAAGCATTTCCTGGATGAAAACTGCGGTAAGCGATGCATGTGCCTTAGGTGCAGAACTTTCTCGGTAATCGACGATGACTCCGTTCTCGGCAAGAGCGACAGAGCAGAGTGCTGTGGAGGTTTCTATAAGTATGATTTTTTCCATGGTCACGAGATTATTTGGTCCAGAATATAAGTCCTTTCAGGTAAGGGAATACATCAAATGCTATTTTCTTCAAAGGGGTGTACAATATCGAGTCTCCCAAAGTTTCCGGACTTACAAGACCGAAAGTCTTGTTGAGAGAGCTGAAAGCCATGATGACAAGGCCGACGATCAATGCTGTCTTCAGAAGGGCGAACACCACTCCCAGAAGCTTGTTGAGCCATCCCAGCATCACAAGCTTGATAGTTGCTTCAATGACTTTTCCTAATGCTCCCAATACGAGGAATACAAGTATTGTTATGAGTGCAAATGACACCAGCTCAAGCACTTGTGTAGAGGCTGTAATCCATTGTCCTATCCATCCGCTGACTATCGATGCAAAGCGGGCTGACATCCATACTCCGAAAATGAGGGACACTATGGAAATGACCTGGGAGATGAATCCCTTTCTCAGTCCTTGCACTACGGCCGGAACGAAGCATATTAAAAGAATGATGTCTATAATATTCATAGGATTTCCTTAAAAATGATTATCTTTGCGGTTTGAAAAAATTAGGCGTGTTTTCAAACCGTCTGCAAAAATAGGTAAAATAAATTTTATTTATGAAATTTCACGAATATAAAGGTCTTGACCTCGTTGCTGCAGGCAATGAGATGCTCGACAGATGGAAGAAGAACCATGCGTTCGAAAAGTCGCTTGAGTTAAGGGAAGGTGCTCCGGAATTCATTTTCTTCGAGGGTCCGCCTTCGGCTAACGGTATGCCGGGCATTCACCATGTCATGGCACGTTCTATCAAGGATGCTATCTGCCGTTACAAGACTCAGAGCGGCTATAAGGTGAATCGTCGCGCAGGATGGGATACTCATGGTCTTCCAGTGGAGCTTGGCGTCGAGAAGATGCTCGGCATTACGAAGGAGGACATCGGAACAAAGATTACAGTTGAGGAATATAACGACGCTTGCCGCAAGGAGGTGATGAAGTACACTGCCGAGTGGGTGAACATGACAGAGCGTGTAGGTTACTGGGTGGATATGAATGATCCGTACATAACTTATGATAACCGTTATATCGAGACTCTCTGGTATCTCCTCAAGAAGATCTACAATAAAGGTCTTCTCTATAAGGGAAAGTCTATTCAGCCTTATTCTCCTGCTGCAGGTACTGGTCTTAGTACTCATGAACTTAACCAGCCTGGCTGCTATCGTGACGTGAAGGATACTACTGCGACAGCTCAGTTTGCTGTTATTCGTGATGAGAAGTCGGAGTTCCTTTTCAGCGAGGGTGTTCCTGCATATTTCCTTGCATGGACAACTACTCCTTGGACTCTTCCTTCAAATACAGCGCTCTGCGTTGGACCTAACATCGATTATGTACGAGTTCTCTCGTTCAATCCATACACTGGACAGCCGGCTCTTTATGTCGTGGCTCAGGCTCTTGTAGGCTCGCTCTTCAATGCCAAGGCAGCAGAAATCGCTTTCGAGGACTACAAGCCAGGCGATAAGCTCGTTCCGTTCAAGGTGCTCGAGGGTACAATGAAAGGTTCGGAGCTCACAGGTATCCGCTATGAGCAGCTCATCCCTTGGTTCAACCCTGGCGAGGGCGCGTTCAAGGTTATCCCTGGTGATTACGTTACTGTCGAGGATGGTACAGGTATCGTCCATATCGCTCCTACTTTCGGTGCTGATGACGCCAAGGTGGCAAGACTTGCCGGCGTACCAGGTCTTCAGGTTGTGGACCGCAACGGTGACCTTCATGCTCAGGTCGACCTCCGTGGACGTTTCTTCTGCGTTGAGGACCTCGATCCTGAGTATGCGGCAGCAAATATGGCACCGGAGTACGCTGAGTGGGCTGGACGTTATGTAAAGAATGCATATGATGCATCTTTGGATGCAGATGCCCCTACACTTGACGTGGACATCTGCGTGATGCTCAAGCAGCAGAACAAGGCATTCAAGATCGAGAAGCATACCCATAATTACCCTCACTGCTGGCGTACAGATAAGCCGGTTCTCTACTATCCTCTCAACTCATGGTTCATCAAGACTACTGAGGTGCGCGAGAGAATGATGGAGCTCAACGAAACAATCATGTGGAAGCCAGAATCAACAGGTACCGGCCGTTTCGGAAAGTGGCTCGAGAATATCCAGGACTGGAACCTTTCACGTAGCCGTTACTGGGGTACTCCACTCCCTATCTGGGTTTCAGAGGACGGTAAGGAAGAGAAGTGCATCGGTTCGATCAAGGAACTTTATGCTGAGATCGACAAGGCTGTCGCTGCAGGCTTCATGACAGAGAACCCATTCGCTGCCAAGGGCTTCAATCCTGAGGATATGTCGAAGGAGAATTATGATAAGATTGACATTCATCGTCCATATGTAGACAACATCTTCCTCGTTTCTGACAGCGGCAAGAAGATGGTACGTGAGCTCGACCTCATCGACGTGTGGTTCGACTCAGGCGCTATGCCATATGCTCAGGAGGGTCTACGCAACCTCGATTCTGCTAATTTCGGCACCACAGCTGACTTTATTGCAGAGGGTGTTGACCAGACCCGCGGATGGTTCTATACTCTCCATGCGATCAATACAATGGTCAGCGACAAGTGCGCATTCAAGAGAGTCATCTCCAATGGTCTTGTCCTTGACAAGGACGGCAACAAGATGAGTAAGCGCCTCGGCAATGCCATCGATCCGTTCTGGGCTCTCGACACATATGGAGCTGACGCCCTCAGATGGTATATGATGACAAATGCGCAGCCTTGGGACAACCTCCGTTTCGACGTGAACGGTGTTGACGAGGTTCGTCGTAAATTCTTCGGAACACTCTACAATACATATTCATTCTTCGCTCTTTATGCGAATATCGACAACTTCGACCCTTCGGCAGAGGCAGTGCCTATGTCAGAGCGTCCTGAGATCGACAGATGGATCATCTCTCTTCTCAACACTCTTGTGAAGGATGTCGTTGCAGCATACGAAGATTATGATATCACTACTGCTGGCCGTCTCATCCAGGACTTCGTCTGCGACCATGTCAGCAACTGGTATGTACGTCTCGGCAGAAAGAGATTCTGGGGTGGTACAATGGATACTGACAAGCTCTCGGCTTACCAGACCCTCTATCAGGTGCTCGTAGCTGTATCTAAGCTTGCTGCTCCGATCGCACCGTTCTTCATGGACCGTCTCTATCTTGATCTCGTGGAGGGAGAGTCGGAGTCAGTTCACTATGTGGCAATGCCTGCATACGACGAGACTGTAGTAGACAAGGACCTCGAGGAGAGAATGGAACTTGCTCAGAGAGCGACTTCAATGGTTCTTGCACTTCGCCGCAAGGCTGAGATAAATGTCCGCAAGCCTCTCTCAAAGATCATCATCCCTGTGCTCGATGCACGTGTGAAGGATCAGCTCGAGGCTGTGAAGGATCTCATTCTCAATGAGGTGAATGTGAAGGAGGCTGAGTTCATTTCCGAGACAGCAGGTCTCATCACCAAGAAGATCAAGCCTAACTTCAAGACTCTCGGTAAGATCTACGGAAAGCAGATGAAGGAGATCGCAGCTGCATTCGGCACACTCGGTCAGGATGTGATCAACGAAATCCAGGCTGCAGAGAATCTTGGCACAGGATATGTTTTGAACCTTCCTTCAGGAGATGTGACCCTTAACAAGGGAGACTACGAGATTTCTTCAGAGGATATGCCGGGCTGGCTGGTGGCAACAGAGGGTGCGATGACAATCGCTCTCGACATCACCATCACAGAGGCGTTGAAGCAGGAGGGTGTTGCTCGTGAGCTCATCAACAGAATTCAGAACCTCCGCAAGAGCAGTGGCTTCGATGTGACCGATAAGGTTGCTGTGAAGATCTTCGCTGACGGAGAGGACGGATCAGAGATTGCTGCTTCGCTTGCAAACTTCAGTGATTATGTTGCAGCTCAGACACTTGCACTTTCAGTGGAGGCGGCTCCTCTCGCAGAGGCAGGAGATGCACCTGAGGTAGAATGGAACGAAGGAACCATCAGGATCAAGGTGGAAAAGAAATAATACTATAAACAATAATACTATGGCAGAAGAAACAAAAGTTCGCTACAGCGACGAGGAACTCCAGGAGTTCAAGGCCATCATCATTGAAATGCTTGAAAAGGCAAAGTCCGAATATAAGACACTTAGAGATGTTATTACACATGACTCAAGCAATGACATCGAGGACACATCTCCTACTTTCAAGGTGATGGAGGAGGGTGCGACCGCTCTTTCTAAGGAGGAGGCAGGCGCACTTGCACAGCGCCAGTACAAGTTCATCCAGAATCTTGAGGCTGCGCTCATCAGAATCGAGAACAAGACTTACGGTGTATGCCGTATGACAGGTAAGCTTATCCCTAAGGAAAGACTTCGCCTCGTTCCTCACGCAACCCTTACAGTTGAGGCTAAGGAGATGATGAACAAGAACAAGTAATCTTCCATGAAACTTTCAAAGGGTACAAAGCTTTTCATCCTTGGAGCAGTGCTTGTCGTGCTTGACCAGATCATAAAGGTTCTGGTCAAGACGAACATGTCACTCGGCGAGACTATCGATGTCCTGGGCGACTGGTTCAAGCTTCATTTTGTCCTAAATAAGGGAATGGCTTTCGGAATGGCATTCGGCGGCGTGTGGGGAAAGGTCTTTCTTTCAGTCTTCCGTATCGGCCTTTTCAGCGTTCTATGCTGGTGGATAAACAAGCTCGCCAAGAAGCCTTCGACTCCGACAGGAGTTCTCGTAGGACTAACGATGATCACGGCCGGAGCGCTCGGAAACATCATCGACTGTTTCTTCTATGGTCTCATATGGCCTGAGACAGTGATGCCGGGAGCACCGTTCGCATTCATGTTCGGACAGGTTGTGGACATGTTCTACTTCCCTTTGTTCGACTACAAACTACCATGGATGGAATACCCTCAGACCTTCTTCGGTGCAGTGTTCAACTTTGCTGACAGCTGTGTTACTTGCGGTGCATTCTACCTGATTCTCTTCCATTACAAATATTTTGCACAGGAAGAAGATAAAAAACAATAAAAAAATTTGCAGGTTTCGAAATTATTCGTACCTTTGCAATCCCTTTAGAAAAGGGAAATGCGACCAAAGGGAGCAAATCCCATTTAAAAAATATTGGAGAGTTGGCAGAGTGGTCGAATGCGGCGGTCTTGAAAACCGTTGATCTTAACGGGTCCGGGGGTTCGAATCCCTCACTCTCCGCAATAAACGCTGAAAATCAGCAAATTATAAAACAAACACCCAATTTTACACCCAAGAATGTAAAGTTGGGTGTTTTTATTTTATTTAAGACGAATCATATTCGCTCGGAAAATAATTTGATAAAAAACGGCTCACCTGCAAAACCCTGTGTTTGCGATTAAATAATCAAGAGGTATCTTTGTAATCTAAATCAGAGACACCTTAATTTATGAAACAGGAAGAGTTGATGCTTTCATTGGCAAAGTTGATGTTCCCATCGGAACTGTTA
>JBGVNK010000006.1:0-5900 GCA_045125535.1 Candidatus Cryptobacteroides sp.
GCCTTCTCCATCACAACGTCAGAGTACATCATGATGAGACGACGGTATGCGTCATATACGAAGCGTGGATTCTGTGTCTTCTCGATCATACCAGGGATAGTCTCAGAGCAGAGACCGATGTTGAGGATTGTATCCATCATACCTGGCATAGAGCTGCGGGCACCTGAACGGCAAGATACGAGGAGCGGATTCTCCTTGTCACCGAACTTCATGCCCATGATAGCCTCAGTCTTCTTGAGGGCCTCAGCAACCTCAGCCTTGAGAGCGTCGTTGTAGCCACCGCCAAGCTCATAATACTCTGTACAGCACTCTGTAGTGATAGTGAAACCTGCAGGTACAGGAATGTTGAGAGTACACATCTCGGCAAGGTTTGCACCCTTACCACCGAGAAGCTCGCGCATGGTACCGTTGCCCTCGGCTGTCTTGCCGCCGAAGCAATAGACTCTTTTCTTGTTTTCCATAAACTTCCTAAATATTTGATTAATAATTAATAAATCTTCTTATGTGCCATAATTCTCCATGGTAGAGGCTATGGCAGAAAAATTCCGGCGCGAATTTACTGATTTTTCTTCAGAAAACCGCACTTTTGTGGAGTAAAAATATGCCTAATCTTCTCCTTCACTGGCCTGTGCGAGCAGAGATGCAAGAATTCCTGCCACTTCACGGTCGGCGCCTTCTGTGAATCTTACACCTTTTCTGTCTGTTGTGATTCGTCCTACGGGGTAATATGCCACATCCTGAAGCAGCAGCTGGGAGTCGAAATAATCGTAATTGTCTTCAGCAATCTGCACAAGAACTCCAGGAACTTCGCTGAAAAGCACCTTTGTGGAATCGGTCGGCTGATAGGATGATATCAGGCCGCTGACGTCTATTTCCATACCTGTATCACCGCACATTCTTGAGGCTGCAGCCGCAAGTCCTCCGTCTGCCGTGGTGACACCGGCAAGAATGATTCCGTCCTCGACCAGCTCCCTTATAACTTCATAACAGTCAATGAAATAGTCTGGATCAAGCATCTGCGGAGCAGGTCCTCCGTTATGACCGTACACTTCTGCTAGAAGAGAACCTCCCAGCTTGAACGAGCATGTGTCGAACGGGATGTATATGATTATGGAATCTGTGTCAGGGATGGCCTGTCTCGGGCATCTTCGTTCTTCGCTTATCCATGGATGTCGGCTTTCGTAAGGCTCGACTACTTCTATTTCCGACGGTTCGGCTTCTTCGTATTCGGGCAGCCAAGCAAAGAATTTCGCATTGCTTTCTTCATCGGATTCGATGAACATGTAATCGTTGATCTTTACTCCGATTCCATATAGCCAGTCGCTGGCTGTCTCGACGCTTGTGTAGAATGCCGCCATATTTCCTATAGGCCTTGTGTTCCACTCCCATTGAGCCCAAATGCGGAGATCTCCAAGCCTGAAATGACCTTTGCTCCATAGGCGGGACAGAAGGGCCTTCGATATCTGAAGCCTTGTAAAATGCATCGGATATAGCATTCTGAACGGTCTCTCGGCTACAGAAGCAGCCTTTGTCTGCTCTGCATAATGTCCGTTCAGCGCGCAGTCGTATGTGAAGGATGTGACCGGCGGATCTGTAGATTCGTCAATTATGTCCGCAAAGCTGCCGGCGATTTCCGGGTCAGGGAATTCAAGGCATTCATTCATCAGATCGGCCGGTGTGGTGTCCTGTCTGACTCCGTCAATGATGTAATGTGAATACAGTGCTGATTCTTTTTCAGTCATAAAAGGCCTAGGTTTGGTATAAGTTTGTAAAATTAAGTATTTTTGCGCATTCAACAAGCGATTTTCATTTATGGAAACAATTTTTTCGGAAGAAAGATATGAGGAGATGATAGCGAAACTCTTCGTGAGATTCCCCTCGTTTCAGAAGTCGGGTTCGAGTGCATACAAGCCGGGGATTGCCAATATGGAGTTCTTCGACCAGCTGGCCGGACATCCCCACAGGAACTATAAGATTATACATGTAGCCGGTACGAACGGCAAAGGATCGGTTTCCAACATGCTTGCGTCGGTCCTTGCCTCGCAGGGATTCAAGGTCGGACTTTACACCTCTCCGCATATCCTGGATTTCCGCGAAAGGATGAGGGTTATTTCAGAGGAAGGCGGACAGTTGTCGCGTCTTGTCTCCAAAGAATATATATGGGATTTCGTGAACACATGGCAGGAGACTTTCGATCATCTGGACATGTCATTCTTCGAGATCACGACTTCCATAGCCCTTAGCTGGTTTGCTCACGAAAGAGTTGATTTCGTGGTTCTTGAAACAGGCCTGGGTGGACGTCTGGACAGTACTAACATTGTGACTCCCGTCCTGAGTGTAATCACAAATATCGGTCTGGATCATTGTGACCTCCTTGGAGACTCCCTCCCTGAAATCGCCTTTGAAAAGGCCGGTATAATCAAGCCGAAAGTGCCGGTTGTCATAGGTGAAAGCCATCCGGAAACGGATCCTGTGTTCGAGCGTAAAGTCTTGTATACCAATCTCTCAGGATCTGAGTTCATGGGTAACCGCACAGCCATAATGTCGCTTCTTGTCTTTGCGGACAAGATTGAGCCTGAGCTATGGGACCGACATGAAGAAATCCTTGCAGCAATGGACCTCCAGGGCAGTTACCAGCGTAAGAATCTGAGAACCGTACTGGCTGCATTAGGGCTTCTTGATAAGCAGGGCCTGTCTGTCGGAGCAGGCATTTTGCCACCCCCGGCTAGGGGGAGGGGCCCACAAAGTGGGAGGGGGCCGGCGGAGATGACAGGGTCTGATGTAGAAGCCCTGATAAATACTGCAAAAAGAACCGATTTCCACGGCAGGTGGGAGAAACTGTCAGATAATCCGTATGTGATATGCGACATCGGTCACAATGAGCACGGCCTGCGCCATAATTTCGCTCAGCTTTCCAAGTTGATTGCGGAAGGGGAGCGTTCGAAACTTATCATTGTCTATGGATCTGTTGCGGACAAGGATGTGGATTCGGTCATTCATCTCTTCCCTGAGGATGCGGTGTATGTCTTTACGCAGGCCGACAGTCACCGCGCTCTGCCGGCTGAGAAGATCGAGGCAAAGTATCTGGCGCATTGTTCGGAATCCGGTATTCAGCCGTGTCCATATCATTGCGTGCCTCGTGTTTCTGATGCTGTCGCCCTGGCATGCAGCCTTGCCGGAAAAGAAGACAATCCTATTATATATATAGGCGGAAGCACTTATGTGGTTTCAGAGGCGTGTGCCGAATTGAAATAGCGGACCGAAATATATAATGAGAGCCTGCCGGGATAGATCCTCGGCAGGCTCTGTTACAGTAGGCTGTCGTTGTTTTGCTGGCTTTATTTTCTACCGTATTTTTCTGTACGCTCGTCGCTGATGCGTCCGCTCCAGTTCAGACCGAATGCGAAGTCATAAGCGTTGCCGTCAGCGTCGACATAGCAGTCCATGTCGTAAGGTACGTCCTCGAACTGCTCCTCCACTGTCTTCATGTCTGCAGGGAGCTGCATAGGAAGGAGAGCAGAAGGCTCGACCTTGCCGCTGATAAGCTCGAGGATAGCCTGATTCTGGCAGCCGAAGCTTACGAGGATGGCGTCTGAATAAGGCTCGAACTCAGGAACGAGAGGACGTCCGGTATTTACCACTGTAACTACAGGTTTGTCACCCATAGCCTTCTTGGTGTCGATGACTCTCTGGAGATCGCCCTTGTTTGCGGTCTTCACGCTCTTGCCCTTGTATGATCTGTTGGCAGACTTCTCAAGTCTGTCACCGCCGGCAAGTGAAACTGCACGTGCGTGGTCTGCTGTATAGTCGTTATACTGAAGGCTGATCGGAACATATCCGTTGCCTCCCTTCTTCACGTCAGCAGCATCGTAACCGGTACCTGAAGTAGGCGCGTTGATCATCACGAGCGCGAAATCAGCCTCTTCAGGAGTGTCTACAGGCTCGAAATACTTTTCGAGAAGAGCCTTGTCTACAGGATCTTCCCATCTTTCCTCAGTGCGTACTCCGAAGAAGTTCACTGTCGAAGGAATGTGACGCTTCGCTACGAATACCTTCTTCTTGCCATCTGCAGGAAGTGTGCTGTTTGAGTTCTTCACCATAGCTACAGACTTGAGCTGAGCCTCGTAGCCCTTCTGCATGAACTCAGGTTTGCCGACAGTTGCAGCTGTTTCTGCGGGATCGAGATATGGATTCT
Source organism: Candidatus Cryptobacteroides sp. (assembly GCA_045125535.1). Taxonomy (GTDB): domain Bacteria; phylum Bacteroidota; class Bacteroidia; order Bacteroidales; family UBA932; genus Cryptobacteroides. The sequence continues at coordinate 4,196 of JBGVNK010000006.1, forward strand.
CGAAGAGACCTGTACGGAATGAGTTCATCACAAGTCTTACAGCAGACTCGCGGAAGCGCTGGTCAGCTGACTCCTTGCCGAACTCGTCCACCCACATCTGATAAGCTTCGAGAACCGGACCCTTGTCATTGTTTCCTCCGAACTGGTCGATGCCGGCCTTGAGACACTCGTAATGTCTCTGAGCCACTGTGAGTTCCTCCATTCCCCAGCATTTGCCGTCGAATGCGTCGATGGCCTTGTTGTCGTAAGTGATGTTCCAGTCTGTGCAGACTACGCCGTTGTAGTTGTACTTGTTGCGGAGAAGGTCTGTGATGATATATTTGCTGTAGCTGTTTCCTACATCCTTTCCTGAAGGGTCGATACCTGTAGAGATTGTGTAGTAAGGCATTACGGCAGAAGCCATTCCTGTGCCTCCGTTAAGCTTGAATGCGCCTTCTGTGAAAGGCTTGAGATGTGTCTCGAATGCGCTGCCTGGGTAGACCGCATACTTTCCGTAGTTGTAGTGTGCGTCACGGCCGCCTTCCTCAGGACCACCGCTTGGCCAGTGCTTCACCATTGCGTTGACGCTCTTGTAGCCCCATCCGCCGTCGATCTCGTCCTTGCCTGTGCTGGTCTGGAATCCGTCCACATATGCACGTGCCATGTCTGTGTCAAGCTCAGGGCTCTCGCCGAATGTGCCTGAGAATCTGCTCCAGCGTGGTTCTGTTGCGAGGTCGATCTGTGGAGAAAGAGCTGTAGCGATACCGAGGGCACGGTACTCCTGTGATGCGATCTGACCGAACTCCTCAACGAGTGCAGGGTCGAATGTTGCTGCGAGTCCGAGGGTTGTAGGCCAGTGTGAGATTGTGCCGCCGGCGCCGTAGTTATATTCTGCGGTAGCTGTTGTCTCGTGACGTGGGTCAGATGAAGTGTTTGAAGGGACACCGTGTCCGAGTCCTTCGACGAATGCCTGCATGTTGTTGTTCCAACGGGCTGCCACCTCAGGTGATTCTACTGTAGTTACGAGAACTGCTCTGAGGTTGTCCTCCTTGAGGAATTTCTTCTGTGCGTCAGAAAGGTCTGATGCTGCTGCGCCGCTCTGTGCGTAAGGCTTGCCGTTGTAAGTCGCGCCTCCGAACATTCCGCCGCCTGAAGGAACAGACTGATGCGAACTGTAAAGCATGAGGCCTGCGATCTCTTCGATTGTAAGCTGCTGTGCAAGGTCCTGTGCGCGTACTTCTGCAGGAAGTCTCCAGTCCTCGTAAACATCAAGGCTTCCGTTTCTGTTGAGGTCCTTGAATGCATAGCCTTTGTCTGTGATGATGTTCACTCCTGATCCTGGAGTGTAACCGAGGGTCTGACCTCTTTTCTGAGTGATCACGTTGAATCCTTCCTCAGTCTGGGTCTCAGTCCATTTCTGTCCTGTGCACGACGCGAGCATCATGATCGCTGCTCCTGTACAAAAAATTGTCTTTTTCATGTGGTATCTGGTTATAAGTTTAGTTCAATCCTCCAAATATAGCAATAAAAATGGAGTTTGTTTGAGAAATATTCATTATCTTGCAAACAAAACAACGGATCAGTCGCAAAAGTATGTGTTTCTATAAATAAGTGATACCTTTGTGCAGATATATAAACACAAAGGTTATGACAGACGAACAGAAAATACTTTTAGCATTAGTCAAGTTGATGTTTCCACGTGAGATGTTGGATTATTTTGAAGTTG
>JBGVNK010000007.1:0-39613 GCA_045125535.1 Candidatus Cryptobacteroides sp.
TGACTACAAAGAAAGATTATCATAAAAGATTATCAAAACATATTTTGATAATCAAATAGTTATGCTGATAATTTCAGACGTCTTTTGATAACAATGTCCTTTCTATAACGCCTTTTATGTAAAGCTTTTCATAATAGACATATCTTGGTGGATACTCTGACTGGCTACCGGAGCTGTCATAAGAGTAAAAGCTTTCAGATTTCTATATAAAGCACAACTTTAATAAAAGATTGTTAACGAATTGTATAATAATTTATTAAATAATTCGTATATTTGTGCTCGGAATCGGTGGTTGCTACAGAAATTCAAGTATGATAGCAAAACCATCAATAGCATTTAATGACTTCTCAGGCACAGCAAAGGATGTGACTGCTCGAAGTGTCAACGGACGAAACATTCTCTCGGTCCGTGCTCAGCAAAGTAAAATCGTTACCCCTGCTCAGGCGGTCTCTCGCAATAAACTATCCAAAATCTCCCGGGCTTATAAGCAACTATCCGATTCCCAAATGACTGCCTGGGGGACTTTGGCTAGTCATCTCAAAGGAATCTCCACTTTTGGATCTCCCGCTGAACTTACTCCGCATAATGCTTTTGTCAGGATCAATTCCAATCGTGCTATGGTTGGTATGCCGCTTCTGACTGAGGCTCCGGTGTATAAGGCTGATGTTCCTGAGGTAGAGTATGAGGACTTTTGGATTACTCCAGAAAGAATTGTCTTTATGAATGTACAGCAGCCTTCTGATAATCATTTCCTCGTTGTTAAAATGTCGCCGGCTCAGAGTCCTGGAGTGACTAACGGTTGGAGCAAGACAGTTATCGTGGCTCCAGGAGTTGATGTTGAATATGGGGATGTTGAATTGACTGAAAGATATGTTGATATCAAAGGATTTGAGCTTGAAGCTGGCAAAAAGTATTTCTGTGAGTTCTGGTGGCTGGATAGTACAACCGGCTTTACAGGTGAGAGTATGTGGGTTTCAGCTATCTGTAAAGAGACTTCAGTAGGTTACGATGCTCCGTATGTTCCACGTGCGATTGTTGAGATTGATGAGATTTATCTTGAGTCGACAAGAAACTATATCAGCGATACTGCAATCGGTTTCTCAAAGGGTTCAACAATGGTCAATGCTAAGTTTCACTATGAGTTCAGAAATACTCGAGTGAATGCTTATTACGAGCTTGATAATGTCCCGGATTCAGTACCAAACTGTAGAATCTTCGTCCTGGGCCGAGGTACAAGGCTGTCGCCAAGATCTGTTAATATGATCCGAGTGGACTTCACTCCAAAAGAAGAGTATTTCGAGGTTCAGGTATGCCCAGAGATTTATCGTGCAGAGCATTACTACGATGTGTTTGATACAACTATAGCAATCAAAAAATAGGATTGGATTATGATTATTACTTCAACAGGAAATAATTTCAGTGCAGAGCCGGTTGAGTTCAAAGTTGTCCTCAATGAGAACTATGTAATCCTCAATGGTCGTGTATTGTTTGACAGAAAGACCGAGGAATACAAAGCTGCTGATGTGCTTGAGATATATGTGCCAGATTTGTCCATGAAGCGTAGCATGGAGACGGCTGTCTTTATGAACTACACCTCTAAGCAATATGACAGAAACGGAACGATTGTGCGTTCTTGGATCAAGGACAAGAATACCATCTGTCTTGAGAAAGTGGAGGTCAATGCCGCTTACACAGACTTTGAGTTCGTATTCTTCTGTGCTTATCTCCCTAAAGGTCAGCGTGAGACATTTATCGTAGACGGTGAGATTGACCTTCAGATAGAGAATCTCCCAAAGAATATGTACTGCGAGCACTATTGCGCATACGTTAATGAGTCATGGGCTCTAATCTGTCTTGGCATTGAGAATATTGGCGCAGTTGATTTTGGAACTCAGTTTACATTGGATCTCGTGAATTTCCCGAAGGACATATCTGCAGAACTTCTGCTGTCTTGCCCGATGGGTTATGCTCAGGGTTGGGGCAATTCAACCCTTCCAGCGAGAATCCAAAATGGTCAGTTCATATGTGATGGCTACACAGAATTGCAGGATCCTCAGGTTTCTTGCGGAGTCATTAAAGCGTATATCGTAAAAGAGTAATAGTTATGCCAAAGATGTCCCACATAGAAATCACACGTCTGCAGGGCGGTCTTGCGATTGCCAGCTTTGCTAGCGGGGTCGTCATTGCGATGGTGTGCCTGTTTTGGATTGAGCCTCTTGGAGAGATAACATATTCAGCGATCTCGATAGTTAGCGAACTCCTGGTTCTCTGCGGTGCGATTCTCGGTGTGAAGGCATCCTACGATATCAAGTTCCACAAGTTTGAAGCAGAGCTGCTCAAGAAAGCAGACCGACACGAATAAAACCAACCTATGAAAAACTTCATCCTCGTTCTTTTCTCTGCCTTGTGTGTAGCCTGTGCGACTGCCCGCCAGGCTGCACCATCAGAGAAAATCATCACTGAAACCCGTATCGAGACGGTGTTTCAGACAGACACAGTCTTTCTTGAAGTTCCCAGGATCGTAGAGAAGATCGTTACTGCTGATACTGTCTCTGTTCTCGAGAACGAATATGCTAAGAGTGAAGCTTCCGTATCAGATGGATTGTTGGCTCATTCTCTTGAGACCAAACCTATTCAGCAACCCGTAGAAGTGCAGACCAAGATAGTCTATCGTGACAGTGTAGTCTTCAAAGATGTGGTCATGTATGAGACGATAGAAGTCGAGAAAGAGTTGACCGGCTGGCAGTCCTTCAAGATGAAGATGGGTGGCTGGTTCCTCGGAATCCTCATCATATTGATAGTGTTCGCGATACTATATATTGTTAAATTCCTTAAACCTTAAAACTATGAAGTACGTTCCTTCAATCGCCTTCGACGAAATGTCAGGCTCAGCAAAGGGTGTAACCGCAGCCAAGGTGCGCGGTCGCAAATACATCCGCAATCGTGGCTACGGCGGCTCAGTCCGCACAAGTGCCCAGGCAGCAGTGAAATCCATCTTCAAGCAGCTCTCACAGAGCTGGAAGAACCTCACCAACGCCCAGATCCTCGCATGGAATGCCCTGGCTCAGACCCAGGCAGGAAAGTCAGTTCTCGGAACATCCGCAAAGATCTCCGGAGCCAACCTCTACTCACGCCTCAACTACTGGATTGTCTTCTGCGGTGGAGAAGCCCTCTCCAACCCACCAGCACTTCAGGGCGTTGAAGCTCCAACCGAGGCCGTCGTAACCCTCACTCCAACCAAGTTCACCTTCGAGCTCGAGAGCGAACCCGAGAATGTTCAGGATCTGAAGCTCATCATCCAGGCCTCAGCACCTCAGTCAAACGGTGTGACCCGCGCCTACAGCAAAGCCGTCCAGATCGGCGGAGTCCTCGAAGCAGTAACAGAGGAGTACGACATCAAAGAAGACTACGACAACAAGCACGGCGCCCCTAACGCCGCCGCTCCAAAGATCTTCATGAAGTACTTCTTCGTGAACACGAAGACAGGTGAGAAATCAGGCGAGATGCTGACCATGGTCAGACTCGACGAAGATGCCCCAGCCGACGGCGAGTAATCCATTACTTCCTGAATTTTATTGACGAAGCCCGCAACAGATTCTACTCTGATGCGGGCTTTTCTCGTATAAAATAGTCAGCAATCAAAGCTGACAAACTTCTTGCGAAAGACAAAAAACTCAGTAGGATATTTTGGGACTATACCGAAAAACTGCACAAAAAACCTTATCTTTGTACCGGAAACCGTACGGAAATTTAACGAAATTTTTGTACCTCTCTTGTACCTTATAAAAACAAAAGAGCTCTAACTCTTTGATTTATAATCAGTTAAGAATTAAAGCTCTTTTCGTGCGGGCGAAGGGAATCGAACCCATACGCCTCTCGGCACCAGATCCTAAGTCTGGCTTGTCTACCAATTTCAACACGCCCGCGACATTATTTTGCCATTCCTTTCGGAAAGGATTGCAAAAGTACGATAAATTATCCGATTTGCAAAATTCGAGACGTTATTTCTTCACAAAGAGTATCGCCATCAGTGGAAGTGCAAGAATTGCCATTGTTGCACTGATAGGAAGATAGATTCCTATGTCAGTGTGGTTGGCCACAAGGTAGGTGATAAGCAGCAGGCTGATTCCCATTGCAGAAGAGATCATGTAGTGCTTTCTGATGTCAGTGCTTTTGCAGAGGATACGGCTCAGGTTGGGAACTCCGAGGGAGATGAAGCCGATCGGACCGCAGATGGATACAGCACTGGTCACCAGAAACATTATGGCAAGGAGCATGAGGGCCTTGTGGAGATTGCTGAGCTCAAGTTCCCCCTTGAAATGCCGCGTCAGCACTTTTGCTGTCCATAGGGCAGCACCAAGTCCTATGGCAAAGAGTACAAGAGAGAAGATGATGTCGCCGGAGGTCACTCCCACAAGGTTGAAGTTGGCTGCTCCCCAAAGATAATACTGCTTCAGCAGATCGGAATTCGGAGCATTTGTCACGACTATGGTTCCGAGGGAACCGATGAATGTTCCGAAAAGGATGCCGAATGTAATAAGGTTCTGAGTACTTACTCTCAATGTTACGAGAAAGCACACTGCTGTGCAGATCAGTGTGCAGATGAAACTTCCTACAGTGAGTGAGCACCATCCTGACATTGTTGCAGCAGCTGCTCCAAGACAGGCTGCGCTGCCAAGCCCCAGACTATATACGTCGCCCAGCTGGTTTCTCCAAAGATACTGCATCTGTACTCCTCCTATCGGTAGTGCAATACCGGATATCAGTACGTATAATAAGCTTAAAATCATGTATTTATAAAATTTAATCTCTAATGAACTATAAGCTATATTCGATTCCTCCAAGGAAATTGCGTCCAGGCATCGGGTAGCCGCTGACAGTTTCATATCTGCAGTCCATAATGTTTCTGGAAGCGAATTTCAGTGTCAGTGAACCCGTTCTGTCAAATGAAATGGATTTTGATATCACAAGATCCAAGGTGTTCCAAGCAGGCAGATCTCCTGTTCCGTCCCGTCTGCCGGCTCGCAATTGCCACAATGGATGCAGTTCCCATCCTTTCCATCCGATAGTGCCATTCAGAATGATTGTATGACGGGCGATATATGGGATCTGGGACCCGAATGTGTAGCTGTCAGGTGTGATGTCCAGAGCTGACTGATAAGAATATTTCGCATCAAACGAGTAAATGAACGTTCCTTCATGGCTGAAGCCTCCTGTCAGGTCGAAACCAGCAGAACGTACCTTGCCGATATTGTATGGTTGCCAGATGGCTGGGTCTTCCGGGGTCGGTGCAGAGGTGATCTTGTTGGTCAGACGGTTGTAGAATGCATTGGCTTTTGCCCGAATGCTCCACGAATCTCCGACAGACCTTTCAAAGTCAAGACCGATGTCGGTCAGCCATGCATCTTCTGGTTTCAGATCCGGATTGCCATATCCCACATAATATAGTTCGTTGAAGGTCGGTACTCTATGGGCCCGACGACCGAAGGCCATGATGTCCAGTCCCTTCATGATAGAATACCTTATATCGACAGAGGGAGAAAGATAGTGGCGTACAAGAGCGCCTCTGTCAAATGATCCGTTATATTCCAAAGCCAGGTTTGCTGCAATCCTCTCAGTGATAAATGATGATGCAATAGCAGTAAAAACGGTGGTTCTAGCTGCTTCATATGCTGAAGATTTGAGATCGTCCCACTGAAGGTCAGCAGCTGCCGAGAGTTTCCACCATGGTTTTATCTGGAAGTCATGGGCGGAATTCAGCTGAAGTTCGCTCTGGTCATACTGACTGTCTCCCCATGTGCTTGTGTAATATATTGAGTCGTATGAGCTTTTACCTGACAACCGCAGTGTATAGAGCGGAGAAAATTTCTTGCTGAAAGTGCTCTGAATGAAGGTGTTCATGTCCTTCTGGCGGTCATCGGATGGCCATTCTGTCGGTCCGGGGGTGCCACGTTCGGCCCTGTTGAAGAAAGCCTTCACATGATATTCTCCATTATCCATGCTGCCGAAAAGGTCAACACCTGCACGCATCTGTTTCAGGTCATTGTTGGTACGGACCTGCTGGTCTGAGTATGTGAAATTGCCTTTTGAAAAAGTACCTCCCGCATTTGCTGAAAGAGAAATCCGATCCGAAAGGCGGAAGTCAAGACGGAGGGACGGAATCCAGGTTCCGAACGAACCGGCAGAAAAAGATGCCTTACCTGCGACCGGACCATTAAGAAATATCGGTCTTGCGGTGGTGAACGAAACACTATTCTGTGCGTAGTCTACGGTGGCATATTTGACATTCTCAAGCCCCAGCATTCCAAGGTCGTTCTGACCCGACTGCATGTTCCCGATTCGTACACCGTCAAGATAGATAGTTGTGTGGGCACTGCCCATGCCTCTCAGACTTACAGTCTTAAGTCCGGAGAGACCACCGTTATCTCCTACATGAAGTCCAGGACTTTGAAGAAGTACATCAGTGATCGTAAATGAATTCTTGACAGAAAGAATATCTGTCCGTGAGATGATTACACCCTTGTCAGCAGTAACGGTGACTGCATGGAGTGAATCCGTAATCGGTTCCAAAGAACCATCGGGAGAGCCGATGCTGAGCAGGCTCGCCGTAAGAAGTAAAGATTTGAACATTATTTGACGCCTTAACAAAGACTTGCCCCCGAGTCTCATCAGTTTGACTTGAATATGGCAGGTCTTCGGACTTTCCTCCGCTTTCTGACGCCTTCTCACAGCCGAGGCTGCAATGGCATGATGTCAGGGCGTTATAAGGATTACCGCTGCGGGCACAGTTCCGGATTTGCACCGGATTCCCTTGCTCCATATTCCCGGCGCAAAGATATAAAAAAAAGAGGAAAACCTAAATGATTTTCCTCTGTAGTAGCGGGAGTGGGATTCGAACCGCACGACCTTCGGGTTATGAGCCCGACGAGCTACCGACTGCTCTATCCCGCGATATTGGACTGCAAATATACGGACAATTTTTGAAACTGCAAATTTTAATTTAAAAAAAGTGCAAAAAATCTCCTTCCGGGATCATTTTCATGATTGGAAGGAGATGATATTTATCTGTTAAAGTCAATTAACTGATGAACTGAAGGATTCCCGCAACGTCATCCTTGCTGAATGACTTCTGCTCGCCGCTCGAAAGGTTCTTCACGTTGATCACTCCTTCAGCCATCTCGTTGCCTCCGACAATCGAAAGGAAAGGGATAGCCTTCTTGTCAGCATAGTCGAACTGCTTCTTGAGCTTGCTCTGCTCAGGGTAGATTTCGCAAGCTACACCTGCCTCGCGAAGTGACTTCACTACCGGGATAAGATACTTAAGTTCGTCTGTTCCCATATTTGCAAAGAGAATCTTGGTCGTAGATGTCACCTCTGACGGGAACTTGTCAAGACCCTTGAGAACATCATAGATGCGGTCTGCACCGAATGAGATGCCCACTCCTGACATGTTAGGAAGTCCGAAGATGCCGGTGAGGTTGTCATAACGTCCGCCGCCGCAGATGCTTCCGATGGCAAAATCTTTAGCCTTCACCTCGAATATGGCACCAGTATAATAGTTGAGGCCGCGTGCAAGAGAAAGATCGATCTCCACATCATGACGGATGCCTGCTGCATCGATAAGACCGAAGAGTTCTTCCAACTCGTCAAGACCCTTGAGACCTGTCTCAGAAACGATACCTGATGCTGACTTGCCGCTCATGAGGTCTCTCATGACAGCAATCTTTTCAGCAGTTGAGCCGCTCAATGTAAGGATAGGGCGGATAACTGAAACAGCCTCTGCAGTAAGGCCCTTCTCGGTCATCTCTGCCTCTACGGCCTCGATACCGATCTTGTCGATCTTGTCGATGGCAACAGTGATGTCAACGACTTTATCTGGGAATCCGCAGATCTCTGCCATACCTGTGAGGACCTTTCTGTTGTTTATCTTGATGCATACGTTCACATCAAAGAGAGTGAACACTCTGTCAACGATCTGTACAAGCTCAAGCTCGTTGAGCTGTGAGGTTGAACCGATTACGTCCACGTCACACTGGTAGAACTCTCTGTAACGACCTTTCTGCGGACGGTCCGCACGCCATACAGGCTGGATCTGGAATCTCTTGAACGGGAAGCTGATCTCGTTCTGGTGCTGGACCACGAAGCGAGCGAATGGAACTGTGAGGTCGTAGCGGAGACCCTTTTCGCAGACTTTGAGAGAAAGAGCCTTGCTGTTGTATCTGTCTTCTGTTCCTTCCACGCGGAACGAATCATAATCAATCTTCGAAAACGCATCTCCCGAGTTCAGGATTCTGAAAAGGAGCTTGTCTCCCTCCTCTCCGTATTTGCCGAGAAGAGTGCTGAGATTCTCCATTGAAGGAGTCTCGATAGGGGCATATCCGTAGGTCTTGAACACCGAGCGGATGGTGTCGAAAATATAGTTGCGTCCCGCCATTTCAGCAGGTCCGAAGTCTCTGGTTCCCTTTGGAATTGATGGTTTCTGTGCCATGTGTAAAATATATATGCTTCAAAAATTCGTGCAAAGATATAAAAAATCAGGCTTTATGGAACTTGATGCAGCACCAGTTGTCGATGGAGTCGTGGTTGACATACTCGAGTCCGGCAGCCGTAGCCGCTCCGATGAGCATCGGCATATCCTCCACATAGAATCCGCTGACAAACAGCAATCCGTCGTGATGAAGGCATGCTGCATAAGTCTGCATATCCTGAAGGAGTATGTTTCTATTTATATTGGCCAGGAGCACGTCGTAGGTGTTGCGCTGAAGGAGCGAGGCATCGCCGCACCATGTCTCGACCACTTTTCCTACGCGGTTGAGGCGTGCATTGTCATATGCTGAGATTGCTGCAACAGCATCGATATCAATGCCGTATACCCGATACGCCTTCATCTTGGCAGCAAGAATTGCAAGAACTGCAGTGCCGCATCCCATGTCCATCACCACCTTTCCGCGTACCGCATCCTCGTTCTCGAGAAGAGCCCGGCACATCATGTAAGTTGTCTGATGATGGCCTGTTCCGAAGGCCATCTTAGGGTCAATCACGATATTATAGCGTGTCCTCTTGAGATCCTTGTGGAATGAAGCCTTGATGGTGCACTTGCCGTCCACGATGATAGGGGAGAACTGGCTTTCCCATTCTGCGTTCCAATTGACGACCGGCATCAATGTCGATGACCACTCTATATCGAATCCCATTCCCTCAAGACCGCTGAGCACGACCTTGAGCGCCTGTGCGTCATAGAGTTCCTTCTGAATGTAACATTTAAGGAAAGGATCCTCGCCGCTGAATGATTCGAACGGGAGTTCGCTGATCTCCGCTGTAACTATTTCTGCATTTTCTTCAGTGTAAGGTGTGATCTTCACCGACACCTCTATATATTCCTGGCTGTTCATATTATATGATTATTCACCTTTAATGACTGATTTCTGTACATCTGAAAGTTCTTCCATCTCCATATCTACTGCCTCGACGTATCCGATGGCCTTCTTGTGTTCTGTAATGGCATCCTGATTCTGATGTTCGGCAATGGCATTTTCTACACCCTTTTCAAAGATGTTGCGGATCGATGACGAAAGATTAAGCCTTGTCTTGTCGATCTCTGCTGAGAATGCAGGTACATTTGCATTCTTATATTTTGCCTTGCCAAGCTTGAACTTCAGGTTGTCGAAGTCCTGGCCGTAGAAATCCACACCGAACCGGAAGAGCAATGGCGACTTTATCATGGATACATGGTATTTGAACGACATGTCGAGATTCTGTACTCCGCTCAAAGCCATTGTGTATCTGTCCATCTGGATCACGAACGGGAAGACTTCCAGAGAATTATCCTTTATTACTCCTTCTACTATCATTGCGTCCACTTTGCCGGTGTGCGTATCCTTGAATTTCAGGAGATTGGCCAGCTTTTCAAAGTCCTTGTCATCACTTATCGTCATGTCTTTTCCACTGATGCGCATGACTCCATTGATGCTAGGAGTCAGAATGTTCATCGCTGTGTCAAGCTGAGCGGTAGCCGCAAGTTCGCAATTGAGTTTTCCCTTGAATGACTTGAGCATCGGGATCAGAGTGTCCATGGCTGGAACGAGATCTATGACTTCCTCCGCAGTGATATCCATGAATCTGAAATCGAATCCGGCCTTGATGTCCTTCTTCGAGTGTGTCGCATAGAATCCGTCAAGGCTTACGTTACCGAAGCTGGTTGATGCTTTAGTGTCGATGATCTGAACGCACCTGTCCTTTGCAGAAAGTCTTGCTGATGCATTGTCTATCAATATATCGGAGTATTTTATTGAAGATGCATCGAGGGTCACGTCAGCATTGATGTTCGAAGGAATGACCAGCAATGCGGAACCGCTGGATGCTACGGCTGCAGTGTCCGAAAGGACCTCCTCAAGGAACTCGTCGTCACTCATGTCTGCGCTTCCGGCGCTCAGAGAATCCGGATTGAATGCAGATCCGGTGCTCAATGCCGCAAGAAGTTCGTTCGCATCGACTCCAGGAGAAGTCAGAGCGATATCTATATCGAGAGGCGCAGCAGCACGCGCTCTGCTTCCTGTCCTGCTTCCACCCCTTCCTCCGAGAGCCCTCTTCAGACCCTTCACCGAGCCGCTTCCGGCAATTTCCGAACTTCCTGTGGTGAGTCTGAGGCTGTCTATTATGATAGCGTCATTGTTGAAGCTTGCGGAAAGTCCCTGAACTCTGTTTCTAAGAGGGAAATATGGTGTCATGACCATTCCGGAGCCCATGGATATGCTTCCGGACAGATCCCATTCGCGGAAATACTTGGCCATGGTCTCGTCAAGATGTATGTCGATGTCTTGATCCCTGAAGTCGTCCTCGACAACTGCTGTTCTTGAACCTCTTTCTGCTCTGGCCCTGGCCATCAGGGAATCACGCGGTGTGTCCGGATATACCCTCGCAAGAGAGTCAAGTCTTGCTTCTCTCTGCTTCTTGAGAATGACAGAGTTGATCGCTGCGTCTGCTTTAATCTCAGCGTCGGAAAGCAGGGCTCTGTTTTCTGATGTGCTGAGCGATATCCTTCTGTTGCTGCTTGAAAGGGATATGGTAGGCACTTCCGGATTGTCCCTCTTCGGCATCATCTGGAATCTGTTGGATGTCTCCACGACTCTCACTCTTGTGTCGGCGGCGTCTTGGAATATGATGTTTTTCGCAGTGAATGTACCGCCGAGACGTCCGAGGCGAGTACTATCGGTTCTGCTCATCGCGTCGGCGGAGTTCTTGGCAGACAAGGTCAGTTCTCTTCCGCGAAGTGACATGGATTCCTTATATGAAATATCGGTCGTGTCGATCTTTGCTGCAAGTGCCAGCATGCGGAATGACTGTGTCGTGTCTACCCTCGATGTCATGACTTCCGGACCGAGGCTTATGTCGAAACCATCGATATATGCCTGGATGGTGTCCTTAGGGGATGAGAACACTATGTTGTTGCCGTGTATCTTGCCGGAAAGGTCGCTGTATGAGAAGTTGTATATGTCCAGCTGCGAGAGCTTGGTGCCACCCTCTATCTTGGCCGTCAGGTCTCCGGTGGCATGAATTCCCAGATCTTCAGGGAAGAATCTGACGAGTGAATCCAATGTGGCGGCAAGGTCTGCATCCACCTTGAAGAACGGATCTTCATTCAAGATGTCCGGGGTGCTGCCTGAAAACGAAGCCTCGAGTCCGTCAGCCATTACCGAGGCCTTGGTCAGATCCACCATGATGCGGTCTTCTTCGTCATTAGCCAGATTGGCTTCGAGCGTGAATTTCATGTCAGTATCCAGCCCTTCGTATTTCAGATAGGACTCAGGTACGCTCAATGCAGCTGAAAATGACGGTAATTTGCCCGTACGGTGGTCATAATGACCGAAGCAGGCGGCAAGGAGCGACACGGTGGCGTCCGTCTTGAACATCGTCACTTCAGGAATGAAGTGCGATACATATTCATCAAGCACCAGGCCGACCTCCCACTGCGGGATTTCCGCCATTGCTTCTATATATGTCTTGTCTGTTCCGAATCCGATGTTTGCGTCAAGCTCGATAGGAACTCCGGCCAATGTCGCAAGCATATTGCTTATCTGCACTGTGGTTATGCTGTCCTTAGGAAGTCCGACAGTGCCTTCCACTGTCATAGGAAGACTGATCCTGCCGTAATTCTTTGTCATGAACATTGCGTTTGCCGCAACTCCTACATCCATATGATCCTCATGTTCATGGATATACATCTGCTGAAGTCTGAACGCCAGAGTGTCGGATGCAAGTCGTCCTGCGACCATGATGCTGTCAAGAGTCAGTCCGATTTCACGTCTTGCAATCTGTCTTGTGCTGAGTCTTCCGTCAAATGCCGCACTGCCTATATCCACCATTGCAAACAATGTGTCCTTACTGTCCGTATACACTACGTGGGGCTTGCCTGCAAGTGAGATTCTTCCGATGGTCATGCGCGGTAGAAGTGACATACCTGTAGTGTCCTCCTCCTCTTCTGTAGTGGCGAACCTGAACATGTCCCAGTTGGAATTTTCGTCATCATAGCTGTGTGCGAATATCCTAGGCCTGGTAAGACGCATATGTGTGATGTTTATCTTACCTGACATAAGTGCCATGAGATTGACGCTTGCAGAAAATCTTTCAAAGGCGATCAGAGTGTCGGCTGCTTCTCCTGTTCCCTGGTAAAGCAATTCTCCCTGTGGACCCGCCGCTTCAAGGTGGTCGAACTTATCGGCAGGATATGTCACAGACACATCGTCGATTCTTAGGCTGATGTTTGGGAAACGTCTGAACATATTGACGTCTACCTCTCCGAAGTTAACGTCTCCGTCCACATATTCATCGGCATAACGGTTCACTATGTCCGTAAGCATAGAGGATGTGAATATTATCTGCAGAGTAAGTATTAATACGACGAATATGCCTACAATCCACAGCAGAGTGCCGAGAATTCTTCTGAAGATACCCTTCTTTCGTGGCTCGTTTTGTATGATTTCAGGTGTTTCCATAATGACTTTAGGGAGTGTTGTTCGTGTGTGTTATGCACAATTTACAAATATAGTCAAAATCTCCTAATAGCCCTTTCTTTTCTACTTTTCTTTGAACTGACATATCAAAATGTCGAAAAATCATCTCAAATATCTGTAGAATGTGAAAAAAATACATTTTCCAATGGGGGGGGTAATTATTTTTTACTATATTTGTTGCTGCACATTTAGGAAGTAAAAAGGAATTGCGTTTACTTATTGGTTTAGGTTGAGGCAATTTATGCAAAAACATATAAAAAAGACATGGTGGTCGTTGATGACTGTAGTACTTCTGGTCTTCATCTCTCAAGAAGAGGTGAAGGCGCAGCGATTTGCAGTGTCGACTAATGCTTTGGAGTGGCTGACGCTGTCTCCAAACTTGTCTTTTGATCTTGCCTTTTCTCAGCATCATGCCTTTTCGATGTCAGCTTCTGCTTCACCTTGGAAGATTTCTGACAATCTCCATCTTCAGCATATCACAGTTTCCCCTGAATACCGATACTGGTTCCGCATGCCGTTCTACGGGCATTTCATGGGGGCCAATCTAATATATTCCTCATATGATTTTTCTCTAGGCGGCTTCGACCGCAGAAATGACCTTCTCGCGGCCGGAGTCACATATGGATATAGCCTCATGCTCGGAAAGAGGTGGAATATTGTTCCTGTCATCGGTCTTGGTGCAGGAGTGGAAGTGGCAGACAAGGTGAGAGTTGTACCTGCAGTAACTAGACTTGGAGTAAATATACAGTTGGTGGTCAAATGATTAAGAAGCTTCGTCTGCTTCTGGCCATTGTCCTTCTCATTACGCCTTTCTTCAGGTCGGAAGCACAGCATGAAATTAGAATCCAGGGCGTAGTAAGAGATCTTTCAACCAGCGAACCAATCGGTGGAGTTTCGGTTATATATAATGGAAATCAGGTGGCATTTACCGATGTTGACGGTAAGTATTCTGCATTCGTACCGAATAATGCGAATCTTCTTTTCTACAAACCTGAATACAACGATTACGAAGTAACAGTCGACAACCGACAGATCATCAATATCAACATGACCCTCATGCTTATAGAGCTGGGAGAGTCAGTCGTAGTTGGAAAGCTTTCTAAAAAGACAATCGTCGTCGACCAGACTGAGCTTGAAGTCGTCGGAAACTATTTCCACCTAAAGACCAAGTTCAGAGTCCCTAAACAAATCTTTACAACAGACAAACGTTTTATAGTCCAGCCATCTTTGGTCAATGTGACCCGTGAAATGGTTGACTGGTTCAGACCTGTTGTCATTGACGGAAACGTATATGCTACAAACCGTCAGAGAGTTATCGGATTCGAAGAGGATGACGATGTCCTCAAACCTTATATCGTAGAAAATACGCTGGGTGAGACACAGCATATCTACCAATACCACGATTCCCTCTTCATCAGTCGTGCACATATCAACGAAGATTATCGTGCAGAGTGCTATCTTGCAGTCAATTCCAACTACGAAGACCCTAAGAGGGACTTCCTTGACACTGTAACCATTGCAAGAGGAACCCAGAATCCTCTTAGATTCTTGGATTATCATATCGATCCTCTCGTCCTTAATGACAGCACCCTCATCCCTCAGCCTGAGATGAAACTCGTGGCAGATAAGGGTGTGTCAAAAATTGGCTTTGTCATTGGAAAATCTCAGATCGATAAGAGCAATCCTGAGAATGAAATCCAGATGAACGCAATAAAAGAAAAGCTTTTGCGTATCGTTGACAATCGTGATGCAACTCTTAATGGTATATCTGTAATCGGTTATGCATCTCCTGACGGAACATACAGGAAGAACGCCCTTCTTGCTCAGGACCGTACTGATGTAGTCCTCAATGAAATCGTTTCAGCTCTTCCGGAAGACGTAAGAAAATATATTGAGTTGTCGTCAATGTCCATTGTAGAGCCATGGAGCAGCGTTGCAAAACTCATGGCAGCAGACTCACTTGAAGCAGCATCCGAGGTTCAGGCAGCAGTGGATAAGTATGGAGATGACTACGTCAATACCCAAACTGCCGTAAGACGAATTAAGGGATATAAAGATGTAATTGCAAAGGAATATCTCCCAAGACTCAGACGAGTAGAATACGAAATCAACTCAACTGAATTCCGTAATCTTACTGTCCCTGAAATCTGGGATAGATATGAAAGCGGTGAGGAAGACATTTCGCGATATGAGTTCTGGAAACTTATTGAATCGTGTCCAACCCCTGAGCGTCAGGTGGCAATGGAGCGTGAGGCCCTTAGCAAGTACAAGAACTTTACTCTTATAGCCAACAGAGAGGCAGTCCGTCTCCACGAGATCGACTCAGTGAACCTTGAAGTCCTTGCTCCTGTTGTGAAGTTGCACGCTCCTCTGGAGGTCAACTTCAACCAGACACTGATGGCCCTTAAGGCCGGTGATATCGATTTGGCAGATTCTTTAATGAGATTCATGCCAACCAATTCACAGACATCTTACCTTAAATCAATAGTAAATACATTGAACGGAGACTACGAGTCAGCATATCCGTTCATTGCCTCGATGGGAGGACTCAACGAGGTGCTCATCCTGCTGTGTATGGGCAGGAATAAAGATGCAGATGCCAAGATGACTGTCTTGCTTGAAGACGAGGCAAACTGGCAGAATGCTAATATATGGTATGTGAAAGCGATTTGCGCAAACCGTCTCGAAGATCTTAACTGGGCGATTGAGGCTCTTAACCAAGCTATTACCCTTAATCCAAAACTCATCGAGATTGCACGCCTCGATTCGGACGTTATGGATGTGTTAGATATTATACTTCCTCCTGAGGAAGAAGATGAAGTGCTAAAATGACGCTGAAACGCTACATACTCTGTTTGTTCTTTGCGATCTCTGTATGGGGATGGCAGGGTATGGATGTGTTTGCTCAGAAAAAAGGATCTCCTGAAAATACTGTAAACGCGATTGATCATCGTTACCAGTATTTCGACGGCAAGCTTCCTCACTTTGCCGACAGTGTCAGATTCCGCGACAAGTTCTACAACATCTTCAGCGGCGGTTACGAGGCAAATTGGCAGAAGTCAATCTTCACAGGTGACAGGATGGGAGGTCTTGATGCAAGGCTTTCATTCGGCTATCGCCTTACACCGGTCCATGCCATCGAGACTGATTTCCTTTATTCAAATCTCGGACGTACCGATGCTTTCGGAGCGAACCTGAATTATGTGATGAATCTCAACAACTTCGCCACAAAGAAGGATGGGCACAACAGGTTCGAGACTCTCTTCATCTCAGGACTTTCATACCGCTATGACGGCAATCATTCATATGGAGTGAACACAGGACTCAGGATCCAGTGGAATCCTGGCATCAATGCAGGTATCTTCATAGAGCCTAAACTCAATGTGATGTCCACATCCGATCCTGTCTCAAGAATCACCGCCATTCCTTCGATCAATGTCGGTCTTACGCTGAGGTATCAAAAGCCAAAATACTATCTCTGGGACTATCTCACACCATTCGCTATAAAGACCAACCTCCTTTATGATGCATCCTCTGCTATTAATATAGGTATAGAGGCACCTATCGGTGACCATTGGTCGGTTGCAGCGGACTGGGTTGCACCTTGGTGGAGCAGCTACGACAAGCAGATCTACATCCAGATGATGCTCGGAAGCATCGAAGGACGCTACTGGTTCGGAAATAGAGAGGACAAGCTTCAGCTTACAGGATGGTTTGCAGGAGCATCCCTTGCCGGAGGTCTATATGACTTCATGTTTGACCCTATCAAAGGTATCCAGGGTGAATTTCAGGTATACAGTGCTGTCGGAGGTTATGCGCATCCGATCGATAAGAGCGGCAACCTCAGGATGGAATACTCGCTCGGACTCGGATATATGAGAACACAGTATGTGAAGTACTGGTGGGATGGATTCGATTACACCCTCATTGCTCCAAGTCCTCAGACATGGCTCACCAACTGGTTCGGACCTACCAAGCTGCAGGTGTCCCTTGTATATATGTTGAAACTCAGATCTAAAGTAGGAGGAAGGCCATGAGAAGGATGAGTTTCATATTTGCAGCATTGCTCATGATGGTGTCTGTCTCTTGTGAGAGAAAGATCCTCATCGAGCCAGACCATAATCACGGAGCACCGGTCTATATCAGTGTGGATGTCGATGTAGACGTGAATGTCGATGTTGAGACAGGTGATGATCCAGATATGTATAGGAATATCCTTAAGACCGCTCAGTCTGTTACAGTGGTGGCATATCCTCGCTCAGAGACAGCTGTTTATGGAGTTCATAGGATCGACAGCCTTGCCGGTACCATCTGGCTTATCCCAGGAGAGTATGATTTCCTATTCTATACATCAGACTTCCACGAACTTGATGGTGTATTCTATAGGAGTATTGACAAGGTCAATTCGGCAGAGGCATATACTTCAGCAGTGAAAGTCTCGAAGACCAAGAATGTGAAGAGTTTCAATATTGAAGCACCGGACCCTCTCTTCACTCACTTCTATCAGAGATATACGATAATAGAAGGTGAAAATGAAGTGAAGGAAGGTCTCCAGCCGATGAGTTACAAATACTGGTTTGAAGTGGATGTCGACGGACTTGACTACATCACCTCAGCCTACCTCGAGATCGACGGAATGTACACCTCAGTATATCTTGCAGACGGTTCACACCGAGAGGACGAGTTCGGTACACAGATGATTGAGACAACAATCCATAAGGATGAGAACAAGATCAAGGGAGAATTCTTCTCGTTCGGACCACATCAGGATTCAGAAGTGAAGAACTCAATGGTTCTCACCTTCATCAACGGACGAACCATCCGCGTCAAACTTGACGACATCTCGCCAGAGATCAAAAAGCTCCGTAAGGGTGGAGAGATCAAGATCGACCAGAAGATTGTCATCAACGTGGACGATACCGGAGCCGGATTCGTTCCAGAGGTTGAGGACTGGGAGGAAGAAGAGGTTGTCATCCCGATTTAACAGATCAGACAGAAACAATTGAAAACAAGAAAAAATAATATTAACAATTAATTCAAACTACTATGAAACGTTTATTTATTATCGCTTCTTTAGCGATCCTGGCAGTAGGTTGCCAGAAGACTGAGATCCAGAACGAGGTCCAGACTCCTATCGGTTTCAGCACTGAGGTGGGCAAGCAGACACGTGCTATCGTTGATGGCGCTGACTATGGCACTACACAGCCGTTTGGTGTTTATGCTTATGGTCATCAGGGTGATGCAACAGCTACAGTCGTGATGAATAATGTGGAGATTTCCTATACCGCTGGTTCAGGTGAAGGAACAACTGCTGTACCTGCAAAGTGGTCTGCTACAGGAACTACAAAGTACTATTGGCCAAATGATCCGAATACTTATATTAATTTCTATGCTTATTCTCCAGCAGCAATGACAAGTAACGGAAATAATGCTCCTGGTGACCATAAGATTTTGCATTTCTTGAACGGAGAAGGCAATGGAGTATCTCATTCTGAAACAACTGGATTGACATTGACAAAGTATAATCACTCTAACAAGTATGTTGACTTTATGGTAGCTAAGCCAGTCTTAAGGGCTAAGTATGCGACAACTGATCCTGATAACTTAACAACTAATACAGAGGTTGCAGGAACTGTACCAGTGGTATTCGAGCATAAGATGTCACAAATTCTCTTTAAAGTAACTACTGCAGAAGATTATTCTGGAGTCAAATTTACAGTCAAGTCAATCACTTTGAATGATATCAAGAATACAGCTGATTATACTTCTTACACAAATACGTGGACAACAGGTGAAACCATCTATGATTATCCGATTTTTCCTGCAAAGACTTCAGAAGGAGCATCCTCAGCAAATCCTCTTGAAAATGGCGTAGAGAAAGTAATAGAATTAACTTATGCTAATAATGTGAGAGGTGAAATGCTTACTACTGGTGTGACTATGATTCCTCAGACAATGCAGTCTGATGTTCAGGCATTTACAATTGTATATGACGTTGAGGGAACAGGTGTTGCAAAAGAAACAGTAACAAAGAAAGTTTTCTTGTATAAGGATGGTGCAACATTAAATTCATGGGGTGTTAATCAGAAGATTACCTACACAGTTAAGATTGGATTAAATGAAATTCTCTTTGCACCTACAGTTGTCGAATGGACAGGTGCTACAGGTACTGAGTACACATTCCAGCAGTAATCATCTATCCTGCATAATATAAATTACAGCCGGCAAGGTCGGCTGTAATTTTTTATAGCTGTTCGGAACATGATGCTGTCACCTTTATAGACTGTCGCCTGAGGTACATATCAGAATACCTCAGGCGACAGCGATCAGTGTTTTTGTCAGTTACCCATGATGTTGATTACGATATTCTCGTCATTCATCGGGAGATTGGTTTTCTTACCGCCTTCAAAGACAAAGTTGCGGTTGACTGTTTTCGCGATATTCTTCTTTATGAATCTGTTGCCGGCGTCTATAACAATGTCGCCGTCCACTATCTCCTCTTTGTTGGTTTCATCCGGAACGTAACCGATGAGATCGTTAATCGGATTGAAGTCATATGTCCAGTTCCAGAGTTCTTCTTTCACTATCCATTCTCCGGCCGTAACTGCTACTTTCGTTGAAATGGACTCTTTTCCATTGCCGGTAAGGATAACAGAGAAGTTTTCGCTCTGCTGAGTTCCTGTCTTTGACAATGTGTATATTGCGTTTTCTCCCTCTTCCAGGCCGTAACGTGTTATGGTTATATAGATGATCTCATATCCGAGAGCAAAGCAGATGTATTTCGTCTTCTCGTTTTCGGTCGTGCCTCGCTCAAGATTGAATATGTTGTCCTGATCATTATTGCTGATGGCGTTCCTATAGCGGATGTTTGTCTTCTCTTCATCCCATCTGTCTCCCTTCAACTTTGTTCCATTGCCATATCCTGTGTCGTCGGTGATATAGTCCTCAATCCATTTTAGGTTTCCTGCTCCAGGATAGCCGTCCAGTTTCATACCGGTCACATTCGGAAGAAGTACCGAGGTTCCGCTACCGTTAGCAAAAATCTCATCCGCTGCATTATCGGCAGTGTTTCCAAAAAGACCAAGCTCAGTGGCTTCGCTGAATTCAATAGTGGTATTGGAGTTGAGGAAGATACCACCGCCTATACCTTCGACTTTTGTTATGTCCTTCTCGAATGCGGTCGTTCTAATATAAGAAGCACTTCCTGTGCTCTTCACTGCCTTATTGTTCTTGATCTGTCCTGCACCGAAGGTCATGTCCGCGTTATTCATAAGGCAGACTCCGCCACCGTTAGTGGCTGTATTTTCGGCGATCTCTACATTTCCGATGGTGAGTTCGATAAGACCGTCTACGCAGATTCCTCCACCATATTTCGCAGTATTGTTCAGAAGGCTTCCTCCTGTGACACTTACCGTCTTTCCTACTGAAGTGGATGGATTATATACATATACTCCTCCACCAAATTCTCCGCATTCGTTTGATAGAATCTTTCCGGTCGTCATTCCGACATTGCCGTTCGAAATATATACTCCTCCGCCACTGGCAGTCGCCGCATTTTCCGAAATGTTTCCGGCATTCACGGTAAGCGTACCACCATCAAGATATACTCCACCTCCGTTTCTTGTCAATTTTCCGGATATTTTTCCGTTTCCGGTGATATCGCCATTGTTCATTGTGAAGTTACCATTGTTGGCAATGCAGACTCCGCCGCCATCAGTGGAGGATGAGTTATTTGAAATTTCACCGTTGTTCATCAGGAAGGATCCGCCGTTCAGGTAGATTCCTCCTCCGTCATCTGTAGTCGAGTTGCCTGTGATCGTTCCTCCGTACATGATGAATCCTTCGGTAGGTTCATCAGGAGTCTCATCTGCTATGGTAGAAACATTACTTGATCCGATATAAACTCCACCTCCAGATCCGGCTGTGTTGTTCGAGATGTTTCCGTCTTTCACATTACCTGTTGTTCCAAGTTTGAACAGACCCTTTTCAAGATATACTCCACCACCGTGTCCGGCTGAGTTCCCTGTGATATCTCCTTTCTGAAGCTGATAAGTACAATTGTCACCGGTAAGAAATACTCCTCCTCCATTGTCTGAGGCTCCATTATTCGATATGGTTCCATTCTCAAGGACAAAGTTTCCACCGTTAAGATAAACTCCTCCTCCGTTCTGGCTTTGTGCAGTTGATATGTCATTCCCCTTTCCGTTGCCGGCGATATTTCCTCCTGACATCGTGAAGGTTCCTCCATTCACGATACAAACTCCACCTCCGTTTCCTCCGGAGGTATTGATGCTGATAGCACCTGCGTTCTGAACAAAATTACCGCCATTGATATATACTCCACCTCCGTCTTTAGTTGCGGTGTTTGTAGATATTTGTCCGGCTCCAGCATTCTCTGTCAAAGTGAAGTTTCCGCCGTCGACATAAATGCCTCCTCCGAATCCTACATCTTCACCATTGCCGGAAGCAGTATTTCCGTTGATGGATCCATGACCGTCCATTGTAAAGTTTCCGTTTCCGGAACTTCCTACGATGTACACTCCACCTCCATTACCGTTGCTTACGGTGTTGCCTGAAATTTCACCTGCATTGATGGTGAAGTCTCCGTTCTCGATGTAGATGCCTCCGCCGTTGCCTTTTTGAGCAATGCTATTTGAAGATATTGTTGCTTGCTCAATTGTCATTTCTCCAGTGTTGATATGCACTCCTGCTCCGTTTCCAGAGCTTTCAATTCTATTACAACTTATCTCTCCGTTGAGTATAGTGAGGTCTCCATTTTGTATGAATATTCCAGCCCCTTCAGCTGCTTTATTATTCGTTATTTCGAGTTTTCCATCTTTTTTCTCTTCGTCATAAGATACATCTCCATCATATACGTAAACACCCCCACCGTATTTTGATGATGTGTTATTAGAGATTTTGCCATCATTGAGGAAAATGAAAAAATCATAATAATCAGGTTTTGCACTATTCTCAAAGTAAATGCCTCCGCCTTTGGCATCAGGACCTTCTGCAATGTTTCTTTCTATTGTAGCTCCGTTCAATGTTACAAATATTCTGGAGCCCTTTGCCAAGTCCATATCTTTGCTGAACCAAAGGTGAATTCCAGCTCCTAATCCAGAGATTGTCTTCTCGTCCTTAGTCAAATATGCTGGAGCACGATTATCTGTTACCTCCAAACTGCTGCTCAAGTCAAATATCAGATCTCTTTTAGGTGTCGTCGAACTACCTATATATCCCTCGATATATAATCCAGCACCTACTGGGGCTACATTATTCTTAATGTATGTCTTTTGTCCTACAAACTCAATTGACGCTTGAGTTTTTATTGCTCCACCATTGTCATCGCTCGCATTGTTTTCAAATAAACAGCCGTTTATACTACATTTAGTATTTTCTAGTCCTCTGGCATTCCAAAAGATAGCCCCACCACTACCATCTTTCTCCCAATTGTCGTTCCATCCCGTGATCCTAAGTGCTCTATTTCGTCTAAATTTTACATTTTCTAGATAAAGACTTGACTTCGTGCTTCCATATGTTCGTATTGCTCCTCCTGTTTTGTCAGCACTACCTCCACCTGAGAAACAACAATTGATTTTCGAGTCTTTTACGCGTATATCTCCTACTGATCCGGAACTGATCATTATAGCACTGCCTCGTTGTGCATAGCATTTTGAAATTATGCAATTAATTAGATTAGCCTCTTTCTTCGATGGAATACTTAAATACAGCGCAGCTCCATCTGCTTTATTGGAATAAACGTTCTGTATAGTAACATATTCCATTCTAATGGCGTTAGTAGAATATATGGCAATACGTTTTTTTATGTTGCTAGGTACAGTGTATGTTATGCCCTCAATCGTCGTAGAATCTATTCTCATTGAGGCTCCACCATCAATAATTATTCTTCCTTTTGGATTGCCTTGCATTATCAGAGTTCCACTGTTTGTGAACATCGTACCGACATTTCCTCCTGAGATTGTAATGTCTTTTTCTGTATTATTGATAAGAGTCAGTGTTTTTCCATTGCTGATGCTTACCTCTTCTGTAAGAGTTATATCTTGGGTAAGGTAATGTGTTCCTGATGACGGAAGCTGAGCATAGACTTCATGACCGATTGCTGAAGCAATGGTTATCATTATGCAAACCAATATCTTGTGAATCTTTTTCATTCTATGTCCTTTTTAATTATTCCCCTGCAACGCCTCCTGCCACATAACCTCTCCGGCAGCCTGCTCCACGGCCTGTACGGCAATGCCGATCTTGAGTTCCGAACCGCTGACAGGGCCGGTGGTCTTCGTAAGGTCGTATCTGTCGAACAGAGGTTTCGTATATTCACCAGGAGGGACAGGAACTTTGTAATAGTAGAATCCGTCCTTTATGGTCCACCACGTACTCCAGTCAGATGCCTTGGTCAATGTTCCGGTTCCTGTGTCATTGATGTCCCAAGAAGCCACGACTTCTTCTGTCCCGTCGTCTTTGGTGACAGACCAGTAGCCTACGATGGCTGCTCTGATGTAGGATGTGCTGAAGCCTGTGTTCTGGATCTTGACTTCGTCCTTGACTGTCTCAGAAACTCTGTCTCTGACTCCCACTCTCACCTCACCACCTTTGTTGATGGTGTATGTGTATTTCTTGTTTGTCTCCCATTTCGGAGTCAGTTCGCTGAGTTTCTTTGCAGGGAATTCGTGTGTAATGTCCCCGATAGTGATGGCGATCTGGAATTCAGCCCCGGTGACATCAAGGGATTGAGGAACGATCATGAACGGCACACCGTCCTTCACTGTCTGTGAATAGGAATCAAGTGGCTCCTGCGGAGCCCATACAATGTTTTCAGGCCTGACAGGATGCGTGATGGTACAGTGGCCTTTTGACAGAATGTTGTTGATCTTGATTACAGATTTGACGACTGTCGCATCTCCTATCGTTCCTATCCTGAACTCTACTGCGGAAAGCGCGTGGACAAATTCGAGGGATACTGGAGCATTGCTTTCATTCTGTGATGGTGCTATTGCGAATATCAGGTCCGGCTGCACTTCCGCGTCGTTCTCTTGTGTTTCAGAAGATGGTATGGTGTAGTTGAATCCAGCAGTGAACTGTTCTCCGACAGAGTACCTTGGACTTATGATGTCACAGCTTATGTTGTATGCCCATGCAAAGAAATGCAGGACATCGTATTTATACGGCCAATAAAGAGTAGGGGAGTATGACTCCCAATTGTTCTCGGTTCTCAAAGGAAGAGTGAGATATGGTTCCTGAGCATCATCCTTGAAAGCGGCAATGTGGAAGTGTTCAGGCTTTGCAACGCCAGACTCTGCTTTGGTTCCTATCTTGGACGACTCAGTCATTTCAGACACTGTTGCAGTGATGAACAGCGAATCATTCCCGGCCATGCCTAGGAACATGCGCCTGCTTTCCGGAGCAGAAGCATCTTCAGAGCCAGAGCGTGTAATATACGCTTCATATTCTGTTGCCTTGAACGATATTTCTTTATCGGATGTATCGCGCACCTCATGCCGTATTTCCTGGATGCAGGAGACTGCGGCAATGAGTATAAATATTATAAGTGTAAATTTTCGCTTCATGATAAAATCAGTTTCCGATGCTCCATTGGGCGTAAAGTGTGAGGCCGTTGCTGAGATTCATTTCCTGCCCCGGTGTGTATGTCGTTCCTTTTCCGTCCGGGCGTGAGTTCCATCCGGTGAATCTGTAGTTGAGGTTGGTCAGCGGAGTGAAGTCCACGTCTTCAGGAACTACCATTGTGCTTCTGGTGTCTGTCACGATGTTCTGAACCCAGGAGTCATGCATGTCCGGATGTCCGAGATATATCGCGTTGTTGTCGTATGTGACTTCCACATGTGTCACATTTCCACCGTTCAGAGTAACCATTCCGAGTTCGTTTGCGACATTCGGGTTCTTGACGTATCCGGATATGGTGTTATTCATGATGGTTCCGCTGTTGATGGTGACGCTGGCGTTGGTTCCCTTTGCGTAGAGTCCACCTCCCATGATGATGGTGTGATTGTTCGATATCGAAGGACTATCATCTGATCCTCCGCTCTTTCCGACGGTTACATTGGCTTTTGCATTGCCGCTCTTCTGGGTGATTTCGACGCAGATGCCTCCGCCCACTCTGTCGGAAGAGTTTTCCTGAATTGTTCCAGAAATAATATCGACCGAAACATCGTTTCCTACCGGCGTGACGTAGATTCCTCCTCCGTTTCCTCCTGAGGCAACCTGATTCTGCCTTGAATTGTCGCCGCTCTGGCTGAATGCCGCATTCTCGTAGATCTTGGCATTTCCTCCGTCAGGCATGCTGAAGTTTCCGCCAACGATGCAGAATCCGCCTCCGTTTCCATTGCTTGCAAGGTTATTGAACACCTTTCCTCCTGATAGTGACACCTTTCCACCTTCAAGATACAAGGCTCCGCCGTCAGTTTCTGAAATGCATTCAAATATTTCTCCTCCGTTCATGCTGAATGAGGTTGTCTCCTTTCCCTTTATGTATATGGCTCCACCTATTTCTGCACGGCAATGACTGATTTTACCTCCCTCCATGGTGAAGGTGCCGTCTTCGAGATATACAGCTCCACCATTTTTCTGAAGATGAATGTATTCTTCGTCAGATGTGTCGCTGTTACGAATAAGGCCGTCGTACATTGTGAAGGAAGGGGCGATGCCTGCTCCGGCAGCCATCACGAACTGGGCCTGAATATCTCCACCTCGGATTTCGATATCCGCTGAACCGATAGTTCCGACCGTGTTGTTTGTTTTTCCGCCTCCGACAGAACCGGTACGTATGATAGGATTACCGGATATTCTTATAGTTGCTGTTCCGCCGTTGCTTCCAGATGTGGTACCGCCGCTGCCACCGCCGATGCCGTTACCTGCTCCGCTTTTGGCAACAATATAGCCTCCGGTTATGTTTACGGTTGCGTTACCTCCGTTCACTGCCGAACTGCTGCCTCCACCAATTGCAGTTCCTAAAGCCGAATACGCATAGATGTTTCCTCCGCTGATGTTCACCGTTCCGTTACTTCCCAGGGCCTTTGCAGATCCGCCTCCTCCGATAGCCGAACTGGCGATGCTCCATCTGTTGGCGTGGTTGTACGCATAGATGTTACCTCCGCTTATATGCACTTCTCCCGGTCCGCCATGAGCTGTGTGTCCCATACCTCCGCCGATAGCTGTTCCTGCTGTTGTTGCGACGGCTGTGACTTTTCCTCCTGTTATGAATATCTGTCCATTTCCGTTGCCGCCGCCACCTATCGCTGTGGCATCTTCCGCTTTTGTCGTACCGGCGAAGATTGTACCGCTGTTGAAATATAGATTATATACATTTTCGTTATATGGTTCTGCAGAGCTCTTGTCATGTGTGTTGTTGCCTATTGCGGAATTCCAGAAATTGCTTACATAACCTTTTGTGTCTCCATAGTCTGAAGTTGAATATGTGGCTTCACTTACTGAAATGAAATCAGCATCGGCTACTGTCAGTGATCCTGTTCCTTCTATAGCTATCTTATCTGAAGGCTGATTGTGTATATGGAGACAACCCATTCTATTGTCTCCTACGAGGTTGATGTTCAAGATAGTATTGCCGGACGGGATGTATGCTATTCCTCCTTTCTTGCGGTTGCGGAAATTCTGGTTGCTTTCAACAGGCACCTGGATTACGGAATATATATCATCAACTGTAAGATTGAATACAGCATCGCTGCCTTCCACAAGAATATAATTCCTGGTGTGTGTGCGTCCCGCATCTCTTACCCTGGCTGTTCCGACATATCCTTCATCCGGTGCAGAAGAACCGTTGCTTCTGATATGTTTTCCATCATCCCACACCTCAATGACTTGT
The DNA here is from genome assembly GCA_045125535.1 of Candidatus Cryptobacteroides sp. Lineage (GTDB taxonomy): Bacteria > Bacteroidota > Bacteroidia > Bacteroidales > UBA932 > Cryptobacteroides. Next base: position 26,866 of record JBGVNK010000007.1, read on the forward strand.
TCCACATCGGTGTTATCCGTAATGAACTCACTCCATGACTGGCCGTTGTAGGTCACTCCAGGATAGTCCGGAAGTACCAGATCTCCGTTTATCCATCCTGTGACAGCACCACGGTACTTCCATTGCTTGTCCGAAGCACCGTATCCGGCAGCATCTCCTGTAGATTGATATACGTAATATGTGTTCTCAGGGTCGTGGCTTCCGATGACATTTGTCACCACTCCATTTATATATATCTTTCCGGAGTATTCTCCGGAACTGATCTTTACATTTCCTGCCGCAAGATCGAAGTAGACCATTTGCGAGGTGTTGGCCTGTATCTCTTTATGCAGAGTATACGTGATCATTCGTCCTTCTTCCCACCGTGCACCCTTAAGTGATGTCTTAATTGTCTGATCGGTGTTGTATGTGAGGATCACTTCCGAATTCTCGTCAAATGTCTGCGGAATCATGAAAAGCACATTGCCGTCAATGTCGTCAGTTATCATGGCTCCAGGCAGCACATTCTTTCCTCCTTCAAATGTGACGCTGTATGTCTGGTTTCCATTCAGTTCGTCCCATCCCTCTCCGATAGTGTACGTACCTGTGTTTTTTACGTTGGTGATCTGGATGGAATTGACTTTAATCGCCTCGTCAAATCCCGATCTGAACTTGATTGCGGAAAGGGCGTGGTCGAATGTCAGAGGTATGTTCTTCCTGAACGTTGTGCTGACCTCAGAAGCTGCAGTGATTATGTCTGTCTGTGCTGAGATGTCGGTAGGGACTTCATATGTCAGTGAAGGAAGACAATGTCCAGCGGCTGCTCCGTCAGATATGATGTCAGTTGTGAAATCAAGGCTTTCCGGTGAATATGAATATACTTTCAGCTTTTCATTGTTGGATGTCGGGAAACTGCTCCATTTTACAATCTCAGCTTCATCTGCAGTCACAAGCTGGTCTCCATCGAACTTGTATAGCTTTTTATCAAGAGATTTTAAAGGAACAAATGAGTTGACCTGATCTTCAGAAGGCCAGTCCTGGTATACATATCCGATGATCTTTGCACTCTTCTGGTCAAGACTGACAGTCGGCATAGCCTTGGTCGCTTCATCACTAAGTCTTGCGCTGAAAGCAAGAGATTCATTTCCCAAAGGCTCTGTTACAGTCTCTTTTACGCAACCGGCAGATAAGAATATGATTGCCGACATCAGAATGACGGCAACTATCTTGTATGCAAGTTTGATAGGACTCATAATCATTTCATGTATAGGTCTTCGTTCTGGTCGTTCCAGTAGTTCAATGTACATGTACCTTCGATCACATTGAAAGGACTGAAGTAGAGACTGATGATGAACAGTTTTCCTACAGCCTCGGATGAAGAGGTCAACGGCTGATAGTCAAGGTCAGTCAAAATGACTGGAATATCCTTTCCGCCACGATAGTTTGTAGTCTTGATCTTGACTGTATACTCCGTTGCAGGACTGCACAGTACGGAGCCTGCCTCTGTGCTTGTAAGACTAGGTAGGACACCTTCTGCATTTTCAAAAGTCTTTATGTTTATGACATTCTCGCTGAATGTGACTTTGTCGCTTGTTTTTGCAAGGTCAATTTCCAGTTTGTCTTTGCTTGAAATTGTGATTTCCGTAACGCCTCCCCACTGCCTTGCCGCTTCCATGGTCATGGCGCAGAAGTTTATCTTTATCCATGTAAGCAAGTGAGAGTATTGCTGTTTCGGGAAGTGGCTGTTCCACGTACCTGTGATCTGATCTGCGAACATCAGGTCTTCTGCACCAGTGATCGCGTGGCTGATTTTCACACCATCGTCACTGTTCCATCCGCTGGCCGGGTGCAGACCGATGCAATATACAGGATCATTATTATTGGGATACTTCAGGCTGATTGCAGGGTCATTGTCTTTCGGGTTTTCGTCGTAGTCTGCATAAGTTACAGATTCACCCTTAAAGTCTATTGTCGTGCGGCAAGGTAGGTAGGCCGGAAATTCCGGGTCATGAATGAATTTACCCGATGTTGTGGAGAACCACACTGCGGCATTCAGCGAGTTGGTTTCAGTAGGAGCGGATCCGCTGTACGGTGTGCCGGTCACGGCTGATCGGGTGCTGACTTCCATGTCGGCCACGCCTGCACTCAGACCGATGAATCGGTCCGAGTTGTCATCGATTCGGCTGCACGACCATAGGACAGCAAGCAATGTTATATATATTATTTTTCTTTCCATTGTTTATTCTTCAATTTTTCCTATGCCGATTCCTCCTGTCTGCCAGTCAGTTATACCTGTAGATACTGCGATGGTGTTTCCCATCTTGAACATCAGGTTCAATGTGAACTGCCGTCCCATTGTGTTGCTGCCGAAGTAGGATTCTGCTCCATCCTTCAGATCGACGTCAACGGTCACGTTTCTATACTGACTGACAATGGTAATCTTGTATTCAGGAACTCTGACTATGCCTGAGGCATATGGGTCATTGACAATCGCCTGGACGGGTTCGCATAAGACATATCCCACTTCTTCCACTTCAGTTGTCATTGCATAGCCGTTTCCCTCAGCAGGGAATACTTCGTCAGATCCGGTTTTGTGGAAGTTCATTGCAACCCTTTCGCTGGAGAACTTTACAGCATTTTCACTGAATGTCTTGCTCAAGTCGATGCTGACATTGTCGGAACTTTCAATCGTGATTGATTTCAGCGGACCCCATGCGGTAGCTACCGCGTCACTTTCTGCGGAGATTTCGAGCTTAAGCCATGTCAGGAGATGGTGGAATTCAATGGTAGGAGGGGTGTCGTTACCGTATTTTCCACTTACTTGCGGCGCGAAAATCACATCCTGAGATCCGTTGAATGTCAATGATGCAGAAGAGTTGTCCGTGAATGTCCAGCCTGACTGAGGATGAAAGGCTGTGAAAAAGACGTCCATCGGAAATAATCGATTGTAGTAGGCTCCGTTGATGAGCTGTGATGTTCCGCTCTGGAACTGTGCTTGAATATGTTTCCCTATTGTTCCGTCTTCAGTTCCGTCCTTTCCGTCTGAAGGAAACCGGAAATCGTCAGTAGAAACACAGACGAGAGTATTAAGTGGAGAATTTTCACTTGGTGTCTCGTTTGTGTAAGGACTTTTGACAGTGCCTGTACCTGCTGAAAGATATATCATGGACTTGTCGTCAAGTCCCTTCTCCGGCATTTTGGAACAAGCGGAGAAGAGAGTGGCAATAAGAATTGCCGAAGCCAATATGTTGATCGATCTATTCAATTTCAATGTTGTTTTTATATTCTACCTCATTCCAAGGGACTACATGTACATTGGCAAGGATGTCCTCTTCATTGTCTCCCAATGTGAGGGTGTAGGTGTATTTATATCCCGGTTTCCATCCGTCGCCGCCGAGCTTTGCTCTTGCATCGGTCTTTGTTCCGTTCCAAGTGAAGCTTACAGTGATGTATATGTCCTCCGTAGATGCCGGGGTGGCTGTTGCCTGAGGCATGACAAGGTAGGGGCCTCCGATAGGGGAGTTCAGCTGTATTCCCTCTGAGCCTGATCCTCCGACGGTCTTGTTGATGGATATGGTCATGTCGCCTCTTGTGGCTCTTGTCGGAATGTTCCAGTCAAAATATTCAAGCTCAGCCTGTGTCCGGTTTTCACTTACATTCAACGTTCCGGTATTGTGCAGTCCGCTCAAGCCCACGCTGTGAATCACGGTGTTTCCATGCGCCTCTCCGAGCTTGAAGTATATGGCTGAAAGTGGGTGTATGAAGTTCAGGTCTACATTGCCATTATCTTTTTCGTATGTGTAGTCAGGTGAGTATGCGTAGACGAATTCCTTAGCTGCTGATTGAGCTGCGGTTGAATTCTCTGCTTCGTTTCCTTCTGTTGCTGGTCTGTCAATTGGGAGATTGCAGTTGATTTCCTTGCGGTCAATGTCTAACTTCATTCCGGAGCCCGCCAGATCATGTGGCATATATGCAAAAAAGTCCAGTGCATGCGTCACAGTCCAGTATCTGGTGTAGACACTGGTACCGTTCCAGAAATGCCATCTGGATAACTGAGGATTGGTAGGGTAGTAGATGAAATGAACCCACTCGGGGTTGTCAAAGTGGCGTTTCCCTGTTTTGGAATTGTATGCCATCACCCTGAAATTTCCTTCGTGACTATGATTTGCGTTCATTACATCTAGGTCTTTGGGCTCGAATAGAGACGCTTTAGTCACTGTAGCCGAAAGGCTCTGTGATACAGAAAACGATATGGCATGTCCGGACTCCTGACCTGGTTCGAGGAGGCCAGAACATGAGGTCAGAACAAAGATTATGACCGCTATGGTGGGATAAAATATCTTCATACCAATCGCTTCTAAGTGCAGATTACAAAAATAAGAAAAATATTGAGATTTCATCGGTGGGGGGCTTATATTTATAAAACCTATTGGTTTTATGCCGCCTTTTGATTAATTTTGTTGGGTTTCTAAACAATTGCTAGTTAAAAGTGGTAAGTTCAAAGTTATATGGACTGCTAGTTTTCTTTTGCCTCTTGTTTTTGTTGGCATGTGACAAGGAGAACTCAGCCGTAGATTCTATGGATGCGATAGAATTTGCGGTTGCTGATTATGATGCTGTAGTCAAGGGAAGCGAGTTGACGACGGATAATATTAACAGTTTTGGAGTCTTTGCCGCTTTAGAAGAAGGAAATGCTGGATTTGATGCTGTAAAGTCTGATTTGCTTCAACCGTTTATGACAGACGTTCCAGTAACGCGCAAAGACGGTAAATGGGCTGCTACACCTCCGCATTATTGGCCTTTACTTCAGGATAAGTATCTTAGTTTCTTTGCTTACGCGCCTCATTCTGCTGGTACTGGAATCTCAGCTAGAGCAGGTTGGGAAAATGAAAGCGGAGTCTCGGATCCTAAAACAGTTGAGGTTACTTATACGCTTGATTCAAATCCAGCAAAGCATGTGGACCTTTGTGTGGCATCTTCTGTGCTGGATCGCGCTCGTGACATGGATGGGGATGGTAAGTCAGATCCTATTGTTTTCGACTTCAAACATACTTTGGCCTCGGTTTCTTTTGCGGCAAACTATATCGGAACGCTTCCTGAGGGATGTTATTTGAGAATTGATGAACTTGTAGTAGGCAAGATGGTAAATACTAACAAGTTGGTTTACAATAGCGAAAAAAAGGACTATTTTACTTGGAATCCAATAACTCTTGATACGGTAAGAGATGGAAGTTATGTTCTGAATATTGGAAGCAGAACTTTGTCATCTAATCAGCCTATTATTAAGAAATCTGATAATTCTTCTGGAGAAGTTACCTATACGGATTTTGTAACAACTAATGGTCTTATCTATGCCTTACCTCAGGAAGTTAATCCTGTTGGTCGGCCAATTATCACGAAAATCGATGTTACTTTTTCTTATGTCAAAACAGAATCGGATGCGCCGATCGCACAATTTTATACATCGGTAGATCTTCCGAACTCAACATTGATAGTAGCCCGCAAGTATAAGTATCTGTTCACTCTTGATGTTACTAACACATCTCTTATCAGCATTTCATGCGTTGATACAGGGGCATGGATTATTGATTGGAAAAATTCAAATAATAGTCATTCTGACACATTGATAAAGTAATATGAAGAAAGTTTTGTATATCGTCTTGATGTTTCTTGCCATATCATGCGTAAAGTCTGGCAAGTATGATTCTCCTGAGTCTCGTCTTGAAATAAATGCTGAGATTGAGCAAACTGCGCTTTCAAAGGCTATACTTGAGGGAACTAGGTTTAAGTCAGAAAATACTATTGGTATTTTTGTGTATCATTCAGAAACAGCAACTGCAACCTCACCGACACCTATGTCTAATTTCTCACTGTATGGTGGCAGGTATAGAAATATCAGAGCTGTGTATGATGACAAATCTTTGAGATGGAAGTTTAACTTTGAGAATGCCACGACATCTTTTGACGATATATATCTATTGAAGCCAACAGTGGCTGTCTTTGAAACGGGTTTGTCTGTTGTTGCTTATGCTCCACATATTGCTAATGTACAATCTATTACAGAAATACCATTCACCTTGGGAGGAAAGTCTGAAGAAACTAAAGACTTGATGTGGGCTAGACAGAATACTTATGATTCTTCAGTCAATCAGATAGATCCAGGGAAAAACTATAAGATTATTCCAGATGGAAATGTGAAGCCTGTAGACTTTACTTTCCAGCATGCACTTTCATTGCTTAGAATAGGCTTCAGATGTAAGAATAATGGTTCGTTAATTACTCTTACTTCAATTACTTTGAAAAAAAAGGATGGCGGTAACACTCCACTGCCTGTTTCAGGTAAGTTCAATGCGATGACTGGTGGAGTTGAAAATGTAGCACGTGCTAATTCTCTGACTTATGATTATACGGACAAGGCATATGCTTTCCAATCAACAACAGATTATGTATATGCGCCTATGCTGATATGCCCCCAGGATTATTTGGCAGATGGAGACTATTTGCTTGAGTTTGAATTGAATGGACAAAAGCTGCAATCTTCATATGAAATTAAACTTTCTGATGTTGCTGGAGGATTTAAGGCAGGAGAAGTGTATACTTTCAATTTTACTGTTGATAATTATGTTCAGTTTGATGGTGTAAGTGTTTCCACAGAGTGGGTGGAACTTGATAAAAATAAGGCTGAATTGAAATTCTGATTCTAGGATATGAAACACGTGTTAACATATTTTCTTTGCCTTACTTTTGTTGCGTGTTCTGGTAGTCTGGAGAATACTGAAGAACATGCTTTGAGTGAGTCTGAGTTTAATGTTGAACTAATTACTAAAGGGAACGGTAATAGAAGATCGTATATATTCTATATGCTTGGTAATCAGAACACTGCTACCCGAGATATTGAAGCGTTTGGTACTTATATGGATTTAGTAGAAGGGAAACCCTTGTACCCGGTAGAGGTTAATGATCAGGGAATACCAGTAAATGATTCGGAGGATTTAGATGATTTATATGATTCATCTAGAGGACTAAGGGCTCCAAACGGGGGATATAAGATGTTTATTGCATCTCCAGCAATCAAAATGTCATCTCCTGGTCAAGGATCCGGGATCAAAGGATACCAATATGCTAGAAACGAAGAAGGAGTATACGTAAGTGATCCTGTTGATGTAACATTGGGAGGAGTTTTTCTTTCAGATGCAAAAGGATCTGCTTATATATATGATGCTTCATCGCAGATTTTAAGGCAACCTCGATCTCGTCTTAAACTGAAATTTGCTTGTGGAACAGATATTGAAAAGACAACTCTTCGTTCAATAAATCTTAAGAATTTTATAGCGGAGGGCTATTATATACCAGTTGAACGAAGGTTTCATTATGTTGAGCAAGATATTGAAGAAGAAGAACAGTTGTATCCAATAGAAAAGTCTGGCTCATTGACGTTGTTGAAGGGTCAAGTGGAAGACTTGAGGGTGGATGAATATATCCTTTCAATGAATTATGGTGAACTTGACGCAGAAGGAAGGCCGAGGTACCCAATGCCTTCCTTAGAGATTGAAACCGGTGAATCGGATACTGATGTAGTTATATTCACAGCAGCTCTCGGATGGGACTTCAGACCCCAGCATGCATATGAATTTACAATAACCATCAATTCTGTTTATATCAATATGACTGTAACTATTATTCCATGGAGTGAAAACGAAAATCTAGACTTTGAAGTCGATGATACAGATATATGGCAGATAAATTTTCCAATAAATGATAATGGTGGTGTAGTGAATCTCCTTGATTGGGAAAAGGTTGCAAAGCAGACAGGTACAATAGGTTAGTTTATGACGAGGATCATTAAATATATTCTTATTACTCTTCTGATGGTTTCTTGTATTGAAGATCCATTGCAAGAGGCTAACTGGGATGCTGATGTGGTAGAAATCAGTATGACTCTTGATGTGTCAGGTGAGAATACAGAAACAAAGGCTATTGTAGACCCTGAGATAGGAATTGGTACTAATGTCAGTGATATCATTAAGAATTTCTGGGTACTTCAATATGATGGAATCGGTGATAAGGCAAAGCTTGTAGGAGAGCCGCAATATTATCACGATATGTCAGTCTTTTTGAAGCCTATTGCAGATGGAGGAAATGGTGGAAAGGTCAAACTTGTTAAATCTACAAACAAGAACAAGATAGTTGTACTTGCAAATACATTTGACCCTTTGATGACTTTCCCTAAGGAATCGAATCTTTCAGATTTAATGAAGCGCTGGAGATCGGTTACAGATCCAGAGAGTTTTCTTTCATCTTATGGAGAAGATACGTATTTAATGTTCAATGGATCCACTGAAGTTGTTGTTACAGATGGTGTTGAGATTTCTTGTCTATTGAAGCGAAATGTTGCTAAGGTTGTGCTTAAACTTATTAATTTATCTCCTAACGTAACTATAAATTCATGGCAGATGAGGGATGTCCCTTCTATAAGCTATTTCTATACAGATTACTCGTTGCCTATAAATTATCCAGCAATTGTGGATTTTCAATCTATAGATTATCCCGTAGTAAAGCCATTGGCGCCTTTAAGTCCTGTGACAGGGGAAAGTTCTGAACAGTCGGTAGCAGAATATACAGTGTATCTGCCAATAAACAGAAGAGGAACAGATCATAATGTATCAAAGCAAGAACAAAAGAACCAGTATGCCCCTTCTAAAGCAACATACCTTCAGGTTAATGCTTCTTATGACGGAGGAATCCCGATTCAATACACCTTCTATCTGGGAGAAAACCTTACGACAGATTTCAACATCAATCCTAATCGATCATATTCTTATGATTTCGTGATTAATGCTAAAGGTAATGCTGAAACGGATTCTAGAGTAAAGGAACTTGGCCTTGTGGATTTCACTCAGACAGAACTAGCAAACTGTTATATAATCAATCCTGCTGAGAGTGAAGGCGTCAAACGTAAATTTAGAATTCCAGTCAGAAGAGTGGATGATTTCTGGAATAGTGATAACTATGAAAGAGAATCTAGTTATATGTTAGGAACGTCCAAAGAATGGCATGTTAGCATTATTGCAACCAATTTTGACAATAGTAAAGGAATCTTGGAATTCACAAAGGATAAGGGACAAGGAAAGGATGATTATTTTGAATTTACAGTGGATCCAAACTCAGTTGGTAATGCTATTGTTGCATTATATACTAACGACGATCAGGCTTGCTGGAGCTGGCATTTGTGGATAACAAATTATTCACCTGAAGAAGCTTACTTAAAAACTCCTCAGGTGGGTGAATATAGCTATTCTGTACCAGGCGGAAAAGTTCATCGCTATGAGAGCGCTGAAAATGGTATTTGGCATAATGAATATGCAAATAGGTTCATTATGGATAGAAACTTAGGAGCATGGACCAATGGAGCTCCAGACGAAAAGACATTGAGTGGCGTTTTATATTATCAATTTGGCAGAAAAGATCCGTTTTTCTATTCTAGATCCTATGGACATGATAACTTTATGATATATCCGTCTGCAGATATTATCAAAGATAATACTGACCCGTCTGCAACGGTAATGTTTGCCGTAAATAATCCTTTGACCTTCATATCTGGCGATTGGGGAACATGGACAAAAGATAATAAATATAACCCTTCAACCGTAGATAAGAGTATTGTATGGATGGATCCCAATACATCTCCTAATTATTCGAGCTCTCCGGTAAGCAAGTCCATCTTCGATCCTTGCCCACCAGGCTATTGCATTGCAAAGAATGGAACATGGAATGATTTTAGGATGCAGAGCAGTGCGAACCCCACAACCAATCTTAATGCGGGGGCAGAAATGATTAGAAAATTCGAAAAGTTCAATAGAGGTTTTGCGTATTGGCCATATCCAACATCCGGATCTTCAATTGATGTTCCCGAACAGACAGTATTTTATCCTGCGGTAGGAGTTATTCAGCCGGCTGGTAATTCTTGGTATGGTATTAATACAAATGTATATGTAAAATCCAGTACTATTGCTTCTAATACTGGACAATATATACTTCATGCAAATGATGATAGTTTAAATCCTGCTAGAACGGATGTGACGCATACACATGGCGCTCCTGTAAGATGTGTAACCGTAAGAGATGTGAACTGATGAAACGATATGTTGTTTTGATTCTTTGCTTGCTGTCTGCTTGTTCCCGTTTTCCCGATCAAGTTGTGGTTGGAAATGAGGTTATGGTTGACTTGTCGCTACATATTTCTGAAGATGTGTATATTTCTTGTACTGATCAGTTTGAGACGCAGACTAAAGCCGATGATATTTTAAATGGCAACGATGTTAATGATGTTGTAAAGAATTTCTGGATTGCCCAATATAATGGAGTTACAGATGCTGCAATGCTGGTGGGTGAGGCCAAGTATTTCGTTATGGATGATTTTATGAAGCCATCAGATCAGGGCGGAAATAATGAGCAGATAAAATTAGTGGCTTCTGAAGGTGAGAACCTGTTAGTGATAATTGCAAATACTTTTGATGGTTCGATGGATTTCCCGCAGGGTTCTACTCTTGCTGATTTGAAGAAGAAGTTGAGAACTATTGAAGATGATACTAGTATATTTTCATATGATGATACTGATAAGTATCTTGTGATGAGTGGGGCCGTTAAAGGACAGGTTCTCGAAGGTAAGTCTTTCACTTGTGCCTTGCAGCGTAATGTGGCAAAAGTTTCAATAAGAGTTGTCAACTCATCATCAGATGTGACCATAAAATCGTGGCAGCTCCGTTCTGTTCCGTCTATTAGTTATTATTATACTGATTACGTCCTTCCAGAAATATATCCAGCTGTAGGAGAGTTCATAGGCGTTGACTACCCTTTGATAATTCCTGAAACCTCGCTTAGTAAAGGTGATTATTTTGATTATATCTCTTATGTTCCAGTAAACAAATGGGGATATCAAATGAACGTGACCAATCAAGAATATAAAAACGAATATGCTCCAAAGGGAGCAACATATTTTGAAATCAATGCAGTTAGCAATGATGGTCAGCCTTTGGTGTATAAGTTCTACTTAGGAAAGAATATGACTACGGACTTCAATATTCTTCCTAATACATCATATTCATTTACTTTTTATATTAACTCTGCAGGGGATGCTGAGTACGACTCAAGAGTCGAATATCCGGCTCTTATTAATTTTGCAAATGCAAATGACGAGACAGCAAATTGTTATGTGATAAATCCAGCTGAAATAAATGGAGTCATCAGGCGCTTTAGAATTCCAGTAAAACGAGTTGATGAGTTCTGGGGTGGTAGAGGGTATGAAAATGCTCCAGCAAATACACTCAGCACTGATAAGGAATGGGTTGTGGAACTTATTGCTTGCAATTTCGACAATTCTGACAATAAATTATCGTTTACTAAAAACGAGGGTAGAGGAAGCTATAACCCTGTTTCCGATGAATTGCAGTATTTTGAAGTCATGGTTAAACCTGGTACAGAGGGAAATGCTGTGGTTGCATTAAGGAAGAAAGGAGAAGGAAATCCCATTTTATGGAGCTGGCATCTGTGGATTACTCAATATTCACCTGACCAGGCTTATGAAAACGATCCAGTAGATGGTGTCTATGCTTATCCGGTTACAGGAGGTGTCGTTCATAGGTATGAGGGAAGTATATGGCATGGTGAATATGCAAGAAGATTTATAATGGACAGGAATCTCGGTTCTCCGTCAGTGTCTTTTCTTAATGCAGGAAACGGCGCGATTTATTATCAGTTCGGAAGAAAAGATCCTATGTTTGCTAATTTTACTTCGACTGATTTCAGTAGGATTCATAGTTCTTCTGATCCAACAGCAACCATAGCATTTTCTATTGCCAATCCGTTGGTTTTTATCAATCATAGCGACGCTGAAGGACGTAAGGCGTGGACAGAAGGAAATAAGTATAATCCGGAAATATTTGATGGATCCATTGCATGGCAGGATCCTAGCACATCTACTAAACTCTATCCGAGTACGACAGTAGGTAAATCTATTTTTGACCCATGCCCTCCTGGATATTGTATCCCTAAAAGCGGTACATGGGAGGATTTTAGAAGAAATGACTATGATAGGCCAACCACCAATATATCAGAACAGACTGAATTGCAACGAGGATTTAAGTCGTTTAGTTCGGTGAATGGATGCCTATATTGGCCATATCCGCTGACAGGTGATGAGGATGTACTTCCGTCAGAGGAAGTTGTATTTTACCCATTGACAGGATATAAAGAAGGTTCTGGTGTTTCCAGTCAGTCAACTTATCTCTACTCTTTGTCTTCCACTCCACTTGACTACATGACATGTGTGGGCATGACAGTTAGTTATACGCCTGCCTTGATGAATATGTCAAGTAACTATGCCCTTGGCCGTAACCTTGGCATGCCCGTCCGCTGCATAACCTCCCGCGATGCGGAGTAGGGGCTGGCTGTAAATTGATCGTTTCGTGACATAATTTCTATTTCATACAATGCTCTTTCCTCTGGCGATAAGGCCGCGAGTTCCGATGCTTTAAAAAAAACTTCAATAAGTTTTCTTTTTTTTGAATTGACTTATCCTGATGTTCAGGATTACTGGCCTCCACCTGTGGTTTCTGTCCATTGAGCGTATAGCGTGACGCTTTCGCTAAGGTTTAGGGTTACGCCTGTCATCGGGTTGTTGAGGTCTTTCGGGGTGTATCGTATGCCCTTTGTATCATCTCCGTCAGGACGTGTGTGCCAACTTGTGATTTTCCATCCAGGTCGACTAAAT
>JBGVNK010000008.1:0-17142 GCA_045125535.1 Candidatus Cryptobacteroides sp.
TGATCTGAACATATCCGTTGCCTACCGGTTCCACAAGGACAGGTGGCGTAAGCATGTTCGCATAAGTCTCGATAACATGGAAATTCTCGGCAAATGCAATCTTGTCCTTGCAGCAGCGCTCATAGGAATTAAGTATCACGGCATCCTTCACCTTGCATCGGCCGTCCATATAAAAGCCGAGCTGAGGAATCTTTCTGATGTCGTTGATGTTACGTCCTGCCTCAATAGCTTTGGTGAATTCGATCATCGTCCTCTCACCCATTCCGTAACATAGCCAGTCAGCTCCGCTGTCCACCAGAATAGACGGCTTGAGGCTGTCCTGCCAGTAATCATAATGTGTGACACGTCTAAGCGAAGCCTCGATTCCTCCGATAACTACCGGAATTTCAGGATAAATCTGCTTAAGAATCTTCGTATATACCGTAACAGCATAATCAGGTCTCTGGCCTGCCTTGCCTTCCGGTGTGTATGCGTCATCGCTGCGAAGGCGCTTGGCAGCCGTATAATGGTTAACCATGGAATCCATTGCACCTGCGTTGACGCCGAAATAGAGTCTCGGTGCTCCCAACTTGCGGAAATCCCTGAGGTCGTCGCGCCAGTTAGGCTGAGGTACCACAGCCACACGGTAGCCGTGTTTCTGAAGCCATCGTGCGATAACTGCTGTGCCGAAAGAAGGATGATCGATGAATGCATCTCCTGTAAAAAGGATAACATCTATATAGTCCCATCCCAATGCCTTCACCTCTTTGATAGAGGTAGGAATCATATATACATTTGTGTCTGCCATGATATCTTCTTATGCGGATGCAAAAATAGTCATATTTCCATACCTCGTGAAAATTTGGACTCAAAAATGTTATCAGAACGACATTTTAATGATATTTTGGTCGGTTTTCAAAAAAATTTCATAGAAAAAGCACAATTTTTAATTTAGAATTATTGTAACTTAGAAAATAAGTATTACCTTTGCATCAACAAAAAGATAATAAACACAAAAGATATGGAAAGAGAACTTGTATTAAAGACCATGCGCGAGGCTGGAAAGCCTGTCGCAGCAGGAGAAGTGGCAACTTTGTCAGGACTTGACAGAAAAGTAGTTGACAAGGTATTCGCTGAACTGAAGAAGGACGGATCTATCGTCTCACCGGTAAGATGCAAATGGACACCGGCAGAATAATAACTTAATTAAAGAACAAGAAAAAAGACATTATATCATGAAAAGCGTTAAGGGTACAAGAACTGAGCAGAATCTGCTCAAGTCATTCGCAGGAGAGAGCCAGGCACGCAGCCGTTACACATTCTTTGCAGAGGTAGCCAGAAAAGAGGGCTACGAGCAGATCGCTGGGGTCTTCATGGAGACCGCAGAACAGGAGAGAGAGCATGCTAAACGTTTCTTCAACTTCCTTGAGGGTGGTGATCTTGAGATTACAGCAACCTATCCTGCAGGAAAAGTAGGAACAACAAGCGAGAATCTCCTTGCTGCAGCTATGGGCGAGAAGGAAGAGTGGGATATGCTCTATAAAGAGTTTGCAGAGGTTGCAAAGGAAGAAGGTTTTCCAGCAATTGCAGCGACATTCAACAATATCGCAAAGGTAGAGGCTGAGCACGAGCGCAGATACCTCAAGCTCCTCAGCAGACTTACCGACGGTGACTTTTTCCACCGTGACGGAAAGATATGGTGGCAGTGCCGCAACTGCGGTTATATCGTGGAGCTCCAGGATGCCCCTAAGACCTGCCCTGCATGTCTCTTCCCGCAGGCTTTCTTCGAGCCGATGAAGGAGAACTATTAGTCTCTTGATACACAAACGAGAAGCCCCGATGATCAAAGTGAATCATCGGGGCTTCTTCCGTAATATGGTATGTCAGATTACATTCTCTCAGGGAGATTGATTCCGAGGATTGACATTGCCTTGCTGAGAACCTTGGCGATGGTCTCGATGAGAACGAGACGATACTGGAGAAGGTCATGATTCTCCTCGCGAAGGATCGGAGTGTCATGGTAATACTGGTTGAACTCCTTTGCAAGCTCGTATGCGTAGTTAGCGATAAGTGCTGGTGAATGTGCTGCACCTGCCTCCGCTACCTTTGCAGGGAAAGTGTTGAGTATCTTGATGATACGGATTTCCTTCGCTGAAAGTGCAGAATCAGCCTTCACTGATGCAGTAGAATGGCTGATACCCTGCTCATCCGCCTTGCGGAGGATGGACTTGATACGCGCATGAGTGTACTGGATGAACGGACCTGTGTTACCGTTGAAGTCGATTGACTCCTTTGGATCGAAGAGCATGGTCTTGCGTGGGTCCACCTTGAGGATGAAGTACTTGAGCGCACCAAGGCTGATCATCTTGAAGAGGGCATCCTGCTCCTCTTCCGAAAGATTGTTGATCTTGCCGAGTTCGAGCGAAGTCTCCTTTGCAGTGTTGTACATGTCTGCGATGAGGTCGTCAGCATCCACGACTGTTCCCTCGCGTGACTTCATCTTTCCTTCAGGAAGCTCTACCATACCGTATGAAAGGTGATAGATGCTGTCCGCCCAGTCGAAGCCGAGCTTGCCGAGGATGAGCTTAAGCACCTGGAAATGGTAGTTCTGCTCGTTTCCCACGACATAGATATGCTCGTCGAGGCTGTATTCTGCGAAACGCTGCTCTGCAGTTCCAAGGTCCTGAGTCATGTATACGGATGTTCCGTCGCCACGGAGAAGGAGCTTTCTGTCGAGACCGTCAGCAGTAAGGTCGCACCATACGGAACCGTCCTCCAGCTTCTCGAAGATTCCTGCCTCGAGACCCTTCTGAACGAGAGCCTTACCGAAAAGGTAAGTCTGTGATTCATAATATGTTCTGTCAAAATTGATTCCGAGATCGTTATATGTCTTGTCGAAGCCTTCGTAAACCCAGCCGTTCATTGTCTTCCAGAGCTCCACGACTTCTGCGTCGCCGTTCTCCCACTTGAATAGCATTTCCTGAGCAGCCTTGAGTGAAGGTGCATTCTTCTCAGCATCCTCTTTTGCCATTCCGCCTGCCACGAGTTCATCAACTTCCTTCTTGTAGAGGTTGTTGAACGCCACATAGTAGTCACCTACGAGGTGGTCGCCCTTCTTGCCGCTTGACTGAGGAGTCTCGCCGTTGCCGAGAACCTGCCATGCATACATGGACTTGCAGATGTGGATACCACGGTCGTTCACGAGGTTAACCTTCATCACATTGTGGCCGCATACCTCGAGAAGCTTAGCAACCGACCATCCGAGGAGGTTGTTGCGGATATGTCCGAGGTGGAGAGGCTTGTTGGTGTTAGGTGAAGAGTACTCCACCATGATTGTCCTGCCAGTAGGAGCGAGCTGTCCGAAGTCTTCTGACGAAGCGATCTCTGCGAACACGCCGTTCCAGTAAACTTCTGAGAATGAAAGATTAAGGAAGCCCTTGACAGTGTTGTATGCAGAAATCTCAGGTACGTTTACCTTGAGCCATTCGCCTATCGCGTTACCTGTGTTCTCAGGTGTTGTCTTTGACATCTTCAAAAGAGGGAACACCACCAATGTATAGTCTCCCTCAAACTCCTTACGAGTCACCTGCACCTGCAACTGTGCTGGGGCCACTTCCGATCCGTAAAGCTCTTTAATAGCTTCAACGGCTTTACTTATAATAAAATTTTCCGGTGTCATAAATATAAAATTCATCACCAAAGGTGACTGTTTTGAAAGACATTGGCTCCCGAAAAGGGAAGGAACCCACGAAGTGGGAAGGATCTTTCAAAACAGTCACCTTTGGTATATATTAACCTAAATAGCTTTTCAAAAGTTTGCTTCTTGAATTGTTCTTGAGCTTACGGATCGCCTTCTCCTTGATCTGGCGCACACGCTCACGAGTAAGCCCGAACCTCTCACCGATTTCCTCAAGAGTCATCTCCTGGCAACCAATGCCGAAGAACGACTTGATGATCTCCCTCTCACGCTGAGCGAGTGTAGAAAGCGCTCTCTCGATCTCCTTGTTGAGAGACTCGTTCACGAGACCTCTGTCGGCACTTGGAGAATCATTGTTCACGAGCACGTCGAGAAGGCTGTTGTCCTCGCCCTCTACGAAAGGAGCATCCACCGATACGTGACGGCCTGATACTCTGAGGGTGTCGGCGATCTTCTCCTTAGGAACATCGATCATCTCGGAAAGTTCCTCGCTCGAAGGCATTCTCTCGTTCTCCTGCTCGAACTTCTGAAGAGCCTTGTTGATCTTATTGAGGGATCCCACCTGATTGAGAGGCAACCTTACGATTCTCGACTGCTCTGCGAGAGCCTGAAGGATAGACTGGCGGATCCACCACACTGCGTATGAAATGAACTTGAATCCTCGTGTCTCATCGAACTTTTCAGCTGCCTTGATCAGTCCGAGGTTACCCTCGTTGATAAGGTCCGGAAGGCTGAGTCCCTGGTTCTGATACTGCTTCGCAACGGAAACTACGAAACGGAGATTGGCTCTTGTGAGCTTCTCGAGAGCGGCCTGGTCACCCTTGCGGATCCTCTGGGCGAGCTCTACCTCTTCCTCCACTGTGATAAGTTCTTCCCTACCGATCTCCTGAAGGTATTTGTCAAGAGATGCACTCTCACGATTGGTAATCGATTTTGTAATCTTTAGCTGTCTCATCTAATATTTAAAATTTAGTACTTCCTTATACTCCGAAGCCGAAGTAGCCGGTCCTTCCTGCTGGTGTGATACCTTCGATGAAGACTGTCCTCTTTGACTTCTTGACGATGTCGATGACATCCTGAGGAGTCTTTACAGGGTGGTCGTTCACATACTGGATGATGAATCCTTCAGTTGCTCCGGCTTCCATAAGCTTGCCCGGTCCGAGTTCGACGATCTCTACGCCGTTCCTGATACCGAATTTCTTGAGAGTCTCTTCCGAAGCCTCCTTGATCGAAGAACCGTAGAATGCAACAGAACCGTCATCAGCAAGAGTACCGTTCTCTTCTGTTGCGCCCTTGAAAGTAACTTCGAACTCCTTCTCCTTTCCGTCCCTGATGACTGCGATCACAGCCTTGTCACCTGGAGAGAATCTGCTTACCGCTTCCTGAACGGAAGATGAGCTTGTGATCTTGGTCGAATCGATGGCGATCAGCACATCTCCGGCCTTGATTCCAGCCTTCTCAGCAGCTCCGTTTTTAGAAACCTCAACAATATATACGCCGTTTCTTGAAGAAAGTTTCAACTCCTCTGCGATTTTATCATCAATATTCTGCATGGTGATTCCGAGCAAAGCTCTCTGCACTGTTCCGAAATCGATGAGGTCATAAACGATCTTCTTTACGATATTCACAGGAACTGCAAAAGAATAGCCGGTATAAGATCCTGTCTGAGAATATATTGCAGTATTGATACCCACCAGTTTTCCTTCCTTGTCAACGAGGGCTCCGCCACTGTTTCCAGGGTTCACAGCCGCATCGGTCTGAATGAAGGACTCGATCTTGAACTCTCCTGAATAATTAGGCATCGAACGGCCCTTTGCACTGACGATTCCTGCAGTGATGGTAGAGCGGAGATCATATGGAGATCCGATGGCGATCACCCACTCTCCGAGACGGAGCTTATCCGAGTCTCCGAACGGGATCACCGGAAGTCCCTTTGCATCCACCTTGAGAAGCGCCACATCTGTTGCGGGGTCCGTTCCCACGAGGGTTGCAGGATATGTCTGATTATTGTTGAGAGTCACCTCGATCTTGGTAGCGCCCTCGATCACATGGTTGTTTGTAACGATATATCCGTCTTCGCGGATGATCACTCCTGAACCGCTGCCGGTCCTCTCACGCTGCTGAGGTGCTCCGCCGCCCTGAGGGAATCCGAAGAAGAAATCAAATATCGAGTTAGGAGACTGCTGAATGGTCTGAGTCGAAGTGACCTTGACATAAACGACAGCATCAACAGCCGACTCTGCCGCAAATGTGAAGTCAGGCCAGTTGTCCTGCATCAGGTTGACGGTTCTGAACTGGGCTCCGCCGCCTTCACCCGACTGCACGATCTCTACACGATTTGCGGCCATGAGCCTCACGACCACATAAGAAGTCAGCCCTCCGATCAGTGCGGAAAGCAGTACGATTAAAAAACCTTTTTTCATATTGTCCGTATTTATAATTTATTCGGTTAATGTTTCACAATCCGGGTTATTTCCGTATGATTTTTGCTGACAAAGCGTCAGCACTGAAAATCCGGATGGAAATTTTCAAAAAATATGCCATTCGCATCGGATTTTTTTTCGTATATTTGTTCGATTAATATGCCGTATTGTGCATCAAAGTGGCATAAATATAAGAAAATATTTAAAACTATATAATTATGAAACTTATCATTTCAAGTTCTGAGCTTCTCAAAGGAGTAATGGCAGTTGCAAAGGCAATTCCTGCAAAGTCTGCACTTCCAATTCTCGAGAACTTCCTTTTCGACCTCAAGGGCAATATGCTTGAGATCACAGCTTCGGATTCGGAGCTCACTCTCAAGACACAGGTGGAGGTGGAAAGCACTGCCGAGGAAGGAAGAATCGCAGTGCCTGCAAAGCACATGATGGACCTCCTCAAGGAACTTCCTGACCAGCCTCTTACAATCAGCACTTCAAGCGACAGTTCATTCGTATGCAGCTGGGCAAGCGGAGAATCGACCCTCCCTTACTTCCCTGCAGAAGACTATCCTGAAATCACAGGCACTGACGAGACTGCAGTGACCCTTCAGTTCCCAGCTCAGAGCCTCGTGGACGGTATATCAAGCACAATCTACGCTACAGCAGATGACGAGATCCGTCCTGCAATGAACGGTATCTATTTCGACATCGACCTTGAATCTACAACTCTCGTCGCTTCTGACTCGCACAAACTCATCTGCTACACTACTGCAGACGTTCAGGCTTCAGAAAAGGCCTCATTCATCCTTCACAAGAAGCCAGCAGCAATCCTCAAGGCCATCATCGGCAAGGATGCAGAGACTGTAGAGATCGCTTTCGACTCAAAGAACGCAGTGTTCAAATTCGGACAGACCATGGTGATCTGCCGTCTCGTGGTAGGAAAGTATCCAAAGTACCGCGACGTGATCCCTCAGAATAACTCTAACATTCTCAGAATCAACAGAACCCAGCTTCTCAACACAGTAAAGCGCGTGTCAGTATGTTCTAACAAGGCATCGAACCACATCAAGTTCGACCTCAAGAGCGGAAGCCTCATGGTGTCTGCACAGGACCTCGGATTTTCTATCGCTGCACATGAGACACTTGCATGCCAGTATGACGGTGAGGACCTCACAATCGGATTCAAGTCGCCGTTCATCATAGAGATCCTTTCAAACATGAACTGCGGCGAACTCGTGATGAAGTTCCTCGACAGCAAGAGAGCGGCACTCGTGGTTCCTGCAGAGACTGAGGAAGAGAGCGAGAAGATCTGCGGCATCATCATGCCTATCATGATTTCCTAATGATTAAGAAATGGAACTCAATTTAGAAAGACCACTTTTATTTTTCGACATAGAAAGCACAGGGCTCAATATCGCGTCAGACTCGATCATTGAGCTCTGCTTTGTCAAGATCCTTCCGGGAAACGAACAGAGAGTAAAGACATGGCGAGTGAAGCCATGGGATTATGAAAGGAACTGTCAGAGACCTGTCAATCCTTCTGCACAGGCGGTTCACGGCATTTCGGATGCCGACATCGCCGGATGTCCCACATTCGGACAGATTGCAGACGAGGTCGTGGAATGGCTTTCCGACAGCGACCTTGCCGGCTTCAATTCAGCCAAGTTCGACCTTCCGCTCCTTGCGGAGGAGATAGAGAGAGTGCGCCGCTGGGAAAGACGTGAACTGCCTATCGACCTGCACAGCATGAAGATGGTGGATGTTCAGAACATCTTCCACGCAATGGAACCACGTACACTCAAGGCTGCCTACATGTTCTACTGCGGCCGCGACCTTGAGAATGCACATGCAGCTGAGGCCGACACACTTGCGACTTATGAAGTTCTCAAGGGACAGCTTGACAAATATGCTGGTGACCCGCGTATCGAAAACAACATCGACAAGCTTGCGAAGTTCTCTACAAAGCAGAGGACAGTGGACTATGCCGGAAGACTCATCCTCAACGACAAGGACGAACCTGTAGTAAGTTTCGGAAAGCACAAGGGCAAGACTGCGCGCGAGGTGTATTTCAGCGAGCCATCATATTTCGCATGGATCGACAACGGAGACTTCACTCTTGACACAAAGCGTCAGTTCGCTCTTCTCAAGGCTCAGTTCGAGGCTGAAAAGAGAGCGGCCATGCCTGCAAGAAAACCGGCTGACAACACACCTAAGACAAAGGGATATACTCCATTCGAAAGTCTCGGAGACCTTTTCTCACAGGAGAATTAAGATGAATATAGTAGTAAAGCCATACGGCAGCGAATTCTGCTATTGCCGTCCTGACACGACCTGGGAAAGGGAAAACAAGGATTTCTATGTGCCGGAGTGCGCTGAAAGCCTCTACTGGGCACCTGTGCTTTTCGCCAGAGTGAACAAGGCAGGAAAGTGCATCGGAAAGAAATTCGTATCCCGCTACTATGACGCAGTGGGTTGCGGAGTACTGTTATATACAGGTAAGGACATTGCGTTCGCTTCCTGTGCAGACCACACATCTCTGCTTCCTATGCCGCTTTATAATCCTGTCGTACTTGAAGGCGAAGACAATGTTCTTGAAGTATTCATGAACGGTTCGAGCATATGGAATGAAAGAAATCTTTCCAAGGATGCGATTGAAGAGACTGTCTGCAGGGCATCCTCCCTCACATCGCTTCGAATCGGCGACTTTGTGGCTGTCGAACTTTCTCCGATGCAGAAACTTGTATCGCGCGACGAAAAAGACGCACAGATGAAGGTCTCATACTGCGGAAATGATCTTTTCGATCTCAAGATAGTATTTTAAAGGAGCGGCTTAAAGTAGTTAAGAGATGTCACGGCTTCGCTATCGGCAGCATCCTCAGATGACATTATATATATAAGGTCAGAAAGAATCAGGTCCGGACGTACGGCGCCGCTTTCAAAGAAATCATTACCACCCTCGGGAACAGTCCTGAGGGTGTTGTTATATATGGGCTGTCCTTTCGCCAAAGGTCCGAATGAAGGAAACAGCTGATGAACCGACGCGAGTTCCTTACGGGTGTCACAATGTCCCGGATTGAGCCACAGATCTGCATTCTGCGAGAGTCCCCACGCCTCTTCCAACGAAATCATGCTTGAGGCAGAGCGTCCTTTTACGGCTCCCAACACTTCCCCACCGGCATCTCTGACGAGACGGGACATATAATTTTCTTCACCTGGAATATACCATGCATCGGCATATGGGATATTTATCAGAACCTTCTTAGGCGCAGATGCAATCACTTGACTTGCAAGAAGTCCGTATCTTTCCAAGATCTCATTGAAAATAGAGTCGGCCTTTTCTGACCTGCCTGTGAGCGCGCCGAAGAGCCTGATATACTCAGCCCTCGCCAGAGGATGGTCTTCCATATGGTCGTGCAGGACGAGGACCTTCAGTCCGAGGCTGCGGAGCTTGGCTAGAATATGGCGGCTCTGCTGATGAAACCGTATATGTGACTACAAGGTCCGGTTTCAATGAAATGATTCTTTCATAATCCAGAGATGCCTCGTATCCTATATCATAAACAGGTAGAGCCCCTGGATCTGACTGACGTTTCCGGATATCCGGATCTGCCGTATATTTCAAGCCGGAAATGGCGGTTATAAGAGAATCCGCACCGATTTCAGAGAGACAGGCAACGTGCGAGGTGGACATGCATATGAAATTATCACACGGCTCGCTGACAGTCAATGTATCTCGGCTTCCGTCATATGGTGAAATCGTCACTACAGCTGTGCCGGAGGGTGTTTCCACGATATCGAAGAAATGTGCATAAGCACAGGATGTTTCCTTGACATTCTGATGATTCCGCACACATGATACAGCCATAATGACTGCTGCCGATATGAAGATCAGTCGTTTCATTTAAAATATTCCGGACACAAAGATATGCAATTGGCATCTGATTTGAAAATGCGGCGGAAACGAACTTCAAATAAATTTTCCAATGAAATTCAACATCCCCTTCGGCCATGACGGTGAAAGTCATCGCAGGCTGACATCAGAGAACGGACGCCCGATCGCAGACAATCAGAACATCCAGACAGCCGGCCAGCCCGGACCAGTGACTCTCCAGGACCCTTGGTTCATTGAAAAACTCGCCCATTTCGACCGCGAGGTCATCCCTGAAAGACGAATGCACGCAAAAGGAGCAGGAGCATACGGAACATTTACCGTAACGCACGACATCACCCAATGGACAAGGGCATCCATCTTCTCGGAAATCGGAAAGAAGACTGAATGCTTCGTGAGATTTTCGACAGTAGCAGGAGAAAGAGGAGCGGCAGATGCCGAAAGGGACATCAGAGGGTTCGCAATGAAATTCTATACAGACAGCGGCAACTGGGACCTTGTCGGAAACAACACGCCTGTGTTCTTCCTCCGCGATCCGCTGAAGTTTCCGGATCTGAATCATGCCATCAAACGCGACCCGCGCACCGGTATGCGCAGCGCTCAGAACAACTGGGATTTCTGGACCCTTCTGCCGGAGGCCCTGCATCAGGTCACCATCACGATGAGTCCGCGCGGCATTCCGCTTTCGTTCCGTCACATGCATGGCTTCGGCAGTCACACATTCAGTTTCATCAACAAAGACAATGTGCGTACATGGGTGAAATTCCATTTCCAGACACTTCAGGGCATAAAGAACCTGACAGACGAAGAAGCGGAAATGATCATTGCAAAGGACAGGGAATCTCATCAGAGAGATCTTTATGAGGCCATCGAAAGAGGTGCCTATCCTCGTTGGAAGATGCAGATACAGGTAATGACAGAGGAGCAGGCAAAGCATTACAAGGTCAATCCTTTCGATCTGACAAAGGTGTGGTATCACAGGGACTTCCCTCTCATCGATGTAGGAATCCTCGAACTCAACCGGAACCCGGAGAATTTCTTTGCGGAGGTGGAGCAGGCTGCATTCAATCCGATGAACATCATCGACGGAATCGGATTTTCACCAGACAAGATGCTTCAGGGACGTCTTTTCTCATATGGAGATGCTCAGAGATACCGACTCGGCGTCAATCATCATCTCATTCCTGTCAACCGTCCTAAGGTTCAGACTCATTCATACCACAGGGATGGTCAGATGAGGACTGACGACAATTTCGGTGGCACAGTTCCATACGAACCGAACAGTTTCGGAGAATGGCATGACTCTCCTAAGATGAAGGAGCCGCCTATGGACGGAGGTCCGGCATATAATTATGACGAGAGAGAATTTGACAGCGACTATTACACTCAGCCGGGAATACTCTGGAGACTGATGTCAGCTCAGGATCAGAAGGTTACATGCGAGAACACTGCACGTGCAATGGGTGATTGTCCACTGTTCATCAAGCAGAGGCATGTCAGGAACTGTCACAAGGCTGACCCTTCATATGGTGAAGGAGTGGCAGCTGCACTCAAGATCGATCTTAAAGAGGCACTTATCTCGCCTGACCCTGCTGAAACTCACGAATTTTATTATTAAATTTGTGATTGATTAAATCATACAGTTATGAAGACAATTTACAGAGCAGCGGCTTTGGCCGCAATAGCAGTCGCATCATTGGTGGCATGCGGCAATGCAGGGGCAAAGAATGACAAGAAGGCAGATGACACAAAGAAGGCTGTTGTGGAACTCAACACCGAGCAGTTCAACGCCAAGGTATATGACATGAGCAAGGATGATCTCAAGTTTCTCGGCAGCAAGCCGGCCATAGTGGACTTTACAGCCACCTGGTGCGGACCTTGCCAGAGAATTGCTCCGATCCTTGAGGAACTTGCAAAGGAATACGAGGGTGAGATCGTGATCTACAAGGTGGATGTCGATGAGAACAAGCCTCTTGCAAAGTCTTTCGAGGTAAGTTCAATCCCGGCGGTTATGTTCATTCCTCTCGATGGAGAGCCGGTGATGACCATCGGATCACGCGACAAGGCTAAGTTCCAGGAGCAGATCAACACTATCCTTCTCGGAAAATAATGACACATAGCGACATATTGATTATCGGCGGCGGTGCTGCAGGCCTTATGGCCGCAGCAGGTGCTGCCGAAACCATTGATGGGACGGGCAAGGTGATCGTGCTGGAAAAGATGGCACGTCCCGGCAGGAAGATAATGATCACCGGCAAGGGCAGGTGCAATTTCACCAATCTCAAGGCATGGAACGAGTTTTCAGGCCATGTGCACCCCAAGCCTAATTTCCTAAAGCCTTCATTCTACAATCTCACATCAGAGAAGATGATTTCGTTTCTTGAAGACCACGGTCTGGAGACTGTGGTGGAAAGGGGCGACAGGGCTTTTCCTGCTTCACATCTTGCTTCGGAGGTGGTGGACACATTACTGAAGGCGGCAGTCCATGCCGGGGCTGAAGTTTTCTGCGGCAAGGAGGTGGCCGAGTTAAGCCGCGAAGAGTCTGGATTCATAGTAAAGTGTTCTGACGAAAGCTGTTACTATAGCCATAAGATCATTGTCTGCACCGGAGGTCTTTCGTATCCGAAAACCGGTTCGACTGGTGACGGATATGAGTGGGCCCGCAAGATGGGGCACGAGGTGAAGACTCTGTTCCCTTCTCTTACCGCTGTCGTGCCAAGAGGATATAAGGATGAGAAGGTGCTCTCCGGCTCAGCCTCTCCTCAGATCCGCGGACATATCGACAGGAGCATTCCTTTGTCTGAACTGGGTCAGGTTCTATGCGGCAACCAGCTCAAGAATGTGGGGCTGAGCATTTTCATTGACGGAAACGAGGCTCAGAACGAGTTCGGTGATCTTGATTTCACAGATGGCGGAATCGAAGGTCCTATCGGTTTCAAGGTCAGCAGAAAATGCGTGAATGCGATCATCAACGGCTCCAAGGTGACGGCAGTTCTTGATCTGAAGCCTGCCGTAGAAATCGATGAACTGAACAACCGCATATATTCTCTCTGGAACGAAATATCCAAAGACAGGAGAAATGCCAGCAAGCAGTACAAGGACAAGTTTAGGATTCTTCTGACCAAGCTGCTTCCTATGTCATTGATTCCGGCATTTGTGAAGCTCAATCCTAATGCTGACCACAGGACTCTCGGAAAGGTTCTCAAGGGTTGGAAGATGGAGATCGCCGGTTATGTCGGTTATGAGAGATGTGTGGTGACCGCCGGTGGTGTTTCGCTTGAAGAGATCACACCTAAGACTTTGGAGTCCAAGCTTGTACCGGGGCTTTATTTTGCCGGGGAAGTGCTTGATCTCGATGCGGATACAGGAGGATACAACCTCCAGACTGCATTCTCTACCGGCTACCTTGCCGGCATATCCGCTGCAAAAGGATTGGAATAATATAGTTATAATACAGACTGACCTGTTTTGAAACAATCCCTCCCACTTCGTGGGCCCCTCCCTCTGCGGCCAGAGGGGTAGCACGGTTTCAAAACAGGTCAGTCTGTATTATTAAATATCCTAGATTACTCCGGAGCCGATCATTTCTACTGAGGTGTCGCGGGCTGCGGTTTCGAGGGAGGATTCGACAGGGGCATACCAGGCAGCGAACTGGCCCGGGGTAATGCCGCGCTGAGGCTCATCGAAGAGGATGTAGAGTCCGTTCTCACGCATGATGAGAGCAGCGTCCTGAAGCGGCTGACGATAGCGGACGCGTACTCGGTAGCGTCTGATTTCTCCCACAGCCATCTGAAGGTCCTTCCTGATCCAATGGATTTCAGAAGGATCTATGCGAAGACAGCTACGTGAAAGTCCTTTGTGAGTGTGACCTTCTCCTACGTAGATGATATTCTGAGGAATGTCTGTCTCGATGACGAATACGGAATCCTTGTGACCGCCGATATTCAGACCTTTGCGTTGGCCGATGGTATAGAACTGGGCTCCGTCATGACGGCCGATGATCTTTCCATAAGGATTTTCCTTGTAACGCGTCTTCTTGATATGCTTCCTTCCGCTTCTGTAAGTCTCTGTCTCGAATCTGATATCATATGTGACAGGCTGGGAAAGACGATAGAGTTCATCATCGGAAAGCGCCGAAATCTTCTCGAAAGAGTATGGACAATCTGTTGTCTTGACTGGCTGTGCTTTGTCTTCCGACACATAGTCTGTTATCATCTTGACATCGGCAGCAGAATCTGCCAATATGCTTCCGAGAGTCGATTTCATAAAATCATATTGCTCATTATCAGCATAATAAGCATCATATATTTCTACGATATCTCCTTCACAAGGCTTGAGTTTCTGCTGAAGGAAGGTAGGGAGATCGACCTTTCCAACGAAGCATATTCCCTGTGAATCCTTCTTGTCCGCTGAAGGAAGATCCGCTTCATGCGCTAGACGGCGGACTTCAGGCTTGAGGATGTCACCGATCGGGAACATAGCCTTTGACAACTGCTCCTGAGTAAGCTGGCAGAGGAAATAACTCTGGTCCTTGTTAGGGTCAGCTCCTGCAAGGATTCTATGAATCACATTCCCGTCCTCGTCCTTTATTGTTTCCTTTCTGCAGTAATGTCCGGTCGCCACATAATCGGCACCAAGTTTCTCCGCACATTTGAGGAAGGCGTCAAACTTTATCTCACGGTTGCAGAGGACATCAGGATTGGGGGTACGGCCTTTTTCATATTCATCGAACATGTAATCCACCACTCTCTGACGATACTCCTTGCTCAGGTCGACGAAATAGAAAGGGATGCCTATCTTTCTTGCAACCATCTCGGCAACGAACCTGTCTTCCTCCCATTCACAGTCTCCGTGAAGGGTGGTCGAGGCGTCATGCCAGTTCTGCATGAAGAGGCCGAACACATCATATCCCTGCTGTTTCAAAAGCAGGGCTGCAACGCTCGAATCGACTCCTCCGGATAGTCCTATGCAGACTTTTTTCTTGAAATTTTCGTTATTCATGCATGAAAATGGTTACAATTTTGCTTAATTGCTTCTTTTTAAATATATTTGTATGCTTTGCAGCGACGCAAAGATAACTTAATTGATCTGTTATGACAAACAAAGAGATAAAAATCGCCTTTATGGAATATGATTCCATCGACCAGCTCGAGGCTCAGGACCGCAAGGTCGCCCAGGCTGCTGTGGAAGCGATGAAACTTTCTTATGCTCCTTATTCAGAGTTCAATGTGGGTGCGGCAGTAATGTTTGAGGACGGAGAAATCGTAAAGGGATCCAATCAGGAGAATGCGGCATACCCGTCAGGCATCTGCGCCGAGAGGACAGCGATGTTCTATGCAAGTTCAAGCCGTCCGGACGGAGTGATGACAACAATCGCAGTTGCCGGAGGACTGAAGGGGGAACTTGCGGCAAATCCTGCCACTCCATGCGGAGCCTGCCGCCAGGTCATGGCCCAGTATCAGCTTAAAGGAGGCAAGCCTATCGCTGTCATTCTTGTAGGTGCTTCCAGAATCTGGAAATTCGAAAAGGTGGATGATATCCTGCCGCTTATCTTCGACAGCATTTGACGATAGAGAATCCGTTGTATCATTTGATAACAGAGTGTCGCACATGATTTAAGGCAAAATCATGTGCGACACTCTTATTATTCACCCATTTGGCTTATATTAAAGGAGCGTCACTCATGATTTCTGGTAAAATCGTGTGCGACGCTCTTGGACGTCTATAAAAAAACGGTCACCTGGACATTTCGGGTGATAGATTTGGGATCGACGGAAAAAGTAGGTTGGTAAAACTATCTAAACCTGCTTTGTGCCGGTAATGCACAAAATGCAAAACAACCGGGATTTGGGCTCACCTGCAAAACCCTGTGTTTGCGATTAAATAATCAAGAGGTATCTTTGTAATCTAAATCAGAGACACCTTAATTTATGAAACAGGAAGAGTTGATGCTTTCATTGGCAAAGTTGATGTTCCCATCGGAACTGTTAGACCATTTCTCACTAGTACATATAACCGAGACTCCGACGGATGTCGTGTTCCATCTAGAGGAGCGTGATGTTCTTCAGAGCCCTCTTCCAGGTCATGAGTATGAGAAGAACGGCTTCTATGAAGCCGCCCGCATCAACGACTTTCCTCTTCGAGATCGTCGTGTGACCCTGAATGTGAAACGTCGCAGGTGGATAGACCGCACAACCGGCAAGAGTGTCGGCAACACATATGAACTCACCGCAAAAGGTACACGGCACTCTAAAGAGTTTGCCGCTTTTTTAAAAGAGGTATTTGGATCAATACCCGATCAGTGCCAGGAGTCTTGAGAAGCACTATCACATCAATGGCGACCAGCTTGAACGTCAGTACAAGGACCACCTGAGCGGTTATCGCGACTGGGTTACAAAAGAGGGCGCTCATGCTGAACGATATCTGATATTCCCCGAGAATATAGGCCCTCGGTTAAGTATCGACGAAACCAGTCTCAGCGACGGCGAGCTTTACACAATAGTAACCAACAAGGATGCTCACGGAGGGAAGGGAGCCATAGTTGCAATCATCGCAGGCACAAAGGCTTGGGACATTGCAGAGATACTATGGCTCATACCTCAGGATCTGCGTGATCAGGTGGAAGAAATAACGATGGACTTGTCTCCGACCATGCGCAAGGCTGCACGGTTCTCCTTCCCCAAAGCAGTACTCGTTGCAGATCGCTTCCATGTACAGAAACTGGCTCTTGACGCACTGCAGGAACTCCGCATTCGTTTCCGCTGGGATGCTCTTGATGAGGAGAACAGAAAGAAGGCCGAAGCTAAAGCAACCGGTAAAGAGTATGAGCCGGAAATCTTTGAGAATGGAGATACGCGCAAGCAGTTGCTGGCCAGAAGCAGATATCTTCTTTTTAAATCCGCTGAAAAATGGACGAAGTCGCAGAAGACTAGAGCCAAAATACTGTTTGACCGTTATCCTGATATAGAAACTGCATATAATCTGACTCATCGGCTCAGGATGATATACTCTCATTCCAAGACCAAGGGAAATGCTTTGCCTAAACTGGCACTTTGGTATAACGATGTCGAAAAGGCTGGCTATGAATCATTCAAGACGATTGCAGAAACCATACAAGCAAACTACGACCAGGTACTGAACTTCTTTAACAACAGATC
>JBGVNK010000009.1:0-41646 GCA_045125535.1 Candidatus Cryptobacteroides sp.
TAGCGTTCATCCTGAGCCAGGATCAAACTCTTCATTGTATAATTTCTATATAATTCTTAGCTTGTCACTGACACTTCTAATTCTTACAAAAGAATTAACGCTTCTCGATAAATTGTATTTCTCGGTACTTGCTTCTTGTACTTTCCTTCAATCTTTTCAATGAACTTTTTGTTTCGTTTCAAGAGGTTTTTCTCTCAAACGGGCTGCAAAGATACGGACTTTTTTTTAACCTCCAAATTTTTTTGAGTTTTTTTTAATATTTTTTCTACTTTTGCCGTCGAAATCGACAAAAACAGGTGAAAAATGGTCAGTTTATGGCAAATATTTCTCGTCTTTGCTAAGATCGGAGCCTTCACAATCGGAGGAGGAATCCCAATGATTGCGGCGATAAAAAGCGAGCTGGTCGAGAGAAAATGGATGAACGATGAGGATTTCATCGACATCATCACACTTTCCCAGACTGCTCCGGGTCTTTTTGCCGTAAATATCTCTATTCTTACAGGATACAAACTCCGCGGCACAAAAGGAAGCGTTGTCGCGACAATAGCAAGTTGTCTTCCTCCATTCCTTATAATACTTATGGTGGCGATGTTCTTCACGGCATTTCAGGAAAACGAATATGTCATCCGTGCTTTCAAGGGCATCAGACCCGTTGTTGCAGCGCTCATCGGTGTTCCTCTGACCAGCATGATCAAAGCGACAAAGATGAAGTGGTGGTCATGGACCGTGATGTTGGTATCACTTGTTCTCGTGACTTTCCTGAATGTTTCACCTATATATATATTGATATGCGTCATCGTTGTGGCGGCTTATATCAGCTGGTTTAACAGCCGTAAGGAGATTGCCTGTCAAGCCGGCAATGACGGAAGAAAAAGCAATGACGAAAGAAACGATGATAAGGAGGGAAAGGCATGATATTCTTCGAACTCTTCAAGACATTCTTCATCATCGGCATGTTCACCATCGGAGGCGGATATGCCATGCTCTCGCTTATCCAGAATCAGGTCGTCACAATCCACGGTTGGATCGACGACGTGACCTTCACAGACATTGTGGCCGTGTCTCAGATGACTCCCGGACCTATCGGCATAAACTCCGCGACTTATGTCGGATATGAAGTGCTGGCAAACTCAGGAGCATCTGAACTCATGTGCATACTCGGCTCATTCACAGCGACTTTCGCAGTAGTCCTCCCATCATTCATCATTGTCCTTGCCATCTGCAGGGTCTATGACAAATGGAAGGACCACCCTATATTCCAAGGCATTTTATCAGGCCTCAAGCCTGCTGTAATCGGCCTTATAGGAACGGCTGTTCTCAGCGTAGCGACTCCGGAGAACTTCATCGACTGGAAAAGTTATGCATTGTGCGTACTGGCCTTTCTGGCACTCTATTTCAAGAAGGCCGGACCTTTCACCATCATCGGACTTGGAGCCGTGGCCGGACTTATATTATACTAGTTTCAATTTCCCCGCATCATATCAAACGAACTCATGAACTGGTTTACAGAATTATTCACAGAACACACATTCATCCAGGCAGTGACCGTGCTTTCCCTCATCAGCGCAACCGGTCTTGCCCTCGGCAACATAAAAGTCTTCGGAATATCATTCGGAGTGACATTCGTATTCTTTGCAGGCATCATTGCAGGACATTTCGGCATCGCCATTGATCCTGAGATGCTCAACCTTGCACAGAACTTCGGACTCATATTATATATATATGCACTCGGTTTGCAGGTAGGTCCCGGCTTCTTCTCATCATTCAAGCACGGAGGAATAAAGGCTAATCTTCTTGCCACAGTCCTTCTCGTGGCAGGAACCCTCCTGGCAATGATAATCCATTGGACGACAGGCATTTCAGCTGCCGACACCGTAGGACTTCTCGCCGGAGCGGTCACAAACACCCCTATGCTCGGTGCAGGTCAGCAGGCCCTCCTTCAGGTCAATCCAGAAGACATCCAGGGCACAAACAGCATGGCTATGGCATGTGCCACAGCCTATCCGTTCGGTCTGATCGGTATGATCCTTTCTGTCATGATACTCCGAAAGATGTTCGAGCCGAAAGAAAAAAACAAGTCTGCAGACAATTCAACAGACAACACATTCATCACAGAATATCAGATCAGCAACCCTTCCATCTTCGGCAAAAGCATCATGGAAATCCGCAAGGATGCCGACTGCCAGTTCGTGATATCAAGAGTCTGGAAAGAAGGAAAGCTCATCATCCCGACCTCTGAAACCATTCTTGAAAAGGATGAACATGTACTCGTGATATCCGGAAAGAAGGATGTCGAGAAGATCAGAAGCATCTTCGGACAGCAGGAGAATGTGGACTGGAACAAGAAGGACATAGACTGGAATGCAATCGACAGCCAGCTCGTTTCAAGCAAGGTGCTCGTCACAAAGTCCGAGCACAACGGTGTAAAGCTGGGAGACCTGAAGCTCCGCAACTCATACGGAATCAACATCACCCGAGTGAACCGTGCCGGCATCGACCTGCTTCCTTCACGCTCGCTGCGCCTGCAGCTCGGCGACAAACTTACAATCGTTGGTGATGCCAGAGCGATAGAGAATGTCAGCAAGATCCTCGGAAACGAATCCAAGGCTCTGAAGAACCCTAATCTGATATCCATCTTCATCGGTATCGTACTCGGTATCGTGCTCGGAAGCATTCCGATCGTCATCCCTGGCATCAGCATGCCTGTAAAGCTCGGCATTGCAGGAGGTCCGATAATCGTGGGTATCCTCATGGGATCGTTCGGCCCGAGATTCCACATCGCCACATACACCACACGAAGCGCCAACCTCATGCTCCGTCAGTTCGGTCTCACCCTCTATCTTGCCGGACTCGGACTCAGTGCCGGCAACGGATTCTTCGAGACCGTATTCAGCATGGAAGGACTCAAATGGGTGGCTATCAGCCTCTTCCTTGCCACAGTACCTGTAATCCTGATGGGTATCGCTGCAGCCAAGATATTCAAGATGGACTATTCCGACAACATAGGTATGCTCTGCGGAGGAATGGCCAATCCGTTCGCACTGGATTATGCCTACACCAACGGTGACGACGATGATCCTGCAGCGGTCTATGCGACTGTATACCCAGCAAACATCTTCCTTAGAGTGATATCAGCGCAGCTTATCATCATGCTGCTGGCATAGCCTTCCTTTTCATTGGTTATATGGCTTTTATTCAGTAACTTCGCGGACCGAATAAAAACCATAGAAATGAAAAGGATATTTCTTCTCTTGACCATTATCGCTGCAGCATCATGCTGCCAGGAAAAACAGACTCTGGACATAGTTCCTTATCCTAACGAGGTAAACCTCAAATCAGGAAACATCGACATCGCAGGATTATCATTCAATTACAGTTCTGACCTTGATGTCGCATCCAAGGCATATATCGAATCCTTCGCAGACCAGCTTTCGCTTGCAACAGGCAAGCTCAGCGTAGTCAGTGAAGGCAAAGGCGCAGACGGATTCTCTTTCATCCTTGACCAGGCCCTCGCAAAAGAAGCCTACACACTCAGCATAGGAAGAAAGCATATAGAAGCCAGAGCATCTTCTCTCAACGGCTTCGTATATGCGATCCAGACCCTCAAGCAGATGATGCCTGTAGAAATCTTCGGCAAGGCTGAGGCAGCCGACAAGGACTGGAGCCTTCCTTGCTGCACAATCAACGACGCTCCGCGATTCAGTTACAGAGGAATGCACATGGACGTGAGCCGTCACTTCTTCGACATGGATATGGTCAAGAAGTATCTCGACATCATGGAGGTCCACAAACTCAACACCCTCCACTGGCACCTTACCGACGACCAGGGATGGAGAATCGAGATAAAGAAATATCCTAAGCTCACAGAAGTAGGTTCAATCAGAAAAGAGACTCTCATAGGTCATATCTTCGAAAGCGACACTTATGACGGAACGCCATACGGCGAAGGCTGTTATTTCACACAGGACCAGATCAGGGAAATCATCGCCTACGCCGCCGCAAAAGGCATAAACATCATTCCTGAGATCGACCTTCCTGGTCATATGCTCGCGGCTCTTGCAGCCTATCCTGAACTCGGATGTACAGGTGGTCCTTACGACGTGTGGGGACGCTGGGGTGTGGCTGACGAAGTCCTTTGCGCCGGAAAAGAGGAGACAATGATATTCCTCGAGAACGTGCTTGCCGAAGTGGCAGACCTCTTCCCTTACGAATATTTCCATATCGGTGGCGACGAATGTCCTAAGGTGTATTGGGAGAACTGCCCTCATTGCCAGGCCAAGATCAAGGAACTCGGACTCAAAGACGACGACAAGTTCCAGGCTGAGCATTATCTTCAGAGTTACGTTATGAAGCGTATGACGGAATTCCTCGGAAAGAAGGGCAAGAAAGTCATCGGATGGGATGAGATCCTCGAAGGCGAGGTGGCGGAAGACGCCATCGTCATGTCATGGAGAGGAGCATCAGGAGGAATCCAGGCAGCAGGAATGGGCCTTGACGCCGTAATGACTCCTAACACTCACTTCTACCTTGATTATTATCAGACTCTTGACCAGGATAACGAACCGCTCGCCATCGGAGGCTACCTTCCGATCGAGAAATGCTATTCATACGAACCTTTCGTAGAGGGAATGACAGATGAGGAGAAGAGCCACATCCTCGGAGTGCAGGCAAATCTCTGGACAGAATACATCACCACCAACGAGCATCTCGAATATATGCTTCTTCCTCGACTTGCAGCGCTCAGCGAAGTGCAGTGGTGCCAGCCGGAAGTGAAGGACTGGGACCGTTTCCTCGAAAGCGCGGACGATTTCTGCGCAATCTACGAGACAGCAGGGTATAATTACGCAAAGCACATTTTCCAGATCACCGGAACTTCTGCGATAAACAAGGCAAAGGCATGTGTGGAAGCAATGCTGGCCATTCAGGGCGATGCTGAGATCCACTACACATTGGACGGCAGCGAGCCTGATGAGAATTCTCCTGTCTATACCGGACCGATCGAAATCCGCGAGACTTGTACCCTTAAGGCAAAGTCGTTCAGAGACGGCTTCGTTACAAAGACCTACACCAAGGAATTCACAGGTCACAAGGCAATGGGACGTCCTGTGACCATCGGCACAGATCCTCACCCAAGCTATGTCTACAGCGCCCCGGACAACCTCACTGACGGAATCCTCAGCATGGACACCTACACCAGTGGCGACTGGGCCGGATGGTGCGGCAGTCCTTTTGAGGCTACCGTGGACATGAAGGGCTGCGGAGCATATTCAAGCGTAACTCTCAGCACTTATGTATTCAAGCACGACTGGATCTTCAACCCTACAGACATGAAGGTCCTGACATCAGAAAACGGCAAGGACTTCACAGAGGTCGCTTCTGTCGAGATCAAGACAATCGACAATATCGATGACGGAAACGGCCGTCAGGAATACACTCTGACATTCGCACCGACCGAGGCTCACTACCTCAAGGTGACAGCAAACTCAGTCACAGTTCTTCCCAACTGGCATCCCGGCAAAGGCAGCCCCGGCTTCCTCTTCGTCGATGAGATCATAGTCAAATAAAAAAAGGCCCGCGGGCCTTTTTTTTATTCTCCTTTCTGGAGTGCTTCGATCTGCGAGAGGATTTCATTGGCCTGGCGGACTACCTTGCGGTTGATTCTGACTCCGATGATACCACCTATTATACCGCCGACGACAGCGCCTGCCATGATAAACATACCACCTTCATTGTCCAGTCTGATGAATTCGTATATGCACCAGGCAAACCACGGAATTATGATCGCTGGAGCGGCCAGTCTTGTCCATTGGATATAATGCTTCCTGATGTTACCCAGCGTCTTGGCGACTTCGATAAGGTTGCCCTGGGAGAAGTCCAGCCTGCCCAGAACGACTTTCTGACGGATCGTCAGGCCAAGGCACGCAGTCAGCATCACTGCAGTGACGATGACGAACGGTACGGAACATCCATAATGAGCAAAAAGTACTGGACAATATATCAGGGCAAATACACCTGCCGCTAGGGTACCTCTTATCGTTCTGTTCATATCATTGGCTTTGGACTTCATCGAACGGCGTATATGCTCTTCATTGACGATGGTCTGCTTGTCAAGCTTTTCCTTGAGAAGGCTGATCTGCGAACGCATCTCCTCGAGTTCATGAGAAAGTAATGTATTGTTTTCCATATTCATTCTTTATTTGGGGTCTGACATATTCCTTAACTGTTCCTTGATTCGGAAAAGACGTACAGAGACGTTCTTGGCCGTGATTCCGACAATGGCTCCGATCTCGTCATAACTGAGATTCTCGAGCCAGAGCAGAACAATGGCTCTGTCGAAAGGTCCAAGACGGCTGATCCTGCTCTGAAGCATACGGATCTGCTTCACATCCTCACCGGAATCTTCAAAAAGATTGATGTCCATTGAGAGAGGAACAGTCTCACCTCTGCGTTTCTTCTTCCTGTCTGCAGAAATGCAGGTATTAAGACTTACCCTGTACACCCAGGTTCTGACACTGCTGTCACCGCGGAATCCTTCGAAGCCTTTCCAAAGGTTGACGAGGATATCCTGGAAGAGGTCGGCAACCTCATCCTCATCTTTCGAGAACATGTAGCAGACGGTATATATCGTGCCTTTATGTTCTCTTACAATCCGCGCAAATTCGTTTTCCAGATTATTCATGCTTTTAAGTTTTGCCAATTAGACGCAGAGAATGCAGGAAAACTACAGAAAATGTGCACTATAGCCCGAATATGCGTGAAACAATGAAGGCGATTGAGAAAAGAACAGAGAATATAGTCTGCAGATTGGCTGTCCTCTCATCAAGATCGGCTATCATGGCAGGTCCTCCCTTGATAGCGTTCTTCATCGTCTTCGTGCACGCGATGGCAACCGGAAGAGAAAGGAATACAATGATGGTTGAATATGGATAGAATCCACCGAAAGTGAATATCGGAAGAACGATGTACGGTAATGCGACCTCGACAATATACATTGATGCAGAAGAACGATATGGCGTTGTATCTCTCAACACCTGAGACATCATCTTATAAGTAGTTCCGGCACGGCGGACAGCAATGGACATAAGTCCGACCATAAGGATCAGAGTGGCCATGGCTCTCCATTCAATCTGAAATCCGACCATATAAAGGTAAGACAACACAACCAGAACCGGCATCAAGACCGCTATTATCATATTCTTCTTCATACTCGTTTTTCTTTATCACCGCAAAGATACTAAAAAAGATAGAGCTTCCTCGATTCACACCGAAGAAGCTCCGCAATTCTAACCTAAAACTTAACCTATGAAAAAACTATTCGGTTTAAGTTTATTGCGAATACCGTGCCATGAAAGGGGAATTCACCAAATAAATGACAAAATTTTTCGCTGTTTTTTATAAATTTCTACAATAAATGGCGCAGGACATCTGAAATCTGTGAGACTTCGATGATGCGGTC
Source organism: Candidatus Cryptobacteroides sp. (assembly GCA_045125535.1). Lineage (GTDB taxonomy): Bacteria > Bacteroidota > Bacteroidia > Bacteroidales > UBA932 > Cryptobacteroides. Next base: position 7,457 of record JBGVNK010000009.1, read on the forward strand.
CGACTCCGGCATATCCATCATCTCATGTACCCAGACCACATCGTGTGGCGTGTGGATTGCCCATCCGCCGATGTTCACGACAGGAGCGATGTCTGACTTCACGGAATTTCCTATCATCAGAAGCTGCTGAGGATCAAGATCATGCTTTGCCGCAAGCTCGAGATAGTTCTTCTCGTCCTTGTTCTCCATCACCTCGCAATGGTGGAAATATTTAGCCAGACCTGAACTGCGGTACTTACCCATCTGCTCGGGAAGATCTCCCTTCGTAGCCACAATGAGATTGTAATGACCCTGAAGCGCCTGCAATGTCTGTTCCACTCCTTCGATTATTTGAAGTTCATGGAATGCGAGGTCGGTGATTATCTTCTTGATGCCGAAATAGATGTGCTCGGGAAGATTGCCTCCGCAAAGATGCATCGCTGCATCCGCCATACCTATCATATAGGTCTTGGAACCGTATCCGAAAAGAGGTATGTTGTCTTCCTGCTTTTCGCAGAGCACATGCTGAAGTTCCTCCGGAGAAGTATATCCAGCCATAAGTTCGATGAACCTTGCTTCCGCATTGCGGAAATATATCTCGTTCTCCCAGAGCGTGTCGTCCGCATCGAAGAATATGGTCTTGAATTTTCCTTTAAGAATGCTCATTCCTTACTCGGTCTTGGTGGTGTCGGCAGGGGCCTGAACCGGCTCTGTCTCAACTGGTACGACCTTGAGGATCATGACATCCTCGAGTGGTCTGTCATAGTAGTCTGTCTCTACTGTCGCGATCTTGTCGATAACATCAAGTCCTTCGATCACCTCGCCGAAGATAGAATACTGGCCGTCAAGGTGGAGACATGCGTTCTCATCGTGGACGATATAGAACTGAGATCCTGATGAAGCCTTGGTAGGGTTAGCCATATCTCCTTTGCGGGCAGCGGCAATTGCTCCCTTCTTGTGCCAGTACTGGTTCACGAACTCTGCAGGTACTGTATAGTCAGGACCACCCTGACCCCAGAGATTCGCCTTTGATGTGTCACGTGAATATGGGTCACCACCCTGGATCATGAATCCCTCGATGACCCTATGGAAACGGAGTCCGTCATAATAATGCTCCTTTACGAGCTTTACGAAATTGTCTCTGTGCTTAGGAGTCATGCTGTAGAGCTTTAGCCTCATTGTACCATGGCTTGTCACCATGTCGAACATAGGTTCTGCGATCTGTGTGTTTTCCATTTCTGTCTGTGTTTCAGCGGCCTGCTCCGACTCGTTTCTGCATGCACATGAAGCGATTGCAAGTGCTGCCGCGATTATTAATACTATTCTTTTCATATCCATAAATGTTTATCCCGACAAAAATAACTAATTTTGCTCTCATTATGGCAAATCCCTTGAAACAATTGGCGGGACAGACGATGATTTACGGTCTCAGCACCATTCTCGCCCGCATCATAAACTTCCTTTTCGTTCCTATATATACCAGACTCCTCAGTCCGGAAAGCTATGGAGTGGTAACTGAGTTCATGGCTTATATCGCTGTGCTTCAGGTCGTTCTCGTCCTCGGTCTCGAGACGGGATGCTTCCGCTTCGCCAACAAGGAAGGAGTCGATCCGAAAAAAGTATATTCCAACGCCTTCGTGACGGTGTTCTGCATCAGCGCGACCTTCCTTGCCCTGATGATAGCCTTTGCGACGCCGATTTCCAATGCTCTGGGCTATGAGGGATATCAGTCCTGCATCATGTATATGGGCGGAATCCTTGCTTTAGACTCGGTGACTGCGATTCTTTTTGCAAAACTGAGACAGGAAAACAAGGCTCTGAAGTTCGCAATATTCAAGACCATAAAAATAATCACAGAGACTGCCGCTAATCTTGTACTCTTCCTATGGTTCCCGAAATATTGCTTGTCTGCGGCTCCAGCCGGGGATATTTCTGAACTTTCGGCATCCGACGTGTGGCTTCTGCATTTCATACCGGCAACCCCCGACTTCAGCTATGTGATCTTCGCGATATTCATCAGCTGCGTTGTCTGCGGTCTGCTTTTCATACCGGACTATCTCAAGCTCAGTTTCAGACTGGACCCTAAGCTTCTGCGTCAGATGCTCGCCTACTCGATTCCCCTCATGGTTGCAGCCCTTCCTGGCGTGGTGAACGACTTCATTGACAGAATCCTGTTCAGATACTTCGACACTAATGCCGAGGCCTGGAGAAGTTCATTAGGCTTGTATCAGGCGGCTGTGAAACTGGCTGTGATTATGAACCTCTTCATCCAGATGTTCCGTTATGCTGCCGAGCCTTTCTTCTTCAGAAGAGCCCGCGAAAAGGATTCAAGGCAGCTTTACGCCTCAGTCCAGGAATATTTCACGGCATTCTGCGGACTGGTATTCCTCGGAGTTATCCTCTATATAGATATAATCGCCTTGATTCTCGGCCCGCAGTTCCGATCGGCAGTAGGAGTCGTGCCTGTGATGCTTCTCTCCTACATGATCCTCGGAATGCTCTTCAATGTGTCCATGTGGTACAAGCTTTCAGGCAAGACAAACATGGCCATATGGATTACTCTTTCAGGACTTGCCGTCACAGCAGTAGTCATTGTGCTCTTCATGCCTAAATACTCATACTGGGCAGCTGCCTTCGGACATCTGGCAAGCTACATAGTGATGTTCGTCATAAGTTCAGTCCTCGGTGCAAAGCACTACCCTATCCCATATCGCTGGGGCAGACTCGGCTGCATCTTCCTTCTGATGGGAGCCATCTATGGAGTCTCACTCATGCTACCAGAAATGACCCTCTGGCTCAAACTCACCATCCACACTCTCCTGCTCGGCATATACCTCGCCGGCATATGGATGATCATCCGCAAGAAATAAAAAAAATGGCTACCGGTAAACCGATAGCCATTTTATATTGAATCAGATGCTGAAATTAGTCAGCGAGTGAGATTCTCTTGAATACAAGAACCTTAGCCTCAGCATCAGCTGCCTTAACTACGTCCTTGACTGCAGTCTTGCCGTCACCCATCTGATAGCCCTGCTCCTCGAGAGTCTGCTCCTTGAAGAACTTCTGGAGACGACCCTTAGCGATGTTAGCTACCATCTGCTCAGGAAGGTTAGCTGCCTTCTCTGCAGAAACGGTCTTGATGATCTCACGAGCCTGCTCAGCCTGCTCTGCAGTGATCCAGCCCTTAGCCTGGTTAGACTCGATGTGAGCCTCGCTGTCTACGTGAGCTGGGTTGATGCCAGCCTTAGTGAGGGCAGCGTCAACTGCCTTCTGAACGAGCTCCTCTCTTGTCTTCTGCTCTGCAGTCTTAAGCTCAGTGTCGATAACTGACTGAGGTACTGACTCTGCTGAAACAGCAACAGGGTTCATTGAAGCAACCTGCATTGCAACACCCTTAGCAACCTGCTCGTCGAATGCCTTGTTGAAACCAACAACAGCAGCGAGCTTGCCGGTGATCTTGTGCATGTAAGCTGAAATGTACTCAGCCTCTACAGTCTCGTAACCTACGATCACGTGCTTCTCACCTGTCTTACCTGTCTGCTCAGTTACAGCAGCCTCAACTGTTCTTCCGTCAGCGAGTACGCATGCCATGAGGGCATCCTTGTCAGCTGGGAAGTTTGCGATAGCGGCCTCAGCGATAGCCTCAGCAAGTGCCTGGAACTCAGCATTCTTAGCAACGAAGTCAGTCTCGCAACCGAGTCCTACAACGATAGCCTTGTTGCCGTTTACCTTTGCGATAACAGCACCCTCTGAAGTCTCGCGGTCAGCACGCTTTGCTGCTACGAGCTTACCTTTCTCGCGGATGATTTCCTTAGCTCTCTCATAGTCGCCGTTAGCCTCTACGAGCGCCTTCTTGCAGTCCATCATACCTGCGCCTGTCATTTGACGAAGCTTTGCTACGTCAGCTGCTTTAATCTCCATTTTCGATAGATGTTTAAAGTGTTAATTACTCAGCAGAAACCTCTTCAGCAGCTGGCTTTGCACCCTTGCGAGCGCGAAGCTTCTTTCCTGCTGGCTTCTCCTCTGTCTGCTCAGGAGCCTCTTTCTCCTTCTCTACCTTTCTTTCGTCGAGACCTTCCTTGATTGCGCCGCAAAGTGCATCCATGATGTAAGCGATAGACTTTGTTGCATCGTCGTTAGCCGGAATCACATAATCAATCGGTGTAGGATCGCAGCAAGTATCAACCATTGCGATAACCGGAATGTTAAGACGATTAGCTTCCTTAACGGCGTTCATTTCCTTCTGTACGTCGATTACGAAAAGTGCTGAAGGGAGACGGCTGAGGTCACGGATAGAACCGAGGTTCTTCTCGAGCTTGGCACGCTGGCGGGTAACCTGGAGACGCTCACGCTTTGCGAGAGTGTCGAATGTGCCGTCCTCAATCATCTTGTCGATTGTATTCATCTTCTTGACAGCCTTACGGATGGTAGGGAAGTTTGTAAGCATTCCACCTGGCCATCTCTCTGTCACGAATGGCATGTTGACTGCAGCAGCCTTCTCTGCTACAACCTCCTTTGCCTGCTTCTTTGTTGCTACGAAAAGTACCTTGCGGCCTGAACGCGCAAGCTGCTTGAGTACGTTTGCAGCCTCATCGATTTTTACTATGCTCTTGTGCAGGTCGATGATATGGATACCGTTCTTCTGATCAAAGATGTATGGTGCCATCTTAGGGTTCCATTTCCTCGCCAAGTGTCCGAAGTGAACACCTGCATCAAGCAGTTCCTGGAAATTTGTTCTTGGCATTGTTTTAAAATGTTTGTCTTGTTTTTAATTTTCCTCATCAGGCTGTTGCCTTCGCCCGAGAGGCTCTTTTCTTCAATCCGAAGTAGCTGAGGTTCATGACACTCAGGTCTCCGGGATTTTCCGCAGTCTCAGCAATCATCAGGCAGCTCCCGAAAATTCGCATCTTCCGCGAAGGTCCTGTGATTTTGCACCGGACTGTGCTTTTTTGTAAATCAGGCAGCAAATATTAACGTTTGCTGAACTGGAAGCGTCTACGTGCACCAGGCTGACCAGGCTTCTTACGCTCGACTTCACGTGCATCACGAGTAAGGAATCCAGCTGCCTTGAGTGCTGAGCGATAAGCCTCCTTATCGATCTCGCAAAGTGCGCGAGAGATACCGAGTCTCAAAGCCTCTGCCTGGCCTTTGATTCCACCTCCGTCGAGGTTAGCCTTAACGTCAAACTGAGCTGCAGTGCCTGTAACCTCGAATGGCTGGTTAACGATGTAACGGAGAGTGTCCTCTTTGAAATACTCATTGAGCTCACGACCGTTGATCACGATGTTACCTTTACCAGGCACAACATAAACGCGAGCGACTGCTGATTTACGTCTTCCAAGGGCGTTTACTACTTTCATGCTCTGCTTAAATTTCGTTTAATGTAATTGTTCTAGGGTTCTGTGCCTGGTGTGGGTGCTCGTTACCTGCATAGAGGTAAAGGTTGTTGAGCAGCTTTGAACCGAGGCGATTCTTAGGAAGCATGCCTTTGACAGCCATCCTTAAGACTTCAGTTGGCTTCTTTGCCATGATCTCCTTAGGTGTTGTGAAACGCTGTCCACCTGGATAGCCAGTGTGGCGAACGTACACCTTGTCAGTCATCTTCTTACCAGTGAGTCTAACCTTGTCCGCGTTGAGGATGATGACATTGTCACCACAGTCCATGTGCGGAGTGAAGCTAGGCTTGTTCTTACCACGAAGAACGAGCGCAACTCTGGCAGCAAGACGACCGAGCACGAGGTCAGTAGCATCGATGACAACCCACTCTTTCTTGATATCACCTGCCTTGAGGGATACAGTCTTGTAGCTCTGTGTGTCCATCTTGTACTTTTAAATGGTTAATACTTAAATAAATAATAAAAAATTTGCGATCCCTACACTACATAGGGGGCGCAAAGATAGGAATAAAAATCGGTTTGAACAAATTTTGAGGAAATTCTTCCACATCCCGTTCTGAAACGACAGGCATACATATATATAAGAATGGGTCTGAGAACATCTCAGACCCATTCTATACAATACCTATATATTATTTAAGCTTTACAGTCTCTGTAAGACGGATGTCAGCAGAAGAAGCACCGACCATGAACTGGCTCTCGCCCTTGTTGAGCTCGAACGAATGCTTGTCCATATCCCAGAGTCTGAGGTCTTCCTCTGGCACGTTGAGAGTGACTGCAACTGTCTGGCCCTTAGGAACCGCGATTCTGTCAAAGCCGCGGAGACGCATTTCCGCGTCGTCCCCCTTTACCTTCACATAAAGCTGAACGACTTCCTCACCGTCCATCGCACCAGTGTTCTTCACGTTGAATGTAACCTTGTACTCTTCGCCTGCACGACGGACCTTGAGGTCTGAGTACTCGAATGTAGTGTAGCTGAGGCCGTATCCGAACGGATAGATGGTCTCACCCTTATAATACATATATGTACGGCCGTTGCGGATGTCGTAGTCGAGCATGTTAGGAAGATCGAGGATATCCTTCACCCATGTCTGGTTTGTGCGGCCTGCAGGATTGTACTTACCGAAGATCACGTCAGCAAGAGCTGTTCCGAGCTCCTGGCTGCTCTGAGCCATATGGAGGATTGCAGGAACATGGTCCTGAGTCCAGTCGATTGTGTATGGGAAGCTGCTGATGAGAGCCACCACGGTGTTAGGATTAGCCTTCCATACCACCTTGATGAGATCCTCTGAGTCAAGCTCGAGAGAACGGCGGTCAACTGCCTCACGACCATCGCTGAGGATGTTACCCTCGCCCCAAGGAGCCTGGATCTTCTCTCTTTCCCAGTCAGGGCTGGTCATAGGGTTGTTACCTACGCATACGATGCAGACATCAGCCCACTCTGCGAGCTTCTGAGCCTCACCGTCAGAGTCCCACTGCAGGTAACGTACCTCGACATCAGTTCCTTCAACAGCGTTCTTTATTCCCTGGAGAGCAGTGATCTTATATGTAGGGATGGCACCGTACCAGTCCTTCATCACTGACTCGGCTCTGTTGCCGAACACGGCGATCTTCTTCACCTTCTTTGTGTCAAGAGGAAGGATGTTGCCTTCGTTCTTGAGGAGAACCACTGACTTCTGAGTAGCGAGGAGAGCCTTCTGCTTGTACTCATCAGTCTCCCAAGGAGCCACATCTGTGAAGCCCATTTCCTTATAAGGATTAGCATCAGAACTGTCCATGAGACCGAGTCTGCAGATGGTGCGGAGGTTGAACTTGGTGTTCTCGTCAACCACTGCCTCTGAAAGCGAACCGTCCTTCACTGCCTCAAGCATCTCGTCAGCGAAGCGGTCAAGGATGCGGGTGATACCTGCCTCAACGCTTACCTTCACGCCTTCCTTCTTGTCTGCAACCCACTTGTGAGCGCTCACGAGGAGTGAAAGAGCACTACCGTCATTGAGGATCTGTCCGTCCATTCCCCACTCGTCGATAAGGATTTCCTTGATGAAATTGTCAGTAGAGCAAGGGATGCCGTTATATTTGTTGTATGCAGTCATGAGCGAACGTGAGCCACCTTCGATGACACCCTTCCAGAAAGGATATGAATAATAGTCTCTGAAAAGCGCCTCGTCGAAATCGGAAGAAGTGTAGCTGCGGCCGTCTTCATTACTGTTTGCAAGGAAGTGCTTCATGACTGTAGCGGTACGCCAGTATGTAGGATCGTTACCCTGCATGCCCTGGATCTCCTGCACTGCAAGCTCCGCTACGAGGAAAGGATCCTCTCCGAAAGATTCCTCTGTTCTTCCCCAGCGCGGGTCGCGGGCGAGGTCGGCATTAGGAGCCCAGAGAACGAGACAGTTCCTGCCGGTCTTCCATGAATGATATCTTGCCTCGATGGATGTCACTTCACCGACCATCTTGAGGACGTCCCTATCCCAGGTCTCTCCGAGACCGTAAGCCTGAGGGAATGAAGTGCTGTAGATCATCGGACCTGTCTTAGGCTGCTGAGTAGCATAGAGAGAAGCCTTGTCCAGCTGAGAAATCCTTACGAACGACTCGAGGTCTGTGCTTCCGCCACGGACAAGACCGTGGATGGCCTCCGAACTTCCCGGATCAGGGACACCAAGGCGAGGAACTCCAAGACCTGAGAATGTAGCGATCTTCTCCTCGAGAGTCATGAGGGAAAGAAGATTTTCGACACGCTCCTCTTCCGGAAGATTCGGATTCTGGAACGGATACTCGTACTTCTGAGCCGAAAGGCTTGTTCCGAAAAACATTGCCACCGCCAGGCAGGCTAGGGTTAGTGTAAAGCGTTTCATATGTCATGTGGTTATGTGGTTGATTCACAATGTTCACAAATATAATAAAACGTATAAAAGATTTCAGACGTCTTTTTTTAATTTAACAGTTGAATCGAACATATAGAACATTGGGAAAAGTAATTAAAAAAACGGGAGGCCTTCATGACCTCCCGTAATCAAAACACTTGAATACCATCAGAATCTTATACCCAGCTTAAGCGCAGGCATGTCAAAAATCCTGATACTATGATGGTTGGCGCTGAATACACCGTAGTTTCTCGGAGCCATCTGAACCACATCGTAACGATATGAGAAAGGCTGGAATTCAAATCCGACGACAAGTCCCTGAACCAGACTAAACTCTACTCCCGCCACAAGAGCTCCCTTGATGTATTGGACAAGACCGATATTCATTCCTGACTGATAAAGATGAAGGTCATCGCCGAATTCATCCTCTCCAATATATGGTTCGCTTGTGACAAGTCTTGCCATCTGATATGTAAAGGCTGCACCTACATAAGGATGAACCCTTGGACTGCGGATCTTGAAATAGCGGCTTGTACCTGCTGTAACATACCAGTTATGGGTAGACTGGGCGTTGATATACTGATATTCCGGTATCACCATATCGGGCACAGTACTATCACCTTCAATGTAATCCCTGGACGGAGTGAGGTCGATATTCATGCCGAAAGAAGCATTCACTTCCCAATGGTCGGTAATGAAATATTTACCCTGAAGCCCCAGTACTTTATTACCGGCATTGAATCCACTGATATTGAGGTAACCGTTCAAATCTCCTGAAGCATCTGTTCCACTATTGGGAAGTCCCACGGCTCCACCAGTATTAGACACCTCAGGGACCAGATAAGAGTTGAACTCTTCGTTAAGGAAACCGCTGTTGCCTGCCACCATAGAAACCTGCCACTGTCCTGCCTTTGGAGAGTAACCATCATCCTTCGCCGAGTTTCCCGGCTGCGCCATAAGGGACGCAGCCATGAAAACCGTCAGTAATATTGTGCAAAGTTTCCTGATCATTGCAATAAATTTAGTTTCGTTAACAATTACTCTTCTTCACCGAAGATTACAGCAAGGAGAGCCTGAAGGTCAGCTGTAGCCTTGTCGAGCTTAGCCATTGCCTCAGCGAGTTCCTCAGTAGCTCTGTCGAACTTCACCTGAGCTATCTCAACAGCATTGAGATTACCTGCCTTAGCTTCGTCTACAGCCCACTCTGCCTCAGCGAGAGCTTCCTCAGCAGAGATTCTTGCAGATACAGCACCATTGTAAGCTGTCTGGAGAGCAAGTTCGAATGCTTCAAGATCTGCAGCAGATGCGCCATTCTCGAATGTTGAGATATAGTCCTCAAGGATTGTCTTAAGCTGACTATATGTAAAGTCAAGAATTTCATACTTTGCCTCCTCTTCCAGCATTTCCTCATATACAGGAAGTACAGCTGCGAGGAAAGCTGTAGTAACTTCCTCAATCTCAGCCTTCATTGCCTCAAACTCAGCCTCCTTCTCGGCAACATATGCTACGAATTCAGCCTTTGCTGCCTCAATTGCCTTCACATGATCTGGAATTGCAGCATAATACTCATCTGAAGCAGCAAGTTCTATTTCATAGTTAAACTTCTCAAGATACAGATCAATAAGAGAAGATGTGCCACTAATCCAGTCAACATCTGTTATCTGATCGAATTTCGGTCCTATTACTGCCTCAAGGAACTTAAGGAATTTTTCATATGTCAAATGAGCATAAGGGTATTCAGAATTTTCGTCTGCCCACAAAGTATATTGCTTCGAACTTGAATAATCGTAATTGAATACGACCTCTATCTCCATGTCATACCACAAATCGGCTGCTGCATCAATAAGCTCATCAGCAACAAATTTCTCCTTATCGAAAAGGCCGTCAAATGTAACTGGTACCATATTCTTTCCATCAGTAAGGAACCAAGCCACATCCACTACACTAAGTGTCAGTTCGACGTCTGGATTTCCAAGGTAATCATAGAGCTGAACAGAATAATCTATATCAGAATAATCATCTCTGAATTCAAGGAGACCATCGAAAACAGGAGTCTCAAGTTCCCATGCTGCATCCTCAAGGTCATCTCTCAAATCACCAAGAAGAGCTGTCCAATAGCTCCTGTACTCAGTACTGAAATTAGGATACTTTGCATAGAATTCAGCCCAGATAGAAGCATACTTCACATCAAGATCTTCATTCTTGACTAACCATGTTGCATCGATATCGGCATATGCTGTTCCGCCTGGACCATATGCAGCATTAGCGTCTGTCCACTTCTTGCCAGCTGCAACCCATATGCTATGAGGGTCTGTCTCCACAGCTGGATCCGGATCCTGATAAGCATCCCTTGCCTTCTTTATCGAGTCAAGAACCTTTACATAAACGGAATGAAGAGCCTTTTCTTCATCTGTAGCCGTAGCTTCCATATATGCAGCCTCAAACGCATTGATATCTGCTTCTGTAAGAGCCGGATCACCAGCAGCTGTCCTTGCTACTCCAATCTGTTTTGTTATTTCACGGTCTCTCTTATAAACCTGAGCCTGATTAGCAGCCGCGGCCCTCTGATATTCAGACTTCGCAACTCTGAATTTACTTTCCGCATCCTGATAGCCTTTAGCCTTTACTGCATCTATTGATGCTCTTTCAGCGGTCTCTGCAGCAGTTATTTCATCGTATTCAGCCTGGTCTTTTGTAAGTCTCACCGCTTCTGCCTCATAATCTGCAAGACCTTTTTCGAATGCAGCAAGAGCATCATTATAATCAGCAATCGCCTTCTCTATCTCAAAATCAGGATCATATCCGTGTTCTTCAGTATACACATACTTTTTCAAATAATCGAGATATTTACCTGACTTCACTGCTGTAGCAGCATCGGCATGTCTTTCCATTGCAGCTACATGAGACGGATCCTTTTCCATTTTGGCAATATATTCAGCATCAGCAACCAATTGCGAATCCTCATAATATTTGCCATAATTAAGGTCGTAATAATAATATGCTATCTCTGCATCAAACCAATCAGCGATGAATTCATCCTCCTCACCGTAAACATATGTCTTGTTTATGATTTCAAAATCTTCGATAACATCATTCTTGATCTGAACGTCAGGAACATCAATGTATTTTGTAATGATAGAAGGATCTTGAATAGTCTTGAACAGACCGGTTCCCCACTCTGTAGGATTGTCAGATGAAGTATCAAAATCAAGTTTGTAACCGGTAGTATTCTCATAGAGTTCGATCTTATCATCAATCTGATCAAGTGCATAAGAAATTTCAGCACCTAATGCAGCCTTCTCCTCACCATACTTCATATATGCGCGATCCATTGAATCAAGCTTAGCCTTGTATTCCTTGATCTTTGCATCCCAGTCAACGATTGTCTTGTCAACCTCGAGTAGAGCCTTTGCCTCTGCCTCTGCCTCAAGGGCAGCATCGAGTTCAGCTTGAGCTACAACAACAGCCTGCTCCAGAGTGGCCACCATTGTATAGTTACCGGATTCATCGATTTCTGCCATAGCTTTTGCGAGAGCAATTGTAGCATTGTGAAGAGCAGTGGTCTTGCTCTCAACGGTATTTCTTGCAGTCGTTACAGCTGCTTCAAGAGCGGTGATCGCACCTTCTTCCGCGCTTGTGAGGGTTGCCTTTGCAACAGCAAGATCTCTCATTGCTTCGTCCACCTTCTGCTGGGCCTTTATAGCAGCTTCTTCTGCTGCAAGAATATCTTCCTGAAGCTGAAGAGCATATAATTCTGCATCAAGCTTAGCCTGTTCTATCGCAGCCTCGTTGTCTGCAATCTTCTTTTCAAGATCAGCACGAGCGGACTCATTAGTGATGTTCTGAGCCTCTGCCTCGTACTGAGCCTTTAAGGCAAGGGCTTCTTCATATTTAGCTTTTGCTTCTTCCTGTTTAGCGATAGCCTCCTGCACCTTGGCCTGAGCCAATACAAGTGCGGCTTCTGCCTCAACCTTAGCTGCCTGAGCTGCCTGAAGAGCAACCTGTGCTCTCAAAAGCTCGGCCTTAGCACCGCGAAGATCCGCGATTCCCTCCGGTTCGATGTTCTCGATACATCCGGATACCAACAAAGTTCCCACTGACAACATGGTCGCAAGAACTAGTTTAGACCATTTTTTCATAGAGAATAGTGTTGACCTTGAGGTTAATATTTACGAACAGGAAGCCAAGATCATATACTCCTCCTGTCCGCGTTTATAACAAAGAGCTAATGTTCGAATTTTCAACGATTGGTCGTAAAATTAGAAAGATATTTTTGCAAAACCTATTTATTTTCATGAAAATTTTTAGAAAAATTAACAGATTTTATAAAAAATGGCACCACAGATACCTGTAGTGCCTTATTAAAAATTTTTAATAATTTCTTTTTCGGAATCCTCTGTTCCGCTTTGAAAACAAAGAGTTAGATAGAAAGGACATTGAGCACGTTAATAAGCTCACGGTCAATCGGTTTGTCGATGCGGATCGCCTTATTGAAAGGAACATAAACGATTTGGTCGTTCTTTACTCCGATCATGACGTTGCGCTGTCCGTCCTTGAGAGCCTCGATGGCTGCTACGCCGAGACGGCTGGCGAGGATACGGTCGTTGGCTGTAGGGATACCTCCGCGCTGAAGGTGACCGAGGATGGTCACGCGCGCCTCGAATTCAGGGTACTCGTGAGCGATACGGTCTGCATAGTACTTTGCGCCGCCTGTACCGTCCTTCTTGCTCTCTGAAACGAGAACGATGGAGCTGTTCTTGCTCTTGCGCACTCCTCTGCCGATGAATGTCGCGAGCTGGTCGACATCTGTCTTGTCCTCTGGGATGATGGCTGCCTCTGCGCCTGTAGCTATGGCTGCATTCTGAGCAAGGAAGCCTGCGTCGCGTCCCATTACCTCGACGAAGAAGATGCGGTTATGCGAGTTTGCGGTGTCGCGGATCTTGTCGACACATTCCATGATGGTGTTGAGTGCTGTGTCGTATCCGATGGTGGTGTCAGTGCCGTAGAGGTCATTGTCGATAGTGCCTGGAAGACCTACACATGGGATATCGTATTCCGTAGCGATCACCTGAGCTCCTGCGAGCGAACCGTTGCCGCCGATCACGATGAGCGCGTCGATGCCGTGAGCCTTGAGGTTTTCATGCGCCTTGGCACGTCCTTCCTCGCTCATGAAATCCTTGCTTCGCGCTGTTCTGAGGATGGTACCTCCGCGGTTGATGGTGCCGCTGACGCTTTCAGATGTAAAATCCTTGATCTCGTTATTGATAAGGCCTTCCCATCCTCTGTAGATTCCTTTTACCTTCCATCCGCTTGAGATGGCTGCTCTTGTGACAGCTCTGATGGCTGCATTCATTCCCGGCGCGTCGCCTCCTGAGGTGAGGACGCCGATGGTGTTGATTCTTGACATATATATTATGTTTATTCTTTATTCATGACTAGCATCATGCAAAGTTATCAAATTTAGGGGAAATATGATAATTGTTTTGTATTTTTGCGGGGTTATGAAGATAGGTAATATAGATTTAGGTGAAAAGCCGCTGATGCTGGCGCCGATGGAGGATGTGACGGATGCTTCGTTCCGTTTCATCTGCAAGGAATTCGGTGCAGACATGACATATACGGAGTTCGTTTCTTCCGACGGCCTCATCCGCGATGCGAAGAAATCGCTGGCAAAGCTCGTGACCTATGACTATGAGGCACCTATCGGAATCCAGATCTACGGAAACATCCCGGAGGCCATGGTCGATGCAGCCAGAATGGCGGAGAAGGCCGCAGAGATAGCCGGAGGCCATGGAGCGGATCTGGTCGACATCAATTTCGGATGTCCTGTGAACAAGATCGCCAAGCGAGGCGCAGGTTCGGGAATGATGAGGGAGCCTGACAAGATGGTAGAGATCACCAGAATGGTTGTAGATGCAGTCAAGCTTCCCGTGACGGTCAAGACACGTCTTGGATGGGACGAAGACTCGAAGATTATCGTTGAACTCGCGGAAAGACTTCAGGACGCAGGAATCCAGGCCCTGACCATCCACGGACGCACCCGATGCCAGATGTATACCGGTGAGGCTGACTGGACTCTTATCGGAAAAGTCAAGGAAAATCCTCGCATGCACATTCCTATCATCGGTAACGGTGACATCAATTCTCCACAGAAGGCTGCTGAAGCATTTGACCGCTACGGCGTGGACGGCGTGATGATCGGCCGCGCGACCTATGGTCATCCTTGGATATTCCGGGAAATCAGACATTATCTTGAGACCTGTGAGATCATGCCGCAGATGAGCGTGACCGACAGGGTTGAACTGGCAAAAAGGCACCTGGCCAAATCGCTGGAGATCAAGGGAGATAAAGTAGGCGTTCTGGAAATGAGACGCCATCTGGCCTGCTATTTCAAGGGGCTGCCTGACTTCAAGGAGACAAGACTGAAGCTTGTGACTCTGAATGACCCTCAGGAAATTTACAACACATTGGATTATGTAGCTGAACGCTGGGGCGGATTTGAGGCGCCTGTGGCGGGGAATATTTATAACTTATGATTGACAAGATTCTGCTTTTCCCATATTGGGCTGCGCTGAAGTGCAGACATTTCATGTATGACCACGGACTCAGGAAGGTCCGCAAGGCTGACGTACCTACCATATGTGTGGGAAATGTGACCGTGGGCGGTACAGGCAAGACACCTCATACCGAAATGATACTGAGAATGCTTCAGGAGGATTTCGAGTGGAGCGGACGCAATCTTGCCGTTCTGTCAAGAGGATATAAGCGCAGGACAAGAGGATTCCAGCAGGTGGTCGCAGACGGTTCCGCACGTGACTTCGGTGACGAACCGATGCAGATAAAGAGGAAGTTTCCTGAAGTGACGGTTGCCGTATGCAAGAAGAGAGTGCTCGGCTGCGATTTCCTTGCACATCCTGACAAGCTTATGACATCCAAGAAGGCACGCAAGTGCAAAGACAAGGATATTCCTGCTGCAGACCTGATCATCCTCGATGATGCATTCCAGCACAGAGCTCTGAAACCGTCAGCATCCATTGTCCTCATAAATCACGATCATCCCGTGGCTACCGACCATCTCATGCCGGTCGGGAAGCTCCGCGATCTTCCAGAAAGGGTTTCTGCAGCAGATATCGTGATAATATCAAAATGTTCTAAAGACATCGATCCTTGGCAGAAGATCAAGTGGGCTGAATCCATCGGCATATTCGGGTACGACAGCACTCTCGGATATGGCTTCCGCAAGGACGGATCAAAGCAGTACCTTTTCTTCACCACTGTAGGGTACGACACAGCCCTTCCGGTATTCCCGGAAGGCGACATGAGATATGTATATTCGAAGAAGATGATACTCTTCTCCGGCATTGCCAATGACAAGCCGCTCAGACATTACCTCAGCAGCTCATACAACATCATCAGACATCTGGAATTCGCTGATCATCATAAGTTTTCGCGTTCGGACATGGGTCTGATAATCAAAGAGTCACGCGTGAATCCTACTTCCGTAGCGATGACTACAGAAAAAGATTGTCAGAGAGTCCGCGACTGCGCAAATCTCCCTGACAACTTCAAGCAGAGGGTATTCTACATACCTATCAAGAGTGAGTTTGTTTCAGAGCAGGACCGCCAGCTCTTCCGCAACGCTCTTATTTCTTTCCTGAAATAACTTCGTTCTGAACCTCGACCGAGGCATCATGAATGGCATTGAACACAGCTGTGAGGAATTTTTCTGACAGCCCGTATTCCGCACCCTTTTCTACAACCTTGGCCAGCACCTTGTCCCATCTCGATGTCTGCAGGATGGCGATATTGCTGTTCTTCTTGTATTCTCCGATCTCACGGCTGACTTTCATTCGTGAACCGAGTGCATAGAGGATATTCTCGTCGATGATGTCGATCTTGGCTCTGAGCTGGTCGATGTTTTCCTTCCACTCTTTTGAATCAGAATCATTCTCTCTGACCTTGATCTGATTATACAGCATATCATTGAGCTCGTCAGGAGTGAGCTGCTGCTTCGCATCACTGAGCGCAACTGAAGGATTGCAATGAGACTCGATCATAAGACCCTCAAATCCTAGATCAAGAGAACGCTGAGAAAGCTCCAGGATATAATCCTTGCATCCGGCCATATGGCTCGGATCCACGAAGAAAGGAAGTTCAGGATGACGGCTGCGAAGTTCTATGGCCATCTGCCATGAAGGATCGTTACGATATTTTATCTTGTCGAATGTCGAGAATCCGCGGTGAATCACACCTAACTTCTTGATACCGGCTCTGTTCAGACGTTCGAGGGCACCTATCCAAAGATCGAGGTCAGGATTTACAGGGTTCTTTACAAGAACGGGAATATCAGTGTCTCTTAGGGCATCTGCAATCTCCTGGACAAGGAAAGGATTGGCAGTGGTTCTTGCACCAAGCCATACCAGATCGACTCCGAACTTGAGACATTCGTAGACATGCTTCTCTCCGGCTACCTCTGTCGCTATCTTCAGACCATATTCGTTCTTTGCCTTCTGCATCCACCTGAGACCTTCAGTACCTATGCCTTCGAATGATCCCGGATGAGTTCTCGGCTTCCATATTCCGGCACGGAACACGTTTATTCCCAATTCTCTAAGTCCTTTTGCAGTTTCCATGACCTGCTCCTCAGTCTCTGCACTGCACGGACCGGCTATCACGCTCGGCCTAGGTTCGGTGAACATTCCCCATTCATATAAAGGAATGATGTCCAGTTTCTTTGTTGCCATATTATTTTAGTTTTTCATATTCAATAGTGCGGATCATTCATGATGATTTTATCTGATGATCCTTCGTATCTTGTTGGATTCTGCTATGAGGTCGCGGATGGCCTCTTCGTCGCCATCGGCTATCGCATTGCGGAATGCCTGCATCTTTTCTATATAGGTGTCGATGACATGAAGCACATTGTCCGAGTTCTGCGTCAGAATAGGAGTCCACATGTCAGGACTGCTCTTCGCAAGTCGCACTGTCGAAGAGAAACCGCCTGACGCCAGGTCGAAGATATGCTTCTCATCCCTTTCCTTCTCAAGCACTGTAAGAGCAAGAGCGAATGAGGTGACGTGCGAGATGTGAGATACATAAGCAGTGTGGACGTCATGGTTGGACGAATTCATATATATCGTCCTCATGTTCAATGTCTCGTAAAGCCTTTTGATGGTCTTGACAGCCTTAGGATCAGACTCTTCAGCATCGCAGATTATGCCTGCATGACCGTCGAAGAGGCCTGGCATCGCAGCCCACGGGCCACTGTACTCGGTTCCGGCCATAGGGTGCGTAGCTACATACTGTCTGCGGGCAGGATGATACTTCACACTGCGGGCTAACTGCTCTTTAGTGGAGCAGACATCGATGACTATCTGCTTGCCGACGGTCTTAGCTGATTCTGCTTCCCGGGTAGCCCCTGCTGCACATGAGGGCTCTGCTGCACGTGCTGCGAAACGGTCGAGGATGTCCGGAAGCATCTTCACTGCCGCACCTACCGGCACTGCAAGTATCACGATGTCCGACTCCTTGATGCAGTCTTCATAGCTGACCACCCTGTCCACCAGACCTATCTTTTCTGCTGCGGCTGCATTGACCGGCTCAGCCTCCACGCCCAGGACTTCGCTTGCAAAGCCCTTTCTCTTGAGGTCGATGGCCATCGATCCGCCAATTAGTCCTAATCCTATTATTCCTGTCTTCATTTTTGCGTGACCAGTAAAATATTAAACATCAATGAATTACGCCTTTACGTGTAGCCGATTTTCAGGAGAGATAAACATATAACCATTTAATAATCAGAAACTTCCGAGGCACACTTTTCGGATTTTATCCGATGCCAGACGAAGGATTTCCGGTTTTGCGCAGAGGGAGATGCGGATGTAGTTGTCACCGTTGCGGCCGAAAATGAATCCCGGGGTTATGAACACTCCCGCTTCATATAAAATCTTGTCAGAAATGCGCTGACCCGGAGTCATATCTCCTTCTTCCGGTAAATCCTCTACCTTGCCCCAGAGGAACATTCCTGAACTGTTGCTGTCATATTTCACTCCCAGAAGATCGAATATCTCACCGGCAAGCACCCTGCGCCTGCGGTATTCTTCATTGAGGGTTTCAAACCATTCCGGACCTTGTTTCAATGCCTGCACTGCCGCAAGCTGGAGGGGCTTGAACATGCCCGAGTCCATCTGGCTCTTCACCTTCAGGATCTCCGAAATCACATCTGCAGCACCTGCAACCATTCCGATGCGCCATCCTGCCATATTGTGGGCCTTGCTGAGAGAGTTCAGCTCCAGACAGCATTCCTTCGCACGCGGACAGGCAAGAATGGAGAGAGGATTGTCGTTCAGTATGAAGCTATAAGGATTGTCATTACATACCATTATGCCGTTCCTCAGTCCGAAATCGACAAGTTTTTCATAAAGTTCTTCCGTAGCCGAGGCTCCTGTAGGCATGTTGGGATAGTTGGTCCACATTATCTTCACACCTGTCAGATCCATGGATTCGAGTTTTTCGAAATCAGGCTGCCAGCCGTTTTCCTCCTTCAGGTCATAGGTTATGATCTCCGCACCGGTAAGTTTTGAAGCCGAAGAATATGTCGGATAGCCCGGGTCGGGAACCAGCACCTTGTCTCCCTCATTAAGGAAAGCAAGAGATATCAGTAATATTCCTTCCTTTGAACCGACCAGAGGCTGGATTTCCTTAGACGGATCCAGATCCACTCCATACCATTTCGCATACCAGTCAGAGAAGGCCTGTCTGAGTTCCGGCAGACCGACATAGCTCTGATAAGCGTGATTGCCTGGCTGGACTGCAGATTCCGCCAAGGCCTCTATGGCCTGCTGCGGAGGCATGCCGTCAGGTGAGCCAATGCCGAGATTGATCACAGGATCCTCACCATTGGCTGCGCGTTCGACATTCATCGCCGCTATTTCCTTGAGCTTCCTCGAAAAGTAGTACTCCTGTACGCTTTCCGTCCTTTTTGCCGGACTGATTATCATATCGCTGCTGTATATTCACCTAAAATCGTGAGGTCCTCCATTAAAGGGCGTACTGACGCGAGGGCCTGTTCATATCGTTTACGGTCGTCGAACTTGATGTCGACATAAAAGAAATACTGCCACTCGTGTCCGGGAATAGGAAGCGACTGGATCCTTGTGAGATTCATTCCGTAGAACGACATGATGGTAAGCACATGCGCGAGCGAGCCGGGCGCATGAGGAAGAGTAAAGCACATTGATGACTTGTTCACCTCGGCCGGGTCCACCTCAAGAGCGTCATCAAATATAAGGAACCTTGTAAAGTTCTGCTTATATGTCTCAATACCAGGGGCAAGTATCTCAAGATCATAGAGTTCAGCTGCAAGTTCCGACGCCACTGCTCCTACACCCTTCAATTCCTGAACAGCAACTTCAGCCGCACTCTTCGCCGTATCTTCCGACTCTACGAGACGTATCCACGGATAATCCTTGAAGAATTCGCGGGTCTGGTTGATGGCCATATAATGGGTCCTGACTTCCTTTATATCCTCTATTGTCTGACCCGGAAGAGCCATGAGATTCTGCTGGATGCGCAGAAAGACCTCACCCTTTATCTTGCAGTCATATTTCCTGAGGAGTTCGAAGTTGGGAAGGAGTCCGCCGGAAACCGTGTTCTCTATCGCCATCACGGCAGCATTCGCCGTTCCCTCAGACATGCTCTTATAAAGATCGTCGAAGGTATCACACTCCACTATATCGGGGATGATGTGGCCGTGCTCTTCATAGAAAAGCCTTGCCGCCTGCTCGTGGAAACATCCCTTCACACCCTGAATCGCTATTTTCTTCATAATCCCTGCTTAGACCTCACACATTTGTCATAAATAAGTGTCAGGTGTTAAAAAATGCTGTCCGGCAAAATACCGGACAGCTAAATAAATATCATTCGACATACAGCTACCGGCTATCCCCGTCTCTGGAAACAGTAATAAAAACCGAAGCTGTAAAATCGATTGCTTGCCATAACGGTTACACTGTCATGATGTCCTTTTCCTTAGCTGCAACGAGCTCGTCCACCTTCTTTGTGAAAGCGTCGGTCTCCTTCTGTACGAGCTGCTCGTACTCCTTCTGGAGATCCTCAGGCATACCGTCCTTGTTAGCCTTCTTGAGGAGTTCGATACCGTCGCGACGTGCGTTTCTCACGCTCACCTTAGCGTTCTCGCCTGCACTCTTAGCCTTCTTGATGAGTTCCTTACGACGATCCTCTGTAAGAGGCGGAACTGTGCAGCGGATCGACTCACCGTTGTTTGAAGGAGTGAGACCTACGTTTGCGTCGAGGATAGCCTTCTCGATGAGCGGAATCATCTTCTTCTCCCATGGCTGGATCATAAGGGTCTTTGCGTCAGGAGTAGTTACAGATGCTACCTGAGGTACAGGTGTAGGGCTTCCGTAGTAGTCTACCATCACGTTATTGAAGATAAGCGGATTAGCCTTGCCCGCACGATATGTCTTGAGCTCCTCCTCGAGGTGAGCGACAGCATGTGACATCTTGTCCTGCACGCCTGTCAGAATTTCTTTTGCTTTTGTAATCATGGTATTTCTTGTTATTTGTTTCTGATTATACATGTACGAGAGTTCCGACCTTCTCGCCCTTCACAAGCTTGGTGAGGTTGCCCTTCTGGTTCATATCGAACACGATGATAGGCATATTGCCCTCACGGCAAAGTGCGAAAGCAGTCTGGTCCATGACCTTAAGGCGGTCCTCGATAGCCTTGTCGAAGCTGAGTTCCTCATACTTTACTGCTGTCGGATCCTTTTCAGGGTCAGCCGTATAGACTCCGTCAACGCGTGTTCCCTTGAGAAGAGCGTCCGCTCCGATCTCGAGAGCACGGAGAGCCGCACCTGAGTCTGTTGTGAAATATGGGTTACCTGTACCGCCGGCGATGAGCGCTACGCCGCCTCTTTCCATTACTGCGACTGCATCATCTCTCATATAATAACGTGCTACAGGCATCATAGGAGTCGCAGTGAACACTTCTGCTTCCACTCCTGCACTGCGGATCGCCATTGCAAGTCCGAGAGAGTTGATGACAGTGGCAAGCATACCCATCTTGTCGCCGTTCACTCTGTCAAATCCCTTTCCTACACCCTGAAGACCACGGAAAATGTTACCTCCGCCGATGACGATCGCAACCTGAAGACCGTTCTTCACAGCCTCGGCCACTTCTTCGGCATAAGCCGCAAGCCAATTCTCGTCTATACCTTTTCCTGCAGGGCCTCCAAGGCTCTCTCCGCTCAATTTGAGCAAAACTCTTTTATATGTTCCCATATCCTTATTTTTTGACAAACAAAAATATCGATTTATTATGAAACTTGCAAGAAAGAATATATCTTTGCATGGTTGAACAAGAAATTCTGACCGAATATTAACTATAAGATTATAAAAAATTATGGCACTTTCTTCAATTACAAAGAAGCTCATCATGAGCATCAGCGGTCTTTTCCTCATCGTGTTCCTTCTTCTTCACATGACAATCAACTTCTTCTCAGTGATTGACAGCTGCAAGGGTACTTACGGTGCTGCTGACGGACTTTTCCAGGCAGGATGTGACTTCATGGCGCTTCCAATCGTAACAATCATGGTTCCTGTGCTCGCAGCAGGCTTCCTCGTACACATCGCTTACGCTTTCATCCTTACTCTCAACAACATCAAGGCACGCGGCGGTTACAACCGTTATGAGGTAGCAAGCAAGGCAAAGGCTGAGTCATGGGCAGCAAAGAACATGCTTCTTCTCGGAATCATCGTTCTCGGTCTCGTAGCATTCCACCTCAACCATTTCTGGGCTAAGATGCAGCTCCTCGAGTTCCAGGGTCACCATGCGGAGAATCCATATGAACTCCTCAACGCAACATTCCAGAACTGGTGGATGGTAGTTCTCTACATCGTTTGGTTCGTAGCTCTCGGCCTTCACCTCTGCCACGGTTTCTGGAGCGCATTCCAGAGCATGGGTCTCAGCAACAAGAAGTGGGAGAAGAGACTTACTTACATCGGCTACTTCTTCATCGCAGTCATCGTTCTCGGTTTCTGTGTAGTTGCAGTAAACGCATTCGTTCAGGCAAACGGACTCTGCTGCTAATCTGCAGACGAAATAAACAAACGGCTGACAGTCATCGACTGCCAGCCGTTTTTCTTTTTAACCGGGCCACTGATAGCTGTCCCGGACGTTTTATATAGGCATGGTCTTATGACGGAGCCATGCGGAGATCTCTGGCGAGAGAAGTGGAGACAGAGTGCGGTAGACGCGCTCGTTATAGGCATTGAGCCAACGGAGTTCCTCTGCTGTGAGGAGATCCTTCACGACTGCCGCAGTGTCGAAATGGCAGCATGTCAAGGTCTCGAAGTCGAGCCAGTCACCGAAATCGGACAGTCCCGCCTCCTTGCAGAGGATGACATTCTCATGACGGATTCCGTGCATGCCCTGGCGATAAAGTGCAGGCTCGTTGGAAGTCACCATTCCCGGAAGCTGAGGCTGGGAATTGAAGTTCTGACGGATGTCCTGAGGACCTTCATGCACGCAGAGCCAGTAGCCTATGCCGTGACCTGTGCCGTGACCATAGTTCCTGCGGGCCTTCCATAGAGGCATACGCGCGAGCACATCCAGCTGACAACCGGCGGTTCCCTTAGGGAACACAGCCATAGAAAGGGCTATCATACCCTTGAGAACCAATGTGTAATCTTCCTTTTCAAGATCGGTGCATTCTCCCATCGGAACCGTTCTGGTGATGTCAGTAGTGCCTGTGAGATACTGTCCGCCCGAATCACTCAGATAAAGACCTCTCGGATGAATCACAGCAGATCCGACACACGGGGTGGAATAATGCGGAAGCGCTGCAGACGGACCATAGGCAGATATGTTCTCGAAACTGTTTCCGCGATATCCTGGAATCTCTGCACGGAAAGCGGTAAGACGCTCCGACGCCTCCCATTCGGTCACTTCCCTGCCGGAAGCGACTTCGGTCTCGAGCCAATGAATGAACTTCGTTACAGCAACGCCGTCATCCACATATGTCTGTCTGAGATTCTCTATCTCTGACTCCACCTTGACCGCCTTCTTCAGGATGACAGGTGACTTTCCAAGAACAATGCTTTCTGCAGGATATGAATCGGTGATGTAATTATAGAGATGGCTGTTCAGCGATGAAGGATCCACGAAGATCTTAGGCTGCGCCACATCCGTAGAGAAATCACTGAGTCCGAAGAATACGGCGTCGTAATCCTCGATCTCCACTCCGTCCATCATCAGTTCGTTAAAACTGTCCTCCGTGTCAGGATCGAGACCTCCTTCAGCCATAGGCTTACGCACGAACCATCGCACATAATCCTGACTTACAATAAGATATGATATGACTAAAGGATTATATTCTATATCATTTCCTCTGACATTGAGAAGCCATGCTATCTCGTCAAGAGATGTCAGAAGCACCCTGTCGAGGCTCTGAAGCATCATCCATTTACGGAGCCAGCCGATCTTTTCAGCGCGTGGTACACCACCGAAACACTCGACATCGAGGGTCGCCACAGGGGTCACAGGAATCGACGGACGGTCTGTCCAGAGAGATTCGAGAAGGTCCGGAACATCAGCCACATGTTGTGTAGCTCGAGGTTCCGATCCGCCGGACGCTGCCGAGAGAGCATCCTCGATCTCAGCGACAGCATCCACATTCCAGCAGAGTCCGTCCACCGCGACGTTTCTGAGTCCCTGCTCCGCAAGCCACTGAGGAATATATACCGAGTCCGGCTGACGGGTCTTATGGAGTTCCACTCCCGTTCCTTCAAGCTGGGTGACAGCCTGTATGAAATAGCGCGAGTCTGTCCAGAGACCGGCATGATCCATGGTCACGACCACATCACCGGCCTCGCCGGTAAATCCTGTAAGCCATTTCACCTGCTGCCATCTTGGTGCTGGATATTCACTGCTATGAGGGTCTGATCCGCTGAGGACCACCGCCTCCCAGCCGTTTTCGGCCATAACCGACCTCAAGGCTTCGATTCTTGCGGCATAGATGTTTTCCATATTCAGTCGATATTTAAATGCTCGGAATGACTATTTCCTTATGATCTTGATGCTGTAGTCAAGGCCCACCTTAATGATAGATGACGACTGTCCTGTCGCACCCTTCTCGAGAGAAGGATCTACGACATGATCCACTGCAGAGCGGATTTCTTCTGAGATTTCAGCATATTTCTTTGGAGTCAGCTCACCTGAAATATTGGCGGATGTCGACACCAGCGGACGTCCGAGGCGTGCAACAAGCTGCTGACAGAAGTCCATCATCGGGATGCGTATGCCCACTGTGCCGTCTTCTGCGACAGTGTTCTGAGCAAGGCCATACTGGCCTGTGACAGCACCCGGATAAATGATAGTCATAGGCTTGTCATTGACCTCGACGAGTTGTCTGGCCATTTCCGGAACTTCCTTGACATAGCGGCAGATCATATCCATATCCGACGCGAGAAGGACGAGCGACTTACTGTCGGCGCGTCTCTTGATTTCATAGACTTTCGCCACTGCTTCAGGATTGGTGGCGTCACAGCCTATTCCCCATACAGTGTCGGTGGGATAGAGGATTATTCCTCCTTTGCGGAGGACTTCAAGTGCTTGCTGGATTGCTTCTTTCATTTCTATTCAAGTTTTGCCAGTTCAAATTCACTGATAATCTGAAGGCTCTGATTATTGTATTGAAATTTCTGCCACCACAGGATAATGGTCGGAGAACGGGATTCTCGGGATACGATGAGACACCGACATATATTTATCCGGGAAAAGGATGTAGTCTATCCTGAGGACAGGCCACAAATCGGCATAGGTGGCACCGAATCCATGTCCCGACTCGACAAATGCATCCTTTCTTCCGCGGGTCATGCGGTAATAGGTGTATGACATAGGATTGTCATTGAAGTCACCACAGACAAATGCATCCACAGGACAGTTCTCGATGTCGGAGAACACCTTGTCCACCTGCTTCGGACGACGTGTGATCGAGCGTTTCATCTTCGTGCCGGTCTCTTCCAGTATGGTGCTGTCACGCTGGACAAGAGCCTTGGCTATACCTGTCGGCGAGATGTTGTAACTCTCGAAATGACAGTTGTATACTCTGAATTTCTGTCCTTTATGCTCGTAGTCGGTGTAGATGGCGAGGTTGGCGCTTTCGTCGAATTTTATCTTTCCCTTTCCCTGGACCGGAAGTCTGCTGAGGGTCACATTGCCGAAGGCTCCGCCTGAGGTCGGGAACAGATAATATTCGGCATTGTATCCTTTCATATTGCTGGACAGATACGACCTTATCTGAGACACATCCTTTACCTTGAATTCCTGAAGGCAGATGATGTCTGCATCCTGACGACGTATGAAGTCGAAGATGGAATCGGCACATTCCTTTGAATTGTCCACGCCATCCGCATCATGGAGGGCAAAGCGGCCGACATTATAGGATATGACTTTCAATGCTTCTTCCTTGTATTCCGAACGCGCCATGCGCGATTCTTCTGTCTCATACTGCACATATCTTCCGACGAAGAAGAATGCAGGAATGAGGGCGAGAAGCGGAATCATGAATGATTTGGACATTCGCTTTATGGCCCAGAGAAGAAGGATGACATTGGCTATTGAAAGCGGAACGAAAAGGATACCGGTCAGGGAAATCAACCACACCTTTGCAGGGTTGACCACTATCGATGCATATGACAGGACAAGAAGTCCTGCCACTGCAAGCATGATCACTCGCGATGTGAGTCCGAAGAACCAGTTCCTTGACATGTCTGAGGCGGTTTAGTCGTAACGGCTGTAGAGGGTACGTTTCTTCTTCCAGTACATGATCAGGAGGAAGCCGAAGATGAGGCCGCCGAGGTGGGCGAAATGTGCGATTCCGCCGCCTGTGCCTGTGACTCCGGTCAGAAGTTCGATGGCTGCGAATATCAGCACGAACCACTTGGCCTTCATGGATACAGGAGGGAACACAAGGGTCATTATCGAATCAGGATAAAGCATTGCGTATCCCATGAGGATGCCGTAGATGGCACCTGAAGCACCCACGGTAGGGGTCATCTTGAGCATATGGATCTGCTGCATCGCCGACATCGAGCCTGCTGCAGCCTCTGACATCCAGTGGCTTGCCTGGATCCACTCCACACCTGTGTGCACGGCTGCAGCGCCGAGGCCTGTCACGAAATAGAAGAGAAGGAATTTCTTCGCTCCCCATATCCTTTCGAGGACGGTGCCGAAGATGTAGAGGGTGTACATATTGAAGAAGAGGTGCCAGAATCCGCCATGCATGAACATGTGGGTCACCGGCTGCCACCAATGGAAGAACGGAGATGTCGGGTAGAAAAGTGCAAACTTCTCATACATGAAATTCTCGTTCAGGCTCGTCATGATCATGACAAGCACATTGATGATGATTATGTTTCTTACGGCAGTCGGCACATTGCTCAAGAAGCCTCTGCGGCCGCCGTTGTCGTTGTTGTAGTAATAGTAACTCATTTTCTTACTGTTCTTCACCTTCGCTTTGCGTCGGCTGAGAATTCATTAAAATCGTTTATCCAGTTCATCCATGCTGACGATCGATATGATCCGTCGTCCTCCGGCAGTATATTCCGGATTGCCGCATGCGAACAGGGAATCAATCAACCTCTGTGCCTCTGTCGGATTTGTGACAGAATCGCCGCTGAGCGCGCCCAACCTTGCCAGACGGCCTGCCAGAGTGGCAGTCATCATCTCCTCGAGAGCGCTGTGGTCCTCGGAAAGGATGAGCAGAAGGTCTCCTATCATGGTCTGCACTTTGCCCGCCTCTGCGCTGTAGCCTTCAGGCACTCCGTTCACCACGATGGTGTCGGTGCCGAAAGGTGCGATGTCGAATCCGAGAGAAGTCAGAAGCTGTGAATATTCGCCGAAAAGACACATGTTCTCCACTCCCACCTGCACTGTCACAGGGAAGAGAGCAGTCTGTGTGGAATGTCCGTTCTGTGCGATGGCCTCAAGAAAGCGGTCGTAGAGGATGCGCTCCATTGCTCTTGTCGCATTTATGACCATGAGGCCTGAATGGGCCGGGGTAAGGATATATTTTCCCTGGATGGTCATCAGCGCCTTGTTCGGAGCGAGCCTGTCCTCGAAGAGCTTGCCGTAGTCGTCGCGACGGTCGATATAATTTGATGCTGTTCCGGCATCTGCCCAGCCACCGTCTGCCGGAAAATTCAGCGAACCTTGGTTTCTGCCGCTTCCGCCTGGGAATGAATTACCGGCGCCGCTTGGGAAAGAGTTGCTGAAAGGTGACGACTCCGACGGGAAACCGTCATTGTCAAACGGATTGAATGAAGCATCCGCGCCTGTACCAGGCTCTGTCACAGGATGGAATTCCGCGAAATTCTTTCCGAATGCCGGAATGTCAGGCACACCTTCTCTATCGAAATCGATGCTCTCGCCGAACGAATTCCTGCCGAGAGATTCCTTGATGCAGGCGTAGAGGATCTGGAAGATCACGCTGTCATCCTCGAACTTGATTTCCGTCTTGGTCGGATGGATGTTCACATCCACCGCCTGAGGGTCGACTTCGAGATAGATTATATATGCAGGGGTGACTCCGTCAGGGATAAGGTCTTCGTAAGCCTTCATCACCGCCTTGTGCAGATACGGACTCTTGAAGAAACGGCCGTTCACAAAGAAATACTGGTTGCCGAGACCTTTCTTCGCAAGGTCGGGACGGCCTACGAAACCGTTGATGCCGACTACTGATGTTTCCGCATGTATGTCGACTATTTCCTTGGCTATGTTCTGCCCGAGGACATCCTGGATTCTGAACTTAAGAGACTTTGCAGGTCTGAGGACCATCCAGTCTTTGTTGTTGTGAGTCAGGGTGAAGCCGACATCCGGGCGTGTCAGAGCCACTCTCATGAACTCTGTCACGATATGTTTGAACTCTATGTTGTCCGATTTGAGGAACTTGCGTCTTGCCGGAACATTGTAAAAAAGGTTGCGCACAGAGAAGTTAGAGCCTCTCGGCGTTGCGATCTCCTGAGTGGCAAGATGCTGCGAGTCAGCAAAATCCACCTGGCATCCCAGTTCGTCACCCTCCCTGCGTGTCTTGAGAGTGACCTCAGCCACTGCTGCAATCGATGCAAGTGCCTCACCGCGGAAACCGAACGTGAGGATGTGCTGAAGGTCGTCGGCAGTGTGGAGTTTGGATGTGGCATGACGCTCGAAGCAGAGCACCGCCTGATCCGGCGACATTCCGCAGCCGTTGTCGATGACCTGTATCAAGGTGCGTCCGGCATCCTGAATCTTCACGGTCACCTGATCGGCACCCGCGTCAACGGCATTCTCCACGAGTTCCTTCACCACGGATGCAGGTCTCTGCACGACCTCTCCCGCGGCGATCATGTTCGCTATATTGCTTGGTAATATTCTTATATCCATAACTTATTTGAGGGAGCGGCAGCATTTTTCGCTGTTTTTGCTCCTGGCCCCCTGAATTTCCAGGGTATCCGGAACATTTTCCGGCAAAAATGCACCTGTCAATCTATCGTCCGAGCGACTGTATCAGAAGCGGATAATATTCATAAATGAGATACATAACAGCAAAGAGAAGCAACATGGTAAGAGCTCCCAGAACCTTCTGGTTGCGGCTCATGTCCTTCTTCTTCTGATATGCTCCGTCACGGAAGCTGCCCTTGATGTGAGTACCGGGCACATACGGCTCGTCCTTCTTTGTAAAGTCGCCATATTTCTTGCGACGCTCCTCTGTTTCAGGGTCATAGAAACGAGGCCTGTAGTTGAAGCCGCGAACTTCCTGCTTTCCGAAAAAACTGAAATTGAATCCCATATCTTTTACATCTAGCGCATTTTCGACAGGTTTCTGCACTTGATACCCCTGAATTTCAGGGTATCGCGGGCATTTTGGCCGGCAAAATGCATGTGGTACATATACACAAGTTTCGCAAGTTCTATGTTGTTGATAATTTGAAAGTTTGTGAGGCTTGCGAAACTTTTCCCTCACGCACTTTCCTTCATTACGTTACCTCTCTCTCTGAGAGAGGACTTTCCTTCGACCTGAAGGTCTCTAAAACAAGGTACTTTCGCAAGTGCGAAAGTTAAGGATTATAGTCTAACGAGCAAATTTACGGTTTTTAAAGGAAAAAGAGACAAAAAAGACACATAAAAGATAAATGAGAAACTCGTAGAAAAATCAAAACAACTTCTTATATTCGCGGAGATTTGGACACTGAGGTGGAAAAATTGCTTGATTTTCCATTTAATTTTTGAAAACATGGACATAAGAATAGGAAACGGATATGATGTACACGCCCTGGCGGAAGGTCTACCTTTATGGCTCGGTGGCGTGCTGGTGGAAAGCCCTGTCGGCTGCATAGCACATTCTGACGGGGATGTGGCCATTCACGCATTGTGCGACGCACTGCTCGGCGCACTGGCACTCGGAGACATCGGAAAGCACTTTCCCGACACTTCAGCCGAGTTCAAGGGCATCGACAGCAAGATTCTTCTGGAGCGCGTGATGGAACTGATAGAGAATGAAGGATGGCACGTGATAAATGTGGACATCACCATCGCCATGCAGAGACCTAAACTGGCTCCTTATATCATACCTATGCGCGAATGCCTGGCAGAAATCATGGATATATCTCCAGCACGAGTTTCTGTCAAAGCCACTACTACAGAGAAGTTGGGATTCGTAGGCAGAAGCGAAGGCTGCGAGGTCTACGCCGTGGCTCTGCTTGGCAGAAAAGACAACCCTTTTGATTAAGATCATGAAAAAACATATAATAATAGCAGTTGCGATGCTGGCAGCGATGTCATGCAGCAGGTCTGAAGGAGGGTTTTCGAAGCAGGAACTTGCGGTTCTGGACAGCGCCGACAACATCATGAGAGTGCTGACCATAGAGGACCCTGCCGACCTGATGACACTCAGAGCAGTCAGCCGCGACTTCTCTGCCGAAGCACTTCTGTCAGAGGATTTCACCAGACTGTCCGAACTGATGGTCGCTACAGTCACACACCCGTCGCAGGACGGAGTCGGAATCGCAGGCCCGCAGGTAGGCCTCAGCCGCAGAGTGGTGGCAGTGCAGAGATTCGACAAGGAACCGGTCATGAATGCTTCCGGCAAGATGGACTACCCTTTCGAAGTCTATCCGAACATCAGGATCGTATGCCTCTCCGACTCTACAGCCTATGGAGCAGAAGGATGCCTCTCCGTGCCGGACATGCGCGCCGATGTGCTCCGCTCCACTGAAGTAGTGGTGGAATATGCTGACATTCAGCAACTTAAAGTAAATTACCTGCGCCATTCGTCACATGCGATTTCAAACAAATCATTGAACAGCAGCACTTTAGCTAAGCGAAAATCTACTAGAGAAAACATCCCTATGGTACGAGATACAGTCAGTAGCTTCACCGCCGTCATCTTCCAGCACGAAATCGACCATCTTGAGGGAATTCTTTATATCGACAGACTCTGATCATAACCATTCTGGTAGCGAAATAGCCGCGAACAAGGTTAAAATCAAGCAAAAAACGAAAAAAAGTCAAAATAATTTTGGAGATTCGCAAAACATTCATACCTTTGCAGTCCCAAAAATCAAATGGGAAGCCAAATTGAGATATGGTGTAATGGTAGCACTACAGATTCTGGCTCTGTCAGTGAGGGTTCGAGTCCTTCTATCTCAACAACAATTTTGACAACAGTCATGGCGGGATAGCTCAGCTGGTTAGAGCGCATGATTCATAATCATGAGGTCCCCAGTTCAATCCTGGGTCCCGCTACTTGAAAATCAAGCACTTACGAATTTTTCGTGAGTGCTTTTTTCTTGCCTGTGAACACCGCGTGAACACCAAATCTAGGATCACCGGGAAAAGTATGTGTCTAGGCATAGATGTTAGTAAGTCAGCCTTATGGTGATAGTTAATGAATTGATACTGTTCGGAAATGACCTTCATATTGTCATCAAACGGTATGATATATACAAAATCATCCTTCTTGCGCACAACTACAGGGCAGGAGACCAGTCTGGATTTACCGGTCTTCTGCCCGCAGCCGTCAAGCTCGAAAACCAGAAAGTTGGTTCTCTTGCCAGAGTTCTGCTCTTGAATCAATATGGATGCGTTTCCAGCCATTACTCGTTCAATTCCATGCAAAGATAACCAAATAAATAACCATTTAGATAACCTAATTGAATTATTTGTGATTATTTTTCTGGTTATCAACACCACAAATGAGCAAAATAGCCTCACAGGTATGTTTGAAGGGGGTGGGAGTGTCTTTCGATAGTCATGGTAAATGAGGGTTTGTTATAACGACCGAGTATCAACTTGCATTTGTTTCTGCGAAATTTGGTTATCTTTGCGGTGAATAACCGCTAAGGTTATCATGTGCAAGAACCCTTAGATTCCAAATAATGGAAGAGAAAGTATTAACCTTACCCGAGGTCTGCAAGGAGATTTCCGCAGATTTAAAGTCGCGTAGAATCACCCAGAAGGCAGCGGCTGAGATGATGGGTACCACAAAGCAGACAGTTGCCAATCAGCTGTCCGGCAAGAAGCGCTTCAGTGCGAACATGGCAGAGAAATTCCATGACAAACTTGGATACAGCCTTGAGTTCCTTCTGTACGGCCGTGGAGAGATGTATGCTCCGGGAAGACTTATATGGCATCCAAAACCAGGAACATTCCCAGAATTGCTTGGTAGGGTTAATGATCCTATTATGACGCATTCTTCAATTATGAGACGCTGCGAGCACATCCTTGAGATAATCAATGACAAGGTCGCTATGGAATGCTTTGAGAAGGCATATGAGGGGGACTGGGATGAATCAGATGAACTGATGGACATACTCACTGATAGATACAGTTGGGATGTCCCAGTAATGACAAGCAACCCTAAGGCTACTAAGGCGTTCAGGTACATGCGCGAGTACTTCAGAACAGTGGAAGTGGAAGCCGCCAAGGAACTTGTTCAGATAGAGCAGAAGGCTGCGTTAGGTGAGATTGTTGATGTTGACGCCCTCGTGGACAGATTCCGCAAGCGTGTAATCTGGATTAAGGATTCACATAAGGACCAGGCTTTGGAGAAGCATCCAGAACTCAATCTCGATGAATATGTCACCAAGGAAGAACTTGCGGACATGTATACACTTACAGACAAGAAACCACAGGAATAAAATCTAGTAATACTATGAACCTCTCTAAAGATCAGAAGAAGCTTATCAAGTTCTTCGCAATATATACCCCGGTTATGATTCTTGCGTATGCAGTATTCAGCCTGATCAAAGGCAGTTTTGATTGGACCGGAATCCTAGGCTATACATGCGGTACATTGGTGGCTGGTATCATCATGGCTATCTTTTACGTTCTGGGCTCACATCAGCCTAAACAGTAGCCATCGTTTCAATAGGTAAATAATAAGACCTCAGCGCGGGAATTGCGATATTTAACGTATGGAAGCGAATTATGACTATCTTTGCACAAATAACCCCAAATTATGGACAATAACAGTCGAATAGTCTTTGTTGACTATATCCGCGTGATTGCATGTTTTCTGGTGATGCTTGTACACGCCAGCGAGAACTTCTACGCAGCCGATGCTTCCGGTCTTGCCGGCAACGTATCCATGCTGGCCAATGAGGCCAACAGGTTCTGGGTGGCACTCTATGATGGTACACTAGGACGTATATGCGTACCGCTTTTCATGGTAGTGAGTGCCTTCCTTCTTGTGCCGATGAAGCCTGGGATGACAATGGGCCAGTTCTACAGGAAGCGCTTCACAAAGATACTGCCTCCGATGATCATATTCATGATTCTCTATACTTTCCTACCCCTTCTCTGGGGACAGATGAGCTGGGAGCAGTCATGGAATGACTTCAAGATGCTGCCGTTCAACTTCCCATCTATGGCAGGGCATCTGTGGTTCATGTATCCGCTCATTTCTCTGTATCTGATCATTCCTGTCGTATCTCCATGGCTTGAAAAGTCAAGTGCTAAGGACGAGAGGCTCTTCATATCCCTGTTCCTTGTTTCCACACTGGTTCCATGGCTGGTGAGATCCGTTAACCCCGAGATCTGGGGAATATGCTTCTGGAACCCTTATTTCGGCATGTTATACTACTGTTCAGGATACTTGGGATATCTCGTGATTGCTCATTACATCAGGGTTCATATGACATGGGACAGGAGCAAGAGAATGACTGTAGGAGCCATAAGCCTTCTGGCAGGAGCTCTGTTCACAGGATGGTCGTTCTGGCATGCCGGAGTTCCTGGGCAGATCATTGAGACAAGAATGCTGGAATGGTCTTGGGAGTTCTGCACCCCAAATGTCGTGCTTGCCACATTCGGTGCATTCCTTCTCTTCACCTGCATAGAAAGGAAAGAAGCTCCAAAGTTCATAACAACGCTTGCCAAACTCTCTTTCGGCATGTACCTCATGCACCTGCTCTTCCTTAGCAACATCGCTCCGATATTCGTTTCCGGTGACCAGGCAAATCCGCTCATCCCCGTGTATCTGGCCATCCC
Organism: Candidatus Cryptobacteroides sp.; assembly: GCA_045125535.1. Classification (GTDB taxonomy): domain Bacteria; phylum Bacteroidota; class Bacteroidia; order Bacteroidales; family UBA932; genus Cryptobacteroides. Next base: position 41,242 of record JBGVNK010000009.1, read on the forward strand.
TTGCATTGCGCTGCTCACCTTCATCTGCTGCGCCGCCACAAGCTGGATCATCTCCAAGATTCCGGGCAGCAAGTGGATAATCGGAGCTTAGACCATCCTAGCATCAGTGAATAGCAGAACCGTCATAGCATATCTGGCCGCCATTGTCACCATTCTGATATGGGGAGAGACCTTCGTATCCACGAAGATAGTCCTCAATCACGGACTGCGCCCAGCTGATCTCCTCGCGCTTGACTTTTGCCACTTACATCCTACTTTTTGTCCACCCAGCAAAAATCAAGAACAAATCATTGTAAAAAGCAAGTTTTCAACCAACAATTTTAAGAAAATAAGGATTCCGCAGTTTTCGGAAACGAGGTTCGGCAGTTTTGTCGGACTTTTTCTTGTTTATAAGCAGTAGTCTGG
>JBGVNK010000010.1:0-18115 GCA_045125535.1 Candidatus Cryptobacteroides sp.
TGGACAGAATCGTTCACAAAGCTATACGCTTCACACTCAAAGGTGATAGCATGAGAAAGAAATATTGATATCTTTGCAATGTCTAACAAAGGTGGCCGAGTATCACCGGACTACCTGGCCGACATTGCGCCGGAATACGCAAATGGCGTTCCTGCCGCCTCAATTTTTCTCTTTATACTCTGTTCAATAGGACTAAGAATAACCCATGAGTCAGAGTTGGCAAAATCACAGACAGTCTTGTTCTGCTCTACAAAAACGCTCATTATTCGATAGCATCCATAGATTTGAGAAAACGAGCGAGAGTATTCCTGTCCACTTTACAAATTTTGGCTATGGAGCGTTGAGACATTCCTATGGACAAAAGTTCGGATATAAGTTTTTGTTTTCCATATAGCTTATGCTTTTGTGGATCCGTTTTTCTCCCTTTGGGTCTGCCCAGAACAACGCCTTCTGCTTTCTTCCGTGCTAAAGCCTCTTTAGTTCTTTGACTGATAAGGTTTCTTTCAATCTCCGCAGACAATCCAAATGCAAATGCCAAGACTTTGCTCTGTATATCTTCACCTAGACGATAATTATCTTTAATAGTCCAGACCTTGCATTCTTTATTCATACAGATGTTGAGTATTTCCATTATCATAAATAGATTTCTTCCAAGCCTAGATAGCTCCGCACAGATAATAAGATCATCTTTTTTAACTCTCTTTAACAGGATTCCTAACTGCCTTTTATTATAAGATTTAGTTCCGCTGATTGTTTCTTCAATCCATCCATCTATCTGCATAGAGTTTTTTTCGCAGAAGTTGTTGATTTCAAATCTCTGATTCTCAACAGTCTGTTTATCACTGCTGACTCGAATGTAACCGTATATCATAATTCTAAATGTTTTATTTCCAACGCACATGCGGAGGATTCCATTTAGAAATTACTGTATTTCCACATAAATGACAGTGTGACAGATGTAAAAATTATAAGATAAACTATAATGCTTCGCATCTACCGAATGTAATCGTATGATATACTCATTCAGTAGATGTTATCAATGATAGAAACTGTTATTAACTATCTATTCGCCCCATTTACTATTACCACCGGTCATAGTACCAAGAACATTCAGACAAAGAACAAGAAAGATTATAACTCCGAACATAGCACAATTGATTTTGCCACAAATAAAACTCTTGGATGTGCCAAACCAAAACACACTATAAGAAAACGAAAACTCCCATATGATCGGCTTTTCGGAACAACAATCCGAGGAGCATCATACGGGAGTATATAAGTCAGAAGATTACAAAAATCTTCCTTCTGGCGACGAATCCTCGGATTATATCCTACGAATCGTCTTCGGGAAGCTCCTTTACCGCCGCCCGCACTGCAAAGGTAGATAATTTTCTAACATCACACATATTCAACCCGCTAAATACTCCACAATCCCTTCCACATGAGTATCCACCACAGCCTGCTTTCCAGCTCTGCTCTGCAGATACTCAAGATCAGATCGAGAATCCATAAAGAAATTCTCTGTCAGTACTGCTGGACAAAGTGACTTTCTCAAGATATAGAAACCTTCCTCCCAGTCCATATCACCGTCTGACATGTCGGTTCTGATGCGACGTCCGGGGAAATTCTTGGTTGCTGCCTGGCAGAGGCATTCTGCGAGTTTATCGGACTCCGTCTGCCCCTTGCATGTATAGACACTCCATCCGGTCGCATTGAGCCATTTTGAGCCGTTTCCGGCGGCGTTGACATGGATGCTGACCAAGATAACATTCTGCTTGCCCAAGAGGAAACAGGCGACATTTACACGCCTTACACGTTCTATTAGAGAGATGTCATCGTCTTCGGGAACCAGGAGTTCTGCATCGTAGTCTCTATCTTGTAGGTCGGAGACTATTCTTTGGGCGATTTGTCTTGTGTAGATGGCTTCACGGAATCTTCCGTCCGGAGAGTGTTTGCCGGGGGTGTCGAGGCCGTGACTGTTGTCGATTAGGATTTTCATAGGGCTGCTGGTGTTTATCGCAGCTCTCCTGAATCCGAGGACAAATATAGTCAAGATTATTGATAACGAAGATTTTTGATTACCTTTACAGGACAGTACGGCCATTGGCCATACTTTTTGAATCGTTTTGCTCCGATTGCTTTGATAGCGGTCGGGGCAATTTCTTTTATAATGAAAGAAATTATTTTTAACGGTGAACTTGGAATGGTTGGTCAGTTTGGTATCAAGAAATCAGTGCCTCTTAAATCTGGTATCAATTTGGTATCAATTTTTGGACTTTTTAATGAATAACCCCTCGTAGAACACATCTACAAGGGGTTAGTGAGGTGCCTAGCGGAATCGAACCGCTGTAGCAGGTTTTGCAGACCTGTGCCTAACCGCTCGGCCAAAGCACCATTTCCGTATTGGGACTGCAAATATAGGTGTTTTTATCTGATTTGCAAAAATAATTTGCTCAAATTGCAGTAAGTTTACTTTCCACAGACTTTAAGAAGCTGAGGTTTCAAGACTGAAGTCCAGAGAAGATATCCGTCGCGGTTGATGTGGAGATAGTCTGACTCGAAGAGCGACTGATTGATATCTCCATCAGGCTGCAGAAGAGTTGCATTTACATCGACAAAAGTCACCTGTTCGCTTGAAGAGGCATAATCTGCCATCACATCATTTACAAGCTTCTGGGTGTCACGCATGAAGGCGCGAAGGCCTGAGTATTTCCATGAAAGGAAGAAGACCGGTACTCCCGGATAATCCTGATCAAGTCTATTGAAGAGGAGTCTGTAGTGGTCAAGAACTCCTGACACAGTCAGATCGACCTCATTACCACAGATGTCATTGTCACAGAAGACCACAAAAGCCTTCGGGTTGTAATGTGCCATGAGCTTATCATAGTTGACAAGAATATCTCTTACAGTAGCACCACCATATCCTCTGTTAACGACGCTCAGCGGAGTCATCATCTCTTCGAGTCCGTTCCAGAGTCTGATAGATGAACTGCCGAAGAACAGAACATCGATGTCCTTACGAGGGTCAGCTGCTGCCTTGGCAGCAAGTTCCTCTACATCAGCAGCATACCTATGAAGCCATCCGGCATCCCATACTCCTGAAACGGGCACATTTCCATTAATGGCTACACTTACTGAATCCTCCGACACAGCATAACCGGAAACAACTGAAGAATTCTCTGATCTGTTGACACAAGACACAAGAGAGACACAAAGCAAAAAACAAGAAATGAATTTATTCCACATAAAGCAAAAGTCCTTTAAGATACTCACCTTCCGGATGATATATATTGACTGAATGATCGCACGGCTGGTTCAGACGATCAAGAATGCGTACGCTCCTACCTGTCTGAGCAGCAGCAGAGAAGACAGCAAGAGCAAAAGCCTCTTTATCCACAACCTGCGAGCAGCTATAGGTAAATACAAGACCTCCTGGAGCCACCTTGGCAATTGCAGCCGCATTAAGGCGCTGATAAGCTCGAAGTGCGTTTTTAAGCGACCCTCTATGCTTAGCAAATGCTGGCGGATCGACAATCATAAGGTCATATTTTCCTTCTGGTGCGTTCTTGAGATAATCTATCGCATCGCAGCAGAGGCTTGTATGTTTAGACTCATCAAAGCCGTTGAGAGCGACATTCCTGTCCACCATCATCATGGCTTTCTTCGAACTGTCCACCGAGTCAACATGCACGGCACCTCCCGCAAGTGCGTAAATCGAAAAGCCTCCGGTGTAGCAGAAAAGGTTAAGGACATTGCGGCCTCGAGCGACAGAGCCTACAAGCGCACGGTTGTCTCTCTGATCGAGGAAGAAACCTGTCTTCTGGCCCTCTGTCCAGTTTACAATGAACTTGTGACCGTTTTCAAGGACGGTCTGCTCGTCATCCTTGAATCCTTCGCGGCGGTACATATATCCGTCGATAAGATCGAGTCCTGCCTTAAAAGGAGCAGTACCCGAACTCTTGTCATACACAGCCTTCAAATCCGAACCATATACTTTCTGAAGAGCCTCGCAGATCTGCTTCTTGGCGCGGAACATGCCCACAGAATGAGCCTGAAGCACGCATACACCATCATAATGGTCAATGATAAGTCCCGGAAGGTTATCGCCCTCTCCGTGAACAAGACGATAGCAGTTGGTAGGACTCCCGATCGGGTCGGCAGTAACATGGAGTCCGCATGCCACACGCACCTGGAGCGCACGAGAAAGCATCACCTCGAAGAAATCCGGACGAAGAGCGCTCTCATCGAAACTTAGCACCCTGACTGCAATCGAACCTATCTGATAATGGCCGTAAGCCATCAATGAACCGTCAGCAGCGTGCACTGCAACCATGTCACCCTCAGCAGGATTACCCTGAATCTCTGCAATTGCACCTGAAAACACCCATGGATGGAATCTTCTCAACGAATCCTCTCTACCTTTTCTTAATATTACCTTTATCATATTCTACTTTTTATCTTACCGGTTCGTCCATTGGAAGCGGATTCTTCTCTGATCTGAGAAGCTTGAGATACATCTCCCTGCACACCCAGGCATCTGTAGCCGCATACTTGCACTGCCCTTCTGAAAGGCTCTCCGCCTCCCAATTTGAAAGCTGCTGTGTCTTTGATATCCTTATGCCCAGAATGATCGCAGCCATCTTCTTCACGCTCTTGTCGCGGATTCCCCACTCGCAGACGATCTTCTGAAGGTCGATGAATGCGGCCGGTCTGAAATCCTGATGCTTCTGTAGGCCACGTATATCATCATGGATGGCTGCACCGACTTTCACTACTTTAGGGTTGGCAAGCAGGCTAGAAAGACGACGATGCATGCCCATATTATTGATTCTGAACAGAAAAGCCTTCTCCGGTCCCGACAGCTGCAACAACGCCACTCCATAGCGTGGCTGGTTCGGTGTGAAGGTCGGCCTTGTCTCCGTATCGAAACCTATGATCTTCTGCGAACGGAGATAATTTATGGCTCTATTGAACTCCGCTCCCACGGAATCGACCACGATGATCTTTCCCGGAAACGAAGCATACTCGAGCTTCTCTATCTGTTCTGGTTTTATTGATTCAATAAACATTATGTCATCTGTTAAAAGAAAAGCAGTTCGCGATACTTAGGCAGAGGCCATATCTCATCGTCGATCAGCATTTCAAGATTGTCAGCATGAGTGCGTACACAACCCATGAGTTCGAAGACTTCGTGAGAATACATCTTTGCTCTTTCGGCTATATTCTGCACTTTGTTTGCTCGTTTACGCGCTTCCACCAATTCATCCACATAAGAAGAAAGACTATTGATGGAAGTAGATATCGCCTTGAGAGTTTCTATCTCTGAAGCACAGAAATTAAGATATGCTTCACCAAATATCTCTTTTATTCCCTTTACATTCTCTATCAATGTATTCTGATACTTGACAGCTGCTGGAATGACATGATTGAGACACATATCGCCGATTACTCTGGCCTCAATCTGAAGTTTCTTCACATATGTTTCGTTAAGTATCTCGAATCGGGCATCCAGTTCATTAGGAGCAAGAACTCCTAATTTATCGAACATTTCCACAACTGCAGGCTCATGATAGACCTCATATGTATCAGGAACATTCTCAATGGCGCGAAGGCCTCTCTTGCGTGCCTCAGCCTGCCATTCCCGGCCGTATCCGTTGCCCTCAAACATAATATCCTTCGACTCCTCAATGAATCTGCGTACGACGGTCATTACAGCAGAAGATCTCTCTTCGCCCTCTGCCTCCAGCTCATCAACCTGTAAGCGGAATTCGTTCAGACTCTCTGCAACGGCAGTATTGAGCACATAAACTGCTGACGCAACATTCTGGGATGCTCCCACAGCACGGAACTCGAATCGGTTACCGGTAAATGCAAATGGAGAGGTTCTGTTGCGGTCTGTGTTATCCGGGAAAATCTCAGGGATGCTGTTTACGATCTTGATTGAATCCTGCACTGCAGCAACATCCTCATTCCTTATTCCGAGTATGGACTCGAAGACACGATACAATGTAGAACCGGAAAATACGGACATGACTGCAGGAGGTGCCTCACCAGCTCCAAGACGATATGAATTGTTCAGAGTCGCTACTGTACTCATCATAAGGTAATGATGACGATACATAGCACGAAGAACGGATGCATAGAAAGACAGGAACTGAAGGTTCTTTGTCGGAGTCTTGCCAGGTGAAAGAAGATTCACTCCTGTATCAGTTACAATAGACCAGTTGCAGTGCTTGCCTGATCCGTTGACACCATCAAATGGCTTTTCATGGAAGATTACCTTCAGATGATGCTTCTCCGCTACCTTCTGCATCACGATCATCAGCATCATATTCTGGTCGATAGCCTTTACGGCATCGCAGTACATAGGAGCACACTCAAACTGGTTCGGCGCAACCTCATTATGTCTTGTCTGAAGGAGAATTCCGAGCTTATATGCCTCAGTCTCAAAGTCTTTCATAAAAGAACTTACTCGAGACGGAATGGCTCCGAAATAATGGTCCTCCAGCTGCTGGTCCTTTGCTGACGTATGACCGACTACAGTCCTGCCACAAAGCATCAGATCGGGACGTGCCTTATATAATGCCTCGTCCACAACGAAATACTCCTGCTCGATACCGAGATTTACATGCACGGCATTTACATTCTGGTCGAACAGTTTTGCGACATTGACAGCAGCAAGATTCAGAGCATGCATTGACTTAAGATTAGGAACCTTGGTATCCAATGATTCTCCTGTATATGAAACAAATACAGATGGGATACAAAGTGTTCCATCCATCAGAAACACTGGGGACGACGGATCCCAGGCAGAATAACCGCGGGCCTCGAATGTATTTCTGAGACCTCCGGTCGGGAAACTCGAAGCATCAGGCTCCTGCTGAACAAGAGCGCTTCCATTGAATTTCTCAAACGCCTTGCCTTCCTTTATAGAGATAAAGGCCTCGTGCTTTTCAGCAGTGGAATCTGTAAGAGGCTGAAACAGATGCGTATAGTGAGTCGCACCCATTTCAATGGCCCACTTCTTCATTCCTGACGCGATTTCGTCAGAGACACTGAGATCAAGCTTGGCTCCATATTTCACCGAAGCAAGGACTGCTTCATAAGCATGTGATGAAATGTAGCCACGCATCTTCTCCAGGTCGAGGACATTCTGTCCGAAATATTCGGAAACCGGTCCTTTTTCGTCATAACATCGCACTGTCTTATGGCCTGCAGCCTCGTCCAGTGCCCGCTTCCTGAATGTTGCCATAATTAAAAATATAATTTGTCAAGTCGGCCGCAAAGATAATAAATTCATAGGAAAAATATCGTATATTTGCAGCGCTTAAAAACGGACAGAAATGGCAAATATATCACAAAAGGCTATAGCAATGCCTGCATCAGCAATCAGAAAGTTGGTTCCACATGCTGATGCCGCAAAGAAGGAAGGAGTAAAAGTATATCATCTCAATCTTGGACAGCCGGACATCAAATCGCCGGAATGTGCGCTCAACGCTATCAGGAATTTTTCTGATGAGAATGTATCCTATTCACATTCAGCTGGTCTCATGGACCTCAGAAAGGGCCTTGTTGAGAAATACTATAAAAAAATAGGAATAGACATCACCGTTGATGAACTTATTGTAACAGTGGCAGGTAGCGAAAGCGTGAATCTTGCTTTAGAGATTACATGCGACCCGGGAGATGAGGTAATCGTACTCGAGCCATTCTACACAAATTACAATACATTTGCATTCATGAACGGCCTTACTCTCAAGGCCATATCGACAGACATAAGGAATGGTTTCCAGATACCTCCGATCGAGGAGTTCGAGAAAGCCATCACAGAAAAGACCAAGGCGATCCTTATCTGCAATCCTGGCAATCCTACAGGAACACAGTACTCTAAGGAAAGCATGCTTGCTCTTGGAGAAATCGCCCGCAAGCACGATCTCTTCCTCCTCTCTGACGAAGTATACCGCGAATTCTGCTACACTGATGAGCCTCATTTTTCAGCGATGAATATCCCTGGGCTTGAGCAGAACGTAGTACTTATCGATTCTGTATCAAAAAGATACAATCTTTGTGGAGCTCGTGTAGGTTGTATCGTATCACACAACAAGGACATTATGTCTGCTGCAATGAAATTCGCTCAGGCCCGTCTTTGTCCACCTGTCATCGGACAGATCGCTTCTATCGGAGCTCTTGATACTCCTGATTCATATTTTGAAGCAGTCAAAGAAGAATACATCAAGAGAAGAGACTTCATGATCGAAGGTCTGAACAAAATCGAAGGTGTATATACTCCACTGCCAATGGGTGCCTTCTACACTATTGCAGAATTACCTGTAGATGACACAGAATCTTTCGCAAAGTGGATGCTTGAGAGTTTCAGAATAGATAATGAGACCACAATGGTGACTCCTGCTGCTTCTTTCTATAAGACTCCTGGCAAGGGACTCAACCATGCACGCATAGCCTATGTTCTTGAAATTCCAGAAATGGAGAAAGCCCTCAAGATTCTTGAAGAGGGTCTGAAACAGTATCCAGGACGCACTTTATAGCAGGTACAAGCATTTCATGGATGAATTCCTCTTCCATGAAATGCGTTCCCTCATACATTTCATAAGAATCAGAGCCGAAATACTTTTTCCAAGTTCGGACACTGACTATTCCGCTCTTGCGGTAATGGTCATCTGTTCCGAAAAATGCATGGAAAGTATCACGGCTTCCTTTTTTTATGGAATTCTCCAAAGCCGCAGAACGATGTGGCGCATATTTCCTCATCACGCGATAAGTGAAATGAAGGGGCTGTCTGTCACCTTCTTTCGGTCTGTATATACTGTCAAGAAGCAAGGTCACTCCAGGAACAAGGGCAAGCCATGCAAGTCTGCTGAAAAACAACGGTGCATTAAGGGAAGGCGAAACCAGCACATGATGTATTCCTTTGATTTTCAATGCATGGAGTGACCCGAGAGACTCCCCGACAACCACAACTGGTTTATATTCCTTTACCCATTGCGAAATCTGATTATCAGCAATCTCAGGATCGAAATCATAAGTCTTTACGATCACATCAGCCTCACTTCGCAAAGCATCACGAAGTATGGAAGGAATCCTGGAATCCCCTCCTCCTCCCATACCATGTATATATAGAATGTTATTGGCCATAATTCTAATGGCAAATTTACAAATATTTGCTATCTTTGCATGGATTGGACAATAATTATCTAACACATAAAGACATGAAACTTAAATTCATCCTCGCTGCAGCTGCATTCTCTCTTGCAGCATTCGCAGCAACTGCTCAGCAGACTCCTGACTATGAATTCACAGTCATCAAGGAGAACCCTATCACTTCAATCAAGGACCAGAATCGTTCAGGTACATGCTGGTGCTACTCTGCCCTCTCATTCGTAGAGTCAGAGATTCTCAGAACAAAAGGCATCGAACTTGACCTTTCAGAAATGTTCGTAGTAGGAAAGTCATACCGCGACAGAGCTGTCAAGTATGTGAGACTTGACGGTCACCTCAATTTCGCAGCCGGTTCATCATTCGGTGACGTTCTTCACGTGATCAATGACTACGGTATCGCAACACAGGACGCAATGCCGGGAATGAACTACGGTTCAGCACTTCCAGAGCAGAGCGAACTTGACGCAGCTCTCAAGGGCTATGTAAGCGGCATCGCTTCAAACCCTAACAGAAAGCTCACAACTGCATGGCTCCGCGGCTTTGACGGCATCATCGAGGCTTACTTCGGCGAATATCCTGCAACTTTCACTTATGAGGGTAAGGAATATACTCCAGAGTCTTTCAGAGATTTCCTCGGCATCAACATGGATGACTATGTGAACATCACATCATTCACACATCACCCATTCTATGAGGAGTTCGTAATCGAGGTTCCTGACAACTGGCGTTGGGACACAGCATACAACCTCCCTATGGACGAGATGATGGAAGTGATGTACAACGCTATCGAGAATGGTTACACCATCGCATGGGGTTCAGATGTAAGTGAAACTGGTTTCACACGTAACGGTGTGGCTGTAGCACTCGCTGAGGCTACTGCAACAACCGGCTCTGACCAGGAGCGTTGGATCGGCAAGGCTGATGCAAAGGTAGAGACTCCTAAGGTCGCTCTTCCACAGGAAGTTACAGTTACTCAGGAGATGCGTCAGGAAGGTTATGACAGAAAGACCACTACTGATGACCACGGAATGCACATCTATGGTCTTGCACAGGACCAGAACGGTACAAAGTACTTCATGGTGAAGAACTCTTGGGGTGAGACCGGCAAGTACAAGGGTACATGGTATGCTTCTGACACATTCGTGCAGTTCAAGACCATGAACATCGTTGTTCACAAGGACGCTCTTCCAAAGGATATCGCAAAGAAGCTCGGCATCAAATAATCTGTCATGAAATTATTCAGACACATTCCTAATACTATCACATCCATGAACCTCCTATGCGGAGCCATGGGTGTGATATTCACTTTTCAGGGAGCGCTCGACATCGCGTTCTACCTGATGCTTGCTGCAGCTGTCTGCGACTTCTGTGACGGTCTGGCTGCGAGATTGCTGAAAGCATATTCAGACATGGGCAAGGAGCTTGATTCACTTGCAGACCTGGTAAGCTTCGGCCTTCTCCCTTCCCTTATGCTTCATAGAAGACTTATCGAAGGCGGCATGACAGGATTCTGGTCATATCTTCCATTGATCATCTGCATCTTCTCTGCATTGAGACTTGCAAAGTTCAACGTAGACAACAGACAGAGCGAAAACTTCCTTGGTCTCGCTACCCCAGCCTGCGCACTCTGGTGCGGTTCGCTGATCTACGCTGCTGATCAGGGAGCAATGTCTGTAGCAGGACTCCTCCATGACAGATACATTATTCTTATTGCTTCTGTTGTACTTGCTCTCCTTCTTGTCAGCGAAATACCGATGTTCTCGCTCAAATTCAAGAAAGGATCACCAGTCAACCGCATAAGATTTACATTCGCAGGCATTGTTGCTGCAATAGCAATAGCAGCCTTCATCCTCGAGATCAACTGGGGATACATTATCCTGATCTCACTCACCTGCTACATCTTCTTCAACCTACTCCTCGCCCTCCCGATCGGGGGTAAAGGGAAAAGTGAGTAAGCATACGTCTCAATAAAATGAGTAAGGAAAAATTGATGCTTAACAGACAATAAGCTAGATAGATATTATAAAATAAGGCAGTCGGTTTTGGGCGACATTGGCTCCCGAAAAGGGAGTGGCCCCACGTAAGTGGGGAGGATCGCCAGAAACCGACTGCCTTATTTTATAAAAATCCTAGTAATTAGTAGGATGAATCATGAAATAACTCTTTGCATGTTTGCAGACTGGACAAAGCTCAGGAGCCTGTTTGCCGATAACTACATGACCACAGTTAGAGCACTCCCACATCATATCCTCATCGCGTGAGAAGACAAGACCACCCTCTACATTGGCAAGAAGCTTACGGTAGCGCTCCTCGTGCATTTTCTCGATAGCCGCAACCTTCTCGAAAAGGATAGCGATCTCCTCGAAACCCTCCTCACGTGCCTCTACCGCGAAACCAGAATACATATCAGTCCACTCATAGTTCTCACCCTCGGCTGCATCAAGAAGGTTTGCTGGAGTGTCTGGCATCTCACCGCCATGAAGAAGCTTGAACCAGTTCTTTGCATGCTCCTTCTCATTGTTGGCTGTCTCCTCGAAGATCTTACCGATCTGAACATATCCGTCCTTCTTTGCCTTAGAAGCATAGTAAGTATATTTGTTGCGTGCCTGTGACTCGCCCGCAAAAGCAGTCTGAAGATTAGCTTCAGTCTTAGTTCCTTTTAAATCTTTCATAATCTTTGTGTATTTGAGTTATATTATCTTTTCAATTAAAGAGCCATAAGCTGCAACAGACAAAGTTAATAAACTATTTCGATTTCCTTACAATCTTGAAGCCTATTGCTGCTATAAAAATCGACATAAGAGGTGACAAGATATTGAAGAAACAATACGGCAGATACTCAAGAGTAGCAACCTTAAGCACGGTAGCCTGAGTCATACCGCAGGAGTTCCAAGGAATAAGAACGGAAACCACAGTTGCTGAGTCTTCGACCGAACGGCTCAGTAGCTTAGGGTCATATCCCCTCTCTTGATAGAGTTTCTTGTAGAGACTGCTGGTAAGGATTATGGAAAGATACTGGTCACCTGTGATCATATTGGCAAATATACCGGTACCCACTGTCGATGCAACCATAGTGACTCTTCTTTTCACGAATTTAACGAGAGCATCAGTCAAGGACTGAAGCATTCCGCTTCCTACAAGGACTCCACCAAAACAGCTGGCTGCAATAATGAGGAAGACAGTATTGAGCATACCTGTCATTCCTCTTGTAGCGACGAGAGAATTCAAGGCTTCGTTACCAGTCTCTATGGCAGTTCCACCATAATAAGATATGAACAATCCCTTGAAGCCGCTGATGAAATCCAATGAGGCTGACTGATCGACTGCTGATTCCAATGCAATCGCTGAAAGAATATGAGGCTGAAAGAACAGTGCAGCTACACCTGCAACAACCGCTGCAATGAATAGTGTTGCAATAGCTGAAACCTTCTTCATGATCAAAACTGCAGTAAGAATCGGAACAAGGAAAAGCCAAGGGGTGATATTATACGTATTGACCAGATCTCGCGCAAAGTCTGCTGCATGTTCTTCTCCTGAATTGGAGTGCAGAAGACTTACCACAAGGAATATTATCAAGGTGATCACAAATGACGGCACTGTGGTGACCATCATGAAACGGATATGCGTGAAGAGTCGAGTTCCAGCAGATGAAGATGCCAGGACTGTAGTATCGGAAAGCGGAGACACTTTGTCTCCAAAATAAGCCCCTGAGATGATTGCACCAGCGATCCAGCCAGGTTCATATCCTTGAGCCGTACCGATACCGACAAGGGCGACTCCGATAGTCGCAATGGTTGTCCACGAGCTTCCAGTCATTACAGCAATAACAGCACTGATAATGCAGGTGGCAAACAGGAATATCTCAGGTATGATTACCTTCATTCCGTAATAAATCATTGTCGGAACTACTCCACTTACCATCCATGAGCCTGACACTGCACCTATAAGGAGCAGGATGACTATGGATGTTCCTACGGATGTGATATTATCTAGAATAGATTCCTCGAACACTTTCCATGGAATCTTATATAGGAGCATCGCAAGCACAACCGTAAAGCCGGCCGCGAAAATCAATGCGACCTGACTGCCTCCAGCCAATGCATCAGCACCGAATCCTAAAATGACAAGGAAAAGAGTTGCGGCCAGAACTAAGAATGGTATAAGAGATACCGCCCAATGTGGAGCCCTATTCATTCACTATACTTTTATTTACCAATGCATCAATCACCGCGATGGCAGTTACATTTACGATATCTTCTACAGTACTCTCGAAGTCAATGAAATGAATAGGTTTATTAAGACCCATCTGTATAGGACCGACAACCTCTACATCTGAAGTAAGAGACTGAAGCATCTTATATGTAGTATTCGCCGTATTCAGACAAGGGAAGATAAGAGTATTCACCTCCTTGCCGTTAAGACGTGAGAACGGATACTTCTTGTCGCGAAGTTCCTTGTCTAGAGCTATGTTCACCTGCATTTCGCCGTCTATGTTCCATTCAGGATATTTCTTCTGAAGGATTTCAACAGCCTCATGAATGCGTCCGGCACTACCGTCCTTGTCACTTCCGAAATTAGAATACGAAAGCATCGCCATCACAGGCTCATGGTTGAAGAACCTGACAGTCTTCTCTGAAAGTCGAGCTATATCAATCAATGACTCGACATCATGACTACGGTTGATGAGAGTATCGGCAACGAAATAAGTTCCTTTCTTGGAGTTGAGAATATGCATTGTACCGAAATGCTTATAACCTTCCTCCAGACCGATCACTTCCTTAGCAACTTTAATGGTGTTTGAATATTTTGTATAAAGTCCTGTGATACAAGCATCTGCCTCACCAGTCTCCACCATCATCATTCCGAAATAGTTGCGCTCGAACATCTTATCGTTAGCCTCTTCGAAAGTATAGCCCTCACGCTGACGCTTCTCGGTGAGAATACGGGCATAACGCTCACGCCTCTCCGCTTCCCTGTCATGTCTGAGGTTTACCACTTCAACACCGTCCAGGCTAAGACCCAATTCCTTGGCGAGTTTTTCAATTCGTTCATCGTTTCCGAGAAGAATCGGATAACACAATCCTTCATCCTTTGCCTTGATCGCAGCCTTCATCATCGACGGATGTATACCTTCAGCAAAGACTACGCGCTGAGGTGAAGTTCTGGCAGTATCGTAAATCTGCTGGGTGAGTTTTGATTCTCTTCCCATGAACTCGAGCAGATTAACCTTATATGCATCCCAGTCTGTGATTGTCTTTCTGGCCACGCCGCTTTCGATTGCAGCCTTCGCTACCGCAGCAGAAACCTCGGTCAAGAGGCGTGGATCCACTGGCTTAGGAATGAAGTAATCACGTCCGAATGAAAGTTTGCTGACATGATAGACCTTGTTCACAATCTCCGGAACCGGCTTCTTCGCCAAATCTGCAATTGCGTGAACTGCAGCAAGTTTCATTTCCTCATTGATCGCTGTAGCAGCAGTATCGAGGGCACCTCTGAATATATAAGGGAATCCGATGACATTGTTGATCTGGTTCGGATAGTCGGAACGTCCAGTACTCATGAGCACATCAGGACGGCTGTCCATCGCATCCTCGTAGGTGATCTCAGGAACAGGGTTGGCAAGAGCGAATACGATAGGATCCTTGGCCATAGAGCGGACCATGTCCTTGGTCAGGATATTGCCTTTCGAGAGCCCAAGGAAAACGTCAGCACCATTAATTGCTTCCGCAAGTGTCTGAATATCAGTTCTATCTGTCGCAAACTCCACCTTTTCAGGGGTAAGATTCTGACGGGACTTCGAGATGACACCCTTACTGTCAAGCATCACAATGTTTTCAGGCTTTACACCAAGAGCGATATAGAGTCTCGCACATGAAATTGCGGCTGCACCTGCTCCGTTGACAACGACCTTGACTTCAGCAATGTTCTTTCCGTTCACCTCTAGAGCATTGAGAAGTCCTGCACCTGAAATGATGGCTGTACCATGCTGATCATCATGCATTACCGGAATATCAAGTTCTTCCTTGAGTCTGCGCTCTATCTCGAAGCATTCAGGAGCCTTGATGTCCTCAAGGTTGATACCTCCGAATGTAGGGGCAATGGCCTTGACAGCCTCTACGAACTTGTCCGGATCCTTTTCATCCACCTCGATATCGAACACATCGATACCTCCGTAGATCTTGAAGAGAAGGCCTTTTCCCTCCATCACCGGCTTACCGCTGAGCGCTCCGATATCACCGAGTCCGAGCACTGCAGTTCCGTTTGATATAACGGCAACAAGATTACCCTTATCAGTATACTTATATGCATCCTGAGGGTTCTTCTGGATCTCAAGACATGGCTCAGCTACACCTGGGGAATATGCAAGAGAAAGGTCTGTCTGAGTGAAATATGGTTTGGTAGGAACTACCTCAATCTTACCGGGACGCTTACCGGCATGGTAGTTCAATGCATCTTCTTTAGTAATCTTTGCCATTGTAAGTTCATTTAAAAACAAAATCTTACAAAATTACGAAATTTATCCGGTGTTTCCGTCGATATAAGGATAAAAAAAGAACCGCTCCTTTCGGAACGGTTCCATAGTCAATGTAAACTGGTTCAAATTACTTCGCGATAACGCGAGCCATCTCGAGAACCTTGTTAGAGTAACCCCACTCGTTGTCATACCATGAAACAACCTTAGCGAAGTTAGCGTCGAGGCTGATACCTGCCTTTGCGTCGAAGATTGAAGTGTTAGCGCAACCGCGGAAGTCAGTTGAAACAACTGCGTCCTCAGTGTAACCAAGGATACCCTTGAGCTCGCCGTTAGCAGCTTCCTTCATAGCAGCGCAGATCTCTGCCATTGTAGCCTCCTTCTCGAGAACTACAGTAAGGTCTACTACAGAAACGTCTGAAGTAGGAACGCGGAATGCCATACCAGTAAGCTTACCGTTGAGAACAGGAAGAACCTTACCTACTGCCTTAGCAGCACCTGTAGATGAAGGGATGATGTTCTCGAGGATACCGCGACCACCTCTCCAGTCCTTGCGTGAAGGACCGTCAACAGTCTTCTGAGTTGCAGTAGCAGCGTGAACTGTAGTCATGAGACCCTTAACGATACCGAACTTGTCGTTGAGAACCTTAGCGATAGGTGCAAGACAGTTAGTAGTACATGAAGCGTTAGAGATGATATCCTGACCAGCATATGTCTCGTGGTTAACACCGTATACGAACATTGGAGTAGCGTCCTTTGAAGGTGCAGACATGATAACCTTCTTTGCACCAGCCTGGATGTGCTTGCGAGCCTTCTCATCCTCAAGGAAGAGACCAGTTGACTCTACAACTACATCAGCACCAACCTCGTCCCACTTGAGGTTAGCCGGATCCATCTCTGCTGTGAGGCGGATCTTGTTACCGTTTACGATAAGAGCGCCGTCAGCAACAGCAACTTCACCCTTGAACTGACCGTGAACTGAGTCATACTTAAGCATGTATGCAAGATACTCTGGCTCGAGAAGGTCATTGATACCTACGATCTGAATGTCGTTTGAGAAATTCTCAACAGCAGCACGGAAAACCATGCGTCCGATACGGCCGAAACCGTTAATACCTACTTTAATCATTGTGTAAATAGTTTATGTAAAAAGTTATACTTTAATTGCCTTTTACGTCGTGGGCGCAGTCCCACAAATCCATGCAAAGTTAGAAAAAATATTAATATCTTATTCTCTTTCCATGAATTTTTGTATTATTTTATTTTGTAAATTTGTGTGATTTAATTTTAACGGAAATGCATATTCTGATCACAAACGACGACGGATATCAGGCAAAGGGCATCCAGGCCCTCGTCGACCTCATGAGACAGTTCGGAAAAGTAACGGTTATCGCTCCCAAAAAGCATCAGTCAGGCATGTCCATGGCTGTTTCATTGGGTTTCAAGCAGATAGCACATAAATGTTTCGGCTCGGAGAATCCCAATCCATTTCCTTACGCCAAAGACAAAGAGGGATACCCTGTGGAATGGCATTACGTGGATGCAACACCTGCAAGCTGCGTGAAGTTCGGTCTTAACACATTGTTTGCAGACAATTATCCGGACGTAGTCGTTTCAGGAATCAATCACGGCTCGAATGCCGCAACCGCCTCATGCTACTCAGGAACACTAGGAGCAGCTGAAGAAGCAGCACTCAACGGAGTACCTGCAATAGGAGTATCGTTGGACACTCTCCATCCTGATGCTGATTTCAGCGGTGTTGCCCGTTTCTTCGGAGACATATTCGAAAAGCTTATGGCGGAATGGCCGGAGAAACATGGCGTATATTACAATGTGAACTTCCCGGATATCCCATCCGACCAGATCAAAGGCATCCGGGCAGGCTATCAGGGACTCGGCAGATGGGTCCGCGAATTCAAGGAATGGGATGTGGAGCATTACAGGAAATACGGTATCACGCCAGAACTCCTCGGACAGAGTTCCAATCCAGTAGTAGAGGAAGGTGAAGACCTCTATATGATGGTCGGCGACTTCGAAGATGACCCACGCAACACTGCAGAAGCCGATCACCTTCTGGTGAAAGAAGGCTATATCAGTATTGTGGCACATAACGTGGACTGCACCGACTACGAAGAACTTGAACGACTGAAAGCAATATTTTAAATATTCCCGTCCGGAAAAACACCTTTATTCCCGGACGAGGATGATAAAAATCGATTCCCATCCGGAAAACACAGGCATTTCCCGGACGAGAATTCTAAAATATAAAAATGAAGTACTATATCATAGCAGGAGAAGCATCCGGAGATCTCCACGGCTCCAACCTCATGAAAGGCATATATGCAGAAGATCCTCAGGCGGACATCCGCTTCTGGGGCGGTGACTCAATGCTTTCGGTCTGGGAGGTTTTTCAAAACAACCCCTCCCACTCCTGCGGAGCGGGTCCCTCCCCCTGCGGCCAGGGGG
>JBGVNK010000011.1:0-59776 GCA_045125535.1 Candidatus Cryptobacteroides sp.
TATTTCATTAGCATCTTGGCCATAATAGAATATTTCCTCAAGCGTACCATCATCCGACTCATAGGTCTCATATGACGTAGGCTGCCCGAATTTCTCTACAATCTGGCTTTTCGTCATCTTCTGATGAATGTCAACACCCTCAACATCCTGTGCACAAACTGTCTGAATAGGAACTATTGCCAACAGAGCAATAAATACCATTAGCATTCTTGTTTTCATAAATCATCACATCATTAAAGTGGGATTGAGAAGTTTATATTTTTTATAATCCCATCAGAAACAACAAAGAACACATTGATTTCACCTTCATTAGTCGAAATATAATAAACATTCTGGGATGAAGAACGCCAAGTAGCCACTTCTGGATTAAGTGAATTTATTTTAGACAAAGGATCTCCGACCTTCACTCCTCCTGAAATTAACTTAGTCAATACTGTAAACCTATTATCCATGATCACAAAACGAGAAAGACAACCATCAGAGAACTCTACCTCATTTCTATCATAGTTAAAAATCTCAATTGTTGAACCAACTTCTGCAACATACGTCCTATAAGCCGTTGGTTCTCCCAACTTATCAATAATCTGACTTTTAGTCATCTTTTGACCAATACTGAGTCCATTTATATCTTGAGATAAAAGATGAAACTCTGGAAGTATCGTAAAGAAAACGGTCAATACTATAATATATATACTTTTCATACACATAATTTTTTAATAATATATTGTTATTTCGTTTTCTTCATCATCACAATTGATATCTACTATTTCCACAGAACTCACTTTCCTTTCTCCATTAACAGTAGATGACAACACTTTTCCATTTATATAAGACTCTGGATCCACAAATGTTCCACTATTGTTTTTAACCACCAAATGAAGATGGGGATTATCAACATCATGAGCATTTCCTGTTCTACCAGAATAAGCAATCAGTTCTCCTTGAAAGACAGTATCACCAACCTTAAAAGGCATTCCTGTACGAGGATTAATGGCAACCGGGGAATTCTCCATCAGATGCCAATATCCTACAGATATGTTACTTCCATTTACAGTACTCCTTATATATAATCGATTGCCACTACCATCAATATCTCCTGAATAGTTCAATGGGTAAGTTCCATCATCATTTCTTAAAGGTTGTTCTGTAACATAAGGCCATGTAACAACACCATCAAACATCGAATATATCGGAGTACCCGGATCTGCATATAAATCCAACCCGCTATGAAATTGTGATCCTCCACTTCGCGTCATACCAAAAGTTGACCCTAATAAATTCGTTGCAGCTTTGTTTGTCGGCGCCAGTTCCATTTCCACCAAAGGATTTGCTGTTCCTGTTTCTGAATCCCAGCATGGTCTTTTCGGATCCTCGAGTATATAACGGAAATATGCTGTTGATTCAACATCTTCTGTTACCGTTATGACAACATTGTCCGTCTTTCCCCTAAAATCTCCTGTCCATCTGTCAAAGATATAAGAATTTTCTGTAACAACAGCATTACACACAGCTACTTTTCCATGTGAATAGACTCCGCCACCTTTTGTAGAACCTCCATCTGACGACGTAAGATTTATAGTATAAGTTAATTTATCTCTCGAACCATTACCTGAGAATTTACCGAAAAAATTGCCTGTATCAACGATTCCTGTACCTGTACCTGAACCCGATCCTCCTCCACCACCTGATCCGATAGGAACTTCTGGATTTTCTCTTTCTTCTTCTTCATCCAAATAAGCAAAACAAAACGAAGCATCCAATATACCTCCTATGATTGAACCGTCTTCCATATCCGACTTCGTTTCCACAGATTGTGGTATGGACAGATATATTTTTACAAGATTATCACTATCAAAGTCAATCGGTATTTGAGATGCAAATTTGATAGGACCATCAGAATAAACATACACATCAGCAAACTCACCATCCAACTCAGAATAAAGAATGATTCCAGTAAAAGTACTTTTATCAAGAAACGAAATGCTTTCTTCACCGAAAATCGTCATACACTCCGCATCAGGAATCATAGTCGCCACATTTTTCATCACTTCACCTGACAGCGTATCAGTGGTTTCTATAAGAAAGGTCTTTACCACCGACAACGAATCCTGAGAGACACTTTCTCTGATCCGGTCTGTCAGTGCGACCTTATTGCTTTCTCTATTATTCAGGAATGGAATCTGTGAGACCTTGTAGTGTTTGAATGTTATTGACTTCGTGGAATCTCTTTCAAGCAAAGATTCCAGACTGACCATTTCCTCATCGCTTTTCGTTGATGCAGATCTCAGATTATCTATATCTGCAAAGAGCAAATGGTTTGACTTATAGACCATTATGTCCTCATATCCCACAGGGATATCATTATCAGCATTGAAATTTACTTCGGACAGCGAACACGACCCTAAGATTCCAATGCAAAGAATTATAAACAGTCGTTTCATAATGCCTTAATTTAAGATTAAATTACAATAAACTCACCTTCACCATAATAGGTGTCAGACATAATGACGAGCCAGTAGGTTCCCGGAGCTGTCGGTGCTTCGAGGACTACAGACGGGTCGGTGTCGGAGTTGATGGTGCGGGTACAGAAGATCTGGCCGAAGGAGTCCACTATATGGACTTCTGCCAGTCCTAAGCCGTAACAAGTCATGGATATGGTTTGATACGGTGCATTGTAATAAGCTTCAACGAAAACAGGCAAGGAACGATCAATCTCATGATGTATGAATTGAGCGTGAATGTCAATGAGAGATGGACTTTCATGAGGTTCTTCTTCCGCAGAAAGCGGAAAACAGAAAACTGCTGACAAAGCTATCGCAATGACCGCAGCAACATAATTAATGAACTTTGTCTTCATATCGCTAAATGATTATTAGTTTACGATGACAAAGTTATTTATGAGAGTAATCAGGAGCAATTTTTAACTCTACCCCCCCCCAACTATAATCTGTTGATTATCAGGCCTGTTTTATCTTAAAATCTACCCTTGGGCAAAAAGAGTCTTCAGGTAGGTTTCCAAACGGACTTTACCTCCTTCGAGACCCAGTTTTTCACGGATGCGGCTGCTGATCTTATAGACCTGATTGTTATACATGATACCACTGATCTCTTTTGCATTGTAGCCCATTACATAGAGACAGCAGTAGCCGATTTCCCAGGTTGTCAAGCCTTTTGTCTTCAAGAAAGAGACAATCTCCGGATTCTTGACAACGTAAGTCATTCCTATTGTGGAAAGGTATTCTTTGGTATCATTTAGAAGAGCATCCATCTTCGCTCTTGATCTACTCGCCTTCTCGGAACGATGTAAACGATGACTTAAGGCTATCTCATTCAAGAGTTCTATTCTGTCAGAAAGTATTGACCTTATCTCAGAATCAATCACCATTGATGATTCCAACATGCTTTCAAGATGTCTTTTCTCTTTTTCCGCTACTAGATACAACTCATTCAAGGACTTGCTTTCCTTAATGTATTTCCTTGTAAATAAAACAGAAACAACCAAAAATCCGACAACTACTGTCAATACTAGAGCAAGTATTAGATTCCTGTTTTTTACAGTGAGTATAATCATATCTTTTTCATGACGTAATTTTATGGAATCAATATTACGTTTATGGTTTCTCTATATGTAGAATCCACTGCATCAAGAAAACTCTTGTAAAACCGAACGGATTCTTCATAATTTCCCATAGACTCATATAACTGAGTCATTGAAGCGTAATAATTTTTATCATTTTCAGCAGAATGATTGTATAAAGAATAATTCGATATGGCATTCTCTGCCTCTGCATATAAGTTCAAATTACGATAAGCAGATGATACAATTATCCAATTTATGTATTGGGGAGAAACATACTTCAAGTATTCATCCAAAGTAGAGGGAAAATCTTCCTTTAATTCTATCTCTACCTTCAATTTCACTGAATAATAAGTACTTAAAACTCTTACAGACAGACTTTTCTTATAAGAACCAACAAGTTCTACATAATCCATCGTTTTGTCAAAGCTGCCAAGATTCCAATAACAATCTGCTATCTTCAGAATATTGTTCACATAACTATTGACATTCCCCGCAGCAAGAAAAAGTTCGGCTGCCTTGCGGTTGGCTTCGATGGCATGTTCGTAGTCGTAGGAGTCTGAATACAACAGGCCTTGGGCGGAATAGCAGCGGGCAAGGGATAAAGTGTCCGTCTCTTCAGAGGCAAAGGCTGACGCCTTGATGAAGCAGTCGAGAGCAGCATCATTGTCGCCAGCGTTCTGACGGATACGACCAAGGTAGTACAAGGTCTTGAAACGGGCATCAGGAGTTCCTCTGCGGGTGTAATGTCTGACAGCAGGAGCTATTATGCTGTCTGTCGTAAGATCTATGTAGTTCTTGTCCAGGGCAATGGTGTGGAGGAGGGCATGACGTGCCTTGAGTTCGCGTGTGGCAAGGAACGGTAGTTTTACAGATTCGAGGAGGGTCTTGGCGCTGTCAGGACAGGATTCAATACAAGCTTCCACCGTGTCTAATGTTCCCTGGATGTTTTTGGGGGCACATGACACGATGGTCAGCATCGCTATTATAAGATATTTCCTCATTCTGTTCCGTTTTACGGACGCGAGTACCAAAAACCTACTTCTATGCGTCTAAGCTACGCCAGCAGATTGGTAAGGAAGATGACGATGATGGCAACAGGAGCGACATAGCGGATCAGGAACCAGAGGATGCCGAATAGCTTGGCGTTGGTGCTGAGGGTGCAGCTGTTGGTGAATTCGTCGTAGATGTCGGTCTTCTTGAGACGCCAGCCTACGAAGAGGACTGTGAAGAGACTGCCGAGGGTCATCAGGACATTTGACGAAAGGTTGTCGAAGAAGTCGAAGAGACCGCGGCCTCCGATCTGGATGTTCGAAAGCGGGCCGAACGAGAGCGAGCAGAGAGCTCCGACTATCCAGCATAATACGAAAAGTGTGATGCAGGCTCCTATGCGGGAGAATTTTCTTTCCTCGACAAGGTAGGCTACAGCAACTTCGAGCATCGAAATGGATGATGTGAGGGCAGCGACGAGAAGGGCAACAAAGAAAAGGATTGCCACGAATCCTCCGGCAGGCATCTGTGAAAAGACGTATGGAAGTGTTTCAAAAACGAGGCCCGGACCTGACTGCGGGTCGAGCCCGAATGCAAATACTGCCGGCATTATGGCTACTCCTGCAATGAGGGCGAACATGAGGTCTGAAACCGCTGTAGCAGTGCTCTGGAAGAGGATATTCTCCTTCTTATCGACGTATGAGGCGTATGTCATGATGGTACCGAAGCCGAGGGAAAGGGAGAAGAACGCCTGTCCGAGAGCTGCTGCACACGCCTTTGCGTCTATCTTGGAGAAATCCGGGTTGAAGAGGTAATCCACGCCTTTGCCTGCTCCCGGAAGTGTGAGGGAATAGACAGCAATGGCTATGACGATGAAGAAGAGCATAGGCATCATGACCTTGCTGAACTTCTCAATTCCATCCTTGATGCCGACAACGACGATCATGGTTGTTGCGAGCAGGAAACCGGTATGACAGATAAGAGGGATCCAAGGATTAGAGACGAAGTCTGTGAACATTGTGTTCATTGCAGCCTGAGACTCGTTTCCTGTGAACGAGAACGTAAGTGACTTGAGGAAGTATTCGATGGACCAACCTCCGATTACGCTGTAGTACGAAAGGACAATAAGAGGTACGACGATGGTGAAAAGTCCCACTCCTTTCCATATTCCGCCTCCTGAAAGATCGCGGAAGGCAGCATAGGCGTTCTTCTGACTGCGTCGGCCGATTACGAACTCCGAAATGAAGATCGGAAGACATATAAGGAACGACAGGGCTATATAGACGATGATGAAGGCTGCTCCTCCGTTTTCTCCTACCAGGTATGGGAATCTCCAAAGATTTCCGAGGCCAACTGCCGAGCCTGCCATTGCTACAAGGGCGCCGAAACGGCTGCCGAAACTTTCTCTTGACATAAAAGGATATTTTGCGTGGCGCGTTATGCACTACTAATCAATCACTTATCAAAAATCGCCTGCGTCATCTGGAGCATGTGATTTTTGCTATTTTGCTGTTTATAAATTGTTTACCTGACACGTAAATAGGTCACAAATTCAAAGGTGTAACCTGTTTCCGGGTCAGTCATGAGTTCCGATCTCTCCGCGACATGCCATACTGCCGGATCGATGGCCGGGAAGAAGGTGTCTGCATCCTCGATGACGGTGTGGACATGGGTTATGATGAGACGGTCCATGTCCGGCAGGGCCTGGGCGTAGATCTGGCCGCCGCCCATGATGAAGAGGCAGGAAGGCTGATCTTCCTGAAGATTTCCAGACAAGTTCGAAATGACTGTGTCGTATGCCTCCTCCAGCGAACCGACAACAACCACTCCCTCCGGAGCCTCAAACCCACGGCGGGACACCACTATGTTCTGCCTCTTCGGCAGAGGACGGCCTATAGACTCGAATGTCTTGCGACCCATTATCACAGGACATCCGAGAGTAGTTCTCTTGAAGAACTTCAGATCCTCGGATATATGCCACAGCAGTTCATTGTTCTTTCCGATCGCACCATTATCCGCAATCGCCACTATAAGACACTTTTCCATTTTCTTGCTTTGTAATACCGTTGCTACAAGAAAACCATCAAATCTTGTATCATCGGTCTATAATCTCTACATTTAATTCTAATAAGGCGCTTCAGCGTCGCGACATCCGCGTCAGCAAGACTTTCGAAGAAAGTCGCAGCAGCGGGGTCATCAGACAGCAACAGGTGCCGGAATTCTTGGGTACGGATCGTAGTCAACAAGCTCGAAATCCTCGTACTTGAAATCAAAGATATCCTTCACAGATGGATTGATCTTCATCTTAGGCAGGGCGCGAGGTTCACGCGAAAGCTGGGTGGCAACCTGCTCGAAATGATTGGTATAGATGTGAGTGTCACCCGTAGTGTGCACAAACTCACCTGGCTCCAGACAGCATACCTGAGCAATCATCATAGTCAGGAGAGCATAAGAAGCGATATTGAACGGCACTCCGAGGAACACATCTGCACTGCGCTGATAGAGCTGGCACGAAAGCTTGCCGTCCGCAACATAGAACTGGAAGAGAGAATGGCAAGGAGGAAGGGCCATCTTCTCAACCTCTGCGACATTCCATGCAGACACTATCATACGACGCGAATCCGGATTGTTCTTGATCTGATTGATCACATTTGAAAGCTGGTCGATGGTACGTCCGTCAGGAGTAGGCCAGCTGCGCCACTGGTGACCGTAGACCGGTCCGAGATCACCGTTCTCGTCAGCCCACTCATCCCAGATGGTAACGCCATGATCCTGAAGATATTTCACATTGGTATCTCCCGCAATGAACCACAGAAGTTCATAGATGATCGATTTGAGATGCACCTTCTTGGTGGTCAGGAGAGGAAATCCCTCACTGAGGTCGAATCGCATCTGATGACCGAAAATACTCTGTGTACCTGTTCCTGTACGGTCGCTCTTCATGACGCCGTTTTCGCGGATATGTCTGAGTAAGTCTAAATATTGTTTCATAATATCAAGTTTTATCAATTAGAAATAAGCATTACCATTATCTTACTGAAAAAGCAAAGATTATGGCCTGCTCATAAACTTCTCCAGGACGAAGAACAGGAGAAGGATAATCAGACTTATTAGGAGCATCAGGGAAATTCTGGCACTCGATGGCCACACCGCTGTAGTCCACATACTTATGTCCATTCTTGCCCATAGGACTGTCCATCAACCAGTTACCTGTATATATCTGGACTCCCGGCTGAGTGGTATACACCTCCAGAACTCGTCCACTCTGCTCGGAATAAAGCTCTGCACAGGTCTGGATCTGACCCGGCTCATAACCGTCTATCACCCAGCAGTTGTCATATCCTTTACCATACATCAAGGCTGGGAAATCAGCCTTGATGTCCTGTCCCAAAGGCTTTGCATTCACAAAATCCATCGGTGTACCTGCCACTGGCTCGCTCTCGCCGAGCGGAACAAGACTTGAGTCAGTCGGAAGCCACTCAGAGGCATTGAGCTGAAGCTTATGGTCGAGAATAAGTCCGTTACCTTCTCCGTTGAGATTGAAGTATGCATGGTTGGTAAGGTTAAGCACTGTCGGCTTGTCGCACTCTCCCATCAAGGTGAGACGAAGTTCGCAATCCTCTGTCCAGTCATAGCGCGCAACAACCTTAAGCGCACCCGGATAACCCATTTCTCCGTCTTCCGAATAATACATGAACTCTACACTACCTTCATGTTCACGACTTTCCCAGACCTTGTTCTGAAAACCTTCAGGACCGCCGTGAAGATGATTAGGGCCGTTATTCACAGGAAGTGTATATTCAACCCCGTCGAGGGTGAACTTGCCGTTTGCAATACGGTTCGCATATCGTCCAGGAACCTTTCCGCAACAAGGACCATCTCCCAGATAGCTCTCTGCGGAAGAATAACCAAGCACAACGTCACCAAGAACGCCATCTTTATCCGGAACTACAATCGACACGATCGCCGCTCCTATATTGGAAAGCTGCACATACGCACCCTTGGAGTTTTTAAGAGTGTAAAGGACTATTTCCTCTCCACTCGGGGCCTTGCCCCAGATTTCTTTCTTTATATCCATATCAGATTCTGTTTTTATTTCATTGTCACGGATGTCTTTACCTATCAAAGGATTTTCAGATATGCAAAGCAGGCTCAGCAGCATTACTCCCGCTGATTTAAATATTGTTTTCATAGTGTAGCAAGGTATTGGAACACCCGATTCTCCGGTGCATCCTTCATTATGACGGTCTTGTCCTCGTCAAGAAGATAAAGCGACGGGATGGCACGCACGTCATAAAGGTCCTCTGTGCGGATAGCAAGGTCCGGATCGAAACCGTTGTACCATTCATCAGGATATATAGGCATATACGATCGCCATGCGGCGATATCTTCATCAATATATATGTTCAGCACAGCCAGACGTCCGCTTTCAATGAGCTGCGCTATGCGCGGTTCGCCTTTGAGGACATTGATGATGTTCATGCAGGCATCACATCCGGGATTGCTGAAGAAAAGAAGGGTCATGGGAGCCTTGATGCCGTGGAGCGAGCGTATCTTTCCGGACTTGTCCGAAAATCTGAAGTCTGTGGCAACCGTACCTATCTTATTCAAAGATGTCCTTTCCGCCTGAAAGGCATATTTTCCGCGAAGTTCTGAGGAAAGACCGTCCCATTTAGCAAGACGGGCGGCATATGAACCATAAAGGTCTTCATTTCTGTAAGGGGAATTCGCATCGTAAAGATACTTTTCCATCAGTTCGGTCATGGTCTCGAGAACGGATGATGCCGCTGATATCTTCTCACACTCAAGCGCCTTGTCGCAAAGATTGTTCACTGCCTTCAGTGCAGTGGAATGATGGACTATTTCCAGCACAGACAGCCAATTGGCGAATCTCTGCTCCACATCTGCCTTGCGCACTCCACTGACAATTGTAGAGTCACTCGGGTAGGTCCTTTCCGGGTCTGTAAGCTTGTTCCAATAATTCTGAGCCAGCCAGTCAGCCCTATCCTGAGCATCGCTCATCATCCCCGGAGGAACGACCTCTGGAAAAGCGACAGGTGTGAATTTCGCTGACTTTTTCTGCACGCAACCTGACAAAGCCGCCACGGCAAGGAGTATGAATATGCATTTCTTCATATAAGTCCGTTTTACAAAGATGTCTCGATAAAGGGGATTTCTTCGTCAAAACATACAAAAATACTAAAAATAATATTTAAGACGCGACAGTTTCTTATATTTGTAGGCTGTGAAATTGATAAGAAACATAATATTCCTGATAATGCTGCTCCTGCCATGCTCGGCAGGCGCCCAGTTCTACGTTACGGGAGACGATCCCGGCAGTCTGAAATGGCGCAGCATCGACACAGACAGCTACCGCATCATCTATCCGAAAGGCGCTGATTCTCTCGCAGGAATCTATGCTTCCCAGCTTGAAAAATACAAGGTTCCGGTATCCCGCACCACAGGCTATATGACAGGTTTTGGTGACGGAAAGCTCATGCCTGTTGTGATGCACACCTACAACACCTCCAACGGTTCAGTGGCATGGGCACCTAAGAGGATGGACCTCTTCACCATCCCTTCCGCATACAATCCGGAACCGATTCCATGGCCTACCATGCTTGCCCTCCACGAGTCACGCCACGTGACCCAGATGCAGTTCGGAATGACCAATACGATGAAGCCGTTCAACTATGTCTTCGGCGAGATGTTCAACATCCTCGTTTCACTGCTTTATCAGGGAATGTATTTCATCGAGGGTGACGCCGTGATAGCGGAAACGGCACTGACGAAGTCGGGACGCGGACGCACAGCGGACTTCCTGAACTACTACATGGTGGCTTTCGACCAAGGTGACTACAGAAATTTTCCACGATGGCTGTTCGGTTCTCAAAGACATTATTCTCCGAACCATTATGCCTTGGGTTACATGACTCTCGGAGGTATAAGGTATCTCTATGATTATCCTGACATCATGCATGACGCATACGACAGGGCATCAAGAATGATTTTCGACTTCTCCCCTACCAAGACATTCGCCAAAAGAAAGGCTGGAGTCAGGAATTTCAAACAGGTGTTTGCGAGCGTCAGAGACACAATGAAGGGCATCTGGACGGAAGAGATCGAGGCCCGTGCGCCTTTCATCAGCAGCGAGCCTGTGACAGCTTCACCAAGGCTCTATACCGACTACAAGGACAATATCGCAATGGGAACCGACATATATTCGATCAAGAGCGGATTCCTCACAACCCCGATCCTTGTACGCATAGACAGCACCGGGCGCGAGCACAAGATCAACCGGTTCGCTTCGCAGACAAGCATTCTGAAACCATCCGAAAGCCAGGGAAGAATATATTGGAGCGAGACTCTCGCTGATGAAAGATGGTCGATGAAGGCAGATTCGAGAATAAGATATATCGAACCTTCACGAAGTTCGCGCAAGAGAAATCTCACTGACAGGAAGAATCTCGTGTTCAACCCCGATCCGTCAGAAGACGGATTCAAGGTTGCACTCGTGAAGTACTACCCTGAAGGAGGGTCGTCACTTGTCGTGAAAAGCATCTATGAAGGCGGTGCTTCGACCGAATATAATGCCCCGGACAGCGTCCAACTGCTTGAAACAGCATGGATAGGCGACAATATCTATGTCACCGGACTTTCAGAAGGAGGTTACGGAATCTATCGCCATTCCGAGTCGGAATGGCAGACAGTCCTGGAGCCTCAACCGGTGATGATAAAAGACTTCAAGGCCTATGGCGACGAACTTGTCTTTGCCTGCGACAGGACCGGAGTACACGAACTCTATCATCTGAATCCTTCGAGCGGTGACCTTCGTCAAAAGACATCCACACGCTACGGAGCATCCGATTTCACCTACAGCACCGACGGCCGCTGGCTTTATTTTTCGTCACAGACCCTCAAGGGAATGCAGATGTTCAGGACATCCGTCGATTCATTGCTCAACCGTCCTGCTGACTTCAGCGACATCCACAAATATGTCATAGCGGACAAGCTTGCTCAGCAGGAAAAGGAAGCAGCACAGAAAGCGGGATTCAACGAAACTGTTCCTGAGGTTGATTACAATCTGTCGCAGCCGCATAAATACAACAAGCTCGGACATGCCTTCAACCTGCATTCATGGGCTCCTGTCTATGTGAGCGTCGACAATATAATGAACATGTCGTTCGACCACATCTGGCAGGCGGCATCCCTCGGAGTGTCAGGCATCATGCAGAACAGACTTTCCACCGGTGTCGGAGAATTCGGTTATTCCGCTCATAAAGACCCTTACGACCCTTCGAAATGGAGACATTCGGGACATGCAAAGTTCACCTATTCGGGTCTCTACCCTGTGATCGAGGTATCGATAGATGTAAATGACAGAGCAGCAAGACAATATAACGTCACAGCATACAAGCAGGGCGACAGAATGAGCGTAAGCCTTAATTCCAAGGAACTTCCTTCACCTTATGTGGAAGGCAGCCTGTCAGTGTATATTCCGTTCAATTTCTCATCAGGAGGATGGCACAGAGGATTTATTCCTAAGGTCTCTTACACAATCAGCAACGATATGTTCAACACGAGGGCAGCCATCATGAGTTATGACGGAAGTGTCTATTCCGACAATAACCTGCTCGACTTCAACGGAACATATTATCTGCCGAGCAGCAACTCAGCCCTCCCTGCCTTCATCGGCGCAACCAAGGGAAAGAACTCGTTCCGCCACAGCATGAGCGGCTCCTTGAGAGCCTACACAATGCTCGGAACACCTAATTCAGCAGTCTATCCAAAATGGGGAGCAGGTATTGAAATGGGCGTAACAGGAAGCCTTGAAAGTTCGCAGTGGCTTTCCCCTGTGGGATATGCCTATCTGTACGGTTATGTACCGGGATTCGTGCCTGCACAGGGCCTGAAACTCACAGCCATGGCTCAGACAAAACTCAGTTCCAAGGCTGTATTCGGCCAGGCTGCAGTCAACATAATGCCTCGAGGAATGTCCAGGAACACATCTCTCCTCCAGCAGCTTTCTGTCGGAAACAACCTTCTGACACGAGTGACAGCCGATTACGCGATTCCTATCTACATCGGCGACGTATCCATCGCAGGAGGACTGGTCTACATCAAGAGACTTACGCTCACCCCTCATTTCGACTATATGTTCGTAGGAAGGAACAACCCTGTGAAGGTGGGACTCTTCTCTGTCGGCTCCGCCCTTACATTTGACCTCAACGGACTCATATGGATCAATTGGCCATGTTCGGCAGGAATATCATACTCATATAACGGAGGACCTTCATACAACGCATTCCAGGAGGCCTACGGCATAACTATAGGACGACACTATGTCGGCCCTGTATTCAACGTATCTTTTTAATTATGTCAATCATCAACGAAGCCCTCGCACCCTGCACCAAATGCGGTCAGCAGCAGAAAGTAACAGTCTACAGAAGCATCAACATATCCGAGAATCCCGAACTCAAGGACAAGGTCCGTAACGGTGAGCTCTTCCTTTGGGAATGCCCTCACTGCGGCCAGGTGAACCTTGCGAAATACGAGACTCTCTACCACGATCCTGCAGCAAAACTCATGGTATGGCTCATGCCTGCCGGAGAGATTTCCGAGACCCAGATGCAGGCCATAACAATGCACACAAAGGCTATGGGAGGGTATACCCTCCGCCGTGTGAACGACATGGGATCGCTGATGGAAAAGGTCCTGATCAATGATGCAGGACTCGACGACGTGGTTGTCGAGATGGTGAAATACGTCACCAAGCTTGAAATGGTCCAGAAGATAGTGGATCAGGACAAGAAGGATGAATTCCTCGCAGGAAAGTTCCATTTCTACCGTGCGGAAGGCGAAGGAGATGAAAAACTTCTCACCTTCATGTACCCTCAGGACGGTCAGATGATGGGCGTAAATGTAGGAATGAACGTCTATCAGGACTGCTCCGGCATCCTCGAGCGCAACCCCCAGATCCGCCCCGCCGAAGGCTTCAGCCGCATCGACGCCGACTGGCTCGCCTCAAAACTGGCGTAGGATTCCTGTCACGAAAGGTTCTTAGAAAAACAGCTCCCGATATCCTCAAATTACGGATATCGGGAGCATTGTCATTATAAGTGTGTCAGATTATTCGTTGAAATAGATGGTGATCTCGTCACCTTCCTGCACCTGAGCTGCCTGTGAACTTAATCCGCAATAAATAAGATAGTTGCCAGCATTCAAAGTAAAGGAAGCATCTCTGTTAGGACCTTTCTTTACCTCGCTTGTTGCAATAGGGTTGTCTCTATAATCCGCACCATAAGGAAACACCTTGATTTCAGTATCATATCTTGCGTCATAAACATGCACATTAAGCACTCCTGTGCCGTTGGTCATCTCCATGCAACCGTTCAAAGAAAACATGGAAACCGCCGCAACCACCAGCGCCACCACCAGAAAAATTCTTCGTTTCATATCATTAATTTATTGATTAACTCGCAAATATAATGATTTCCTATAATATAAAAAGGGAAAACCGGCGGATGACTTTAAAAATATGATGACGAAAATTATCACATTATGCCGGCTTTCCCTCTGTATGTCGCATAAAAAAGTGGCGCAGAATCACCCGCTCCACTCTCGGCCTCCTACAGCCTACCGATAGATAGGTAATCCCGCGCCATAACGCACAAGACCACCTATCGCCCTATCGGTCAGTAAAAGTGTAGGAGTTTTGAGTGGAGACGATAGGGATTTCAGTATGTTACAATTGAATATAATCCGTTTGCAGAGCAAATATAGCTAAAATATGGAAAGTGAAATGCAAGAGCAATGTTTTTTATGAAGCAAATCAGTGTTATCTTTGTATTCGGTGACCCAACCAAGCCTGACCATGAAAAGAATAATCAACCTGATATCCCTTCTGCTTCTGTGCTCCTGCACACCTTTGGAGGTGAGAAATCTGCTGAAAGATGTGGACAGCTACATCATGGAGCGTCCTGACAGTGCCCTGACTGTCCTTGAATCTGTCGATCGTACACTTCTCAAGTCGGAAAGATCACGAGCCCACCATGCCCTCCTTCATGCAATGGCGCTGGATAAGAATTATATAGACGTCACCGAAGACTCCATCGCTCAGGTTGCAGTTGATTACTATTCCCGCAAAGGTCCTGAAAAAAGCAAGGCAAGAGCATATTACTATCTCGGTCTTGCCTACTACTATCAGAAGGACTACGACAAGGCTATTCTTGAATTCACCAAGGCTGAGAAGGTGGCGGAGGAGTGTGACAGTCTTTATTGGGGGATGACGAAGAGTGCGCAGGCAGGAGCATATTCAGCTACTTATAATGATATAGAAACATACAATTGTTTATTGAAAGCTTACGAAATATATGAAAGTTTATCAGATACCGAAAAGGTTCATTCAATTCAATTAAAATTAGCAAATCTCTATATCAGTCAATTTGATTTCTTTAAGGCAGAAGAAACTCTTTTGAAATTAATAGATGAAGATATAAACGATTTACAAAAAGTACAATCTTTCGCTTTATATGCGTATTTAAAAATGGTTCAACCGGAGAGAGAACCAGAAAAATCTATAGAATTTTATGAGAGATGTTTTTCATATTCAGGAGTAATGAATAATCAAGACTATTGGGCTTATGCATTTGCTCTAAGTCTTGTAGGAAGAAATGAGGAGTCAAAAGAAATAACAGACGAACTTGTATTGACAGATACCACCTCATCAGCTCCATATTGGCTCTATCTTATAAATAAATACAAAGGAAACACAGCAGAGGCACTTTCGTATTTGGAAGAATCCGGTTTTATGGACAATGAAGTGGTAACGGCAGCACTAAATCAATCATTGTCGTTAGCCCAAAGAGACTATTATGAGTCTCAGACAGAACTTGCAGAGTATCAGCTAAGAAACAGGACCTTGATGATTCTTTCTTTGATTATAGGTATTGCATTCATTGCTATTTTGACAATCGTTTCCATCAGAAAATATATAAGAACCCAGAAAGAGGAAAAAGAAAGATATATACAGTATATCGATGAGATTTCATCTCAGATGCTGTTGCTTCAGCAAAAGGCGGATTCTCTCCCAGTTATAAAAAGAAAATACCTTGAGCTCTATAAGTCGAAATATGAAAACCTCAGGGTTTTATGTGATCAGTACCTGCAATTCGAGGGAAGAAATGATGTGGAAGGAAAGATATATCGTCAGGTAATCTCTATGATAGATGAAATCAGAAATGACTCGAATGATGTTGCAGAGCTTGAGAACATTCTTAACAACGATCTTGACGGCATCATGAGCAATCTGCGAAACGAGATCAAGATGAAGGAAATCGATTATAGAGTATTTTCCTATTTGGTTATAGGATTTGATGCAACGACCATCTCACGTCTGCTTGACACAACGGTCAATATAATCTATATCCGTAAAAGCCGTATAAAACATTACATCGAGTCTTCAGATGCCATGCATAAGACACAATTCATGGAAATGATAGTCTGAAACAGTGCTTTCAGAAGGTTTTTAAAACCATATTGATTATCAATGACTTATAAAAAGTGAAAGAAAAATTTTCTTTCACTTTTTGTATTATATTGATAATTAGATAGTTATAAATTTATTTTTCTTGATTTTGAAAGACGAAAAAAGGCTGAAATTTAGGTTTGACCTTTATGTATAAATAAATTTGTCATGACTTTAAAAAATAAAATCATGACGAAAAAATTTATCACACTGATTATGGCTGTGCTTCTGCCATTGTCCGCATTTCAAATGAGTGCGGACGAGAAAGAAGCAAAGAAAATACCTTTGACTCAAGGTAATATTCAAAAGTTGGAAAGAAGTTTATTTGAAATACCGTTAGAATCCTACTACATAGGAATGATGGATACAATACAAACTTCTGTAACTACAGATCTCGGTATGATTGAAATGACCGTCACCAACCTCACCACAGGCGAAACATTGTCCGACACCTTCGATTCTGCCGTGTCCCCTCACTTCCTCCCGATTTCCGGAGCCCCCGGCCTCTACGAAATCACCTATCTCACCTCCTTCGGCGACCTCTACGAAGGAACATTTACAATCGAATAACCTTTAAATCAAAACATGATTATGAAAACAAGATTTACAATTATTGCAATAGCATTTATGACTGCTCTAGCTTGTGAAAAGTCTACGGATAACCTTAATCTTGTAGAACAGTCAAAGTTTTATATAGAAGAATCCGAATTGAATGATGTCGCTTTGATGCTTACTGAAATCGGTTTGGATGATGATCTATGTAACGAAGTCCACTCGTCTGTAAGTGTTGCTATAGAGAAAGGCTTAGACGAAGATCTATACTTCAGGGAACTTTGGATGAAAGATGAAGATGTAAAAGTAAAGTCGTACAATTCCGGTTCAATTCTTAAAGATCGATTAGAAGATTATTTCATGAAGAATCCTTCTACAAAGAATACAGAAGGTAACTTCTTGAAAGACTCAAACATAGAGATTTACTGGCCGTATTCTGAAAATTGGGACGGCAAGACAAAACCTGTCATTGCCCCTGTTCCTGTTGGTCAAGAGTGTGATACTTTATATGGATATAAAGTTATCTCAGAACCTGGTAGTAAGGTGAAATTAGACACGGTGCTTGTAGATGATGATTACGCATATGAAAATCCTGTGTGGATAATAAATCATATGGAATTTCCATATGAATATATTTGTGATTCATATTTAGATGACTTTAATGTTAAATCTTCCGAAGATACATTTGGTTGGTATATGTACAAAGCTAAATGCACAAAACAATATGATAAATTATCTAACGGTGATTCTGAATTTTATTTTATAATAGCTACTCCTCCTGCATCAGCGGGAGTCGTTAATACACCATCTAGGAGGCCTTTTTCTTTTTCTAGAAAACAAATACGTAAGGAAGAAGAAGTTGTCATTAATCTTCCATTAAATTTATCTTGGTCATCAAATCAGTTATCTAATCATATGATATTCGTAGAATCTGATGATGGAACAGCATATGAGGAAACTAGATATGTTTCATATGTTCAGCCATCTACTGGATTAGTACAGAATTATCAGTTCAATTTTACCTGTTATAGCGAGGATACTATTATGTCTGAATTGACTTATCCTCGCGAAACTATCCTAAGTATTGATTTGGATGGAGAAGAAGTATGGTGGAAAGAAGATGCTGTAAGTTGGACATATGACAGAAGATAAACATTAAATATTGTGACTGATGAAAAAAGAAATGATTCTTGTAATTCTAATGGCGTTATGTTCATTAGCAATGAATGCAGAGCCTTTGTCAAATTCATCTGAAAAAATGACCTCAAAAGGCTACAGAGGAAATGTAAGTGCAGCAATATCTTTCGATTGTATCTTTAAGAATGACATCGCCGGTTTTATTTCAACCTCTCATGGTTACTATTTTGGGAAAGGATTATGGCTTGGAGGTGGAATGGGAGTTTTCCTTCCTATTGATGAAGTTCCATCATTACCGTTTTATTCGGAAATTAAATACACCTGTCTGAATGAAAAGGTTAGTCCATATATAGCATGTAAACTAGGTTTTTGTTTATATGAATCAGCAGAAGATTTATATGCTTATATTAGTCCGACAATAGGTTTAAATATAGGAAATTGGTCTTTTTTTATGAGTTACAATGATATAAGATTAATGAAGTTTACAAATGTTGGTTTCGCATGGAATTTCAGATAATGAAATTCCTATTGAAAAAGCTCCGCGCGTGTGACCCCCGAAGCTCAGCCTCCTTGCTTTATGTGTTATTTATAGAAAATCTTTATATTTAACCAAAATTGATATTTATGAAACGGTTTCTGTTATTGTTCATTGGGGCGGTATTGCTTTGTATTGTCGCATCGGCTCAGAATGAGAACCCCTTGTATGAAAAAGGGTATTATGGTAATATTGAATTGGATGTGGGATCCACTTTTGGTTTTAGTGCCGATGCTCCAGACAGGGGGCTTAATGCAGGAATCTTGACGTCTCATGGATATAGTTCGGGATCTGGACTATATGTTGGTGCAGGAGCTGGATTGATTTTCAATACAGAGCATTATTCCTATATTTCTGTGCCTGTGTTTGCAGACATCAAGTACTCGTTCGTTGATAATGATTTTTCTCCTTTCGTGTCATGTAAGATAGGAACAGTAATAAATGAGGAACTTGGAGCGGGCGTGTATTGTGCTCCTTCTGTTGGAGTGGACATGAAACGTTATTCGGTGTTTCTGAAGTATGACTGCGGAACAGGAAGATCATCTTGGTATTCAGATTCGAAACTTATCAAGGTTGATTATACCAAACATGCCTTCAGTGCAGGTGTGTCTTATGCTTTCTGATAAGCATCTGATCAATATTAGTGCATATGACAAGAGGTCTTACAGCGGTATGATATAAGATTAGTTACAGAGCGATGATACAAAAACAGGTGATTTTTTGTATCATCGCTATCATTTTCCGTTCAAACTGCCCGCTTTCGATACCGACGCTACAAAATTCCCGCATTTCTTGTAACGTCGCTACAAAAAGGAAAGTCGTCTATATTTTTTTTGCTAACTTAGAGATCCAAACGATTGTCAACGTGAGAGTGAGCGATAGCGAACGGCTATCAGGATTTCGTAAAATTCTTATAAAGATAAAATTCTTGATCGTATGAAAAGAAGGGATTTCATAAAGGTATAAATAAAGAGAGGTTATTATGAAAAGGAATTTATTAAGAGTCATTAGTTTAATGACAGTATTATTCGCAATGTTATCCATCTCTGGTTGCAGTAAAATGGAATTGACAGGTACACTGAAGGTGACTGTTTATGAACCGACAAAGGAACACACAATCCTCGTTTATCCTTGGGGAGAGGGAGGAAAATCCATTAAGCAAGCTGTGATTGAGAAAGGAGGAGACCGCAGCATTACATTTACATTGAATATGGGTAATTATAATGTGGATTGTGACGGATATTATAAAAGTGTTCAGGTAAGACCTGGAGAGGAAGCAGAATTGTTTTTCAAAGAATAGTTCTTCACAAGGTCATGCGTCTCACGGATGCATGACCTTTTTTCATTCACCAATCACAAGTACTACCGGACAGTGGTCGCTGACGCCGCCGATGTAGCGGGGGCCGGAGTAGGTGCGGAAGGGTTTTTCTCCGGGATGTTTCTTTTCTCTGGTCATCAGGAAGGGAACCCTGACGATTTCCATGACAGATGATTCTTTGAGCGCCGGACTGACTATGAACATGTCTATCAGGTCCCATTTTCCTTCGTATCTTATGGTTCCCTCCCCTTTCTGATGCAGTTCCTGAGCTTTGTTTACCATAAGCCCGTCCATAACGGAGAACTGCGGACCGTCCGGATTGTCGTTAAAATCCCCCATCGCCACAATCCGGCTGTTTTCCGGCGTTTTAAGGAGCGAATCACATAATTCCGATAAACTTATCATCACGGAGTTTCTGCGGCTTTCTGAAGCCTTGGAACCGCCGTATTTCGAAGGATGATGATTAACTATGAAAGTAACATGCTCTCTGTCGGTCTTTCTACGCATTCTGACAGTCAGAATATCTCTTGTAGCAAGCTTTTCTCCTTCGTGTTCAGGGGTCGTTATAAAGCTTTCCGACAATTCGAAAACCTCCTTTCTATAGAGCAGAGCCACGTCGATTCCTCTTCTGTCCCCTGAATCATAATGAACGATTCCGTATCCGCATTTCCTCAGAAGAGATGATTCCAGAAGCATATTCAGTACTCTTCTGTTTTCAACCTCCGCAAGTCCTATAACATCAGGAAGACGGCCATACCTCTCCCCTATCCAGATGATTGTCTTCGCTATGGCGTCGCACTTGGCATAAAACTTCTTCCTTGTCCACCTGCGGCTTCCCATAGAGGAAAACTCCGCATCCGACTCCCCCCTTCCCTGATCCGTCCAGTCGAAGAAATTCTCCACATTCCAGAACATCACCAGTTGTCCAGATTCAGTCATAGTCTGTCCTGAAAGATCCATTGTGACAGTCAATAGAACGATACAAACAATTACTTTCATTTCCCCTGAAATTAGTGAGAGGTAAAAAACAGGCTATTTTTACCTCTGAAGCCTGTGATTTTGCTATTTTTACCTGATTTTGCCTTCCCAGAGGAAAAAATCTTGATATTTTTACCTCTAAGATGGGAATACAGGATGACAGTGGGGCAAATTTGACAGTAATTAAACGAAGAGAGATTAAAAAAGAGAAAAAGTTTGACTAAAAAAGAGCAATAAGTTAAAGAAAAAGAAAAAGTTGGAGTAAATTTGCGCCCTGAATAAATTGAGGTAATAATTTTTATAATAAAGATAAATAAACATGGCACTTAAATGCGGAATCGTAGGACTCCCTAATGTGGGAAAATCGACATTGTTCAACTGCGTCAGCTCGGGAAAGGCACAGAGCGCCAACTTCCCTTTCTGCACAATCGAACCTAATATCGGTTCGACCATCGTACCAGACAAGAGACTTGAGGTGCTTGAAGGCCTCTGCAACCCAAAGAGGGTTGTTCCAGCAACTGTCGAGATCGTTGACATCGCAGGACTTGTGAAGGGTGCAAGCAAGGGTGAAGGACTCGGCAACCAGTTCCTCGCAAACATTAGAGAGACAGATGCTATTCTTCATGTTCTTCGTTGTTTTGATGATCCTAATATCGTGCATGTGGACGGTACTGTCGATCCTGTCCGTGACAAGGAAGTTATCGATCTCGAGCTCCAGCTCAAGGACCTTGAAACTGTGGAAAACCGCATCACAAAGGTTCAGAAGCAGGCTACTACCGGAGGTGACAAGAATGCAAAGAAGGCTTACGAACTTCTTCTCAAGTATAAGGCTGCTCTCGAGCAGGGCAAGTCATGCCGCACCGTTGTCCCTGAGAATACTGAGGAAGAGCAGATCGCTAAGGAGTTCTTCCTTCTTACAAACAAGCCTGTGATGTATGTCTGCAACGTGGATGAGGCTTCCGCGAAGACCGGAAACCAGTATGTGGAGCAGGTTCGCGAGGCTGTGAAGGATGAGAATGCTGAGATTCTTGTGATCGCTGCAAAGATCGAGTCAGACATCGCTGAGCTTGAGAGTTATGAGGAGCGTCAGATGTTTCTTGAGGAGATGGGTCTTGAGGAGTCAGGTGTCGTGAGACTTATCCAGAGTGCATATTCTCTCCTTAATCTCCGTACATATTTCACTGCTGGTGCTGACGAGTGCCGTGCATGGACCATCAACAAGGGTGACAAGGCTCCTAAGGCTGCCGGTGTTATCCACACTGACTTCGAGAAGGGTTTCATCCGTGCTGAGGTGATCAAGTATGAGGATTTCATCACTCTCAAGTCTGAGGCTGCCTGCCGTGCTGCAGGTAAGCTTGGTGTCGAGGGCAAGGAGTATGTGGTTCAGGACGGTGACATAATGCACTTCCTCTTTAATGTATAAGACGGTATGTGGCTATTGCCACATACCTTATAAAGAAAGGAACTACATCTTATGACACCTTTCTGAACGTATAAGTTAACGCATATATATATAAAAAAGGAGATTCTTGTGGGAATCTCCTTTTTTATGTGAAACGCTCGGAGGAGCGTGCGGGATTCTATTAATAGAAGCGTGCGCGGTTGTCCTTCACGTCAGCATCATCCATCATTACAGGAAGAATCATCTGAGTGTTGTACTGTGCCATCTGTGCGTCGCGGAGCTTAGCGTCATCCTCAGTGAAGAATGCACCTGTGTCACGACCTGTCACCTTGAATACATATACTCCGATTCCACCTGCTACAGGACCGCTGATCTTGCCTTCCTCTGCTACAGAAGCAGCACCGATGAACTTAGGATCGAGACCCTGAGTAGTGAGTGATGAGAAAGCAACACCTGTCTTTGTGCTTACGTTTGTTCCGAGAGCCTCAGCAATTGCCTCCATATCTGTGAGACCTGCTATCTTCTCTGAAACCTCAGCAACCTTCTTTGCAGACTCCTTCTCAGCAGTAAGCATTGCCTTGATTGATGGAGCAACCTCTCTTACATCAGTATATCCGTCCTTGCGTGCACCTGTAAGAGCAGCTACGATAAAGTAGTTGTTGTCGATAGTGATGATGTTTGAAACCTCTCCTACCTTAGCCTCGAATGCCCATCTTGTAACCTCCTTGGTGTTGTCGATAGAGCCGAGCATGTCAGCGCTCTCGAGCATCCTGTTGTATGGGTGAGCGTAAACGCCTTCCTCAGTAAGAGCCTTCTGGAAAGACTCATACTTGCCTGCAGCCTTGGTTGCGAAAGTATTAGCCTGTGAGTAGTAACCGTTTACAGTCTCCTTGCTTGCTACTGCTTCCTTCTCAAGGATAGCAACTCTCTTCTTTGCTACTGGAGCAGTTCTGTCAAGTACCTGGAATACAAGACCTGAAACTGTTACCTTAGAGTTCTTCTTTGCTGTCATCACATCCTCGTAACCCGGAACCTCAGTGATCCACATTGGCTCTACAGTGTTAAGAAGGCTGTCAACGTTCTCTGAAGCCTCAGGAACATACTTCACATATACTGAATCAGGAACATTTGCTGACTCGAGAACTCTTACAGCACGGAAAGTGTTGCCATTCTGGAATACTTCGGAAACACCTTTATTGTTCTTACCGAACACAAAATCGTTGATCTCTGCAGAAACTGTGTTAAGCTCACCTGCCTTGTACCAGTGTGCGTCATACTGACGGTCTGAGTTAGACATGAGGAATGCCTTCATGTTCTCAGTTGTACCGAACTCTTCATAAACCTCAACAAGATCCTGATTAGCAGAAGCTATATCCTCAGCTGAAGGAACAACCTCGAATACAACATACTCGATGTCGCGGCTAGCCTGCTGCTTGTAGAACTTCTTGTGTGACTCGTAATACTTCTTGATCTCGCTGTCAGAAACATTGATTGTAGTATCCTGAACGATTCCTACAGGAACCATTACGAACTCTACGTCGAAAGTATTGTTATTCTCAGCGATCTCCTCAGTCATCATGAGAGCATTTGCAAAGTCGCTCTGTGTGAAGAGAGACATATACTTCTCATAGTACTGCTGAGTCTTAGCTGTCTTCTGGAGATAGTCCCAGTAGAGCTTGAGACGACCTGTCTGGTCTGTGTTGATGTAGTTTACGAACTCAAGAACCATTTCCTTCGAGAAGTTTCCGTTCTCATCGAAGAACATAGAGTTCTGTGAGATTACAGGAGATGCCATATCACCTGAAACGAGAGCTACCATCTCTTCGTCACCAACATGAATACCAGCCTTCTCAGCGTTTCTTACAAGAAGATACTGATCGAGAAGTGACTGCCATGCAGCGTCTCTGATAGCCGCCTGCTGCTCCTCATTCAATGATGAGGTACCGGTCATAACCTCGTTGATTGCTGTAAATCTGTCTACATCAGCCTGGAAATCGGTATATGAAATAGAGTTTCCATCAATTTCTCCTACATCATACTTAGATGAAGAAGCCGTCACTGACTGGAGTGTGCTCGGATCGATAATGAAAGACAACAGTGCTACTGCGATGAGCACTGTGATCAGAATTCCGAGCTTGACACGAATTGTTTCAAGAACTGCCATTTTATTGTTTGTTTTAGATTATTAGCTTATTCTATGCAATATTGGGGTGCGAAGATAGTAATTTTCCGTCAATTAAGGTCAATTTTTTTGAAATGGACCTATAAAATTGACAGAATCTATCAAAACCTGAGTACTGTCCTTGGCAATTATTGCGTAACTGTTGAACTGATTGAAAATCTTGTTATCCCTTGCCCTTTGGTCAGCTTCCATTCCGTAGCCCTGAATAAAACCGTCAGGAGAGTATAGTCTGACATAACAATGGGTATACATCTTCTCGTTCTCTTGATCCCAGTAAAGGGTATCAGTCTCCATCACCTCCTGATTGATGATATTGTTCACAACCACGTTTCCAAAGGCTTCCCATTTCTCTCTTCCGTCATCATACTTGAGATGTCTTGCATTATCTGCAACTATCTTGGTCTCAAGATTGCCGGCCTCATCGTAACCATAGACAAAGAAACCTTCAGGAAAAAGTTCGTACTTCAAGGAATCATTTTCATATTTCTCCATCAGAGGCGCTTCTGCACGCATCTGCATCTGACTGTTTTCAGACTGCACAATGAACATGTCGTTCACTATCTGCACTGGAGTTTCCTTAAGGTCAAGAACCTCTGCCTCAGCCAGTTTTCCCTTGCATGAATAAACGACGAAAGCAACCGCCAGA
Organism: Candidatus Cryptobacteroides sp.; assembly: GCA_045125535.1. Taxonomy (GTDB): domain Bacteria; phylum Bacteroidota; class Bacteroidia; order Bacteroidales; family UBA932; genus Cryptobacteroides. Next base: position 24,845 of record JBGVNK010000011.1, read on the forward strand.
GCGGTTGCCATCATCTTTATGATATGAAGTGATTTATTCAATTACTTCTGAGTTCTTACTGTAGTAGTTGCTCTCATACCACCGCATGATACAGTGTATGACTGACCGTCAGTAATATCGTACATGAATGCCTCAGCAGTCTGTGGATAGTATGACTTGTACTGGCTGATGTGGTTGTCTGCCTCCTCAGCGAGAGTAGCGTCAGCGTTCTTAGCCTTTGTCATATAATCAACTGCAACCCAGTACTGAGCTCTCTTCTCGATCTCGTTACCTGAGCAAGCCTGTGAACCCCAGATTGTACCTGCAAGCATATAAGCCTTACCAGCAACTGCAGCGTCAAGCTCTGCTGCCTTGAGTGCGAACTCGAATGCCTGAGGAGCCTTTCCTCCCTTGAAGCAAGTAGCTGCGATCTCGAAATAGTAGTTAGCATCGGTTGCAGCATCTGACTCTTCTGCAGCGATAGCCTCTTCCATATACTTGATAGCGTTGTCAAGATCATTTCTTCCGCTGTAAAGTCTTGAAAGATAGTATGCTGAGTTGTGTGATGGCTCAAGTCTGTACATTGTGTTTACAGCATTGAGGAAAAGATCGTTATCTGAGCAACCCTCAGTCATGTTCATCATTCTCACGATGTTCTTAGCGAGGTTGAGATCATCTGGGTTTGCGTTATATCTTGGAGTAAAGAGCTCGAGGAGATTATCACAGCTAGCTACCTGGCTAGTGATGAAAAGGCTCTCGATATCCTCGATAGTCTTGTCGATGCTTCTCTTCTCTACGTCATTCTTAGGAGTAACCTCTGCAAGATGCTTTGTAGCTGTCTCATAAACCTCGATAACCTTCTCAGCATCAAGTGTACCCTCATGATAGAGGTCTATAGCTGTATTGAGCTGGAAAAGGAAGATGTTAGGTTTTGTCTGTGAACCGATCTTTCCTACAACCTCAGTAAGTCCGTCGAAAAGTCTCTGAGGATCGTTCTTGAGGTAGTTGTACATATCAGATGCCTTATTGTTGAGTGATGTAGTGGCATACTTAGGCCAGAACTCGACACGCTGATCGTAGATTGTCATGAGTGAGTCAACAAGCTTTGCTCTGTATACAGCATTCTTCTGATTCTGCTGGATAACTCTTCTGAGAAGAGTAGTACCATCAGAAAGCATAGAATAACGTGCTGTAGGAGGGCAGAGATTATAAGCCTTTCTCCAGTTAGGGAGAGCTGCGTCATAATTCTTCTGCTTGTAGTACTCAGTGTAATAAGAAAGATACTTGATACACTCTGCGCTGTCAGGACCGAACTTACCCTGAGCAGATACCTTGCTGCTTGCGAAAATCGATAAAGCAGCGATTGAAATCAACAGTACAATTTTTTTCATAGTGATATTTGTGGAATTTTATTTATTAATCTTAGTTGTATTGCATCTTCTGGAACCATATGTCATGGATATTGAAGCTGACTACGAATCTGGCATATCTTTCCCTGATCATATTGTTTCTCGTGCTTGCCCTCTGTCCAAGGTCGACACCTAAAGTCACAGCATTATGAATTCTGCTCAAAGGAGCTATCGGAAGAGTCATACCGAAGGTTATACCCATCGAATTGACATTATTACCGTCAAGTTTGTAATATGACTGATCATAATAGAAACCTGCCCTGTAGGTACATCTCTTAAGATAATATCTAACGTCATTTCTGTTAGGAACAATTTCAAATCCTGCCCTGAATGACTGCGAAACAGTAGATGAGAAAACAGAAGATCCTGAAACTGCAAATCCGGCAGTGTTTTCGAATCCTGACTTGCTCCAGTTGCTTCGGAGATAGTCAAATTCAACCATCCAGTTTTCTCCACCCTTGACAGAAAGTCCGACTCCTATCTCATCTGCAAATCCTATCTTTCCTGCACCAAGAGTATCAACATGATGCTTCAATGTATCTACAACTCCTGACTGGACGGCATATCTGTATGAAGTTGAATAACCTTTTACATCTGTTCCCATCTTGTATGTCGCTCCTAGAAGCATGGAAACATCACCTCCGAGCTTCTGCTCATACTGAAGACCGAACTTTCCTGTAATTCCCCTCAACGCCAGCTCACTTCCTGCATTTACAGATCTGTATGAATCATCACTGTAATTCATTTCTGTCCTCTTGTTGATGTTACCGAAATAATAAATCATCTCAGCTCCGACAGAAAGCTTCTTCCAGAAAGTTGCACCTGCACCTATGAATGTCTGGTAAACACTACCTGTACCGAATGAATTATTTGATATGTTTCCTGTGTTTCCTATTATATCCTTATCTGTGACAATAGATGAGAAATCATATCCTACATCACTGTATGGTGTAATACCTACCATAAATGCCGACGATCTCCATATAGGAAAACTCATCACGAAATTATGGATATTGAAGGTATTGTTTGCTGACTTGATATCTCCCTGACGATAAACAGTATTCTTCTGCTCGATTCCGAAATCAGCCATGAAAGACAAAGTATCTCTTGCTGTTATGGCAGCAGGATTGGTATAGTTGATGAATCTTCTGTTTCTTGTAGCTATACCTACTCCTCCCATGCTCTTGGTAAAAGCATTTCCTTCTTTTGTAATATCTCCTATTCCATATATCGAATACGGAGAATACGCACCATAAGCCCCTTCCTGTGCCGACACGGAAAGACTTATGATGAGAAACACCGTAAGCAGAAATATCCTTTCAATCCTTCTTATCATATTCTAAAGCTATTAAAGCTAAACCCATTAATACGAGGTTACAAACTACAAAGATGGAGTTTTTCATCCTTTTTGCAAAATAAATCGCATCACCGCCTGTAAAAACGTTTATATTTTCAGGGTGACGTGAAATATATCCCTCTATTTCAAAGACTATGCCTGAAATAACACCGTTTTCTACAGATGACTTCAGATCATTCCCTTTAACATCAATTTCCTCCGGCGTATCAATTAAAGGCAAGGTCTTCGCATACCTGTTGAGCGCCTTGAATCTTGTTCGGCATCCGAGAGAAACATTTCCTCCTTCATAACCTCCATCAACATCAAGAAAATCAACACTAAGAACAGTTCCGAAATCAAATATAGTACAGCCTCTGCTCTTGAAAAGGAATCTTGAAGCTATTACGGCAGCAGCCCTGTCTGCTGTAAGATGAGAAGGAATATCATGACTTGAAAGAATTTCATCATCAAGTATAACAAGTCTTCCACACTCTGCCTCCAGCCTCTGAATATTGCCGGATGAAAAATTTCTAGCGCTGCTCAATACCATGACTTCCGGCTTTGACTTAGAAGTCAGTGAAAGTATGAATTCAATTATTCTTTCACCCTGATATCTAAAGGTTCTGCCAAGAGTGATACCGTCACACCAGGCAGCTTTCAAAGCCGTGTTTCCTATGTCGATTACAAGATAAGACACCTGTCGATTTTTTTTGCGCGGCAAAAATACAAAAATTTTTATTACAACCTCTTTAAAATTTCGTAAGCCTTTGAAATTGAATCAATATTACGTACGAAAATCCTAAGTTTAGAGTCATTCTGCTTTAATTCAAACATCTGAGGATGTGCACTGAGGTTTTCAAGTATCTTTGAGAATCTTTCACTCTTGTAATATTTTGACATAGGATTGGATATGAAGAAGGCTATCATCACACCGTTCTTTATTATTATCTTCTCAAAACCAAGCTTTTGTCCTAGCTGTCTGATCTTTACAATGTCAAAAAGCCTCAGAAGTTCATCAGGCAATGTTCCGAAACGGTCGGCAAGCCTTGACTTCATCATATCCATTTCTTTATCCGAGGTCAGAGAATCAAGTTCCTTATATATCCTTATCTTTTCTGCAGTCACATCTATGTAGGAATCAGGAATAAGAGCAAGCTGATCTGTCTCTATAGTACAGTCAGACACATAATTATCATCACTTCTACTTGTTGTGATTCCAGTCTCCATACCGAGTTCTTCCATAGCTTCCGCAAGAATCTTCTGGTAGGTCTCGAATCCCATATCTGTGATGAATCCGCTCTGTTCCGCTCCAAGAAGGTTTCCTGCTCCTCGGATATCAAGGTCCTGCATCGCTATATTGAATCCGCTTCCGAGATCCGAGAATGATTCAATAGCCTTGAGACGACGACGTGCATCTTCAGTTATCGAAACAAGAGGAGGTACCATAAGATAGCAGAATGCTCTTCTGTTCGATCTTCCTACACGGCCGCGAAGCTGATGCAGATCGCTCAGACCTATGTTCTGTGCCTGGTTGATTATGATGGTGTTGGCATTAGGGATATCAAGACCGTTTTCAATGATGGTAGTACAGAGAAGCATGTCATAATCCCCTGCCATGAAGTCCAGAATCTTGTTTTCAAGCACCTTGGCTTCCATCTGACCATGAGCCACACATATCCTCATGTCAGGAACCAGGCGATGAAGAATATCATGGATGGACTGCAGTTCCTCCACCCTGTTGTGAACGAAGAACAGCTGTCCTCCCCTGTTGAGTTCATAGTCGATTATCTTTCTGACCTCATCATGGTCAAAAAGCATTATCTCGGTCTGTACAGGAATCCTGTTAGGCGGAGGTGTGTTTATTATAGAAAGGTCACGTGCTCCAAGAAGAGAGAACTGCAAGGTTCTTGGAATAGGTGTAGCAGTAAGAGTAAGTGTATCTACAGAGGCTTTCAGCTGACGTAGTTTCTCCTTGGAACTTACTCCGAATTTCTGTTCCTCGTCGATTATGAGAAGTCCAAGATCCTTGAATTCAAAACCTTTTCCAATCAGTTTATGAGTACCTATGACTATATCGAGTGCACCTGACTTGAGTTTCTTCTGTATTTCGGAAATCTCCTTTGCAGTCCTGAGGCGGCTTACATAGTCTATGTTGCAAGGAAAATCCTTCAGTCTGTTCTGGAATGTCTTGAAATGCTGGAGAGCGAGAATAGTGGTCGGTACTAGCACAGCAACCTGCTTGCTGTCAGCAACAGCCTTGAATGCGGCACGTACTGCAACTTCCGTCTTTCCGAAACCTACATCTCCGCACACAAGCCTGTCCATCGGACAATCATCCTCCATATCCCTCTTTACAGCATACACAGCCTTTTCCTGATCAGGAGTATCTTCATACATGAATGATGATTCAAGTTCCTGCTGGAGATAAGTATCTGCCGAGAAAGCGAATCCACGTGCACTTTTTCGCTTTGCATAAAGCTGAATAAGATCCTTGGCGATATCCTTTACCTTGGATTTTGTGCTTGACTTGAGATTCTGCCATGCCTTCGATCCAAGCTTATGTATTTTAGGAGGTTCTGAATCCTTGGATTTATATCTTGATATCTTATGAAGCGCATGAACAGACACGAATACGACATCATTATCCTTATATGTGAGCTTGACCACTTCATGCATCCTTCCTCTGTCATCCTTCATCCTCACGAGACCTCCGAATATACCCACTCCATAATCGATATGGACGATATAATCTCCTATCGCGAAAGAAGTAAGGTCGTTTATGGTAAGTTGCTCGCTCTTTTCCACAGTCCTTCTGATGCTGACTCTATGAAAGCGGTCGAATATCTCATGGTCCGAATAACAGCATACCTTGTCTTCATTGTCGATGAATCCGTTATGAATGTTACATCTGGCAATGAATTCCGGAAGCAATCCTCCATTCTGAGACAAAATGGCCTTAAGTCTTTCAAGCTGAGACTCCTTTTCGCCATAAATCCTAACTCTGTATCCCTCTTCAAGATGCTTTCTTATATCTTCTGTAAGGAGTTCGAAATTCTTGTTGAATGTAGGCTGAGGTGTTATGCTGAACTTTACGGATTCTACATTCTGACGAGAAAGAGGAACTTCCATATATATCCTCCTGAATCTTTCCAATCCGGCAAAGAAAGATTTCTCCTTATACATATCGGAAGAATCCAGCCATACAAGAGTATCGTCAGGAAGGATATCCGTTATGCTGACAAGAGTATCTTCGCTTTCATAGGAAGAAAGATCCGGATATATTTCAGCTATCTGAAGCTTTTCTTTGGAAAGCTGTGAGTTGCAGTCGAATATATTGATAGAATCTATCTCGTCACCGAAGAATGATATTCTGAAAGGATCGTTATATGAATAAGAAAATATGTCTATGATGGCTCCCCTGACGGCAAATTGTCCGGGTTCTGCTACGAAATCAACCCTTTCGAATCCGCTTTCAAAAAGAGATTCAATTATATCATCATGACTTACTTCATCACCGACAGACAGTTTCAAAAGAGATTCCTTTATATTCACCGCCTGAGGTATTCCCTCTTCAAGAGCGGAAGGATAAGTAACTATGGTCAGATTTCCTGACTTATAATCCAAAATCTTTCCTATAGCAGATGTTCTCTGCACGCTTAGAGATGACTTGTAATTACTTCTCTCAATATTCCTTCCCGAATCAGGAAGAAAAAATACAACATCACCTTCTATAAGATTATAAAGATCTGCTGCACAATACTCTGCGGAATCCTTGTCAGGAAGCACTATCATCTGCAGAGAATCATGGTCAAACTGCGATACTATAAACCATCGGGCTGAAAGAAACAGTCCGTTACAGAAGGTTTCCTTTTCTGAGGAAACCGCTTCTGAAAGTTTTTCTATGGATTTCGAACTTATTAACATTTCAATATTTTTTCTGTTGATAACCCGTTGATAAACCTGTTGAAACTAAATGAAAACTAAATTGGCAAATGTGATTTTTCCGATTATTACGGCAGTTATAAATCAAATCAAAATTTAGTTTTTATTTTTTATCCAACGTCCGGCAATATGTTTTTCAACATAGACATGCAAATGCTATCCTCTGAGAATCAGTATAATAAAACAGTTTTCAACATATCAACATCGAAATAAACATCATCTAATTCTAAAAATAAATCTATATTTGTATATAATTATTTTGTTGAGGCATGATGAATGATTTCGACCCTCATAATATCAACGAGGGCAAAGATAAGGATTTGGACGGAATTATCCGTCCGCAGGATCTTAAAGACTTCACAGGACAGGACAAGATCGTGACTAACCTCAAGATATTCGTGGCGGCAGCCAAGATGAGAGGGGAGTCTCTTGATCACGTGCTCTTCCATGGCCCTCCAGGTCTGGGAAAGACCACACTTGCTCATATCATTGCGAATGAGCTTGGGGTGAACATGAAGGTGACTTCAGGTCCTATCCTTGACAAGCCTGGCGATCTTGCCGGACTTCTCACTTCTCTTGAAGAAGGAGATGTGCTTTTCATTGACGAGATCCACAGACTTTCTCCGGTAGTGGAGGAGTACCTTTATTCCGCTATGGAAGATTATGTGATCGATATAATGATCGATAAAGGTCCTGGAGCCCGTTCGGTACGCATTTCCCTCAATCCTTTTACTCTTGTGGGAGCTACCACCCGAAGCGGTCTTCTTACTTCTCCTTTGAGAGCTCGTTTCGGCATCACTTGCGCGATGGAATATTATGATACGGCCACTCTCGTGAACATCGTCAAGAGAAGCGCCAATATATTAAATGTATCCATAGAGGATAATGCAGCGTATGAAATAGCATTGAGAAGCCGTGGAACTCCTCGTATCGCGAATTCACTTCTGCGACGTGTACGTGACTTCGCTCAGGTCATGGGAGACGGCAATATAGATCTTAAGATCGCAAGGTATGCACTTGATGCTCTCAATATAGATAAGAGGGGATTGGATGCTATTGATAATAAGATACTTAAGACTATTATTTCCAAGTTCAAAGGTGGTCCAGTCGGTGCAAATACGATAGCGACTGCAGTAGGGGAGGACCAGGGTACTCTTGAGGAGGTTTATGAACCGTTCCTCATCAAGGAAGGATTCATCATGAGGACTCCGCGAGGCAGGGAAGTAACTGAACTCGCCTATAAGCATCTCGGGCTCGAAAGAGGCCATATAGATCCGGAAGATCCTCGACTTTTTTAACTTTTACATATATTATAATATATTACCCTCTCATTTATAAGGGGGTAATATTGTTTTATACTATGGAATTTCGTAAAATTGTGCCCGAAATTTCATTCAAACACTATAAAAATGGCCGAAAAACTTATTTCTAAGATTCCTGAGGGTCCTTTGGCCGAGAAATGGACAAAGCACAAATCTCAGATCCGTGTTGTCAGCCCTGGCAACAAGAGGAAACTCGAAGTCATTGTTGTTGGTACCGGACTTGGTGGAGCATCTGCAGCTGCTTCACTCGGTGAGCTCGGTTACAATGTGAAGGTGTTCTGCATCAGCGACTCTCCACGTCGTGCGCACTCTATTGCAGCACAGGGTGGTATCAACGCTGCGAAGAACTATCAGAACGACAACGACTCTGTCTACCGTCTCTTCTACGACACTATCAAGGGAGGAGACTATCGTGCTCGTGAGGCGAACGTATATCGTCTTGCAGAGGTGAGCAACCTTATCATCGACCAGTGTGTCGCACAGGGTGTTCCTTTTGCAAGGGAGTATGGCGGACTTCTCGCCAACCGCTCTTTCGGAGGTGCGCAGGTCAGCCGTACCTTCTATGCCCGCGGACAAACCGGACAGCAGCTCCTTCTCGGTGCTTATGCAGCTCTGAACCGTCAGATCGCAGCTGGTACTGTAAAGAGCTATCCTCGTTACGAGATGCTCGACGTAGTTCTCATCAACGGTGAGGCTAAGGGTATCATCGCACGTAACCTTGTTACAGGTAAGATCGAGAGATTCGGTGCTCATGCCGTAGTAATCGCAACAGGTGGTTACGGAAACGCTTACTTCCTCTCTACCAACGCTATGAACTCTAACGGTTCAGCAGCATGGCAGTGCTACAAGAAGGGTGCTTTCTTCGCTAACCCTTGCTTCGCACAGATCCACCCTACATGTATTCCGGTACACGGTGACCAGCAGTCCAAGCTTACTCTTATGTCTGAGTCACTCCGTAACGACGGACGTATCTGGGTACCTAAGAAGATGGACGATGTTATGGCTCTCCGCAATGGAACAAAGAAGCCTTCTGACATCGCTGAAGAGGATCGCGACTACTATCTCGAGCGTCGTTATCCTGCATTCGGTAACCTCGTTCCACGTGACGTTGCTTCACGTGCTGCAAAGGAGCGTTGCGACGCAGGTTATGGCGTAAACAACACTGGTCTCGCTGTATTCCTTGACTTCAAGACCGCTATCGAGCGTCTCGGTAAGGATGTCATCGCAGCAAGATACGGTAACCTCTTCCAGATGTATGAGAAGATTACCGACGTGGATCCTTACAAGGAGCCTATGATGATCTATCCTGCAATCCACTATACTATGGGTGGTATCTGGGTTGACTACAACCTCCAGACAACTGTTCCTGGTCTCTACGCTATCGGTGAGGCTAACTTCTCTGACCACGGTGGAAACCGCCTCGGTGCTTCTGCTCTCATGCAGGGTCTTGCTGACGGTTACTTCATCCTTCCATATACTATCGGCGACTACCTCGCAGGCAAGTTCAAGGAGCCTAAGACAGATATCAACGCACCTGAATTCGCTGAGGCTGAGAAGGCTGTAGTAGAGAAGATCGAGAAGCTCTTTGCTGTAAAGGGTAAGAGATCTGTCGATTCATATCACAAGGAGCTCGGTCTCATCATGTGGAACAACGTAGGTATGGCACGTAATGAGGCTGGTCTTAAGGAAGCTATCGAGAAGATCCAGGCTCTCAAGGCTGATTTCTGGAAGAACGTATTCGTAGCTGGTGAGAATAACCACTTCAACCAGGAACTCGAGAAGGCACTCCGCCTTGTTGACTTCTTCGAAATCGGCGAGCTCATGGCACGCGACGCACTCAACCGTAACGAGTCTTGCGGTGGTCACTTCCGTGAGGAAATGCAGACTGAAGAGGGCGAGACTAAGCGTGACGACGAGAATTACATGTATGTAGCCGCTTGGGAGTACAAGGGTGAAGGCGTTGAGCCAGAACTCCATAAGGAGCCTCTCGTATATGAGAACATCAAGATTGCTACCAGAAACTATAAAGACTAATTGACATGGATTTGACATTGAAAGTATGGCGTCAGAAAAACGCCAAGGCACAAGGACATTTTGAAACCTACAAGGTTAAGAATATTTCCTCTGACAGCTCATTCCTCGAGATGCTCGATATCCTTAATGAGCAGCTTATCGCTGAGGGTGTAGATCCGGTAGCTGTCGAGAAGGGATGCAAGAGCAGCGGTCCAGTTTCATTCGACCACGACTGCCGCGAGGGTATCTGCGGAGCATGTTCACTCTACATCAACGGCCGTGCACACGGACCAGACGATGAGGTTACAACATGCCAGCTCCACATGCGTAAGTTCAAGGATGGCGACACTATCACAATCGAGCCTTGGAGATCTAAGGGTTTCCCTGTAATCAAGGACCTCGTTGTTGACCGTCAGGCATTCGACAAGATTCTTCAGGCAGGTGGATATGTTTCAGTAGGTACAGGTGGAGTTCCTGATGGAAACGCTATTCCTATTCCTAATGAGGATGCAGAAGAGAGTATGGACGCAGCAGCTTGCGTAGGTTGCGGTGCATGCGTTGCTACTTGTAAGAACGGTTCAGCTATGCTTTTCGTAGCAGCTCGAGTAAGCTCACTCGCACTTCTCCCACAGGGTAAGGTAGAGGCAGCAAAGCGTGCAAAGGCTATGGTTGCTAAGATGGACGAACTCGGTTTCGGTGCTTGTACAAACACCCGTGCATGTGAGATGGAGTGCCCTAAGCACGTAACAGTATCTCATATCGCTCGTCTCAACCGCGAGTTCCTCTGCGCTAAGATCAAGGACTAACAATTGATTTTCAATCAATACTTTATAAAAAATCTCGCAGTTAACAGACTGCGAGATTTTTTTTACCAGAGGAAATTATCAAACGGATAACGTCCGGCATGGATTTCAGCTACCATCTTATAGAGATCTCCTCTCAATTTGTCGATTCCTATCTTTTCACGAGCAGATATGAATATGCATGGAGTGTTTTCTTTTGCGATCCAACTGTTCTTGAATTCTTCAAGAGTGTAATTTACCTGCTTTTTAGGCTCTAAAGAGAACTCATCGTACTCTTCATATCTATATGCATCAATCTTGTTGAATACGACAAAAATAGGCTTGTCTATGGCCTTTATATCCTTCAATGTTTCCTCTACAACCCTGATGTGTTCTTCGAAGTTAGGATGAGATATATCCACGACATGCATAAGTATATCAGCCTCCCTTACTTCATCAAGTGTACTCTTGAATGCCTCCACAAGCTGATGAGGAAGTTTTCTTATGAATCCTACGGTGTCGCTGAGCAAGAAAGGCACATTTTCAATCACTACTTTTCTTACAGTAGTGTCAAGTGTGGCAAATAACTTATTTTCCGCAAAAACGTCGCTTTTAGCCAATAAATTCATCAAGGTACTCTTACCTACATTTGTATATCCGACAAGCGAAATACGCACTAAAGACCCCCTGTTTCCGCGCTGTGAAGCCATCTGTTTATCCACCTTCTTAAGCTGCTCCTTCAGTTTGCTGATCTTATCCTGGATTATACGGCGGTCAGTCTCGATCTGAGTCTCACCTGGACCTCGCATACCGATACCTCCCTTCTGTCTTTCAAGGTGAGTCCACATCCTTGTAAGTCGAGGAAGAAGATACTGATACTGAGCAAGTTCTACCTGCATCTTCGCATAAGCAGTCTTTGCTCTCTGCGCGAATATATCGAGGATCAGATTTGTTCTGTCAAGGATTCTGATATTAAGTTCCCTTTCAATGTTTCTTAGCTGGGTAGGGGAGAGTTCATCATCGAAAATGACAACTTCCACTTCATTTTCTTCTATGAACAGCTTTATTTCTTCAAGTTTTCCGCTTCTGATGTAAGTCCTGGAATCAGGTCTGTCCACCTTCTGTATGAATTTCTTTACACCCACAGCTCCGGCTGTCTCAGCCAGAAACTCTAGTTCGTCAAGGTATTCCATGATCTGGCGTTCATCGTCACCTTGTTTGATCACACCTACGAATACCGCTTTTTCTATATGTTTTTCTTCTGTAATTTTCGCCATTTCCTTATGACTTTCTATAGGTTTTCTAACCTTTTCAATTGAAAAATTAAGGCCGATCAAATGGTTTTGGTCGGCCTTAATTCATATTTGATATTGTTATTATCTAAGCTGGAAGATAACAGGGAATGTGTAAGTTACAGGAACTGCACGGTCTCTCTGCTTTCCTGGGCTCCACTTTGGAGACATAGATACAACGCGTACAGCCTCCTTGTCAAGTGATGGGTCAACACCACGAAGAACCTTAACCTTAGTAACTGTACCGTCCTTCTCTACAGTAAACTGAAGAGTAACACGACCCTGTACACCATTTTCCTTTGCAATTTCTGGATAAACAAGTCTCGAATTCACCCACTTAGAGAACTGGTTGGCATCACCACCCTGGAATGATGGCTTCTCCTCTACGAGCTGGAATGGAATAGCTTCCTCTTCTACTACTTCCTCTTCTACCTCTACGTAATCCATAATCTCAACTCCGAGACTTGAATCATCTTCAAGGTTCATGAAAAGGTCGTCGTCAACCTCGATTTCGTCATCCACGATGTCGATCTGGTCTGAGAGAACAGGGATCTTTGGTGCTGCTGGTGGTGGAGGTGGAGCTTCCTGTGTAATAGGGATAATCTCTTCTTCAAGTACGATTTCCTGAGTATCATCAAGCATCGCAACCTCTGTTTCTGTGCTAGTCCACTCGAATGCAAAGAGTGTGATAGCCAATGAGATAACAAGTCCGATCTCTACGAAGAGAAGTTTCTTGTTCTCCAAGTTAGCTTTTTCTGACTTTTTGATTTCCATATCGTTAGTTAGTTTTTATTGTCCATTTTGCCCGGTAAAGTTAGAAATTATATTTTTTATTTCAAACTTTTTATACATTTTGTAGATTTGCAAAAAATATTCTACACATGATTTCTTACTATTTCGAAGACACAGATTTTGTTTTTAAGAGTAAAACTCTTACTAACCGATGGTTAAGACTTGTTGCTGAAAGCGAGATCAGGCGTATCGGCAATATTTCAATAATATTCTGTTCAGACAATTATATTCTTGATGTCAATCAGAAATATCTTCAGCACGATTATTTTACCGATATAATCACTTTCGATTACTGTGAAGGTGATAAGTTGTCCGGCGATCTTTTCATCAGTGTTGATTCTGTACGTGAGAATGCTATCGAATATGGTACTGAATTCCATGATGAATTGAACAGAGTGATTGTTCATGGTGTACTTCATCTTATAGGTTATGATGATCATTGCGATGAGGATATTGCAGAAATGAGAAAAAAGGAAAATTATTATCTTTCTTTAAGGGAACTTGTCTGATATGCAGAAATTTTATGATGTTATAGTTGTCGGAGGCGGTCATGCCGGCTGTGAAGCCGCAATGGCTGCTTCAAGAATGGGATCATCTGTGCTTTTGATATCAATGGATATGAATAAATTTGCTCAGATGTCTTGTAATCCTGCTATAGGAGGTATAGCTAAAGGTCAGATAGTCAAGGAAATAGATGCTCTGGGAGGATATACAGGCATTGTCACCGATGCTTCTACGCTTCAGTTCAGAATGCTCAACAGATCCAAGGGACCGGCAATGTGGAGCCCACGAGCACAATGTGATAAAACACAGTTTTCGCTATACTGGCGAAAAATACTCGAAAGTAATTGTAAATTAGATCTTTACCAAGATACAGTAACCTCTTTTATCTTCTCAGAATCTAAAATCTCGGGGGTTTGTACGACTACAGGCGCAATTTTCAATTCTCAGACAGTTATTCTGACTGCAGGAACATTCCTTGACGGCAAGATGTTCATTGGTCGCAATATGTTTGAGGGAGGAAGAATAGGCGAGATGGCTTCTTATGGTCTGACAGGTCAGTTGGTTTCTATGGGAATTCAGACAGCGAGGATGAAGACAGGTACTCCACCTCGAATTGATATTACTTCAGTAGATACAGAAAAACTGATGCATCAGTTCGGAGATGAGACACCCGATAAATTTTCTTATCTCCCATATCTTTCGACAGCTCAGAACGGAACACCTCAGCTACCTTGTTTTATTGTTCACACTAATAGCAAGGTTCATGATATCTTGAAATCAGGTTTCGGAGATTCACCTTTGTTTTCCGGCAGAATCAAAGGTATAGGTCCTCGATACTGTCCAAGTATTGAGGATAAGTTGCGAACTTTTGCTGATAAGAATGAGCATCAGCTCTTCCTTGAACCGGAGGGAAGATTTACCAACGTATATTATCTCCAGGGATTTTCTTCTTCTCTTCCTCTCGATGTCCAGATGGATGCTCTTCATGCTATAGAAGGACTCGAGAATGCAAAGGTATACCGACCGGCATATGCTGTTGAGTATGATTATTTCGATCCGACTCAGCTTAAGCCTACGCTTGAGTTGAAGAATATTGAAAATCTTTTCTTCGCAGGCCAGATCAATGGTACTACAGGTTATGAAGAAGCAGCTGCTCAGGGATTGATTGCTGGAATCAATGCACATCTGAAGGTTAGGGGAGAGAAGCCTTTCATTTTGAAGAGAGATCAGGCATATATAGGAGTCCTTATCGATGATCTTATTACTAAGGGTGTTGATGAACCTTACAGAATGTTTACTTCAAGGGCGGAATACAGGATACTTTTAAGACAGGATAATGCGGATATAAGATTGACTCCTCTTTCTTATAATATAGGTCTTGCCGATAAATTCAGGTATGATTATACTATGAGAAAATATGAGTCTATCGAAAAGTTCAATCAATTCTTTACAGACGCAGCTGTCAAGCCTGAGTATGTTAATGATTATCTTTTATCAGTAGGATCATCTGTTATAGATTCGCGTAGAAGGATAGCAGATCTTATTTCACGTCCTCAGACCGAATTATCTAAGTTGATGGAATTAGTTCCATGTGGAACATTTTCTAAATTCAATATAAATTTGAAGTCCGAATTTTCTTCTCCTTTGTCAGACCTTAAGGTAGAAGATTACACAAGTCTTCTTTCTTTTGATTCGACTTCTACAATCTGTGGTAGTTCGGAATCTATGAAATCAGCATTGGATATCCTTAAATTCAATACCGAATATCCTATATCCGCATCAGAAGATCTTACTAGAAGAGTAAATGATAATTATAAGAATGAGATATTGGCTTCATCTGAAATTTCAATAAAATATAAAGGATATATCCAGAGAGAGCAACAGATGGCGGACAAGATATCAAGACTTGAAAATCTCAACATTCCAGAGGGATTTGACTTTGATAAGGTAGAGAGTCTTTCTATAGAATGCAGGCAGAAATTAAAGAGATATTCTCCGAGAACAATAGCTCAGGCTTCACGTATTTCAGGAGTTTCACCTTCTGATATATCTGTTCTGCTGGTTTATTTCGGCAGGTAATTTATATAGATGTTATAAAAATAAGAAAAATGTTCCATGTGGAACATTTTTCTTATTTTTATAAAGTATTTGATTTTCTAAACGGATCTTTCTGATTGTTAAAGTCTCTTTAGAGCAAGCTTTATTATTTCTTCGAGAGCTGCGCCTGGTTTCTCTTTCAAGACTGCAGATACCGCTTTGTTTACATTTGCTTTAGTGAATCCCAACATTACAAGTGCAGTTGTAGCTTCTTCTAAAATGGCATTCGATGCAGTAGGGAATAATGCTGAAGTATCTGTTCCACCACCTTTGGCAATCTTATCCTTCAGTTCAAGAATGAGTCTCTGTGCGCTCTTGAGACCGATACCTTTGATGCTTTTAATCTTGTTTATGTCTTCTGCGAGGATGGCGTTTCTTATTTCATCTGAATATAATGATGAAAGCATCATTCGGGCAGTTGATGCTCCTATACCTGATACACCGATCAGAAGTCTGAAGAGTTCTCTTTCGTCCTTGGTAGCGAAACCGTAATACAATTCCTCATCCTCTCTCAGATAATGGTGTATATAAACAGTTGAATCTTCCTTTTTGTGGAGTGCTTCGTATGTCTGAAGTGAAATAAGTATCTTATATCCTATTCCATAACATTCTAGAACCATGTCTGTCGGAGTTATCTCCACAATCTTTCCTTTGATGTAGTCGATCATATGAATTGCTTTTACTTGATGCAAAATTATCATAAAACTCGTAAAAACATCGTATTTTGAATTAAAATCAATTTTATTTGGCATGAATGTCATCATATTTGGATGTATTTTGAGTTTAGAATGCTAAATACCAAAATTGTTTAGTAAATTTGCAAGATATTTTGACTTGGCAGCATTATGGATATTAATGAAATAAGAAATCTTTTTCCGGCACTTTCCAGGAAGGTGTACGGCAAGAGTTTAGTGTATCTGGACAATGCTGCAACAAGTCAGAGACTCAAGCCTGTTGTCGATCTTTGGAATGAACTGAGTATAAATTCTACGGCGAACATACATAGAGCAGTACACAGACTTGCCGATGAGGCTACTCAGGCATATGAAGATGCAAGAAACGCTGTCAAGGATTTTCTCAATGCTGAAAGCAGGGAAGAGATAATCTTCACTTCAGGTACAACAGCTGCTATCAATCTGGCGGCATTCTGCTTCGGAGAAGCTTTCGTAAACGAAGGAGACGAGGTTATTGTAACTGAAGCAGAACATCACTCCAATATTGTTCCATGGCAGATGATGTGCAAGAGAAAGGGAGCAATTCTTAAGGTCCTTCCGGTTGATGATAATGGTTATCTTAAAGTGGATATACTTGAAGAACTCATTACTGAGCGTACCAGGATAATGGCTGTCACTCATGTTTCCAATGTGCTTGGAATCGTCAATCCGGTTAAGGATATCATAAGCTTTTGTCACTCAAAAGGCGTAGCTGTTCTTGTGGACGGAGCTCAGGGAGCAGTTCACTGTAATGTAGATGTGCAGGATATTGACTGTGATTTCTATGCGTTTTCGGGTCACAAGCTTTATGCAGCAACTGGAACAGGTGTTCTGTATGGCAAGAAGAAATGGCTTGACGTCATGCCTCCGTACATGGGTGGTGGAGAAATGGTCGGAACCGTGACTTTTGAGGAGACTACATATGCTTCGCTTCCAATGAAGTTTGAAGCCGGTACTCAGAATTTTACTTCAACTCCAACTCTAAAACCTGCTTTAGAATATATTAAATTATTGAATATTAATAATTTAGATGAAATCAGAGATTATATTCTCGATAAATTCATCAATGATGACAGAATAATTCTTTATGGTGTTCCGCGTGGAACAGGTGAAGATAAGATTCCTCTTTTTTCATTTACCGTAAAGGGTGTTCATCATGAGGATCTGGCTCTGATTCTTGATAAGATGGGTATTGCTGTAAGATCGGGACAGATGTGTGCGGAACCACTTATGGACAGGTTTGGAATCACTGGTATGCTGAGAGCTTCTTTTGCTCCGTACAATACCATGGAGGAAGCAGAATATTTTGTAAAATGCTTGGATAAGGCAATAAATATGTTGATATGACACTGATTGAAGCTGAAAATTCGGTAATAGAAGAATTCTCGATGTATGAGGAATGGCTGGATAAGTATGAATATCTTATCGAGCTGGGAAAATCACTCAAGGATTATCCTGAATCTGCAAAGACTGATGACAGACTTATCAAAGGATGTCAGTCCAGGGTCTGGCTGGATTACAGTATCGAGGATGGAAAGGTTGTATTCAATGCAGACAGTGATGCCATCATAACAAAGGGTATAATTTCTCTTCTGATTGGCATTTATTCCGGAAGAACACCTCAGGAGATACTTTCTTCTGATTTTTCAGTTGTAGAGAAGATAGGTCTGAAGGAGAATCTATCTCCGACAAGAGCTAACGGCCTGGTGTCAATGATTGCAAAGATTCGCGAGATAGCAGCTGCTAACGCATAATTATCCCGCATTAGAATTATGGGAATAAAGGAATTTTTTAAAAAGAAGGCTGCTGAGATTGCAGAGGAAGAAAAAGAAAGGAAAATGAGACTTGAAAGAGATATAATCATGGCTCTCAGGCAGGTTTATGACCCTGAGATTCCGGTCAATGTATATGATCTCGGACTGATTTACGAGATCCGAGTGGATGATGACCATAATGTATACATTCAGATGACTCTTACTGCTCCGAATTGTCCTATGGCTGATTATGTTGTGGAACAGGTCAAGGCAGCAGTCGATGATGTACCAGGTGTGGTCAGCACAAAGATAGATCTTGTATGGGAACCGGTGTGGGACAAGAGCAGAATGTCTGAGGAGGCATTGGTAGAACTTGGTCTTGATGACTGAAGGACCGACGGGGAAGAGGGATTGTGGTACGGTAGTTCCCGTAACAGGGATAATAGCGGAGTAAAGGTGGATCTTTACCTTTCTTTGGGATCGAATCAGGGCGACAGGATGAAGAATATAGAAGATGCCTTATCTTGTCTGAATATTGAATTTAAAGCCCAATATAATGCTGTTTCGAGCATAATAGAGACCGAGCCTTGGGGATTTGATTCGGAAGAGAAGTTTCTTAATGCTGCAGTGCATTATGAATTAAGGATGAAAGAAGGATATAATCCTGAAGCAGAGGCTCTTATGATATTGGAGTCATGCAAGAAGGTTGAAAGGATGCTCGGAAGGACCGGAGAGCCGGAATATGACGGGGAGGGGAGAAGGATATACAGGTCCAGACCAATAGATGTGGATATATTGTTGTTTGGAGATCATCGAATTGATTGTGAAGAACTTACAATACCGCATAAACTTATGTATGAAAGGGATTTCGTGATGATTCCTTTAAAGGAAATTAATGATAAACTATAATATATTATGACACAGGAAGAACTTTTTAAGATTCTCGTAGCTCACTGTAAGGAGTACGGATTCATTTTCCCTTCAAGCGAGATCTATGACGGTCTCGGTGCCGTTTATGACTATGGCCAGCTAGGATCAGAGCTCAAAAGCAATATCAAGAGATATTGGTGGGAGGCCATGACAAGACTTCATGAGAATATCGTAGGTATCGATTCTGCGATCTTCATGCATCCTAAGATCTGGGAGGCATCAGGTCACGTTGGTGCTTTTAACGATCCTCTCATCGATAACAAGGATTCTAAGAAGAGATATCGTGCTGACGTTCTTATTGAGGATTATATCGGCAAGCTGGAGGACAAGATTGCTAAGGATGTAGAGAAAGGCAAGAAGAAATTCGGTGAGTCTTTCAATGAGGAGCAGTTCCTTGCAACTAATCCTAATGTCCTTCGTAATCAGGCTAAGATTGACGATGTGAAGAAGAAAATGGCTGACGCTCTCAATGCAAATGACCTTGAAGCTCTTCGTCAGATCATTCTCGACTGTGAGATAGTATGTCCTATTTCAGGTACAAAGAACTGGACAGAGGTGCGTCAGTTCAACCTTATGTTCTCTACACAGCTCGGAAGTGTATCAGGTGATACTAACATCATCTATCTCCGTCCTGAGACTGCACAGGGTATTTTCGTGAACTATCTTAACGTTCAGAAGACCGGACGTATGAAGATTCCTTTCGGTATCGCACAGATCGGTAAGGCTTTCAGAAACGAGATCGTTGCACGTCAGTTCATCTTCCGTATGAGAGAGTTCGAGCAGATGGAGATGCAGTTCTTCATCAAGCCTGGTACTGAACTTGACTGGTTCGCAAAGTGGAAAGAGAACCGTATGGCATGGCACAAGGCTCTTGGTATGGGTGATGAGAACTATCGTTTCCACGATCACGATAAGCTTGCTCATTATGCTAATGCAGCTACAGATATCGAATTCCGTTTCCCATTCGGTTTCAAGGAGTTGGAAGGTATTCACTCACGTACAGATTTCGACCTTGGCAACCACCAGAAATTCTCTGGAAAGAAGATCCAGTACTTCGATCCTGAGCTTGGCGAGAACTATGTACCTTACGTAGTTGAGACTTCTATCGGTGTTGACCGTATGTTCCTTGCAGTTCTTTCTAACTCTTACAAAGAGGAGCAGCTTGAGAACGGTGAAAGCCGCGTAGTTCTTAGCATTCCTGCGCCTCTCGCACCAGTTAAGGTTGCTGTGCTTCCTCTCGTTAAGAAGGATGGTCTCCCAGAGCTTGCTCGCGAGATTATGGATGACCTCAAGTACGACTTCAACTGTCAGTACGATGAGAAGGATTCTATAGGTAAGAGATATCGTCGTCAGGATGCAATCGGTACTCCTTTCTGCGTGACTATCGACCACGATTCAATCAACGACCGTTGCGTGACCATCCGTCACAGAGATTCTATGCAGCAGGAGCGCGTCAAGATCGAGGATCTTCATGCAATCATCTCGAAAGAGGTAAATCTCAGCAATATTCTTAAGAAACTGAACTAATTATGAAAAAGATTGCGATTTTCGCCATTGCAGCTTATGCATTGGTTTCATGCGGTTCTTTTGCACAGACAGCATCTTCTGTTGCGGCTACGACCGCAGCAACTGCTCATGCTACTTCTGAACTTATTCAGAGTGATAGCGAGAAATCAGCAACTGCTACCCAGCAGGTGAAGGCTCAGACTATCGGTAACATTACTGATGCTACCGTGGTTGATCAGAATTCATATTCTCTCGGACAGCAGTCAGGTGTAGCCCTTGCTGCTCTCAATACTCAGTATAAGGCTGCAGGTAAGATAGATATGTCAAACATGACGAATCTTCTTAATGTTGCGGTTCTCGCCAATGCAGCTCAGACTCTCAAGGGTCAGACAGATGGCAGCCAGGTCTACAAGGATTTCGCCAAAGGACTTATCGTCGGTTCAAATGAGCTTGTATCTGAGGCAACTGTAGGTAATGTGATAGCAGGAGTAAGCGCTCTTACCGGAGTAGATATGAAGTCTCTTCAGGGAAAGGGAGACAATGCTGCATCAAAGGGTGTTGAGGCTGCAGAGAATGTTGCGAACATCACTACTTCAGTATCAGCAATAATGGCTCTATTCCAATAAAAGGAAAGTGCTATATAAGAAAGAAGGTGGCTGAAAAAAAACTCAGTCACCTTCTTTCTTTATATTATTCATTTATCCATCCTTGAGCTTTCATCGGCAGTTCTACACCATCAGGAGTCACCACAACAGCTCCGACTTCAGGCTTTGCAAGATGTCCTATTACATCAAATGTCTGGAAATCATGACGGAACTTGTCGTGTTTGCCTATCGGAATAGTGAAGAGAAGTCTATAGTCTTCTCCTCCGTTGAGGGCGGCAGAAATAGGGTCTATATTCATCTCCTTTCCTAATTCAAAGGTCTTGCCTGCGAAAGGAAGTTTGTCTACATAGATCTTGGCACCGAGTCCGCTGTCTCTGACCAGTCTCTTGACTGCGTCAGCAAGGCCGCGGGTAACAAGATAACCATGTGATGGAACTATCTCTGAATCTTCCATCTGAGTGAGGATTCCTGGATTGATCTGCGGTTTGAGATAGGCGCCGATCAGGTTCTTGTAGTCATCGAGTTTAGGTTGTGCTTTTGCGTCCCCGCTCTTCTCGAACGCACGTTTTTCCCTTTCAAGAATCTGGAATCCCATGAAAGCGGCTCCAAGATTGTCTGAAACACAGATAAGATCCATGCTTTTTGCAGCCGGACGTCTTTTACCCATCAATTGAGTAGTCTCACCTACAGATGATACACTTACAGCAAGACCGTTAGGAGACGGGATGAGGTCAAGACTGACCTTCTTGTATCCATGTTCCTTTGCTGCTGTCACAATACCTTCCCATATATCCTTGATATGCTTGAAATCAAGTTTTGAAGATATTCCAAGTCGGATATCCATTGTACGTGGATGCGAGAATTCCGCATATAGTTCACCAGTAACGGCTGTAACACACTTGTATCCGAGATGTTTCAAAGGGAAGTATGTCAGGTCGAAATCTATTCCTTCAAGAAAGGTCCTTGAATGTGATGTGATGTAGGATTTTCCCGATGTCTCGAACCAGCTGTTGTCAAAAGGTCTGTAAGGTGTTCCTTCGTAGAGTCTGGCTATAGCCTCTACTCTTCCGAGGTCTGAAAAAGTTTCTTCTGCCATGTCAAATAAATTTCCTTGTACTGCAAAAGTACTATAAAAATATTAATTTTGTGTGTTGAAACAGATAACTAAAACCATTTATATGACTATGAAACGAATCTTATTGTTTTTTGCAGCAGCGTTTGCAGTTGCAGGTGCCCAGGCACAGGAACAGGATCAGGAGCAGGAAAGAAAGGGCGATCTGAAGGTTATGACCTACAACATCAGATATGCTACAATGAAGGATGGTCCTAATGCCTGGATTTACAGAAAGGATGCATCAATTGCCATGATAAAGGATCAGCAGCCGGATGTAATCGCGATGCAGGAAGTTCTCTTCAAGCAGAAGAAATATTTCGACATCATGCTTTTTGAGGATTATCAGGGTGTAGGAGTAGGAAGAGAGAACGGAAAGAAGAAGGGAGAGCATACGACCATCCACTGGAACAAGAAGACTACAAATATGCTCGGATGGGGTACTATGTGGCTTTCTGAGACACCAGAAAAGCCTTCAATGGGCTGGGATGCATGGCATCCGAGAACATTTACATGGATGCTTCTCGAAAAGAAGGATTCAGGAAAGAAGTTCTATTTCGTGAACGTACATCTCGATCATGCCGGTACACAGGCTCAGAGAAACGGACTTGCTCTTGCAAAGCAGAAGGTTGATGAAATGAATGTGGAAGGTTATCCTGTAGTTATGGTCGGTGACTTCAACATTACACCTAACAACAGCATCGTTACAGACTTCAACTCGGTCATGAAGAATGCAACCCAGCATGCTGAGGTTGTGGATAAGGAGGAATCATACAACGACTGGGGTGCACGATTCCTCACTCTCGACTATATTTTCTACGATGGATTCTCGAAGTGTCACAGCTATGATGTGATCACAGAGAAATATGCAGATAAGGAATGGATTTCCGACCATTTCCCTGTAACTGCTGAATTTACTTTTTAAGAACGCTGTAGCGGATCTGCAGGTTCTTCAGTTCTTCGATGAAGTCAGCAGTGACGGCTACACGGAACTTGCGGGACAGAAATTCGATATTCCATCCTTTCTGAGGATCATGGAGGAACATTGTGAGCGGAACGCTTCCTTTGTTCCTCTTTATCATTTTCACAAGCTTGTCCCTGAATTCCTGGGTCAGCATGTCAGTAGACACATATATTGCAAATCCTTTGACAAAAGAATCTGTGACATTGCCGAGAAGCATGATCTTCTTCACCTTGAATGCATAAGGAGAGGTCTTGCCCTGAGCTCTTTCTTCCGGCTTTATATAATATTTCTCCTCTATTTCACCTTCGATGAAGATAGCATTGTTAAGCTGCATGTAGCTCATGAAGTTCTCATGATCCTTTCCGAAAAGAGCTATTTCATAACTTCCGCCGAAATCTTCTATAACTGTCTTTGACCATGGACGACCGTTCTTATTGGTCATGGTCTGAGTGGATATGACTAATCCGGCTACGTAAGCCTTTTGTTTGGTCTTCTTCATCTCGCATTCAGATACGAGATCATTGATTTCACCAACCTGACAGGTAGTGAAATTCTCCAGTTCAAACAGATATCTGTCCAAAGGATGCGCAGATAGGTACATTCCGACCAATTCTTTCTCCATCTTCAGCTTTTCCAGCATATCTTCTTCACCATTGGATGACGGAATCTCAGGCCTTTCCGGCTTGAGTTCTTCTGCGTCTCCGAAAAGTGATATGCTACTGTTCAGGCTATCCTGCTTGAACAGTTCGCCATAACGGAGCAATGTGTCAATGAACAGATCGCCGTTCTTGCATGGTGTCAGGAACTGTTTTCTGCTCAGACCGAAGCTGTCGAAGGCTCCCGAGTGCAGAAGTGCCTCAAAAGCCTTTCTGTTGACCACACCAGACATTCTCTCCACAAAGTCGAAGATGTCGGCAAAAAGTCCGTTTTCTGTGCGTTCTGCGAGGATTGCACGCACGATATTGTCACCGAATCCCTTGATACCACCGAGACCGAAGCGGATTTCACCCTGCTTGTTTACCGTAAACTTAGAATCAGACTCGTTGATGTCAGGATTGAGCACCTTTATGCCGTTCTTCTTGCAGTCATCCATGATCTTCTTGATCTCATCCATATTGGAGAGATTCTTTGTCAGGTTGGCTGCCTGGAATTCTGCAGGATAGTGGGCTTTGAGCCATCCTGTCTGGTAACTCACCCACGCATAGCATGTAGCGTGAGACTTGTTGAAAGCGTATGAAGCGAACTTTTCCCAGTCAGCCCAGATCTTCTCGAGCATTTCCTTTGGATGACCGTTCTTTGCTCCTCCTTCAAGGAACAGTCCCTTGAGAGAGTCCAGCACGTCCTTGAGCTTCTTACCCATAGCCTTACGCAGGGTGTCTGCCTGACCTCTGGTGAAGTCGGCGAGCTTTCGGGACAGAAGCATCACCTGCTCCTGATAAACCGTGATTCCGTATGTGTCCTGAAGCGTCTCTTCCATTTCCGGAAGGTCGTATTCGATAGGCTGGCGTCCCTGCTTTCTTTCTACGAAATCAGGAATATAGTCCATCGGACCCGGACGGTAGAGGGCGTTCATGGCGATGAGGTCCTCGAATCGGGTAGGCTGGAGCTTTATCAGCCACTCCTTCATGCCGGGACTTTCGAACTGGAACACACTCGTGGTGTCTCCGCGGCTGTAAAGTTCGTATGTAAGCTGGTCGTCGATAGGAATCTTCTCGATGTCGAACTCGATTCCGTGACGCTTCTTGATGTTCGCCTGACATTCCTTGATGATCGACAGTGTCCTGAGGCCGAGGAAGTCCATCTTGAGCATACCGACTTCCTCAATGTAGTGTCCGTCATACTGCGACACCCATACTTCTTCACCGGTGAGTTTGTCGTTTGCGATAGATATAGGAATATATTCTGTAAGATTGCCTCTTCCGATGATCATCGCACATGCGTGCACTCCTGTCTGTCGTATGCATCCTTCGAGTTTTCCTGCATATGTGAGCACTTCCTGCACTTCCGGTGTACCGGTGTTCAGTTCGGTGCTGAGTTCGCCGTATTTGAGACAGTTGGAGAGTTTTGGCTTGAATTCCTTCTTCACCTTCTTTCCATCTTCCTCCACTGTCGCCTCAAAAGGCTTGTCAGGAACAAGTTTGGTGAGTCTGTTCGACTCCTCTATGGACATGCGGCTTACACGCGCTACGTCCTTGATGGCCGATTTTGCGGCCATGGTTCCGTATGTGATCACATGTGAGATATGATCCTTTCCGTATTTTTCCTCGATATACTGGAACACGCGGTAGCGTCCGTCATCGTCGAAGTCGATGTCGACATCGGGCATGTTGATACGGTCCGGATTGAGGAATCGCTCGAAGAGAAGGTCGTATTTTATAGGGTCTATATTTGTGATTCTCAAGCAGTAAGCAACAGCAGAACCAGCTGCCGATCCACGTCCTGGACCTACTGAAATACCTTCGCTTCGCGCCGCGGCGATGAAGTCCTGCACGATGAGGAAGTAGTCAGGGAATCCCATCGAGCAGATTGTCTTGAGCTCGAACTCGATGCGCTCGGCCTGCACATCGTTCAATGTCTCACCGTAACGCACCTTCGCGCCTATATATGTAAGATGACAGAGATATGCCACGGAATGTGTAAATTCCACTCCACGGTCATTTCCTTTAGGATCGCAGCGTCCTGCGTCAATGATATCTTTGTATTTTTCAAGATAGGTGTCTATGTCAGCGAGGAATTCTTCTGGAAGATCGAATTTAGGAAGGATAGGGTCCTTGTCTATCTTGAAGTTCTCGATCTTCTCTGCAATTTCAAGTGTGTTGGCTAGAGTCTCAGGATGCTTGTAGAACATGTCAAGCATTTCCTCCTCGCTCTTGAGATACTCCTGCTGGGTGTATCTCATTCTGTCAGGCTCGTCAACGTATGTATTGGTAGTCAAGCAGATAAGCCTGTCGTGTGCAGGACCGTCCTCCTTGCGTACGAAATGCACGTCGTTGCTAGCCACTACCTTTGTACCTGTCTTTGCCGCCAGTTCGAAGATACCTTCGTTAGCCACAATCTGTCTTTCATAGACTTCCTGCGACTGTCCGGGAATCTCAGTCTTGTGCTGCTGCACCTCAAGATAGAAATCATCACCGAACACCTTCTTGTGCCACATTATCGCCTCTTCCGCGCCTTTCATGTCGCCTGCGATGATCGCTCTCGGCACCTCACCGGCAATACATGCCGAACAGCACACCAGGCCTTCAGAATACTGCTCGATGATCTCGTGGCATACTCTCGGCTTTTCATAATATTTACCCTCGATATGTCCTGTAGAACATATCTTCATGAGGTTCTTGTAGCCTGTGTAGTTCTTTGCGAGCAGGATAAGGTGGAAATATGCCCTGTGGTCCTTATCCTTCAGCTTGTGGTCATAATGTTTCGTAACATAGACCTCGCAGCCGATGATAGGCTTCACTTCCGGGAATTTCTTCGCCACTTTGAGAAATTCCTTCACACCATACATGTTTCCATGGTCGGTTATGGCCAAAGCCGGCATTCCCAGCTCTTTCGCTCTTTCGAAAAGACCCGGAATCGATGACTGACCGTCAAGAATGGAATACTGTGTATGTACGTGAAGATGGACGAAGGACATAGCTGAAAAATTTAAGGATGACAAAGATAGATAATCTTGTCCTACCTTTCAAAAATAATATTAAGGATGATCAGAAGTTATTGATTGTCAATCAGAAAAGTTATTAACAACAAAGGCGCCCTGTTTTTCAGGACGCCTTTGAAAAGATATTGTAATGTTGATTACTTCTCAGCTTTCTTTGCAGCCTTAGCCTCAGCCTTCTTTGTTACATCGAACATGATAGGAGTAGCGATGAAGATAGAAGCGTAAGTACCGATCACGATACCGAGGATGAGGGCTACTGCAAGACCTCTGATCACCTCACCACCGAAGATTGCAATCGCGAGCATAGTCACGAGAGTAGTGAGTGAAGTATTCATTGTACGTGAGAGAGTGCTGTTGAGAGCCTCGTTCACGTTCTGACGGAAGTCTGCCTTAGGATGAAGCTCCTTGTACTCACGGATACGGTCGAAGATAACCACTGTATCGTTGATTGCGTAACCGATGATGGTAAGGATCGCAGCGATGAATGTCTGGTCGATATCAAGGCTGAAAGGAAGGATTCCTGAGAAGAGTGAGAAGAAGCCGATCACGATTAGTGCTGTGTGAGCAAGACCTGTCACACCACCGAGACCCCAAGTCCATCCCTTGAATCGTACTGCAATATATCCGAAGATCACGATGAGTGCGAGGATCACAGCGATGATCGCGTCTCTTGTGATGTCGTTAGCGATTGTAGGACCAACCTTGTCAGAGCTGATGATACCGTTAGGATTGTCGAGAGTTGAAGTGAACTCTGAGAATGAGAGCTCGTCAGCGAAGAAGCCACCGAGAGCGTTGTAGAGCTTGCTCTCAACCTCTGCATCTGCATCAGAAGACTCGTCCTCAACAAGATACTGGGTAGTGATCTTCATCTGGCTCTCGCCACCGAACTGCTTGACTTCGACAGCACCGTCGAACTCAGCGATGGCTGCCTCACGGATTTCCTCTGCAGTCACAGGAGTATCGAATCTTACAACATATGTACGTCCACCGGTGAAGTCGACACCGTATGTGAAGCCCTTGGTGAAGATAGATACAAGTGAGATGAGGATAAGCACACCAGAAACGATGTAAGCGATCTTCTTCTTGCCGAGGAAATCTACATGTGTATTCTGGAGGAAGTTTCTTGTAAGCTTGCTGTCGAATGTGATGTTCTTGTTCTTCGATACTCTGTCATCAAAGATGATTCTTGTGATGAAGATAGATGTAAGAACAGAAGTGATGATACCGATGATGAGGGTTGTAGCGAAGCCCTGTACAGGACCTGAACCGAACACAAAGAGTACAAAACCGGTGAGGAGGGTAGTGATCTGACCGTCGATGATAGCTGAGTAAGCATTGCTGTAACCGTCAGCGATAGCCTTGCTGAGACCCTTTCCTGCACGAAGTTCTTCCTTCACGCGCTCATAGATGATGACGTTTGCGTCCACTGCCATACCGAGGGTCAATACGAGACCGGCGATACCAGGGAGAGTGAGGACTGCACCGAATGAAACGAGGGTACCGAAGAGGAGAACCACGTTGCAGAGGAGTGCGATGTCAGCTACGAGACCTGCGCCCTGATAGAAGAAGAGCATGTAGAGAAGCACGAGGATGAACGCGATCACGAATGAGATGAGACCAGCGTTGATAGACTCTGCACCGAGTGAAGGTCCTACAACCTGCTCCTGGATGATAGTTGCAGGTGCAGGAAGCTTACCTGACTTGAGCACGTTTGCAAGGTCCTCAGCCTCTTCGAGAGTGAAGTTACCAGTGATCTGTGAGTTACCGCCAGTGATCTCATTCATTACGTTAGGATATGAGTAAACCATACCGTCGAGAACGATGGCGATCTGCTTGCCTACGTTGTCTCTTGTAAGTCTTGCCCATGTGTTTGCACCCTCAGCATTCATAGTCATTGAAACGTGGATCTCACCGTTGTTTCCGTACTGGATGCTTGCGTCAGAAACTGCACCACCGTCGAGAGGTGCCTTTCCGTCGCGTGAAGATGACTTGATAGCTACGAGTTCGAAGATGTTGTCACCCTCAAAGAACTCAGATGCCTTTACAGCCCACTTAGGCTGGAATTCGCGTGGGAAGAGCTGCTTGATCTGAGGTATTTCGAAATACCTGTTGATCTGAGCGGTGTCAGCATAGTGTGCATAACCGATGCATGCGCTTCCGCTTGCGCCAGAAAGCTGGAGAACTGAGAAGAGAGGGTTCTGCTGTCTGTACTGAGCCTCTGCTGCAGCATCCTCAGCGCTCTGCTGGAGCTCCTCTGCGAGGAGGTCGTCGCCCTCAACAGCCTTAGCGTCAGCAACAACGTCGCCAACAACAGCCTGCATCTGTGCGAGAGCAGCATTTGCCTCAACGAGGTAAGACTCGATCTCCTTATAAGTGTAGGTTGTCCAGAACTCGAGTGAAGCTGTTCCCTGGAGGAGCTTTCTTACACGCTCAGGCTCCTTTACACCTGGGAGCTCGACGAGGATACGTCCGCTGTTACCGAGCTTCTGGATGTTAGGTGAAGTCACACCGAAACGGTCGATACGGTTTCTGAGGACGTTGAATGAGTTTGAAACAGCACTCTCCGACTCAGCTCTGATCACCTCGATAACCTGATCGTTTGTAGACTCCGGTCCGATCTTGTCTCTCATCTCGTAAGTACCGAAGATCTGAGCGAGAGGCATTCCGTTTGAAGTCTCGTTCCAAGCCTCAGCGAAGAGAGTGATGAAGTCCTGACGTGAGTTTACGCTGCGCTCCTGTGCGAGGTCAAGTGCCTTTGTGAACTCAGGAGCTTCGCTGTAACCTGCGAGAGCCCTTACGAGGTCCTTGAGCTGTACCTGGAGCATTACGTTCATACCACCCTTGAGGTCGAGACCAAGGTTGATTGACTTTGCCTGTACATCCTTGAATGTGTAGCCGAAGTAGATCTTCTCGGCAGAAATTGAATCGATGTACCTTCTGTTCTCTACCTTCTTGAGAGAGTCAAGATAGAAGGCTCTGTCTGCTTCAGAGACCTTCTCGAAAGCAGCTGTCTGCATTGCGGCCTCCGCCTTTGCATCCGCATACTTCTCTGCCTTGTTCTCCTGAATCTGGTTTACCAGAGTGAAAGAGAGCTGCCAGAGAGATGCGAAGAGAAGCAGGATAGCCACAAATCTGATTGCACCTTTACTTTGCATAATAATTTATTGTTTTAATGATATTTGTTTCAGCTTTTCGGAGCCTTAGCGAAGCTACATGGCATACCGACCGCAAAATAGGGCACAAATTTACGCTTTTTTTCTTATAAATAAAGAAACAACCCCTTTTTATCGGTTTTTTAAGCAATAAATTGTTAAATTTGTAGGCTGAAACAGAATTTGAAATGATAAAAACAACGAAAATCACCATATATTCGATATTATCCATGTTCCTCTTGTCCCTTGGTCTCACCTCTTCGGCACAACAGGTGGAAGGACTGGTCAATAAAGGTGACAATCTAAAGAACAGATACCGTTTCGAGGAGGCTCTCGAATCTTACAGGATGGCTTTGGAAACTGCTGAGCAGCAATCAGATTCCATTATGGCCAGAATTATCGACGACAGAATCCTGATGGCTGAGAACGGAAGGAGCATGACGGCGTTTGCCTATTCTCCGAAAGTGGTTGCCAGACATAAGTTTTCAATAGAGGATTTTTATCTTTATTATCCTCTTGAAGACCGCAGCTGGCGTCCTCTTCCTAATGTCCTTGACTCTGCAGCCGATCACAGATTCCATAAGGCTATGTATGCTCCGGAGGGGCTCAGGAAACTGTATTGGTCTGCTGAAGACGAAGAAGGAACGAGAAACCTCTACACTTCGTCGCTTCAGGATTCCGTGTGGGCGGTTCCGGCCCTCATAAACGAACAGTTGACTTCCGTGTCGGACGAGATATATCCTCTTCTGTCTGCAGACGGCAGGCATCTGTACTTCTCTTCTGCCGGACTTCAAGGTGTAGGAGGATACGATCTGTTCGTTTCGGATTGGGATGAAGATGCGCAGGAATGGTCTGCTCCGGAAAATCTTGGTTTTCCGTACTCATCTCCGGCAGATGATTTCCTTTTCTATAACACTCCGGACGGGCAGCACACGATATTTGCTTCCAATAGAGACTGCTCTCAAGACAGTGTATATGTCTATGTGCTTGAGTTTGACACCATGCCTATAAGCAGACCGGTGGAAGATCCGGATGAACTTCTGAAAATTGCTTCTCTTGTTCCTTCGTCTGCTTCAGGCAATGAGGTTTCTGCTCCTGTAAAGACAGATGTTCCGGAGAATGCGGATACGAGAAGATACATTCAGAAGATGTCTCAGGTCAGAATGCTCAGGGATTCCATTTCCATATATGCAGGTATGATTGATTCCAAGACGATAAATGCGGCCCGCAGGATCAATGTTCTTCAGGATTCTTTAAGCAAGGCCCAGTCGGAACTTCAGAAGATCGAGTTGGATTTCCTTTTGAAGGGTGTGGTAATAGATCCGGAAAAACTTATGGATGCAGGTGGTCATGAGATGGTGAATGAGACAAACGGATATTCTTTTTCAAGGAAATCTATGGGTGCTCCACTTGTCATGACTGTGCTTGAACCTGAAGTCAAGTTCGATTATTCGTTCAAGGTTCTGGAAGAAGGTCAGTTTGCCGAGGATCAGAATCTTCCTTCAGGAGTAGTATACCAGATACAGATTTTCGCTTCCAAGTATAGGGCTAAAGTGAAGGATCTCAAAGGATTGAGTCCGGTATATGAAAGCAAGGGAGCAAACGGTCATTATGTCTATCGTGTAGGAGTATTCAGAACCTATAATGACGTGCTGTCTCATCTTAATGCAGTGAAGAGAGTAGGATTCAAGAGTGCGTATATCGTTCCTTTCATTGATGGAAAGACCGTCAAGATGGCGACAGCGAAAGCTCGTGAGGCTGAAAAGAAGTCAGATCCGGTATTTTATGAAGTGAGGATCATTCCGGCAGGCGGAAGTCTGGATTCTGCTGTTTCAAGCGGCATCAGGCAGCAGGCAGGCGGAAAGGATATCGCAAGGGTTCAGAATCCGGAAGGATCTGTCGTTTATGTTGTAGGACCATTCAATGACAAGGCTAAAGCAGACTCTCTGGTAGAATTCGTCAAGGCGATGGGAGTATCGGATGTATCAACAAAACAGGTTAAATAATATGGGACTTATAATAACATTGATTCTTGTCGGAATCGTGCTGATGATTGCAGAGATTCTTCTTATTCCAGGTGTCGGAGTAGCAGGAATTCTCGGTCTTCTGTCTCTGGGAGGATCGTGCTGGTATGCTTTCTATGAGTTTGGAAATCTGACAGGCGGAATAGTTACAGGAGTTACTGCTGTAGTACTTGTAGCATTCGCCGTAGTGGTGCTTCGCGCCAAGACATGGAAGAGGATGACGCTCAACACAACCATCGAGTCGAAAGTCAATCAGTTGCCTGTTGAACTTCGTGTGTCTGACAAGGGTCGCACAGTTACAAGACTTGCTCCGATGGGATCGGCACGTTTCGAGGATGAAATCGTTGAGGTGAAGGCGCTTGAGGGCATGATTGACCCTAATGTAGAAGTGGAAATCTGCATGATAGAGGAAGGAAAGATATATGTCGTTCCTTCTGTTTCAGAATAAATCTTAAATTATTGATACTATGGATGTAATGATTATCGTATGGATCGCAGTGTCGATCGTTGGTCTTGTCATCTTCCTGTGGTTCTTCCCTGTGACCCTCTGGTTCCAGGCATTGATTTCAGGAGTGAGGATTTCCCTTATCCAGCTTGTTCTCATGCGTTGGAGAGGTGTTTCGCCTAACACTATCGTAATGGCAATGGTAACAGGAACAAAAGCGGGACTTACACTTTATGCCAATGAACTTGAGGCTCACTATCTTGCAAAGGGTGATGTGCCGAAGGTTGTGAATGCACTTATTTCTGCTGACAAGGCAAATATTTCGTTGAATTTCAAGATGGCAGCTGCAATCGATCTTGCAGGCCGTGACGTGTTTGAGGCTGTGCAGATGTCCGTTAACCCTAAGGTTATCAACACTCCTCCTGTAACTGCGGTTGCAAAGGACGGTATACAGCTTATCGCAAAGGCACGAGTGACTGTTCGCGCAAACATCAGACAGCTTGTGGGAGGTGCCGGTGAGGAGACAGTTCTTGCACGAGTAGGTGAGGGAATCGTTTCGTCCATCGGTTCTGCAGAAAGCCATAAATCAGTTCTCGAGAATCCAGACAGCATCTCCAAGGTTGTTCTTGAAAAGGGACTTGATGCAGGAACAGCATTCGAGATCCTCTCTATCGACATCGCAGACATCGACATCGGAAAGAATATCGGTGCAGTCCTTCAGATGGACCAGGCAGAGGCAGACAAGAACATCGCTCAGGCTCGTGCAGAGGAGCGTCGTGCAATGGCTGTCGCTCTCGAGCAGGAGATGAAGGCAAAGGCTCAGGAAGCGCGTGCACGCGTGATCGAGGCAGAGGCAGAAGTGCCACTCGCAATGGCTGAAGCATTCCGCAGCGGCAATCTCGGCATCATGGACTATTATAAGATGAAGAACATCCAGGCCGACACCGAAATGCGCGAAAATATCGCCAAGCAGTAAATTCTGCATT
This sequence comes from Candidatus Cryptobacteroides sp., assembly GCA_045125535.1. Classification (GTDB taxonomy): domain Bacteria; phylum Bacteroidota; class Bacteroidia; order Bacteroidales; family UBA932; genus Cryptobacteroides. The sequence continues at coordinate 58,161 of JBGVNK010000011.1, forward strand.
TAATAGTTTGACAGATGTTGCCTGAGGTACAAGCGAAAGTATCTCAGGCAACATTATATTTTAGTAAAAAGTTGATTATTAAAAACTTATAAAAACGCCATGTTCCTTGAGGTTCTTAAACAACCCCCTCAAGCAACACTAAAGAATCACAATGTAAGTATTATTATTTGGTGAATCATTAAAATATTTATATATTTGCAGTCCCGTTGAGAAAAACTGGGCAGTTTTGGTGAGATGGGTGAGTGGCTGAAACCACCAGTTTGCTAAACTGACGTACGGGTAACCGTACCGGGGGTTCGAATCCCCCAGCTTCCGCCAGAGATAAAGAACTGAATTTTAGCTATATAGCGCTGTTAGAGAAATCTAACGGCGCTATTTGTGTTTTATACCTTTTGCATCTGCCTACCCACCCCTCCGAGATGAGTAAAAGCTGTGCAAAGTGTAGACCGCAGGCGAAATCGGGCATATTTGATTCATTTTTAACCCGAAATTTGATTAACTATGATTACGATAAAGACATACTTCCGGAAACACCAAAAAGAGAGCACTACAGGTTTCGTTTGGGTCTCTTTCTACGTTCAACGCCAGAAGGTGAACTTCTCCACCAAAGTAACTGTCGATGAAAAGAACTGGAACGACAAGAAGAAACGCGTCTCCAGCTCCGACAAGATGGCCAATGACAAGAATCTTATCATCGACAATATCCTGGCGCGAATAAACAATGTCTTTGTGAAATACCGTCTGAAGGATAAGCGGCTCACCCGTGATGCCTTTCTCCGTGCCTACCATCGTCCGGACGATTACGACACATTCTTTGATTACATCAGCGCCAAACAAAGGAAGCTGCGCATGGAACTGGGCACATACCAAACACACTTGAGTGCCATCAGTAAACTGCGTCAATACTCTCCCCTGCTCCATTTCGATGATATTGACGGGCAGTTTCTGGACCTCTATTTCTCACATCTCAAGAAGGAATGCGAGAACAATGACAACACCGCTTACAAAAACATGGCCATTCTGAAGAAGTACATCCGTCTGGCCTACAAGGATGGCTACATCGACGAGAACCCCTTCGACGACTGGAAAATCCGGAAGGTAAAAACCAACTGTGTCTATCTGGTCGAAAATGAGCTCAATCTTCTGATAGATCTATATAAATCCGGAGAACTGGAATACCCGCTGCACCGGACATTGGAATTCTTCCTATTCCTGTGCTTCAGCAGTCTGCACATCGGCGATGCCAAGCATCTCAAGTTGGAGCAGTTCAGTCCTACCACCTTCACATACTATCGCATCAAACTCCGCAACTCGAAACCGGAACCGATTGTCGTGCCTATCTCCCAACCCCTCCAGATGCTGATGACGAACATCGTTGGCACCCGAAAGAAAGGCCCCGTATTCGAAAAGCTCCTGCCCGACCAGACCATGAACCGCTACCTCAAGGAGATTGCTACCATAGCCGGCATCAACAAGACCCTCACGCATAAAGTAGGCCGACACACCTTTGCTACACTCTATCTCCGCAAGACCAAGGATATCGCTGCCTTGAAGGAAATCCTCGGCCATTCCGACATATCAGAAACGCTGATTTATGCCCACGTCCTCGAAGAAAG
>JBGVNK010000012.1:0-144589 GCA_045125535.1 Candidatus Cryptobacteroides sp.
ACAAACATTTATGCCTACAATTCAACAATTAGTTCGCAAAGGACGCGAGGTTATCGAAGAGAAGAGCAAGTCTCGCGCGTTGGATGCTTGTCCTCAGAGAAGAGGAGTATGCGTACGTGTGTACACTACTACACCTAAGAAGCCTAACTCAGCAATGCGTAAGGTTGCCCGTGTACGTCTTACTAACTCTAAAGAGGTCAACGCCTACATACCTGGCGAGGGCCACAACCTCCAGGAGCACTCAATCGTGCTCGTTCGCGGTGGTCGTGTAAAGGACCTTCCGGGTGTGCGTTACCACATCCTTAGAGGAGCTTTGGATACTGCAGGTGTCGATGGAAGAACTCAGTCACGTTCTCTCTACGGTACCAAGAGACCAAAGAAGTCTAAGAAGTAATTTTATTAATTAATTCATCACCTAATTTTTCAAAAAAATGAGAAAAACGAAGCCTAAGAAGAGGATTCTACTTCCTGATCCAAAGTTTCACGATGTAAACGTAACCCGTTTCGTGAACAACCTTATGCTGGATGGAAAGAAGAGTATCGCGTATTCTATTTTTTACGATGCCATTGACATGGTAGGCGAGAAGATGAAAGATTCTGATAAGGCTCCTCTAGATATTTGGAGGAAGGCCCTCGAGAACGTAACTCCTCAGGTTGAGGTTAAGTCACGTCGTATCGGTGGAGCTAACTTCCAGGTGCCAATGGAGGTGCGTCCTGAAAGAAAGATCTCTCTCTCTATGAAGAACATGATCAATTTCGCTCGTAAGCGTTCAGGCCACACAATGGCAGAGAAGCTCTGTGCTGAGATCATCGCAGCATATAACTGCGAGGGTGCAGCATTCAAGAGAAAAGAAGACATGCACAGAATGGCAGAGGCCAACAAGGCATTTGCACACTTCAGATTCTAATCCGGAAAACAGTAAAGTACAATGGCTAGAGACCTTAAATTCACCAGAAATATCGGTATCATGGCTCACATCGATGCCGGTAAGACCACTACCTCAGAGCGTATCCTGTACTACACAGGTAAGACTCACAAGATTGGTGAGGTTCACGAGGGTGGTGCTACAATGGACTGGATGGTTCAGGAGCAGGAGCGTGGTATCACCATCACTTCTGCAGCTACTACTGCATTCTGGAACTACAACGGTGATCAGTATCAGATCAACCTTATCGACACTCCGGGCCACGTTGACTTCACCGTTGAGGTGGAGCGTTCACTCCGCGTGCTCGATGGTACAGTCGCTACCTTCTGTGCGGTAGGACGTGTACAGCCACAGTCTGAGACCGTATGGCGTCAGGCTGACAAGTATGGCGTTCCAAAGATCGCATACGTAAACAAGATGGACCGTGTAGGTGCTGACTTCTTCGCAGTAATCGACGAGATGAAGGAGAAGCTTGGTGCACGCGCAGTTCCAATCTGTATTCCAATCGGTGCCGAGGATAAGTTCGACGGTATCATCGACCTCGTTGCTATGAAGGCGATGATCTACGACCACAACTCTGACGCACTCGTAAACTATCAGGTTACTGACATTCCTGAGAAGTATGTAGACGAGGCAAACGCTTGGAGAGAGAAGCTCGTTGAGGCTGCTGCCGAGTATGATGAGAACCTTATGGAGAAGTTCTTCGAGGATCCTGACTCAATCACTGAGGAGGAGGTTATCGCAGCTCTCCGTGCAGCTACCATCGATATGGCTATCGTTCCTGCATGCTGCGGTTCTTCATTCAAGAACAAGGGCGTACAGTTCCTCCTCAACGCAGTTATGCGTTACCTCCCATCACCACTTGACAAGGGTGCCGTTAAGGGTACTAACCCTGCAGGTGACGAGGAAGTACGTGAGCCAAGCGTAAAGGAGCCGTTCGCAGCACTCGTGTTCAAGATCGCTACTGACCCATTCGTAGGTCGCCTCGCGTTCATGAGAGCATACTCAGGAAAGCTTGATGCAGGTTCATACGTACTCAATACACGTACCGGCAAGAAGGAGCGTGTTTCACGCCTCTTCCAGATGCACTCAAACAAGCAGAACCCTATCGAGTTCGTTGAGGCAGGTGACATCTGTGCAGCAGTCGGTTTCAAGGATCTCCGTACCGGTGATACAATCTGCTTCGAGCAGGCTCCTATCACTCTCGAGTCTATGGAGTTCCCTGATCCTGTGATCGGTCTTGCTGTAGAGCCTAAGACTCAGAAGGATCTTGACAAGCTCGGTATCGCGCTTGCTAAGCTCGCTGAGGAGGACCCTACATTCACAGTGAAGACTGACCACGATACAGGCCAGACTGTCATCAGCGGTATGGGTGAGCTTCACCTCGACATCATCGTTGACCGTCTCCGTCGTGAGTTCGGTGTTGACATCAACCAGGGTGCACCTCAGGTTAACTACAAAGAGGCTATCACTCAGACCGTTCAGCATCGTGAGGTATTCAAGAAGCAGACCGGTGGACGTGGTAAGTTCGCGGATATCATCGTTGAGATCGGACCAGCTGACGAGGGCGTAACAGGCCTCCAGTTCGTTGACGAGGTTAAGGGTGGTAACGTTCCTAAGGAGTTCATCCCATCAGTTGAGAAGGGATTCAAGTCAGCAATGTCAAACGGTGTTCTCGCAGGTTACGAGGTTCCATCACTCAAGGTTACCCTCAAGGATGGTTCATTCCACCCGGTTGACTCAGACCAGCTCTCATTCGAGCTCGCTGCACGTCTTGCATTCCGTCACGCTTGTCCTAAGGCAAGACCAGTTCTCCTCGAGCCTATCATGAGCCTCGAAGTTGTAACTCCAGAGGACTACTTGGGAGACATCGTAGGTGACCTCAACCGTCGTCGTGGACAGATCAACGCAATGGACTCTACTCTCGGTGCACGTATCGTGAAGGCATACGTTCCACTCGCTGAGCAGTTCGGTTACGTGACTATCCTCCGTACAATCTCTTCTGGTCGTGCTACCAGCACAATGACATTCGACCACTATGCTGAGGTTCCAGCAGGACTCGCTAAGGAGGTTATCGAGAAGAGCGGTTACAAGGCTGAGGATGACGAATAATTGTTTAACAGTAATCAACGAAATTTGATATGAGCCAGATAATTAGAATTAAACTCAAATCATTCGATCACATGCTTGTTGACAAGTCAGCGAAGAAGATCGTTGAGACAGTATCTGCTACAGGTGCTCGCGTGAACGGACCTATTCCGCTTCCGACCAACAAAAAGATCTTCACTGTGAACCGCTCGACTTTCGTAAACAAGAAGTCACGTGAGCAGTTCGAGCTCAGCTCATACTGCCGTCTTCTTGACATTTACGATTCAACTCCTAAGACTGTAGACGCTCTTATGAAGCTCGAGCTTTCTTCAGGTGTTGAGGTTGAGATCAAGCTCAACTAATCGAAAAAAGTATTATATTTGCAATGTGGTCCGATTTTCGGATCGGACCACAAGCAAATTAGTTCTTTTATAAGTTTGGTCCCTTAGCTCAGTTGGTTAGTAGCACCTGACTCATAATCAGGGGGTCGCAGGATCATGCCCTGCAGGGACCACAATAAGCACTTGCGATACTTTCGCAGGTGCTTTTTTTTTTATGCTTATTCAGGAAAAGTTCCTACTTTAGCGTAATGATATGCATAGCGGTAATGAATTCATGAAACGGTTATTATATATATTGACAATATTGGTGTGTTCTACGCCTCAGATGATGGGGCAGGAGAAGACTCCGTATTTCTGCAATGTGGAAGATTCTGTTCTGGAATATACCAGAACTACAGCAGAAGGGGAAGTGAAGTGGTACCATACAATGACGATAGGGGAAACCTGGCAGAAGGAAGACACCACGTTCATTGATTATACATCCCATATCCTTAATCATAAGCACAAACCTTACTATGGAGATGAGCCGGCGCAGCTTCATGCTGCTATAGACGATGGTACGGTGATTCTTGATGTGGCCGAATCTGTGGCGGCTGTGTTCAGGACTCTGCTTCCCTCAGGTGCTAAGATAACCTCAGCAGGAGGAGAATCCTCCTTGCCTTCAGATATGGCTCCGGGGGATGTCCTGGCTGATGTCCATGCTTCCGTAAAGGCGCTTGGACTTACCATGAAGATAAGCGTTACCGAAAGGAAGGCACTCAGATATGAGACAATTACCACTCCTGCCGGAACATTCGACTGTATCGTCGTAAGAGAACGCAAAGTTGAGAAAGGCATGGGGCGCAACAGACATACAGTCGCGGACACATGGTATGCAAGAGGCATCGGTATGGTAAGACATGACACCTATAGTCCGGAGCTTGAACTCCAGACATCTGAGAGGCTTGTATCGATTCTCAACACGTCTTTCCATCATGAAATTGCAACAGGTAAAAATTAAAACATTGAAATACAAATAATTATGAAAACGCTTCGTTTCATCATCGCATGCCTTGCATTGGCAGCGGCGGCATCATGCGCAAGCAATCAGACCCCGGACATGGATAATCCGGTGATAGAAAACATCATGGCTCGCAGGAGTATCAGACAGTACAGCCAGGAACCTGTGGACAGGGAAGTCATGACAAAGATCCTGGAGTGCGGAATCAACGCACCTAACGGTCAGAACAGACAGTCATGGGAGGTGAGGGTAGTCGATAATCCTGAACTTATGCAGGAGATCAAGGATGCGATGGCGGAAGCGCATCCCGATATGCCGGCACAAGCTGTGGCCGGATGCTTCAGAAATGCTCCTACAATGGTGTTCATAGCAAGAGATCCTTCATACGATTTTTCAGCATACGACTGCGGACTTCTTGCTGAGAACATGATGCTTTCCGCGTGGTCGCTCGGAGTCGGTTCCATCTGCCTCGGAAGCCCTGTAAGATTCATGACTGACAATGAACTCTGCAAGCCGTATATCGAGAAACTCGGCTTCAGCGAGGGATATGAATTCTGCCTCTGCATAGGTTTCGGATATGCTCTCGAATCTCCTGATGCAAAACCTCGAGATATGAGCAAGGTCAGATTCATCGACTAAGAAAAATTCATTACCTTTACCGTCTAATTCAAAGCAGATGCGTAATAAGATTTCATTTTGGCTTAATAATGCCCGTCCAATATCTCTACCTCAGTCTTTGCTTCCTGCGTTGACTGCAGTGGCACTTTCTTATGGTGGAGCAGAATTCAACTGGATTGCAGCGATTGCATCTGTGATTGGTGTGGTTTTCCTTCATTTTTCACTCAACCTTCTTGATGACTGGTTTGATTACAAGGTCGGTTCAGCAGAGGCGAGATCTAAAGTCGCTAATGAAGGATTCAGAGGTAGGATGATAAAATATCCATATCTCACATCGGGAGAGGCCACTCATTCTCAGCTTCTGGGAGCTGTCATGGTCTTTCTTCTTGTTGCCGCTTCAATGGGCGGAGTAGTTATAGCAATCAGAGGATGGGAGATCCTCTGGTGGGTTGCAGCAGGTCTGATCATAGGTGTATCATACTCCGGAGGTCCTCTTAAATTGGGTTTCAGAGGTCTTGGTGAACTTGTGATCTTCCTTATGTTCGGTCCGCTGTTGGTAACAGGAGTTTATTATGCTATCACAGGCGCGATAGACTGGAGGATGGGCTTTCTATCTGTTGCGATAGGTCTGCTTGTTACAAATATCGTTTACTCTCATTCGGTTCTCGATTCTGTGCCCGATGCGAAGATGGGAAAAAAGACAATGGCACATCTTATGGGCTCCGCTAAAGGACAGATTGCTTTTTCTGCATTTCTCAACACAGCCCCATATATGATAGTTGTGGCGGGAGTAGCACTGGGACAGATGCATCCGGCTTATCTTGCTGTCCTCCTTGTTCTTCCTGTATCTCTTTGGCTTGTAAAGTCATTGAATGATTTTGTACATAATCGTGACGTGCCTGTCCAGCCAAAGAAATGGATGGGTCCGATGGGCGATTTCGACAGATTCAGGAAGGCGGGACTTGACTGGTTCATGATCAGATGGCTCACAGCAAGGAACATTGTCATGTTCTTCTGTATGATCCTTATAATTGTAAACTTGATTTTCGGTTAATTATAGCGAAGTAATATGAAGAAGCTTTTTTATTTAGGCTGGTGGTTCTTCAGAGCTCGTCTTTTCGGACGAAAGGCACCATTACAGACAGTACTGTTCATCTCAGACATCTGTAATCTCAGATGCAAGCATTGCAGTGTATATGAACTCAAGAACCCGCACAACATGACATATGAGCAGGTGCGTGATCACCTTCAGAAATCGTATGATGCAGGATCGAGATTCGTGGATTTTGAAGGAGGTGAAGTGACTATATGGAAAGATGGCGACAAGAGGATAAACGACCTTATCGACCTTGCCAAGGAGATAGGTTTCTTCTCATGTACCATCACCACCAATGCACAGCTTCCGTTTGCCGGATCCCATGCTGACTCGATCTGGGTGAGTCTCGATGGTGTAAACGGCTACCACGAGGAGGTCAGAGGCAAAGGAACTTTCCCTAAGCTTGAGAAGAATATCGCTGAGTGCGGACATAAGCATCTCAGCGTCAATATGGTAGTGAACACTCTCAACTATACTGCCGTAGATGATACAATCGAATATGCAAAGAACAACCCTGCAATCGAGTGTATTTCCATCAATTTCCACACTCCTTTCGAAGGAACCGAGTATCTTGCTCTTGACCTTGATAAGAGAGCCGAGATCATCGACAGAGTCATCGAGTACAAGAAGAAAGGTTACCCTATCATGAACTCCGTTTCAGGTCTCAAGCTCATGAAGAGCAACAAGTTTACAAAGAGATGCTGGGTGACAGACTTCGTTTATCCAGACGGAAGCAGAGGACTATGCGTCGGCCACGGCACAGACAAGTGCGACAAATGCGGTTTCTGCATGTCCGGTGAGATGGCATCAGTCTTCGCATTCAAGCCGGACACAATCTTCGCCGGCCTGAAGCTCAGAGTCTGATCTTATCTTGCAGATACATTTCTTGCAATGAGACGGAAGAGAGGGGTGATATATCTGTAGAATGGCACCATGATGGTGTCGAATCCTCCGATCACCTTCTCATGCTTTCCTCTTGCGATAGCCTTTATCGCAACCTTGGCACATTTGTTCACATCATATCCGTTAGCCTGACCGGGATCCATGATTCCGGTCGGTTTTCCGTTTCCGTCAAGCGCATTCTTTGATACGTCGGTGTGGATTCTTCCAGGGATGATGATGGTTGTCTTTATCTGCGGATATTCAAGAGCTATGGTCTCATAGAAGCCGTGGATAGCATGTTTCGAAGCACAATAAGCCGACCTTACAGGGAAGCCGAACACTCCTGACACTGAAGATACGACAGCGATATGCACGCCTCTTTCAAGGAACATGTCCTTAAGCGCCTTTACCAGATATATACCTCCGAAATAATTGACTTCCATAAGCCTGCGGTCCACGCTTATGTCGGTTTCGAGAGTCAGCGCCCTCTGTGAAATGCCTGCATTAAGGAAGAGGAAATCCAGTAAGTGACCTTCATCATGTATCCAGCTGACGAGTTCGTCAATGGTTTCTGGCTTTTCCATATCGACGGTCTTGCACCAAGCCTTCACTCCGAGGGCAATACACTTCTTCTGAACGGATTCGAGCGGTTCAAGACGTCTTCCGGTCAGAATTACGTCAGTGCCTTTCATTGCATATTGATATGCCATGGCTTCGCCAATGCCTGTGCCTCCTCCGGTGATGAGGACTTTTCTTCCTTTAAAAACTATCATAAATTGTCATTATTTTTAGCAAAGTTACTTAGTTTTGGAAAAAAAACTTACATTTGCACCCAAAAAGTAAACACGTTTACTATATAGTAGTTTACTTTTGCAGAAAGAAACTACTCAAACCAACCAGAGTACTGAAATCTAAACCTTTTTTAATATGGATTCTTTCCTTATTTCCGGAATCCAGCAGATCGGTGTCGGTACCACTGACTTCAGAAAGTCATGGAACTGGTACATTGAAATGTTCGGCATCGATGTGAAGATTCTTGAAGACGACACAGTCGCAGAACGAATGCTTCCGTATACCGGCGGCGTTCCGCAGCAACGTCACGCCTGCATTGCAGTAAATATTCAGGGTGGCGGCGGATTCGAGATATGGCAATACTCAAAGCGCAAGCCTGAACCATGTCCGTTTAAGATAGCGGTCGGAGACCTGGGCGTCTTTGCAGCAAAGCTCAACTGTCGTGACATCAAGGCTTTCCATAAGCAGATATCAGTGAAATGGCAGGATTGTACAATTCCTGAAACACTTCCGGACGGCACGCCATGCTTTTATGTCAAGGACCTTTTCGGAAATGTTTTCCAGATTGTGGAAAACAAGAAGGTATTCATTGACCAGGGCAAGCTTACCGGTGGAATGGCCGGAGCTGTAATAGGAGTTACTGATATGGATAAGTCCGTGAAGTTCTACAGCGAGGTTCTCGGCTATAACATTCTGATCAGCGACACAACGGGTCCGTTCAGCACGAATAATCCTATGCCGGAGGCAGACAAACAATACCGACGCGTCATCCTCAAGGCTCCGGAGCGCAAGGGCGCTTTTGCTGAGCTTTTCGGGGATTCCACAATAGAGCTTGTTCAAGCGTTGGAGCGCTCACCGCGCAAGATATACGAGGGACGTTATTGGGGTGATCCAGGTTTTATACAGGTCTGCTTCGATGTCACCAACATGAAGGCTCTGGGCGAATTCTGCGCATCCAAGGGACATCCTTTCACGGTGGACAGCTGCCCGGACGGAGAACGATTCGACATGGGTGACGCATCAGGACATTTCACATATATCGAAGATCCTGACGGAACGCTGATAGAATTTGTTGAGGCGCACAAGGTGTCGATCATAAAGAAGTTGGGCCTTGCAATAGACATGAGCAAACGCAATCCTGAAAAGCCGTTACCTAAACTTCTCTTCAGACTTATGGGACTCGTAATGAAAGAAAAAATCAGATAAAATCTTAACCATTATGTTTACAGACATTTTTGACAGAATAAGAAAATCAACCGGTGGCCCTATCGGCCAGTATAAAGAAAAGGCGGAAGGTTATTTTGCTTTCCCTCGCCTTGAAGGCGAACTTGGCCCGAACATGAGATTCAACGGTCAGGACGTGCTCTGCTGGAGCCTCAACAACTACCTCGGTCTTGCAAACCATCCTGAAATCCGTAAGACAGATGCTGAAGCAGCTGCCAGGTGGGGTCTTGCATACCCTATGGGAAGCCGAATGATGACAGGACAGACCCATCTCCATGAGGAACTTGAACGCCGTCTTGCAGCTTTCGAGAAGAAGGAAGCGGCCTTCGAGTTCAATTTCGGATATCAGGGTATCGTATCTACTATCGATTCTCTCGTATGCCGTCACGATGTGATAGTGTATGATGCTGAGGCGCATGCATGTCTGCTTGACGGTATAAGACTCCACATAGGAAGCAAGTATAAATATCGTCATAACGACATCAAGGATTGTGAGAGAGTCATTGCAAGGGCATGTGAGGAAGCTGAAAAGAAGGGTGGTGGAGTCCTCCTCATCACAGAAGGCGTGTACGGCATGACAGGAGCTCTTGGAATCCTCGACCAGATCGCAGCTCTCAAGAAAAAGTATAAGTTCCGCATCATGATCGACGATGCACACGGATTCGGTGTGATGGGTGAACACGGACGCGGTACATCGGAGCATTTCGGTGTGATGGATGAGATAGACATCTACATCGGTGCATACGCCAAGTCAATGGCCATCATCGGCGGTTTCGTGGCAGCCGACAAGGATATCATCGACTATCTGAAATACAACATGCGTTCACAGATATATGCGAAGTCACTACCTATGCCTATCGTGGAAGGATGTCTCAAGAGACTCGAGATCATCGACAGTCCTGAGGGTGACGCTCTCCGTGCGCAGCTCTGGAAGGTGACCCGCCGTCTTCAGGAAGGTTTCCGTGAAATGGGCTTCGAGATAGGACCGGCAGAGGCTTGTGTGACTCCGGTGCATGTGAAGGCCGGTGTGAATCAGGCTTCGAACATTGCTGTTGCCCTTCGTGAAGAGTACCACATATTCTGCTCTGTTGTCATTTATCCTGTGATTCCTCCGGGAATGGTGATCTTCCGTATCATCCCTACCGCAGCACACAGCATGGAGGATGTCGAAAGGACACTTGCAGCCTTCAAGGACATCAAGGAAAGACTGGATCGCGGAGAATTCGACAAGGAGATGCCGAATATGTCGCTTTTGAAATAGTCTGTAAGTTGAAATTACTAAACCTGAATAATGAGATTCAAAGAAACAAGATATCGCCTGATGAATGTGGCGGACGGTAGGGAATTCGAGGATGCTGGCTGGACTCTGGCAGATCCGGAGTCAGCCTCGCCTTCGCTCATCCGTGCCGTATATGAAAACAGACAGTTCAATCCGCGCGAAGATCTTGACGGAATCTATCGCTATGCGGACTGGATGCCCGTAAAGAGGATGCTTAAACACTCATGTGCTCCTGTGACCTACAAGTCAAAAGGACTTGCATCCTTCCTTGGATTGGAAAACCTCTACATAACATTCTCCGGATGGAATCCGAAGATAGGTGCAAAAATGCGTACCGGATCGTTCAAGGAGACAGAAGCCTACAGCATCCTGGCCAGGATGGAAGCTCATGAAAGAAGGATTCTGGTGGTGCAGTCGGCGGGAAATACTGCCCGTGCCTTTGCACAGGTGTGCTCGGACAACCGTATTCCGATAGTGATATGCGTACCTCAGGACAATCTTCATGACCTATGGTTCCGTAAGCCGCTGCGCAAATGCGTCAAGCTTGTTGCCGTTCCTCACGGATGTGACTACTACGATGCCATTGCATTGGGTGAGAAGCTCGCAACAGATCCAGGCTTCCTTCTCGAAGGAGGAGCAAAGAATATCGCCCGACGCGATGGTATGGGTACTACATTACTCAGCTGCGTGGAGGAGATGGGACGTATCCCGGATGCGTATTTCCAGGCTGTAGGCTCAGGAACAGGTGCCATAGCCGCTTGGGAGAATGCATGCAGGCTTGCCGAGGACGGACGCTTCGGTCTGAACAATATGCGCGTGTTTGTTGCCCAGAACGCACCGTTCACCCTTATGTATGACGCATGGAAGGCTGGTTCCCGTGCTTTGCCTGAGATGAGTCCGGAGGAGGGAAGAAGCAAGTCAGAGAGGATTCTTGCTACTGTGCTTTCGAACAGAAAACCGCCTTACAGTATAGCGGGAGGCCTTTATGATGTGCTGAAGGAGAGCAACGGCGACTTCTTCCTCGCCACCAATAATGACATATTCTACTGGCTGCTCCAGTTCCGCAACAGAGAAGGTTATGAACTTCTTCCTGCAGCATGTGTTGCAGTTTCTGCGCTTGCTCAGGCTGTAAAGGAGGGGGTCGTGAAGAAGAATGACTACATTATGCTGAACTGTACCGGAGGAGGCACGTTAGGGGCTATGTCAAAGGGATTCATCCTTAAGGAACCGGATATTGTGTTGTCGCCGGATCTCCCTGCAGAAGAAGTTGTAAAGGCGGTGAAGGATCTCTTCTAATCCTCGGGTTCGCTTACATTCATATTGTTGTTAAGCTTGCGCAAGGTCACGAGGAAAGATCGGAGCTCGTCCTCCGATATACCTTCAAGCATCTTGTCAAGAATAGATATTCCCTTCTGCTTTGCACCCGGCTTCAGTGTCTCGGCCTTTTCGGTAAGCACAAGAGTGTTTGACCTGCGGTCGTCAGGATTCTGACGACGTACGACGAAACCCTTGCGCTCGATGGCGTCCACCAGCTTGGTCACCGAGTTCTTATCTTTCTGCATCTGGTCTGCCAGCTCCTGCTGAGACATTTCTCCCTGATTCCATAGAAGGTCTATGAGCATGAACTGTTCAGGGGTAAGAGGTACATCCTGGAGTCTGAGCATGGCTGCAATGTACTGCTTGAGCTTGCATCCGGTAAGATGAAGTTCTACGGTAACTTCTTTCGATAGTAGCATAGGGAGATAGTATTGAATTTTTACAAATTTATAAATAATTATGAAAACATCATTGTCAAATCTTTGGAAAAAGGAAGATTGGCTGGCCGTTTGGATCGGCTTCATCATAATAGCTGCAGGAGCGGTTGCCGTTCTGACAGGGGCATTTGATATCAGTGCCGCTAAATTCTCGACCTGGCATCTTTGGGAAGATGTCGCCGAGAAGAAATCTCTTTTGGATCAGTTCACAGGTGTGTTCTGGATCAAGCTTCTACGCACTTTCGTCGTGCTAGGTGTCTTATTTACTGCAGGAGTGAAACTGCAAGGAGGCAAGATCAAGGAATATCTTCCTGCATTTGCAGCGCTTTTTGTGCTTGCTGTGGTGGTCCGCCTCATCAGTGCGGAATTCACTCTCAACCGCTATCTCGAGTGGGCATTCTGGGCACTTATCGTGGGTCTTCTTATCTCAAATACCGTGGGAGTGCCTCAATGGCTCCGTCCTGCAATCCGCACAGAGTTCTACATCAAGACCGGACTCGTGGTGATGGGATTCAGCGTGCTTTTCAGCAATATCGCAAAGTTCGGTCTTTATGGTCTCGGCATCGCATGGGTGGTGACCCCGATTGTCATCCTCTTCATGTGGTGGTTCGGAACAAAGGTGCTTAAGATAGACAACAAGCCTCTTGTGATCACAATCGCTTCAGCCACTTCTGTCTGTGGAACAAGTGCGGCCATAGCTACAGGTGCGGCAGCGGGAGCAAAGAAGAACGATCTCGGAATCGCCATTTCCATCTCCATCATATTCACTATCCTGATGATGGTTTTCGAACCAATGATTATCAAGGCAGTGGGAATGAACGAACTCATGGGTGGCGCGCTTATCGGAGGTACTGTAGACTCGACAGGTGCCGTGGTGCTTGCAGGAAACGCCCTTGGTCCGGAAGGAGAACAGGCAGCAGTACTCGTGAAGAGCATCCAGAACATCCTTATCGGCTTCATCGCCTTCTTCGTAGCTCTTTTCTTTGCGACAAAAGTGGAGAAGAACTCCGAGAGAAAGGTCGGTGCAATCGAGATATGGACAAGATTTCCTAAGTTCATCATAGGTTTCTTCGTGGCATCCCTCGTGGCGTCGTTCATCATCCAGCCTCTTGCAGGAAGTGCTGACGTCAAGGCCATCAACACAGTGCTTGACCAGTATAAGAACTGGGCATTCGTTCTCGCGTTCACAAGCATCGGTCTCGATACCAATTTCAAGGAGATCGCAAAGCAACTTCACGGCGGCAAAGTGCTCTGGCTCTATGTCGTAGGACAGCTTTTCAATATAGTGCTCACATTCTTTGCTGTATGGCTCCTTCTTTCAGGTGTCATATTCGAGGTGCCTGTGCTTGAACTTTTCCAGTAATGATGAATAAGAAAAAGATTCTGCCTGCGGTCACGGCTGTTGTAGCCGTGACCGTAATAATTTGTGCCATAGTGATAGCCTCGCGACAGCTCGGAATCGTTGAGGGTTATGATTTCGGAGCAGGAGCATATTATTACGCCGATATTCCCGGTTTTGAGAAAATCCTCAATGAGGATGTCTATACGGCAAAAGTGCCCATGTGGGTGCATATCGTCCTTTTCCTGGGATGGGGCTGGCTGATGTGGCGTCTCTGGTGCTGGATAGAGAAACGAGGAAAATGATCAGCGGCATTCCGAAGGCGGACAACCTTTGAGGCGGCGGAATGTGCGGCTGAAATAGGAAATGTCGTTGAATCCGCATGCGAAACATACATCTGACACTGACATCCTGCCCTCTTTAAGGAGGCGGGATGCTTCTTCTATGCGCATCTCATTCAGATATGTAAAATATGTCTTGCCGGTCTGCTGCTTGAAGAAAGAGCAGAAAGCTGACCGGTTCATTCCTACATATCTTGCCACCTCATCTAAAGTAATGTTCCTGACATAGTTGCAAACCGTATAGACGCTGACTTTTGAAAGTCTCTGTGATGTCAGGTCAGGTTTTTTGTAATGACCTATGATGCGCGCTCCACCGCCCTGTCCTACGATACGAAGGAGATTCAGGACAGAAAGGTCACGCTGATCTTCGCTTTCCTTTCTCATGGAATAGAGTAAGGATGCGATCAGGTCCGCTTTGTCGTCGCTGAAGGAAACTGCGTCTGAGATGGCACGAAACTCCATGATATGGCCTGCAAATCCCGGCAGGGCCTCTGCTGCCTTCTCCAAAAAATCCTTCTTGATGATGATTGTAAGATTCTCGATCATTCCTCCTCTATCAGTTACCTCTGGATCGAAACTCCAGAAATGCGGGATTCCTGGAGGAACAAATACCATATCTCCCTCCATAAACGGTTCCACAATGTCTCCGACAGTGCGTGTGCCACGCCCTGTGACCACATAAGACAATTCCCATGAGTCATCGTGGACATGCAGCCCCATCTGTTTTTCAGGGGTGATGCGGACATGATCGAATATGTATGGAGTGCTTCTCATTAAATATAAATATAAGTCAAATATAGATAAAAATAATACAAGTTCATAACTTTCAATCCGAATAAATTTGTATTATGGAAAATCGAACTATGGCGGAACTACAATCAAAGACTATAAACTGGTTGAAAACGGTGCTTGTGCTGATGGTGCTGTTCATCCATGTGCATCCGGACCATAATCCGGGTTATCATAGTGTGCACGCTCTCGAAGGTGTAGGATTTCTCTGGGGACTGTTCTCCGTCGGCACTGCCATTCTAAATACTATCTGCAACATAGCAGTACCGCTTTTCTTCTTCATTTCCGGCTATCTTTTCTATAGAGGATTCGAAGGTTGGTCATGGCCTGTCTGCCGCACAAAGATGCTCAAGAGGGTTAGGACGCTTCTCGTTCCTTATATAATCCTTAATGTGGTATGTTTCCTCTATCCTCCGACAGCCAATCCTGACCGGCTTCCTGTCATAGGTTTCCTCTGGGACAGCGTATCCTATTGTCAGGGATGGGAGAACTGGGCTGGATTCGACATGCAGCTATACTATCCCAACAATGTACCTCTTTGGTTCGTACGCGACCTGATGGTAATGGTTGTTCTTTCGCCTGCCATTTATTGGCTTGCCCGTCGTGGAGGTGCGGTCTGGCTTGCAATCTGTGCTTTGGCATATTGGAGCGGTTTCATGGCTTGTGCTCCGGGCTTGAGCAGCAACGCCCTTCTTTTCTTCAGCCTAGGTGCATATTTCAGCATTAGGAATATCGATCTCGTGGAATTTTCCCGCAGGCATCTGAGGTGGACACTTCCGTTGTCCTTGCTTCTTATTGCTGCTGCGGTGATTGTTGAATCTCCAGGCAACGCTCAGCCTTTTCAGAATATGTACTACACATTCGGAATTCCGGTAATGTTCTGCCTGGGTGCAAGTGCTGTGGAAAAAGGATACCTTAAGATACCTGCTCTTCTGGGAGCATCCGGATTTTTCATTTATTCGACTCATATGATCCAGTTCGGAGACCATACTTTGCTCTCTTTGACAGGTGATCTGGGCCAGACAGTATTCAATCTTGATAAACCTTGGGCGGCATTCATTGCCTATCCTTGCGAAATAGCCTTCATTGTGGCCGTTTCCGTGCTGGTTTATTATGTTTTAAGCAAGTCAGTACCATGGTTGCTGGCTCTTATCACAGGAGGAAGATAATTATAAACAATAATAACTGAACTAATGAAACAGAATGTCTATCTAGCCTCGAAACCGAGGTATGAAATTCTTGATGGTCTGCGAGGTGTGGCTTCACTGCTCGTGGTCGCTTTCCATCTTTTCGAGACCTATTCCAAAGGTGCTCCTTACCAGATCATCAACCATGGCTATCTTGCCGTTGATTTCTTCTTTGTCCTCTCCGGTTTCGTGATCGGATATGCGTATGACGACAGATGGGACAAGATGACCACATGGGGTTTCTTCAAGAGACGTCTTGTGCGACTCCAGCCTATGCTCATAATCGGTACCATCGTCGGAGTTGTGTTCTATCTCTTCGGAGATCAGCCTATGTTCCGTCTCATAGCCGAGACTCCAGGCTGGAAACTGGCTCTTCTCTTCGTTCTGGGCTGTTTAATGATCCCTGTCCGTCCTTCAATGGACTGTCGTGGTTGGGGCGAGAGTTTCCCAATCAACGGTCCACAGTGGTCACTCTTCTTGGAATATATTGCAAATATTCTTTATGCACTTGTATTCAGACACCTTCCGAAGTGGGGACTCGCAATCTGTGTTGCAGTATTTGCCTTCTTCACTCTTGACTTCACTCTCGGTTGGGATGTTCTCGGCATCGCTCCAGCATATCAGGGACGCGTGATCGGAGGATGGTCTGTTACAGTAGAGCAGCTCTATGTAGGCTTCACACGCCTTCTCTATCCGTTCTTCTGCGGTCTCCTGATCTCACGTATCGGTAAGTTCATCAAGGTGAACGGCGGCTTCTGGTGGTGTTCGCTCATTCTTGCAGTGATCCTCTGCATGCCTCGCATCGGTGCCGCTCCGACATTTGATTTTGCTACAAAGACCTTCGATCAGGGAGGAGTTCTTTTCAACGGCATCTATGAGGCAGTCTGCATCCTCCTCCTCTTCCCGCTTCTTGTGATGATGGGAGCAGGCAGCCAGATCAAGGGAGAGAAGTCACTCAAGATCTGCAAGTTCTTCGGCGAACTTTCATACCCTCTCTACATCACCCACTACCCGCTCATCTACATGCAGATGGCATGGACAGCATCACACCCTGAAGCTCCGGTATGGCAGCACGTGATGATGTCCGTATGCGTATTCTTCATGGCCATCTTCCTCGCATGGTCAACTCTCAAGCTCTTCGACGAGCCGGTCCGCAAGTGGCTCACAGAGCATTGGCTCAAGAGAAAGTAATCTTCATACCATAAATACAATCGCCAGACACGAATTATGTCTGGCGATTCTTTTTTACAGAGCTGCAGCCTTGTCCAAGGCCGATTGGTTTATCAAGCGACGACTTTCGTTGACAGCAGACGATTGCCCATATCCTGAATGGCAGCATTGAGAATGTCGATTTCCTGGCAAGTGAATCTTGCGGGCTTGCCGTTCACAATCGTTCCGTTCACTCTCTGATAGAGCCACTGCCTGGATTTTCCGAAATAACGTTTAGCAATATATGCCAATGACATGAACGGAAGAATGTCTTCAAGCTGTCTTCTGATGATGATTCCGTTTATCTCATCGATGCTTTCCTGAATCTGTTCAGTCGCAACAGAAGCCACCTTCATGGCATCTTCATCGCACAATTCCGCAATCTCCTTCCTGACAGCATCTCTCTCCTGCTCATTCTTGGCATTCATATATCTGCTTTTCAGCAGATCCATCTTTTCCTTCGTAACCATATCACAGTTCCTTTATTCGTTCAACCATATCTTGTATCAGCATATCATAATATGCCAGAACTTCCTTTACGCCTTCTCTGCCCCTGAGCTCTGAATAAATCTCAAGGTAATACAGCAGTTCTTTTTCTGCCTCCCGTCGTTCTTTAGTTTTTTTCTCATTGCAAAAATAATAACCCTTTGGTAATAATCAAATATGATTGAATCATTTCTACAAAGTTCCGAAGGATTATCCGCGTAAAAAAATTTTACGCAGATAAGTACGAAAAACGGCCTCAGACTGCTGTCCAAGGCCGATCAGTTTTCAGATTTTGTTGGATTTTGGTGCCAAAATCCAACAAATTTTCAGAAATGCCATAAACAAAAAGGTCATACACCCGAAAGATGCATGACCTCAAATATTTCCTCAATCTGTATTAAAATCAGTTGATGGCTGCGTTGTAATCGTTTTCTGTGATAGTGAAGGTATATTTCTTATTATAAGTCTCTCCGAAAGGCTCGGAATACCATTCGATATCGCAGATGTTGTTCGTCAGAGCAGAATCATCCTGCGTATGAGTGACGCTGTGCTCGCCATCAAATGTAATGATTGCCTTTTTAATGGTGATGTCCTGAGAAACAGTCAAGGTGTCTGTCATAGATGAAGTTTTACGAGGTGATATCGTCATGGAGGTGTCAGTAAACGGCCAACCCTCATGCTCGACAAATTCAATATCAACATTATGATCTGTTGCATTAATAATCTCTAACTCCACCTTGTATAGAGGCTTATCCATGAGCTCATTACTATTCCTCAGAGTTTCCTCATCAATGCGGTATCTATATCGCGGCCAAGGTGTTTCTGCTATGAATTCTTTTCCTTCAATAACAAAATGATAGTCAAACTCTTCATACTCATAATTATTGAAAAAGTCGTTCTTTCCCTTTATGAATCTCGCCAATGTATCCCCTTCAGAAATTACATATATTTCACTGCAATCCCTAATGCAAATGTGGTGGCTGAAAGAAGAGATGTTCAGTGTGTCACATTGAGACGGAAGCAAAACAAGCTCTTTAGTTTCGGTTTTGTCTCTATACTTGTCATGTACCACAACGGACAACACCCGATCCGTTTCATTATAAACGATTTCATCTCCAAATGATGACCAGTCCACCGTAGGATTACCCCTGAGATCTTGATCGTTGTTGCACGAAACTGTGATTAACACCAAAGACAGCAATTGAATGCGGTAAAACAACTTTTTCATAATTATAAAGGTTAATTTGTATTATCAGATATTTTATAGATGCTTTTCCTTTCCTGTTTGTTGCATCATTTTACCAGACATTAAAAAATAAGTCCTCAAGATATTCCCTCATAATAGACAAGCAGATCAGCGAGGCTCCTGATAAGGTAGCTGAGGATGGAGTAGTCGAGCTCTTTCAACTTAGGCATCTCGTTTCGGATGTTGGTCATGATTCCGTCAAGGTCGTTGTCAAGCATGGCCTCGAATGCTTTTCTGTTTTTGGAGTCGTTCTTGACTTCGTTGATAAGGGATGTCACCTTTTTGAACATCAGAGACTCGAAGTCTGTACGTCCCTCAGACTGATAGTATTGGTCAGTGAGATGACTAATTGAATTTTCAAGAAAATCCAAGATTTGCCAGATTTAATAGCAATGACTTATTATGGGTAATTTTTACAAAAAAAACAACAATAGAATCAAAAGACAACAATATACAGAATCAACAACTTCCCTATTTTTGACATAAAAACTATTTGTATCTCCGATTTCTATTATTTTTCTTAAAAAATCAGACTTATTCTGGCATTGAGCCAAAATCCGACCATACGAATCAATGAAATAAGAAAGTCCAGATGCTGATGCTCTAACAATATTTCTACGAGTTATAATAGCGTTTGCCCTTATAATCTTTCGTATAATTGATTCTATATGTTCAGAGCCGACGAAAGTATTGCTTGAAGACACAAAGATTAAATCTGCTCCTTTTCGGCTTATTTCTGAGACAAACTCTGTAAACAAGGCTTCGTAACATATTAGCGGAGAATACGTAACATGTCCATCATTATGAATTTCAGAATAATTAGATGCAGAAATGGTAGGATGAGGAATAATATCATTAATAGCGGTTGATATATTAAACACCTCAGGAAGATACTCCGCAAAAGGAACAAGTAATTTCTTACCTCTTAAAAAATCTATTCTTTTATTTATGGAATAAACTTCGTTATATCTCTCATCCCCTTGATTAGTGTAAATTCCGGCAATAATACGAGATCCTGTCCTTTCAGATAACCTATATAACTTAGTCATAAAACGATCGATTTCCACTGCATTTTTAGGTATGACCTTAACCGCTTCCGGAAGTATAAGATAATCTGATGTATTGTTATAAATAAACATCATAGAATCAATATCTGAATCTTCTTTCAGTGACATTATTGTAATATCAACCTTCCTCTTGTTGTTGTCATACTTGAAGGAGTTCAGATCACAACTGTTAAATATCGTCATAGCAAAAAGTAATACACATGGTAACAACATTTTCTTTCTGCCATTGAGTGCCATGAAAAGAAGATACGCCATTAAAATAATCCAGAGACTTCCACCCCAAACTCCTGTGTATTCTAAAAATTGAGATAAAATAGGTTCATCTGATATTATAACACCGATTTGAAACATCTGATTGCCTATCGGCGATTTAATAAAAAGCAGTTCTGATATCAAAAATGAAACAGAAAAACTTATTACCGGGTATCTTGATAGAAGTAATTGTATCATAATCATTGGTATCAGATACATTATGATAGCCAATAGCAATACCACAATAGATAATGGGTTATATTCCATTATCATTCGTAGTATGAACGAGTACTGCAATGTGAAAAATGTTGATATAAATAATGTATTATACCAGATTCTTTCCACCGCTCTTGAAACAGAACTTATTACTTGAAATAACAGGACTATAGACAGAATCGCTAAAATCCAGCCCATTTTTTCTATATCAAAAGCATAGTATAGAAGAACTGATGAAAAAAGGACTCCTATACTATGCAATGATTTTTGTAAATATTTCATATCAGAATTTTACACCGAACAAAACACTGGCAGTAGAGTGTGTCCAGAGAAAACCATGTTTCAAGAAAACTACAGGCTTAATATCATAATTGATTGACAACCTATACTTAGGATTATCTATAACATATAGCCTGACAGGGAAATCAACACCTAAAACAGTATATGAAACATCTCTAAACTCCCTATGGGTCCAATCTTCATATCCTTGATCAGCCATATCTGTCAGCAGATTTCCGATATGATTAGAATAAGAAAAAGAAGGTCCTACTCCCAGTTCAAGAAATCTGAATCTTTCAGCAAAGGGGCGAAAATATGCACGTGCACTTAATCCTAAATCTGATTTGCGCGACTCGACTCCTTCCTGGCAGATACCTAAATTCAGATTTGTACCGACAGAAAACCAATTGTTTAACTGCCAAACGAACTCTGCACCAATCATTGGTCCCACAACATCATGTCCATTATCATCTACTGTTCCTGAGACATAAACTCCTGTTCCCACATTTAATGAAAATCTATTCTGTGCATAACTTTCATTCACAAAGAACAATATCAGAGAAGAACTAAAAACCAGTGTTTTGATCAACTTTTTCATTTTCGATGACATTTCTGATTAATATAAATTGAATAGATTGATGCGTTTCAGCAGCAATTTTGCAAGAATAATCATTAATCAAAACATTTTCAACATTTCCACGAAGAATTGTCAATGTACATAAAGCTGTGTCAGGAATTCCGTTAAAAATATCGGGATTCAAGAAAGCCTCTCCTGTATCATAAAGGAGATCTGTACTCCTTACATAGGCATTAGGATGATCTTCTCCATAAATCATTGTTCCCGTCCATTCTACAATAACCATTACACCATTAGGGTTATTCGGATCTTCATTCCATCTTATAGGAAAACTCTTATAATAAAATAACGGATATAGATCTTCTTCGGTCTCTATCTTTGGAAAAGAGAATTGTATGATTTCCGGTGTATAAAGTTCTATTGTCTCTGATTCTGGAGCATGTCCTTTCGTTTCAAATGCTGAAGAAATCTCATATTTTACTGTCGTTCCAAACATTGATTTAAAATCAGCCCTTTGTACTTCAGACTTACTATCAGGTAAGACATTTAAAGGAACGTCATTAACATTTACTAAAATGCCATCATCTTTAACATTGTATGATTTAGTTGGGGAACAAGTATAATATGGTTTCGAATATCCATAGATAAATTCCTTTTGCAAAGGATTTAGTCTTGAAGAAGAAATACCAGCTATATAGTCTGTAGGGTAAGCATATTCCATATACTTTCCTAAATCGTATGACAGTACTGTGTCTCTATTTATTTCATTAAAGAAACTGCCGTCTGCTCTTTTTAACTTTATTCCTCCTACATAATCAGAATGACCCTCATTTTTTGAGATTGGTTCTGACAAACAAGATGTAAGAACAAACACTATTGCTATTACTATTATCCTTATAATATTTTTCATATCTTATTCTTATTTAATAATTATTGGAGCATCCCAAGATAATGAAGGGACCTCATCTGGGAAGCGATATATCGGTTTGTCTAACGATGGGGGTGTATCAGCCTTCTCATAATTTATAACAAACGATAGCCCATCATCGTCATCAGCAACAGTACCAGAACTTGTGTTTTCAACTTCTTCAAAGAAAAGTTCATCATCTACTGCATATGTTCGTGCTGCAACGTAGGTTCCATCCACTGATGACTTTGACACAGCACACCATGAGCATTCGCAAGAAATCTCTGCATCATCATCAATTACAATATTGGCAATATCGTTAACTAAAATAATAGCATTCCAACAGAGCTGAGTGTTGTTTATAGAGGCTTTCATGCTTCTTATATCCAACTCTAATCTTTCCAGTAGGGCCCCTAGTATAGGAATATTATGGACAAAATAATCACTTACTTCAGTGCAACTGAATTCATGAGAAATACTACCAGTACATTCAGAGCTAGATTGCGTTAACTTCATATAGGGACGACGTGATTCATCTGTAATTAGATCTGCATTCTGAAGAATATTACTAAGGTGTCTGATAGAACCTTTTGCAGAAATCATATCTGGATGAATTGCAGAAAATTCCAATAACAAGTTCTGATGATTTGCTTGATCTGTAAGGTCATATCTTAAATCAATAGAAGTAAATTGCAAACTCGTCCTGCCTGTAGCGACATTACTGCAAGGAGGTTTTGTTGAACCAGATCCAATCTCTGGTTTACCAACAAACATAGAGTATACACAAGTAATAGTAACAAATAATCCTACTATTACTAAGATAATCTTTGGACGTTTCATAACTTCATATTTAATATATTATAAATTGTCCTTCGTAGAGGTCGCCGAAGGAGGTGAGGTAGGTGATTTCGTAGAGGCCAGGGGCTCCGGAAATCTGGAGGAAGTGAGGGGACACGGCAGAATCGAAGGTGTCGGACCATGTTTCGCCTGTGGTGAGGTTGGTGACAGTCATGTCGATTAGGCCGATGTTGATTGAAGCAAGAGTTTGAATGCACATGAATGCGGTGTTGTACCATGCTGACAATTCGATGTCTGTTAAGCTGCGGATAATTCGATTGTCATCAACCTTCCTGATTGGAATTTCTCGCCCTTCATCTGGAGGAGTGTCGCCTCGCGTAGGCACTATGCAGAACATTGCTGAAAGTGCCAGAAAAAGTGGGATAAGTTTTTTAATCATAAAAAATGTTTTAAAGGTTAATACCGCAAATTTATGATGCGATGTGCATAAGAACCAGAAAAACG
Source organism: Candidatus Cryptobacteroides sp. (assembly GCA_045125535.1). Taxonomy (GTDB): domain Bacteria; phylum Bacteroidota; class Bacteroidia; order Bacteroidales; family UBA932; genus Cryptobacteroides. The sequence goes on from JBGVNK010000012.1 coordinate 23,198, forward strand.
ACTTATTATAATCTTACAAAACGCTGATTTATTACATTGTAATGGGTTGAGTTTCAGTAAAATACAAAAAGTGTAAGAATTAATTTCTTACACTTTTTATAATTTGTTGATTATCAGTCAGGTTGTTGCAGTCAAAATCCGATTCTGTCAGATGAGCATTTCAAGGAATTGAGCTGCATGTTCGGGATTTCGTTCCTCGATCTTGATTCTGAGACGGCGTTTGTGAGCATAGATGTTGTTGACGCTCATGTCGAGGAGGCGGGATATCGTGGTTGCATCAAAGCCGATGATAAGGTAGCTGAAGATGGAGTAGTCGAGCTCTTTCAACTTAGGCATCTCGTTTCGGATGTTGGTCATGATTCCGTTAAGGTCGTTGTCAAGCATGGCCTCGAAGGCTTTTCTGTTTTTGGAGTCGTTCTTTACTTCGTTGATTAGGGATGTCACCTTTTTGAACATCAGAGACTCGAAGTCTGTACGTCCCTCGGACTGATAGTATTGGTCAGTAAGGGTTCCGATTGTCTCAAACCGGCTTTTATACAATGACAGATACTTTCTTTTTAGTTCAGAAAAATCGTTGTTCTGTTCGGCATCATTCAACTGTCTCTTGATTTCTTCTGCATATTCAAACAGCTTGTTTTTTTCTTCTTGCTGCCTTTTGATGTATCTGACGATCAACAGGAATGTGATTATGGATAGAAGGATTGTCAGTATAATTATGACAATCAGTCCTATAGTTCTTGTCTTTATCTTGTACTCTGAGGATTCCAATTGACTTTGGTAGTAGTCTCTTTGATAGGTCGCTAATGATTCTGTCAGAAGATTTTCTATAACTTTGTTCTGATTCTTGTTTGTCAGTTTATCATAGGTGTATGCTGTCTGATAGTCATTTAAGTATGCTGAAATTCTTGATTTCCAGAAATTAGCAATCATTTCATCTGAAACTTTGATTCCTTCGATAAGTTTATTTGCTTCAGCGTTTTTTCCGATTCTGTATAATGAGTAAGCCCACGCCCAATAATCTTTCTCCTCAAACTCTGCTTTATATTCATTGCGCGCTTTTCTGAATAGCGAATCAATAGTATAATAATCGACCTCGTCCATTTCTATCATGGAATGAGCCATATCTATTGTGGATTGGCTCATGATGTAGTCAGCTGACGTAGATTCATCAATTATCTCCTTAAATACTTTAACGGCATTTTCATAGTCATCATTGTTGTGAAAGGATATAGCCATTCTATACTTGCTGCTGCGTATATATTGTCCTGCATAAATTTCTGTAAAAACATCAGAAGCTTTTTTAGCATAAGTCAGTTCGCCAATAGAGTTGTATGTGTTATTATAAGTATATGACATTGCTGTATATATTATTCCAAGATAAAGACTGTCGCACTTTTCTGCAATCTTCTCGGCTTTAGAATACTCAAGGATAGCCTTGTCATATTCCTTCTGATTGAAATATGCTACTCCAAGGTAATACTGTGCCCTCGCCCGATTCCTCATCGGCCCACGTTTCTGATAGAAATCCACTGCCACCTGCGCGAGGCTGTCATCGGTCACATCGATATAATTTTTGTCCAACGCCATAGCATGAAGCAGGGCATGATGAGCCTTGCTTCTTTGAGTCTTGAGAGAGGATCTTTCAATGGATTCGAGCACTGTCAGTGCGCTGTCTGGCCGCTCCATGATATAGCTTTCAACATTTTTCAGGGTGCGGCTTATATTATGACTTGTGCATGAAAGGATACTTCCAAGTGTGGCTATTATCAGAAAAAAGCGTCTCATAGTCGTAAAAAAAATTATTGCAAGTTACTATAATATCATGAAATATCCTATCTTTGCCTTGCAAGATTGATTCAAGCGAAATTACATAATAAACCCTATCGTCGCCAACTAAACAACGACTTCAATACTGACTGATAGGGCGGTAGGTGGTTCTGTACCTTATGGTGCGTGATGACCTATCTGTTAGTAGGCTGTCGTTGGCCGAAGTTGGCGTGGGTTGTTCCGCGCCATTTTTATGGGCGGTGTCGACCTGTTACGATTGAAAAGACTTCAGGTGGATAACCTGATCATTGATCATAAGACGAGGAAAGCCGTCATTTATAAATTTTGTCATCATAAAATTTGTTTTCATCGGTCGTGAGACCGGATTAAGGGTTTACAGACGGCTTTCCTTTTTTATATGTAGTAGCGACGTTACAAGAAATGCGGGAATTTTGTAGCGTCGTTATCGAAAACGGGCAGTTTGAACGGAAAATGATAGCGATGATACAAAAAATCACCTGTTTTTGTATCATCGCTCTGTAACTAATCTTATATAATACCGCTGTAAGACCTGACACACTTTCATATTGAAAACGTGCCAGGTCTCGCGAAAATGATTAGACCTGGCACACTTTAGTATATAAAGCGTGCCAGGTCTTTCAACTTTTATTACAGAAGCTCCAATCCGATTCCGGGGCGTGATGGGAGGACGATGTGACCGTCAACCACTTCCATGCCTCGGAATCTGTCGTTTGTGATGAGGAGGTTTCCGTCGAGGTCGCAGAAATCCACGGCAGGGGAGAGTTGGGCGGCGGCAGACACTGCACACGATGTCTCGGTCATACAACCGACCATGACCTTCATGCCCTCGGCGCGGGCGTAGTTGACCATTTTCCAACCTTCGCGCATGCCGGTACATTTCATCAGCTTTATGTTGATTCCGTGGTATGCTCCCTTTACGGATGGGATGTCAGCGAGTCTCTGGATCGATTCGTCCGCGAAGATCGGCAGGGGACTGCGCTCTGTTATCCAGGCATTGTCGTCCATCCTCTCCTTCGCCATAGGCTGCTCCACCATCACGACTCCGTTCTCCTTCAGCCAGAATATCTCATCCAAGGCCTGCTCACGGTCCTTCCAACCCTGATTGGCATCCACAGCCAGAGGCAGATCCGTGATCTCGCGGATGGTGCTTATCATCTCCTTGTCATTGTCCAGACCGACCTTTACCTTCAGTATGTTGAATCTGTCCGCACACTCGCGGGTCTTTTCACGTACGACTTCCGGAGTGTCGATTCCGATAGTGAAAGTCGTATCAGGCGCCTTTGTCGGATCAAGACCCCAGATGCGCCACCATGGCTGGCCCATGAGTTTGCCCACAAGATCGTGAAGGGCAATGTCTACAGCTGCTTTTGCTGCGTTATCTTCAGGAGAAAGACTGTCTATATAAGCAAGTATGGTTTCGAGCTGGAAAGGATCGCTGAACTGCGAAAGATCGACGCGGCTCAGGAATTTGCACACGCTTTCCACGGTCTGTCCGAGATATGGCGGCATCGAGGCTTCTCCATAGCCGGTATATCCCTCATAATCTATCCGGACCTGCACACCGGGAGTCGTATTTCGGGAATATGACGATACGGTGAACGTGTGTCTGAGCAGCAGCTCATATGGCTCGTAGCTCAGTTTCATCTTGCCTGATCCGAGGCGGTTGACATTGAATCCTCCATTTGATGACATGCATCCGCTCAGAATGCCGCTGCCGGCAACAGTCGCTCCTGCAGCCAGTAAGCCGGTCGCCTTTATGAAATCCCTCCTTTTCATACGAAATCTGATCTATCTGCGTTTCTTGGAGTACTTCTTGCGGCGTGAGCGGCGGCGGTAGGCCTTGCGGGTGTACTTGAGGATCACGAGGGTGATTAGGCCGGCGAATACAAGGCAGATGAGGATGTAGGTCCATGCCGATGCGTTGTCGCCTTTGACGCGGGACCACATCTTCAGGAGAGCTTCGGTGTCGGTGTCATGCATGATGCCGCAGCGCTCTACTGTCGAACGAGAAGGATACATGACAGGGTTCACGCAGACTGCCTCTGCTCCAGGACCGAAGAAATAACTTGCGTCGATCGGATCGAAGGACTCGCTGTCCTCCATGTTTTCAAGCACTTCACTGCCTCCTACGGCGCTTACATAACCGGTCATATCCATGTTGCGGACAGCGTTCTCCGGCTTGCACATAAAGTTGATGAAATAGTTGGCAGCCTTGACGTTCTTCGCATATTTCGGAATCACCCAGCCGTCGAACCAGATTGCACTTCCTTCTTCAGGAATGGCGTATCTGAGATCCATACCAACAGCTGCAGCCTCATCGATGGCCCACTGTGCGTCACCGCTCCATGAAAGATTGATCCAAGCGAGCTCCTTGGTCATCTGCTCCTTTCCGAAGTCGGCTTCCCATCCGCATACTGCATCGCGGAACGAGTCAAGATAATTCTCTACAAGGGCAATTGACTCCTCGGATGTGTCGTATGTGATAGTCTCGATAGTCTTTTCGCCTGCATCAAGCGCTTCTTTGTTCAAGGCAACAAGGAATGCAGTGTATACATCTCTGAAGGCATCCTTCATGAGTACCTTTCCGCTGTATGCAGGATTTCTGAGCACATTCCAGCTGGATACCTCAGAGTCAGGAATATATTTCGGATTGTAGATAAGTCCTACGGTTCCCCACATGTAGCCCACTGAATAGTCGCGTGCGTTGCGTCCGTTCTCCTCGATCTGTCCGAGGGTCTGGGATATATATGGTGCTATGTTGTCAAGATAGTTCGGAGTGTCGCCGAAATCCTTGTCCAGAGGCAGCAGGAGGTCGTTCTTGAGCATTCGCTCGATGATATAGTCTGAAGGACATACGACATCGTAGTCCTCGTGGCCAAGCTCGATCTTCGAGAGCATGGTCTCGTTGATGTCGAAGGTCTGGTAGATGATTTCTACCTTCTCCCCAGTCTCTTCCTCGTACCACTCCTCGAACTCGTCGAGAAGGTCCTCGTCTATGTAGTCGGCCCAGTTGTATACCTTGAGCACCTGGCTGCGGTCTTCCGAGCAGCCGGCAAGCGCCAGGACAAGCGCAAATGCGAGTAGAATCTTCTTCATCATGCGGCTTTGTTTGAATTGCGTATCTTACGCATGTTGATGATTATGAGCAGGATGAGGATTCCCACGAACATGAGGGTGATCATCGGACGGAGCTCAGGGGTGAGACCTCCCTTGCGGGCGTCTGTGTAGATGTAGGTCGAGAGCGTGTCGAGACCTATGGTTCCTCTTGTGAAGAATGTCACGGCGAAGTCGTCGAGCGACATTGTGAAGGCGAGAATGAATCCCGAGATCATACCCGGCTTGAGGATCGGAAGTAGCACCTTTCTCAAAGCGTATGCAGGTGTCGCTCCGAGATCAAGTGCGGCCTCATACACGTTCGGATTCATCTGTGTCAGCTTAGGCAGTACACTCAGCACCACGTATGGGGTGCAGAATGTGATGTGGGCAAGTATCACGGTCACATAGCCCTGGCTGATGTTGAGGAACACGAAAAGCAGGAAGAGCGACACACCGGTGATGATGTCCGGATTGAGCATCGGGATGTTGTTCATAAATGTGATCACCTGCTTGCCGCGGCCTCTCATGTTATGAAGTCCGATGGCAGCAATGGTGCCGAGTGCTGTAGACACAACGGCAGCGATGAGGGCGATAAGGAGGGTATTCTCGATGGCGGCCATGAGTGAACCTGTGCCCTGCATGTTGCCTGTGAAAAGGTTACTGTAGAGTTTGGTAGAGAATCCGGTCCAGTTACCGAGCACCTTGCTCTCGGTGAACGAGAACACGGCGATGAAAACGATTGGCGCATACAGGATTATCAGCAGCAGCCATATGTAACATTGTGCGAAAAATCTCTTCATGGCTATACGATTCCGTTTGCTTCCTTCTTATTGTCCTGCAATAAGCTTGTTATACCTATGATCACGAGCATCACCAGCGAGAGGGCGGCTCCGTAGTTCCACATCGAAGAGTTGATGTTCTCCTGGATGATGGTACCGAAGAGCTTTATCTTGTTGTTGGTGAGGAACTCCGAGATCGCGAATGTGCTGACTGTCGGCATGAACACCATCATCACGCCGCTGACCACTCCCGGCATCGAAAGCGGAACCTGCACCTTCCAGAACACCTGCCAAGGACTTGCTCCGAGGTCAGATGCTGCTTCTGCATAAGACTGGTCCATCTTCTCGAGGATGTTGTAGATCGGATAGATCATGAACGGAAGGTAGTCATATACAAGACCTGTTATGAGGGTTCCCTTTCCGAGTTGGATGCCGAGCATATGGAATAGTTCTGCAGTTGCGAGGGTTCTCATCAAGGCGTTGATCCACATCGGCATGATGAAGAGAACGATGGTCACAGCGCTCTTGTTGAGCTTCTTGTTGGCGAGGATCCATGCTGCAGGATAGCCGAGCAGGATGCAGAGTGCGGTGTTCTCGATGGCCACCTCAAGCGAAAGGGCGAATGTGCCGATCGCGTCAGCGTCCTTGAAGAACTTGGTGAAGTTGCCGAATGTGAAACCGCCGGCCCCGTCCTGAAATGCATAGAGCATGATCAGGATGAGAGGCAGAGCCACGAACATCACCAGGAATATGGTGTAGGGCAGAGCCCAGGTGCTTCTCTTATTCAGTTTCATTTCAGCCTACGATCTTGATGTCCTTAGGGGCGATGTTGATTCCTACAAGGTCTCCCTTGTCCCAGATGTCATTTGTGTCCACCCAGATGTGGTCTCCGTCATCGGTGAGGATGGTGAGATGGTAATGGTCTCCCTTGTAGAGAAGGAAATATACCTCTCCGGAAAGCATACCGTCTTCAGGATGGTCGATGAGCTCAACTTTGCCGAAGTTGACCTCCACCTTGACCTTCTCTCCTGCGGCATATTTTGTCTGAGGTTCACATTCGAATGTCTCGTAGAGGAACTTGACATGATTCTCGTCAACGACCTCTGCCTCGAATGTATTGCATGTCCTTTCCTTATGCATTACCTGAATGTCGGCAGGTCTGATGATCAGTCCAACCTCGGAGCCAGGCTCGAATGCGTTATAGTCCTGGATCATAAGCTCGTAGCCCTTGTCGGTGTCCACGAACATCTCGTAATGCACGCCCTTGAATGTGCAAGACTTGACCTTGGCAGTGAGCTGGGCTCCTTCGAGACGGTTCATGATGTAGATGTCCTCAGGACGGACTACCACATCGACTTCGGTGTTCTCTCCGAATCCTTCGTCCACGCACTCGAACTCATGTCCGACGAACTCCACGAGCTTGTCCTTGACCATCTTTCCATTGAGAATGTTGGACTCTCCGATGAAGTCTGCCACGAATGAGTTCTGCGGCTCGTTATATATGTCTGTCGGGGTTCCGATCTGCTGGATCTTGCCTTCGTTCATCACCACGATGGTGTCGGAAAGGGTAAGGGCCTCTTCCTGGTCGTGGGTCACATAGACGAAGGTGATGCCGAGCTTCTTGTGCATTTCCTTGAGTTCGATCTGCATGTCCTTTCTCATCTTGAGGTCGAGGGCTGCGAGAGGCTCGTCGAGAAGAAGCACCTTAGGCTGGTTCACGATGGCACGTGCGATGGCCACGCGCTGCTGCTGACCTCCTGAGAGAGACTCCACGTCTCTGTCCTCATAGTCGGTGAGGCTCACCATCTTGAGCACATTGCGTACGCGCTTGTCGATGGCGTCTGTAGGCACCTTCTGCAGCTTCAGGCCGAAGGCGATGTTCTCATACACATCGAGATGAGGGAAGAGGGCATATCTCTGGAACACCGTGTTAACAGGACGGAGATGTGGAGGAAAGTCTGTTATGTTTTCTCCGTTGATGAGCACCTCTCCGGAGTCGGGACTGCCGAAACCGGCAAGAATTCTAAGAAGAGTTGTCTTTCCGCAGCCTGACGGGCCGAGGATGGTGAGGAACTCGCCCTTATTCACATAAAGGCTTACATCGTTGAGGATGCATTTGTCTCCGAAGCTCTTGGAGATATTCTTGAACTCAATGATATGTTCTTTCATTTTTTGTATGTTAAGTCTGGTTTATCTGATAAGTCTGGTGAATATTCCTGTAAGGTTTAGCTTCCATGTGAGGCCGATGTCGACCATATGTCCGTACATCCAGTCGTTGTAACTCCATGCAGCATGGATGCGGATGTCCTTGTTTTCTTTCAAAGGGAAGTATTCGAATCCGGCTCCGCCGAAAGGACTGCCGACGCTTTCGATTCCTGCCTTTACGAATACGCGTCCCCAATCCGATATGGTGTAGGCAGGGGATAGGGTGGCGTTCCATGAATTGAAAGGCTCTGGGAGATTGTCCGCGAATCGTCCCATGAGGTCGAGATCGATGGTGAAATTTCCGGCGTAGAATCTGTTTCCGAGGTTGACGGATTTCACGAATCCTCCGTTTCCGTACTCCCAGAGGTTGGCGGTCCAATAAGACTCATACCAGTCCCATGCTCCTCTCCATCCGAGGGCGTAGGCAAACATGCCCGGCTCTCCGTAAGCGAACGGAGAGTTGGCGAACTGGAACAGAAGTTCATGATTTTCAGCAGGATACCATGCTGCGGAAACTCCCCACTGCCAGCAGTCGAATTCGTTGTAGAAAGACGAATTCATGTTATAGTATGTGTCCAGATCGTATGCGTCATACTCGAAACTGCCAACAAGGAGTCCGTCCTTGCCGGCTGTGAAAGCGAAGTCGCCGATTTCGTAGGTGAGAGTGAGCCAGTTGGTGCCGTTGAATCCGTCATTGTCTTCATAATAGCTCGATGCGATCCTATGATTGACGCTGTAGGAGAATCCCCTGCCTATCGTTCCGTTAATGTCAAGATAAAGCCCGTCGCCGAAAAACCGGCCGGTACCTTCCGTGAAGTTCTGTTCATAACCGCCCCTCATATCAAGAGATATTTCCGGGATAAGGTCCGTAACTTCATTTTCTTGTGCATCCCCCCAGGATGACTTCTGCAATGTCGCAGTACTATCGACTTCCTGCGCCCAGCCTGCAGAGCCGATTGCCGTCAAGACAACCCCCAAAAAGACAAGCAGTTTCTTCATCTATTTAACCTACAGTAAGATTCATAAAAAGATATTTGGTTCAATCTGACAAAAATACAATTTACTTTTTAAAATATGGCTTTTCTTAAAGCCTTTTTTGTTTTCACCGGTCGCATTTTTCTGCAAAAACGTTCCCGGTCCCCATAAAAAACGGGTAACCGGGAACGTTTTAGACCATTTTTGCTACCGCATGGCTTCGTCTGGTGTCAGAAACATATGCCGACGGAAAGATCGAGGGATGTTGTGCGGAAGGAAGTCGTGGATATGCCAGCGCCGAAGCAGAGTGAGCGCCAGGAAGCGATTATTCCGATTTCAGCGGCCATGCCTTTATGCGTGAAATCTTCCACTGAAGCCCAGGCATCATCGATGTCCTGCCAGTAGAGACCGGTGCTTCCGTATCCAGCTCCGGCATAGATGTCGAGCCATGAAGTCAGTCCCGCAAGCACACCACAGGTCGCGGAAAGATTGCTTCTGCTGGAGTTTCCGTTACCCCAGAACGATTGGCCGCTATAAAGCAGACCCGTACTTAGACAGGAATATTCACTTTCTATAAATCGGAAATTGCTGCGGAAACGAGCATATCCTCCCCAGTCGATGACTTTTTCTCTATCGACTTTCAGTACGGTCATCAGTCCGTAAGACAGAGGTATAGATATGTCCGCCATTATATATGTCCGGAGATTTCTTGACTGACCGGATGTCGGTTTTGTGATTTCTGTACTGACATATGCCGAATCTCCATTACCATTTACATTTATTGGCGCAGCGGTAATGAACCTCATTGTAACACCGGCACTGAACGCCTTGCTTCTTATTTCCGGCCTGACCACTGGCACATCCGAAACATGATCCATGGCAAGCGGTCTCGTTCCCGTAGAGAACCACCGGTTGATCATTTCAAACCGAGTCTGTTCTGTCTTGGCCATATACTCGAAATCCGCCCTGATCTCCTTATTCATATTTACAAAGTCGTTTATCCTTTGTATTGCCACCTGACGTGAAACGCTGCCTTTGCTCTCAACAAGCGTCCTGAGTTCGAGGCACTCCTTGCAGAGAAGTTCATAACGGTTCAATTTTTCAGCGTTTTCCGAAATAGTCTGCCCGTATAGCGCAGAAGTCATCAGAAAAACAGAAATCCCGCACAGAATATGTCTCAAAGCCATTTTCATATCACGCAAAATTACTAAAAAAGCATTATCTTTGAAAAAATTATACAATTTCCATCCAATAATTTTCGCAGTAGAATTTAAACAGCTTCTTATGCTCGGACCATCCGGATTCTTTCAGACATTAGGTGATTCTGATTCGCCCGTATCTACGAAAGACCTTGAAATCATACACGATTCCGAGGCCGGATTCAATGTCTTGTACCGTGGCAACAAGAACGGACGTTTCTTTGTATATAAAGCTCTCAAGCCCGTCTTCAGAGGCAATCCTGTCTATGAGGAACTGCTGAAGAAGGATTTCAACATCGGTTTTTCCCTTACGCACAGCGGAATCTGTCAGTATTATGGAATGGTCATACTGCCCGAAGTCGGCAGCTGCATAGTCATGGAATGGATAGATGGATGCAGCCTCGAAACCCTTATTGCAAATGGCAGAATCAGCAAATCATTGGCAGTGAAGCTGATAGACGAGTTGTGCGACGCACTTTCCTACATGCACCGCAAGCAGATTATTCACCGTGACCTCAAGCCGGAGAATATCATGGTCACACATAACGGCCGGAATGTCAAGATCATAGACTTCGGCCTTTCGGATGCGGATTCGTACAATGCCTTCAAGACACCTGCCGGCACAAAGATCTATGCTTCTCCGGAACTTCTTGCAGGAGAGCACATAGACAGCAGGAGTGACATTTATTCGTTAGGAGTCATCATCGGTGAAATTTATGGAGGATTCCGTCATGTGGCGGCTGAATGCATGAGACGCGACCGATCCCGCAGGCCTGTGACAGCTGATGCAGTGAAGAAGGCAGTGCATGACGAATGGAAAAGGAAATTCAACATGACTTTCGTCTATGTCTTGGCTGTCGTGGCCATCGCCTTCGGCTTATGGTGGGGCTTTACGCATATATCTTTCCCTGTGCGGGAAGAAGAGTCTTCGACGACCGACGTGCCGTCAGAAAATGTTGTCGTGGATGCTGCTGATCAGAAGGCAGAGGTCAATTCTGCTCTTACAGACGATTCTATTGAAGAGCATGGACATGACACCAGAAATGAAGAACCGGAAATGTCAGATGTTCACCAACAGGATGCATCGGTTGTCTCAAAGGAAAAAGCTGCAGAGTCAATCGACGCCGCAGCTCTTGAAGATCTTTTCAATGAAGCTTTTGATCAGCTTCTATGATCTTGACGCTGACAATAACTTCACCCAATTTTCATCAGATTTATTCCTCCCTGCTGTCCTGCTATGTAGGAAGATGTGTATGTTCCGTTCCTGAGAATGCGTGAAATCACCAGAGGATAATCCAATATTACATTTGAAAGCTCGAATCTGTCGCCGGGAAGAAGTGATGAGTTCCGGTTTGCAGTCACCTCGAAAAGGAAGTCACCGAGATAGTTCAGTTCCACGATTCTGTCAGGAGCCCAGCCGAGAGTCACTTTCTGTCCCACGGTAAGAGCAGATATGTCAAGACAGCGGGATGAGAAGAATGTGGAAATGAATGCTTGTGAGTCTTTCAGTCCTTCGCAGAATTCCTTGAAATTGCGGTAGCCGACGAATCTTGCAAGTACATCAAGAGTGGCGATGCGCGGAGTCGGATTGAGGCTGACATAACCCCAAAGCCTCTTGAGTGTCGAAGATGATATCAGTTCTCCCACGCTCATCTCGATCACGACCGACAATGATTCGAAATCGGTCGAAGTGGCCACTCTACGGCCATATTTCTTTTCCACCTCCGAAAGGAGAAATGATAATTCAGGTATATTCTTGTTGGACATCTTCCTCTGCTTTCCTCTATTCCTAACGCAAAAATACATTATCTGCCGACTCTTGTCAAGTTCACAATGGTTCATTTGAGCCTGGAGAGGATCAGAATGAGAAAGTGTAGATTTCGGTCTCTTTGGTTTCGGTGCCGTTTGTGATGGCTGCTTTGTAGTGATATGTGCCGGATTCGAGACCTGCAAGGTAAGCCTTGATAGAAGTGCCTTCGAGAGTGCCCTTGATCTTGCTGAGTTTGCCAGGGGAATAGCCGACCATGAACCAGCAATCGGTCACGAGGCTGACGTCGCCTTCCAGAACAGCTGTCAGTTCTGCTATGTAGTCGTTGATTTCAGCCTTCAGTTCCGTAATCTCAACGCTGAATTCCGCAGGATGTTCCGGTTCTTCAGGTTCCGGGTTCTCCGGAGTCGGATCGTCAGGGTATTCAGGCCCCGGATTCTCAGGATTTACTGGTTCAGGATTTTCCGGATCTGTCGGGTTGTCCGGGTTGTCCGGGTCGGAAGGATCTGCAGGATCTTCCGGCTCAGGGTCTTCGGGAGCAGGATTTTCAGGCTCAGGGTCGGAAGGCTGCTCCGGAACAATAGGTTCAACATCAGTCAGGAACGACTCGAAACCCGATCCGATCTCATTGACCCCATTGCTGATGAAGGCCTTGAAATAATATGTCGTGCCCTCGTCAAGGTCATTCAACGAAAGCACGAAACTCTTGCCGGCCAAAGTCGCTGGCAGTCTTCTTAAGTTTGTCTTGTCAGTGCCGAAATAGAATCCGCATTCCACCTTTCCGAAAGGAGCAGTGTTGAGGTCGGACATAAGTACGGCAGAATGGATTTCAGGGATGGAGGTGATGCTGACGATTTCAGGCACCAAGGACTCCTGGAATACAGGAGCCTTGGTACATGAAGTCCATATAAAGCCCATAAGCAGGCATATTATGTATCTCAGCTTTTCCATTCCCTGCAAAGATACTTTTTTCCGGAATCAATCGGAAGTGATCCGATATTAATTCCAGCCCTCGATCTCTCCACCTATTTCGATCTTGACCTTGTCAGGATTGTTGTTGAGAGTGACGTTCAGTACATGGTGCATTCCGCTCTTGAAATTGAACTTGCTTTCGATCATGTATGATACATCCTTGAATATGATCTCGACAAGAGGCTTCTTGTTGGTGAGCATCTGAGGAACGACAATAGCTGTATATGTATCCTCATCAACCCTCTTTGAAATGATTGTTTCAGCAGGAGCATAAGGATCCTTTATCACGTCACCTGTCGAAAGGTCGATAAGGCAGTCTGTCACGGTATTATGTATATATATTTTCATTTCTGAAGGGATATCACCCTCGAAATCCTCTCCCTTGATGAGGTTCACCGTTAACTTGCTCATCTTGTGCTTGAAGAGAAGATCCACATCTCCGCCTGCCGAGCTTACACCAGCAGCCTTTGCATAGAGGAAGTCGCTTGCCTCATATGCGCTGAGAGCCTCTGATGTCTCTGCAACAGTCTGGTCATGAGCCACGCTGAACTGCATTTCGTCTACGGAAGAGGGCTCGCAGAACGGATAATATGCATATACATCATATTTGTCGATGGTCTCGTCCCAGTAAATCACAGGATCTGCAGTCCATTTCGCACCGTCGAAAGTCACGGGATTGTTGTTCTTGTAGTTGCCGCCAAGCTGGAGAGCAAGTGGCTTGCCTCCCTCGTAAGCAGCAATATATACGCCCATCTTGTCACCGGCTTCAAAAGCTGTTTCAGTCGCCTTTGTAGCAGGATACTCTACATTGAAGCGCATAGCTCCGTCATCAACTATCTCATGCGTCTCGATCTTATTGCAGCCGAATGAAAGGAGTGCTGCAAATGTCAGTAAATAAATTTTCTTCATAATGCTTTCCTCCATTATTTAAGTGACGGGAGCTTGCCCATGAATACAGGTTCATGCTGCTGCGATGCGCGACTGTTGTAGAGATATCCTCCGTCGAATGCCTTTGTCTCGGTTTCTGTCATCTCTACTTCCACGACATCGTTTGCGACGAAATCCTCGAACGAGAACTCCTCACCTGCGTAGGCCATGATCCTCTTGACGATAGACTCGCGGCTGATGGTGCTGTAGTAAGGGATGTCGTTGTTCATACAGCTGTTCTGCTCCGAACGGTATACTCCGCGGTTGTGCATGAAGCCGCCTTCGAAAATGTCAACGAATTCGCTGTATTTCTCATGGAAGATAAGGTGATTCCATGGAACTTCACTCATCTTTCCAGTGAGCGAGAGGTTGTCATACCAGCCTTTGCTCTTTGCCATGTTGAATTCGAATACATGACCACAACATGTACAGCTGCAGGCATCTATGAATGCATTGTGATAGATATATTCGTCACCGAGTTTTCCGAATCCGTGTCCGCCGGCCTCATGCTGGATCACACCTCTGAAGTCGAGAGGATAGCCGTAGTCGCTCATAGGACAGTAGGCGATCGCGAATCCCTCATCCCACATGTAGCAGATTCCTCCGTAGTCGTATGTGTTAGGAATCATCATCACGAGGGTCTGGTTGAGGTCTTCAGAAGCGATCTTTCCGGATTCGCAGATATACTTCATTATATAATTGAAGTCGCTGTCTCCGTTTCGTCCGCTCAGGGTCACTCCGCCTTTTGCAGTCGTGTTGAACTTGTTGTAGATGATGGTGTTCACGCTTCCTACTCCCGATTCAGGAGATACGGATACTGCAGTATATACGTTGAAGTAATCCTTGTAAGTCCTGTATGGCTCGATGTCGAAGAAATGTCCATATGCTTCAGTGACATTTTCCATCAGCTTGCCTTCGCTGATGTCTTTGGCGTTGTAGCCGTCACCGAGAAGGACGATGTTCAGCTTTCCGTTGCCCTTCGTCGCTTCCTGGAAGGTAATGAACTCATCTTCAGCATATTCGTAGTCGTACTGTGTGACCTTGCAGCGGGTGCGGTAGTCCTGTCCTTTGAGCATGAATACAACTTCTCCCTCACGAGGTTCGGAGCCGGCAGGCATCTGGGCAAATGTCATCTTTATTTCGGTCTTGCCCTTACCGCTGGTTTTGTCGAGGGTCACCCAGTCAGGCTGGCTCTCCACATACCATTCGTCATCAGCCGTGAGCACCAGGTCGCGGGTCACCGTTGTGTTGATCGCTGTAGCCATTGAAGGACGGATCACAAGGTTGCGATAAGCTGAAATCCTCTTGAAATCCTTCCAGCCGACGGCGGTCTGATACTGCTGGATGGCCGATTCAGGCACTTCAAGGGTGAAGTTGTCCTTTGCTACACCGTGGAAGGCTTCGTCCATTACATAAGCAGGGATTGTTCCCTTGCAGACTATTCTTCCTATTCCGAAGCAATCCTGAAATGCTCCTCCATCCTCATACCATGATGATTCAGATCTGATGCTTTCCAATCCTTCAGGGAAAATGATACCTTCAAGGCTGCGACATTTCGCAAATGCACCTGCACCGATTGAAATCACGTTTTCAGGAATTTCAAGAGTTCCCATCAGACGCCAGTTATATGCAAATGCCTTGTCTCCAATGGTATAGAGATTTTCAGGAAGAACCAGATTACCTGAAAAATCGCAGTTGTAGAAAGCAGAATGGCTGATTACTTCAAGGTCCTTAGGAAGTCTGAGTTCTCCCTTTAGTCCTGTATTGGCAAAAGCATTTTGTTCTATACTGGTAATACCGTCATGCAGAGTCAAGGTTCCTCCAAGCCACGTACCGTCAAAACAACTATTTGGGATCGTAGTAATACCTTGTGGTATCGTCAGGGATCCTGATAATTTTTCGCACCCTGCAAAAGCAGATTCTCCCAATCCTATAAGGCTGTCCGGAAGACGAAGTTCTCCATAAAGATTCTTGCAATTATTGAAACTGCCTAATCCTATTTCCAATACACCATCAGGAATTTTAAGCTCACATACGAAATTACAGTTTTTAAAAGCACCATCCCAGCCTCCAAAATAGCCTTTTACACGTCCTATATATTTAAGTGTAGATGGTAATGTAAGTGTACCGGTAAGGCTTGTACAATCAGCAAATGCAGCATAGCCTATTTCTATTACTCCTTCAGGAATCGTTAATGATCCTGACAGACTCGCACATTCAGCAAATGCTCCTCCATTGCCACCGGAATGACCTGAAATATATTTCAATCTATCCGGAAGCACCAATGAAGTAAGAGTTTCCTTCTTGTTCATTGCAAGTGCCGGAATCTCATCGTCCCTATTCGGCTCATAATGCATATTCTCACCTAGGTCTCCTCCTTCTCCAGCGACAATTATGACTTCCTTGAGATTAAGAGCGTTGAGTCGTGTCATCTTATACTTCATCACCGCAAAG
This sequence comes from Candidatus Cryptobacteroides sp., assembly GCA_045125535.1. Taxonomy (GTDB): domain Bacteria; phylum Bacteroidota; class Bacteroidia; order Bacteroidales; family UBA932; genus Cryptobacteroides. Next base: position 39,382 of record JBGVNK010000012.1, read on the forward strand.
TCCCTCGAATTGATCTGACCAGTGATCTTGAGGTTTCTTACCTTCGTAAGGTCTTTGCCAGCCTCTTCGATACATTTGTCGAGGGTTCCTGCTTCAGGCACATTGATGACCACATATTCCCTTGCGATGGCGTCATGTGATACAGGGTCGTTCTCCCACACCGTGATGCTCTCAGAAGTCAGCACGAATTCGAGTCCGCCTTCTGCTGCCCTCTTGTTCACGGTCATGGTGAAGTTGTGCTGCTTTGACGGATTATAGACCATATCCTCGCTCTTCTTGAGGAAGTAAGACTCTCCGTCAACGGTCACGCTCAAGAGGTTCGTGCCGGAAGGAACAGTCTGCGGAACGACGATGGCTCTGTAGTCGTCGCCGTCCTTGTATGGGATGGTTCCTGTAGATGCGATCTCGTCGGAAGCGGTCACCACTCCGTTCTTGAGGTTGATGCTCGACTTGCGCGCGGTGTTGAGGATGATCACCTGCTTCTGTGCCGCAGCCCATTCTCCTTCCTCGAAACCGATACCTTCTGCAAGAGTCACGCGTACACCAGCCATCTTGTGGTTGAATCCGAGGCGGATTACAGCTGCGGTAGGCTCGTTGTCTTCAGCCTTTCCCCAGAGGAAGTCACTTGCCTCATAACCTCCGAGCTGGCCGTTTGCAGCTTCTCTGCGCTGGTCCTTCTCCACTTCGAAAGCATAGTTCTCCACATCTTCAGGTGAGCCCCAAGGATAGTAGCCGTATATGTCGATGTGGGTTTTCTTGTCTTTCCAGTAGATCTCGTATGCAGGATTCCATTTGTAGTTTGTCTCATCGAAAGTGAAACGTACATTGTCCGCACGGTTGCCTTCGTTCTGGAGGACACCAGGTGTCTCTCCGTCATAGTCAACGACATAGATTCCCACAATGTCGCCGTTGCAGAATCCTTCGTCGTTCGCCCTTGTGGCATATTCCTGATCGATACGTCCGGCGATGACGATAGGCTTCAGGCCTTCTTCGCCCGGAACCGGCTCAAATGCAGGCTCTTCAAGAGCGCAGGAAGCAAGGACTGTAAGTGCCGCTGCTCCTATAATATATCTTAATGATTTCATATTCATTTTATTTTATAGATGTCTCGACTTTGCTAGACATGACATGTGTCTGCCAGTCATGACATGTATTTGCCCGACAGGGCTGTTTATTCAAGAGTTCCTCCGAAATCGGTGTCAGCGCTTTCCCATCCGCCGATGCTGATGTTCACGCCTTCTCCGATCCTGTTGATCTTGAGAGTGCATTTGTGCTGCTTGTTAGGCTCGAATGTCACTGTCTGGTTCAATGTGTAGACATCGCTGCCCACTGTCACCTTTATGATCTCTGTGCCGATGATGTCCTGAGGAACGACGAGAGCTCTCCAGTAGCTGTTTTCCTTATAAGGAACGATGTCCTTGAGATTGCCGTCGGCGCTTACCGCTCCTGTAGCGAGATTGAGCTTCGCTGTGGTCTTCACTCCTGTGACAGTCACTGTAATGTCTTCTGCTGCAAGAGTCTCTTCTGTGTATCCTTTTCCAGGAGTCACATAGACTATGATGTTGCTGAGCGCGTGCTTTGTTGTGATCTTCACAGGTTCTTCCGAAGGCTGGGCTCCGGTGGTCTTGCCATAGAGAAGGTCACTGGCCTTATAGTCAGCGATTGAACTCTGATTTTCTTTCACGCTGAATGTCAAAGCTGTCACATCGCTCACTGAAGCTGTGTACGGATAATAGCAATAGAAATCCGCCGGTGTGGTCTGGTCTGCCCAATAAACTTCCTTGTCAGCTTTCCACTCGGTGCCGTCGAATGTGAATTTTGTGTTGTCAAGATGATTGCCCGAGTTCGCGAGTGTTCCTGCTTCTCCGTCAACATTGTTGACAACATAAACACCGATCATGTCCCCGTTTTCGTACTGGCTGTCAGTAGCCTTGGTGGAGATGTCCGTACTGAGTCTGATAGGAATCAGCTCAGGCTGAGGTTCCGGTTCCGGCTCCGGGCCAGGTTTGTTGCAGCTGCATACTGCAAAAGCAGCAGCCACCATCAGAAAAAGAATTTTTCTCATAAGATTGTGGTTAAAAGTTTTTTCTGCCCACAAAGTTACAGAATACACACCCCGTGTCAAGTTCATTCTGGTTCATTTCTAGAAAGAATCCTATTATAGAATGGAACCGCTTGATACATCTGTATTCAAGCGGTTCTCGATATAGACGGATTCTAATAGCTATAAGCCTTATAGGAATGAGGTTTCAATGTTATCCTGAACGATGCCTTAGGCTCGAACATGCGGCCCCAGAATCCAGTTGCTGGTGGTGCTGGGGAAGCGGAAACAGTCTCGTCGTCCAGCAGGCTCTTGAGTTCATTCACCTCGTCAGGATGTCCTACGACGTTGATTTCTACAGGTTCGTCATTGAAGTTCTCTACTACGAATGTGCGGTTGTCATACATGAAGAGGCCGACCTTTGACGGACCTTCGATGTAGAGGTCCATGTCCTTGCTGAGCACGCGGCGGATCTCGTTGAGTGCGCCTGCAGGGTAGTCGTAGAGATTGCCCATGTCGTCAGGAATGGTGAGGACATACATGTTTCCGCTGAGATAATTTGATCGGAGAAGGACAGGGTAGCCTGAAACACCGCCGGTAAGAGGACGTCCCGCGCTTACCATCTCCCATGAGTCATTTGTATAGTAAAGTACCTGAGGGATGATGAACTCTCTCTCTGACTTTCCGTGACGTCCGAAGTCGTTCACGAGAGCCTTGAGGTCTGTGCAACGAAGCTCTGCAACCTCAGCAATCTTCTCAGGGATAGCCTTGAGGAGTCCGCTTGTGATCACCACTTCCTTGCCTCTTCTGAGCTGCTCTTTGATCTTTGTCATGATGTCAGGGTCGCCTGCTGCCTGAGCTGTAAGGAGAACAACGTCCTGGTCCTCAGGGAATGTAGGGTGGATATCCATAGGAAGACCGATCATACCAAGGTAGTTCTGGAGGAAGTCTTCGCCTGGAGTGTGGAATGCCTTGAATGACTTTATGCCGACAGGATTTCCGAGCTTCTGAGTGAGCTCGTCTGTCTGCTCAAGCACAACGTCAGCGATTCTTGCCATTGTGGTTGGAGTCACAGTCGAGCCGTCCTTAGCCTTGAATGGAACAGTCATTTCATCGTAGTTGAAGCTTGTTCCCTGATCCTGCCAAGGTGCTCTATACATAGGTGAAAGAGGCACGCTGAGGAGCTGGTTGTATGCGAAGAGGATGATCTCAGGAGTCTTGCTGATCATTGTAAGGAAGAGCTGCTCTGCATAGCGGTCCATACTCATGTTGATTCCGCCTGAATCAACCCAACCACCACCGTTGTGGCCTGGCCTGAGGTTGTGATAGTAACGGATTACATTGTAGCTGAGGTAGTTCTGAAGGTGCTGTGCCCCTGCGGGGTCACGAGTCTCGGTTCCTGTCCATACTCCGTCGAAGAGGTATGGTCCTTCCTCGAGGTTGAATCCGAGTCCCTGAAAATGATCATACCAGTTAGGATATTTGATGATGACCTTGACCTTAGGGTTTACCTTCTTCGCAGGTCCGAGCACGAGGTTTCTGCCTGCCTCAGTCATGACCTTGAGCCTGTAGTCCGTCCAGCTCATGTCTCCTTTTGCCTCGATGTCATATTCGGACTTTGCACTTGTGTAGAAGAAGTCGTCAAGGATGAACTCGTCGAAATGCTTTGCAGTGTGCTCCGCTATCTCCTGCACCTTCTTTCTGTGCTCAGGATCTGAATAGCTGAATGTCTCGAAACTATTGCTTTCGTCAATGGTGTAGGTGATGCCTCCGGCTGTTTCGATGCCTTTCTTCTTGAAGAACTTCTTGGCCTGGTCGAGTGTGGCGTCATCGACAATCAGAAGGTCGCGATGCGTCTCAAGGTAGACTTTGTCCACATCAAGCTGTTGTGAGATGATGTTCCAAGTGGAGTCAAGCCAATGCATGTCCTTCATCTTGTCCACCTCGTAGGCTCTGACATAAATAGAAACTTTGAAACTCTTGTATTCTCCTGTCTTGGCAGTCAGAGTGCCGGCAGCGCATAATAATGCGCAAAGCAGCAATAATCTTGAAATGACGGTTTTCATAATATGTTCTTTATGTTGAGACAAAGTTAACATTTTGGCGCGCATGACAATCAATTTGTAAGTGTTTTTATTTTAATATTAAAAAAATTACAAATATGTATTATCTTTGGTAAAAATTTTAAATATGAAAAGATTGACTTGTATTCTCATCCTGGCTGCAGTTGTGCTTTCCGGCTGCAAGTCTCCGGTCACTAAGGCAGAACTACCGGAACAGCGCAGTGTAGAGGTCGCAGAGGTTCTCCCGATCTGCGGAACATTTATCAACCTGCCGTATCAGGATGTCCGTAACAAGTACACCAATCCTCAGTTCATCGATCACACCGACCCGCAGATGTGGGAGGCGAAGGTTGCAGAGATGAAGAAGATGGGCGTGGAATACCTCATATTCATGTCCGTGGCCAACGAAAGAAAGGCGTATTATCCTTCAAAGCTTATGCAGTGGCATTATCCTAAGTGGCGCAAGAGCCCTGTGGATGCAATCATGGATGCTGCCGCTGAGCATGGAATGAAGGTGTTCATGAGTACAGGTTGGGCTGTGGATCAGGATGACAATCTTCGTGATCCGAAGATAAAGGGACGTCAGATCGAGATGATGACCGAACTTGCAGGACTGTATGGAGACCATCCTGCGATGTATGGATGGTATCTTCCTGTTGAGGACTGCTTCGGTCCGGTGCTTACCGACTATGCTGTTGAGGCCGTGAATGCTCTTACTGCAAGGGCACGCGAACTTACTCCTGACATGAAGATCATGATTTCGCCTTACGGCATATTCAATTCGGACTTCGAGGATCCTCGCTACGAAGAGCAGATAGCCCGTCTGACAGTGGATATAATCGCTTATCAGGACGAGGTGGGATGTGTGCGTGAGGCCTATCCTCTTACCCGTCTCCGTGAGAACTGGAAGAAGCTTCGCGCCATCCACGACAAGCTTGACATAGAGATGTGGGCAAATTGCGAGACTTTCGCATGGGAAAAGGGTACAAACGACAGAAGCTCCGCTCTGATCCCGGCTCCATATTCAAGACTTCTTGCACAGCAGGCTGCCGCGACAGAAGGCGGTGCAGAGAAGATCATATCATTCATGCTTTGCGGCATATTCGAGGACCCTTCGTCCCAGTACAGCCTCGGTCAGCCACATTGGTCTGCTCAGGCATGGAAGGATTATATGGGGTGGCTCAATGGTGAACATTACTGGAAGGTTGCCGAATCTTCAATCCTAGGCAAGCTCGGTCCTGCAGCAACAGAAGATCCTGGTGACAGCCGCTGGACACAATATAAGTCTGGCACTCATGAGATCGTGATCGATCTTGAGGGGAAGAAGGAGGTGAACGAGGTGCTCGTGAGGATACTGGACTGCCATAAGGACGGAATCATTCCTCCTGACAAGGTCTTCCTTTTTACAAGCAAGGACTCTCAGAAATGGTCTCTTGCCGGCATAGAAGACACTCCGGCATGTCCTAACACCAACCATGATGCTTTCATTGATTTCGTTCTTTTTGAAGGACTTCAGGCTGAAACCCGCTACTTGAAGGTAGCATTTACAGCGGATCATAAAGTATATATGGACGCCCCGGTAGTAAACCCATAGCCCAGCTATATTATTTATATATAGGTTGCGTTCCTATATATAAAAGACGAGGACGACCGGAAGGCCGTCCTCGTTGCGTATATGATCAGTTGTAATTATTTGATCTTGATCTCGTTGATTGGCTCTGCTGGTGCGAGAACGTTGTTCACCTTCCAGCTCTTTGCGCTCTTGAGCTTGTAGTCAACTGTGCCGCGGATGTCAGCAACGCTTGCTGCGAAATGTACCTTGTAAGTACCTGCAGCTGCTTCCCATGCTGAGTTAGCCTCGTTGAATGAAGCAAGACCGTAAGTGTCAACATTCATTGTAAGAGTCTGGCTCTCACCTGGAGCAAGCTCCTTAGTCTTAGCGAATGCCTTGAGCTCGAGAGCTGGCTTGTCGAGACCGCCTGCAGGAGCTGTAACGTAGAGCTGAACTGCCTCCTTACCTGCAACCTTACCAGTGTTGGTAACTGTAACTGTAGCTGTGAAGCCGTCAGCAGTTGCCTTAACAGTTGGCTTGCTGTATGCGAATGTAGTGTATGAGAGACCGTAACCGAATGGGTAAGATACTTCAACGCCTGCAGTTGTGAAGTAACGGTATCCTACATAGATGCCCTCCTCATAGAGAGTGTAGTCAACGTTCTTGCGTGGAGCAGGAGTTCTGCCGTACATGTTGCGGCTTGCAGTTGCAGTGTTCGAGTAGTCGTAAGGGAAGTTGTGTGATGAAGGGATGTCGAGGTAGTTGAGCGGGAATGTAGTAGCGAGCTTACCTGAAGGATTGACCTTGCCGAGGAGAACGTCAGCAACAGATGCACCACCTTCCATGCCTGGCTGCCATGCGAGGAGGATTGCGTCCGGCATGTGCTTCCAAGAAGCAGTCTCGATAACGCCACCGATGTTCATTACGACGATGACCTTCTTGCCTGCCTTGTGGTAAGCGTCGCAGATGTTCTGGAGGTTTGCAACCTCGACAGCTGTAAGACGGAAGTCGCCCTGGCCGTCCTTGCGGTCTCCACCCTCACCTGCATTACGTCCGATAGTAAGGACTGCCACGTCAGTTGTAGCCTCTACTCTCTTCACGAAATTGAGTGAAAGTTCAGCCTCTGGAAGCACTGGCTTGCCCCAGCCACCGCCTACACCGTTGTTGGCCATTGTAGCCTCAGTGTAGTCGATATATTTCTTGTACCATGCGCCTGGAGCAGGATCTACGGTCACGCCGTTGCCCTCAAGACCTTCCTGTACGTTGCGGATGTACTTCTTGTTTACGTTACCAGAACCTGTACCACCAGCGATGAAGTCGTATGAAGTAACGCCCCAGAGACCTACCTTCTCGTCACCCTTGAGAGGGAGAACGCCGTTGTTCTTGAGGAGAACCATACCCTCAGCACCAGCCTTGCGTACGAGAGCTGCATGAGCGTCAGTATCAGGCTTGTTAGAGTACTTGTAGCCCTTGAAACGTGGAGTCTTCACGATGTACTCGAGCATGTTGCGAACGTTTCTGTCAAGCTCCTCCTGAGAGATCTCGCCGCTCTTCACGCCAGCGATGATACGCTCCATTTCGCTCTGAGCACCTGGCTCCATAAGGTCGTTACCAGCCTTTACAGACTTAACTGTGCCTTCCTTGTTGCCCCAGTCTGTCATGACGATACCGTCCCATCCCCACTCGTCACGGAGAACAGTGGTAAGAAGACCATATGACTGCTGAGTGTACTCACCGTTGAGTACATTGTATGATGACATCACTGTCCAAGGATTTCCTTCCTTGATAGCGATCTCGAAGTTCTTGAGGTAGATCTCGCGGAGAGCACGCTGGCTTACGCGTGAGTCGTTCTCGTGACGGTTAGTCTCCTGGTTGTTTACTGCATAGTGCTTTACAGAAGTACCGACGCCGTTGCTCTGGATACCCTTTACGTAAGCAGCAGCCATCTTACCTGAGAGGTAAGGGTCCTCTGAGAAATACTCGAAGTTACGTCCGCAGAGAACGTTACGATGGATGTTCATACCTGGAGCGAGGAGCACGTCAACGCCAAATTCAAGAACTTCCTGACCCATGGCTGTTGTCACCTCGTTAACGAGGTCGAGGTTCCATGAAGTAGCAAGAGCTGTTCCTACAGGGAATGCTGTTGCATAGTAAGTGTTAGGGTCGTTAGGACGGGTCGGGCTGATGCGGACACCTGCAGGACCGTCAGCGAGGACTGTCTGAGGAATACCGAGACGTGGAACTGCGCGTGAAACGCCGGCAGCGCCAGGAACAAGGTTAGTAGTACCAGTAGGCACACCGTCGATAGTGACAGCGCGGCTACCACCAACGAGAAGGGTAACCTTCTCCTCGAGAGTCATGGCCTTCATCACCTCGTCAATGTTGTCCGCAGTAAGCTGTGGCTGTGCGAATGCAGAGAATGCTGCACACAGACCAGCTGCGATAATAAGGATTCTTTTCATTGTGTGATTAGTTTAAGTGTTTTAAAAGTTTGCTATAAAGATATATGGTTTTCTCCGGATTTCAAAATCTGGGTCTTTCCGTTCCATACGTCATGTATTAAAAATTTAAAATCAAGCAAATTCGGACTCAATTGTCCGTGGAAATGATTAGTTTTGTATGACTAACACATAATTATCATGAGAAATATGAGAACAGATGCTTATCTGAAAAGGATTCTAGTTGTGATATTATTGCTTGCAGGTTTTGCTTTTTCGGTGTCGGCCCAGCCTGCAGAAAGAAGCAGCAAGAGGGTCAATGTCATTGTCGATAATGATCTTTGTGGAGATGGTGACGGTCTGTTTCATCTTGTGCACCAGCTTTTATGTGGCAGTTCTGATGTCAAAGGTATAGTAGGAGCTCATCTCGGAACCGGTCGTCATTGGGGTGGCTCGGAATCTGAGAATAAGCTCAATAATGCGGAGATTTCAGTAAGCAGAGCAAATGAGATTCTTGAATTGCTTGGAATTGCTGGTACCACAGCAGTGAAAGCAGGAGCGCCAGGACCTATGACCGATCCTGATACTCCGATAGAGTCGGAAGGTGCAAGGCTGATCATTGAAGAAGCAAAGAAGGCTACGCCGCAAAAACCGCTATATCTCCTATTCGGCGGTCCGCTCACTGATATAGCAAGTGCATGGCTCATGGATCCTTCTATCTCAAAAAATGTGATCCTGGTCTGGATCGGAGGTCAGGAGTACGATTTCGGACATCCTTTCCCACCGGAACATTATAAGGGAAACAATCTTGTAGAATACAACCTCAGACTTGATGTGAATGCGGCAAGAACAGTATTCAATGAAAGCGATCTTACCATCTGGCAGATTCCAAGGGATGTATATCGACAGGCCCTCTATAGCATGGCAGAGATGGAAGACAAGATAGCTCCGATGAGAAAGATAGGAGAATACCTCTGCGGTAAACTAGGTGCTTTTGCGAAGATGGCTGACACATACGTACTCGGCGACAGCCCTTTGTGTCTGATCAGCACACTCACCACTACATTCGAACCGGGAGCTGCAAGCAGTTTCTACGAAGTCACCAAGGCACCCCACATCACAGAAACAGGTCTTTACGATTTCTCTAAGCCGAATAGGAACATCATAGTGTATAAAACCATCGACACAAGACTGCTCTTCTCCGACATGGAATCCCGGTTCCGTCTTGCAACAAGATGAAACCTGCTCTTTACATTATATCAGAGGAGATGCCTCTGATGTAGAAACATCGTAACATCTTGAATCCCAGCTATATATCCTGAATTGCGCGCCATTTGGCGCAGGCGATTCAGGGTAATTTGTTGAATATCAAGACTTCGGGATATCGGCAAAAAAGAGGTCTGCACTATTGTTTTGGACAGAAAGTACGCCGACTTTCATTCTTCTTTTCGGAGAAATTTATGCTTTATTTTCACGACGGCGAAGTTCAATTCAATTTCTGTTTCCGATGAGTTTGTAGTAAGATTTCTACCAATCATTTCTGATAACAATGCCCCGATACGATGCAGCAAAGTCTTTTGTTGATCTCCTCCATCTTGAACTTCTTGTAAGGCTTCCATTGTCCTGGCAAGTTCTCGAACCCGTACAAATGTATCGACAATAGCCAAGGTAGTGTTCAATGCCTGTTCGCTTTTCAGAATTGTCGCAAGCATATAAAGTCCGCGCTCAGTAAATGCTGTCGGTGAAACACTGCTGAATTTCAATTTCTTGAGGTGGTCGAAATTTTCGACCACCTCAATCTTTTCATATTTGTCCAGTTCGAATATATAACCAGAGGGGAACTTCTTAGGATTATTACGAACTGCTTCATTCACACGCTTGGTTTCAACACCATATAATTCAGCAACATCAGTATCCAGCAGCACAGGCTGCTTACGCAAGACTATCATTCTCTGCTCGACATCTTTAGTTGTTACTGTTCTGCATTTTCCTTTCGCCATACCGATCTTTAATTCAGTTTCTTTTTTTCATGTCAATATTTTTAATCCTGAAGGCAAAGTTCGGGAGAGTTATCCGCGTAAAAAATTTTTACGCAGTTAATTGATGAAATCGGTCTCAGACGGCAGCAGAAGGCCATTAGATATAAAGAAATTTGTCTGTTTTTGGTGCCAAAAACAGACAAATTTTCATAAATGTTTCATTGAAATGATAAATCCGGTCAGAATCTGTAGCTTCCCGCGCCGAGTTCCTGTTCCTGTATGCCAGGGATGCGAAGGGTTGCCGTGCATCCTTCAGGGATGGTGAATTCGTATTCCACCTTGTCGCCGACATATTCCCAGCTGCTGCTGATGCGGCCATACGGAGTGTCGTACCAGCCTTTTGCCCATTTCATCTGACCGGTAGGGTCTGCCTCAGGCTTGAGGATAAAATGCTCGAATCCAGGCTTTGAAGGGTCTCTGTCGATTCCAAGGGAGTTGGCTATCATCCACTGTCCTACTGCTCCGAAAGAGTAGTGGTTGAATGAGTTCATAGAGTTGTTGCCTCCGAATCCTCTCTCATGTGTGTATGAATCCAGACGTTCCCAGATGGTTGTCGCGCCCTGGGTCACAGGGTAGAGCCAGCTCGGGTAAGTTGTCTGCTGCAGGAGTCTGTAAGCCATGTCGCTGCGGCCGTTTTCGCTCAGGGCCTTGCTGATCCATGCTGTGGTAATGAAGCCTGTCATCAGAGAGTATGGAGGGCATTTGATGCCGTTGTCTGTGGTTCCCGGCTTCAGGATTGTCTCTACGAGATTATCAAGGATTTTTCCGCGAAGCGCATCATCGTCGATGAGGCCGAATGCGAGAGGGAGCACATAGCTGCTCTGGATATGGATTTCCTTGCCGGCCTTTGCTCTCGAGTAATCAGAAGCGATGAATCTACCGGTAGTCTTGTCGAAATATCTGTCCACAAACGCCTTCTTACGATCTTTAAGAAGTCTTGTGTACATGATTACGTCCTCTTTCTTTTCAAGGACACTGGCTGCTTCTTCCATGATCTGAAGGTCGAACATATAGTATGCATCCCAGACTGCGGTGTTGTCCAGCTGACCGTTCTGAGGTCCGAGCCAGTCGCCGAGGCCCCCGAAAAAGCGGTTGCCCTGAGTCATAAGTCCGGTTTCCTTCTCAATGTATTTGTCTGCAATAAGTTCCATATAACGCTTCATTGCGTCATAATTCTCTTCAAGAATTGTGATGTCTCCGTATTGACGGTAACACTCATAAGGGATGGTAAGTCCCGAACTTCCCCAGAGAAGGCCGCCGAATGCGCCTCCGAGAGGTGCCACGTCCGGCATACGGCCGTCCGGCATCTGTACGTCGCGGATAGCCTGGGTGTGACGATGCATGAAGTCGTTCACATCTGCAAGATAAGTGGCAGTGCGGCTGAATACGCTGATGTCGCCGCCCCATCCCATTCTTTCGTTGCGCTGAGGGCAGTCGGTCGGGATGCTGATGAAGTTTGCAAGCATAGACCATCTGATGTTGTCCCACAGACGGTTCACGAGAGGATTGCTGGTCTCGTAATGTGCGGTGAAATCCTGCACTGAGCTTATCACAAGGCCTTTTACATCCTCAAGTGAAGGAGGAGTGTCGACGCCTGTGATTTCCATATAGCGGTAGCCGTGAAGGGTGAGATGAGGTTCGAAGATTTCCTCTGCGGTTCCCGATGCGATGTAGATATCCTGAGCCATGGCGCCACGGATGTTTTCGAGCATGACCATTCCTTCGTTGCCCTTATATTCTTTAAGCTCTGGATAAAGGACCTCAGCAAAGCGGAAACGAATATGCTGTCCTTCCTTTAAGCCTCTGAAGGTGACGCTCGGGATGCCGGCAAAGTTCTGTCCCATATCATATACATATACGCCTGGACGTGGTTCGCTCATGCTCTGAGCTTTGAGTGTTGTGAATATCTTAGGAGAAGGGTCTGTCTGCTGCACAAGTTGCCATTCGTCATAGATGTCAGTACGTGGTGCAGTCGCTCCGAAAGTCTGGTCTGATGTATGGCCTTCGAGAGTCATTTCCTCTGCAGGAACCCACTCTGCATCATCAAGAGTCTTGCGTGCATCGGTGATCTGACCCTGGAAGAAGCTTGCATATACAGCCGGTCCGTCTGTTGTGACTTCCCATGTGGCAGGGTCTGTCACAACCTTTGTGGAAGAACCGTCGGCGTAGCGGACTTCAAGACATGCGAGGAGTGCAAGCTGGTCTCCGAAGTAGTTGCGTGTACCTCCTCCGTATGTGATGTCGCCTGACCACCATCCTTCTCCGAGCATGGCCCGGATGCCGTTCTTACCTGCCTTAAGCATATCTGTGACGTCGTATGTCTGATAATAATGGTGCTTGTTGTACTGCGAGAGGCCGGGAGCAAGAAAATCATCTCCGACCTTTTCGCCGTTGATGCTTATCTCATATATACCACGGGCTGTAGCATAGAGTGTTGCTGATTCTATTTCCTTGTTCTTTAGTTCGAAACCGCTGCGTAGCACAGGCATTCCCCCGTATGAAGGCTCGCAGAGGACCATCACATCTTCTGCAATCCCGCTCATGCCTTCGTTATGGTAAAGCACTGCGTTAGGCTTGTTGACCTCGATGACATTGATGTTGCTCACCTGAGCCCTCTGGCCTTTCTCCACCATCCAGCCCACATCGTTGAGCTGAGGATATGCGATGTAGTCGCCGCCGTGTCCGAGAGGACCGACGTTCACCTGACCTGCCATCTTGCCGTCAAGCATGATGCGCAACTCGCTGTACACCACGATGACGTTGAGGTTATGTTTGTCTCCGATCAAGAGACTGTCAGCCACCTGAAGGCTCTGGAATACCTTTCCAGGCTTGTCCTCCTTGGTGTAGCCTGTCCTGTAGACATTTATGCTCTTGCCTTCGCGGTCCAGCTCCACGCGGACGAATGATTCATCCTTCTTGTTGGCCACTCCCATGATGTTGAGGTCGGCATCCATCAGACGAGGATCGTTACCTCCCATAAGAACGGATGCGCGCGAAGAGCCTTCTGCGAATGTGATGTCTGCCGAAATCATATACTGAGGCAGGAAGTCGGCATAAAGCACCTTTTCAGAGGTGCCGATCCATTTAGCGTCACCGAAAGGTGCGTTCTTTTCAGATGAGCATGAAACTGCTGCAAGGCATAGGACTGCTGCGAGTCCGGAGAAGATGTTGCTTTTCATATAATTATCGTTTGCTTTTCAAATATAATCATTGTTTTCTGACATTTGTTGTGGATTCTGTCGGAATGCATCCGTATTCTGTCGGTGTGCATCCGAAAGTCATCTTGAATCTGTTGGTGAAGCTTCTGCGCTCCTGATATCCTACCATCAGAGCCACTTCCTTGATGCTGTATTTTCCCATTTTGAGCAACTCGGCAGCAGTGTTCATTCTGTAGCTGTTGATGAATTGCAGCGGACTCTGTCCTGTGAGGGCCTTGACTTTCATATAGAAGCTTGTACGGCTCATGCACATGTCCTGCAGAACGACATTCACATCAAGGAATTCATTCTTCAGATGCTTGTCCAGAACGGCATAGAGATTCTCCATGAACTTCTTGTCGAATTCATTATCCTCTCCTATGTCATCCGGAAGGGAATCGATGGTCAGAGATGTCATTCTTGACAAGGCGGTCTGTCGGAGGGACCTTCGCTTTGCAATGTTGTTGATCAGGGTCCTCAGGTACATAGGGTCAAAAGGTTTGGATACATAGGCGTCAGCTCCTGCGTCCAGTCCTTGTACCTGCGACAGTGTATCTGTCTTGGCTGTAAGCAGAACGACAGATATGCTGCAAAGGTCACTGTCCTGGCGGATGGCCTTGCAGAGTTCGTATCCGTCCATCACAGGCATCATGATGTCGCTTATCACGATGTCGAAGTATTGCGATTTGACGGCCTCGAGTCCCTGCTGACCGTCAGCTGCACAGGTTACCTGGTGGTCTCTGCTGAACATGTCTGTCAGATATTCCCTCATGTCATCATTATCTTCCACGACAAGAATGCTCAATCCAGATATGCTGTCAGGTATATCTTCGTGCAGATCTCCGGTAATGACCTCTGTGACTGTGCTGCTTTCATGGTCACACTTGAGATTGTCGGGTATGACAAAGCGGAATACAGATCCCGACGGCTCGTTGTTGGTGGCAATGATACGGCCTCCATGTGCCTGGACGAGCTGTCTTGTGTAGTTGAGACCTATTCCAAATCCGTCTATTCCTTGATAACCGCTTGTGTTAGCTCTTGTATATTTCTCGAATATGGATTCGAGACTATCCGCAGGAATACCCTTGCCCTGATCGCTTACAATCACCTCAAGGCAGTCAGTGATAAATTCGCTTCCGTAGATGAGTGATGCCTGCTTTCCAGATATCAGTTTTGCCGAGATCTTTATCGATCCGCCGTCAGGCGAGTATTTGATGGCGTTGCTCAAAAGATTGGACATGATGCGTCCGAACTTTATGTCATCATAGGTGTATGGCAGGGAATCGTATGAATCTATGCTTATAGACGATCCGTTCTTCTGTGCTGTATATTGGAAGTTTTCAGCTATTTCCGACAGGTCGCGGACGATATCCTTCTTTCTGAGTTCCAGACCTGCCGGACTTTTGTCGATACGGTCATATTCGAGAAGCTGGTCAGTAAGCCTCTGCAACTTTTCCACATTTCTCTGCATGATCTTGAACTTGCTTGTGATCTCTTCAGGGCAACCTTCATCATAAAGCATGTCTTTCAGAGGTACGGAAATAAGAGTGAGCGGTGTCCTGAATTCATGTGAAAGATTGGTGAACACATCGATCTTCATTTCGTCGACCCTTTGCTTGATCTCCCTTATCCTTTCCTTTTCCTGTCTTGCTTTTCTCCTCTTCAGACTGACGGCTCCGTATGTCAAGGCTCCAAGAATGAACAATATGTAGGAGGATATGGCAAAATTGCTAACCCAAGGCTTCTTCTTGATCGCAAATGAGTATGACTGTGCCATTGAATCAGGCATGCCTTCCAGCTTGAGAAGGAACCGGTATTCTCCGTCAGGAAGATTCGGGTAGGTCTGGAATCTGTATGTTCCGTAATTCCATCCGGTCTCATATCCTTCGAGTTTCCATGCATATCTTGCCTGAAGATTGTCAAAGTCTACCAGCGAGAACATGAATGTCAAAGTGTTGTCAGTGTATTTGAATTCCGAAGCAGACTCATTGTCAAAGTCGATACTGATGTTGTTGACAAATACATTCAGTATCCTGAAACGTATGTCGGTGTTGCTTACAAGATTGTCTTCGCTTAATGGATCAAATACGGAAACCCCGTTGGAATATGCAAAATACAAGAGCCCGTCCTCATCCTTCAGAGAGGCCGTATAATAATCGTATTTCCTTCCAGTGTTGTATAGCCGATATCCGTCCGGATCATGAGGATTCACCTTCACCAGTCCATGGGATGTGCCTAACCATATGTTGCCGTTGGAGTCTGACTGTATGCTGTGGTATATAGGATTTATTATATCTCCTCCCGAGGCAGGTTGCCATTGCGGTATGTCATATTCTTCGAATGTGCTGTCAGAGGTTCTGATCCTGTATAGTCTGAATCCGTCAGTTATGCACCATATGTTCCTGTCGCGATCCACGTATCCTATGTTTGCGCTTTCATCAGAAACGGGAAGGGTGCAGGATATTATGGTTTCGTCATCAACCGACAATATGATCTTGTTGCCGGAGCTCCTCAGAACCGTATTCTTGTGCGGGTCGCTGAACAAAGGATAGAAATCGTCAGGACTGCTGCTGAGAACCCCGTCTTCAGAAAGCGTCATTATGCCCTGGAATGTTCTCAGAACCAGTTTTCTTTCAGGGATCTCAATGACGGAGTACACAGGAATATCTTTACTCAAAGTTTTGTTCTGTATCAATGTCACTTTGTCGGCATCCTGCTTGTCATACATGATGTCAAACCCATAGACCGACTCATTGGTGCAGATTATAAGTCTGTCGTCGGTTGTCACATGCATGGTCCAGATGAATCTGTCGCGGATGTCTGGCAGGTTTATCATCCGGACATTTCCGCTTTTCTTAGAGTATCTGTATATTTCATTTCCGACGAGCGACCATATCGCGTTTCTTGAATCACGGTTCATTACAGTTATCCTTTTCTTGGAAAAGAAAGATTCGATATGCTTGTATTTCTCTGATCTGTAATGGCTGTAGAGCGGATATGAATAAACACTTATATTGTCAGGTGATATCCATAAATGATTCCTGTCCGAGAGGAATCCGAGAATGGTGCTGTCATAGCTTATATCGGTCTCTGCTATGTGTTCTACAGTCAGGTCATCGTATATCCTCATGATTCCTTTTCCTTCGACAAGTGCTAAGGTAGTGCCGTCGATAGGAGAAGTTGTGATGAACGGAATGTTACGGGAACCTGTAAGATGTCCTCCGATCTTCGTTACTTCCATATCCTTTCCCAATGCGAAAATCCCTTTTGTCGTGGCCATGACCATATGGGCCTTCTCGGATTTTGATACAGTCATTGAAGTTATATGACCGTCTTCCGGAATGTATGCCGATTTCCTGAGGTTGAGAGATGCGTCGAACATCCATACGGTGTTCCTTGAAGAAAGCCAGAGCAGATCCGAATCCGGGTCATATACCAGGCAGGGATTGTAGATATCGTTCATCGTATAGTCAGATATCACTTTTCCTGATTCCTTGTCAAAGACGGAGATTCCTGAATTGTGTGTGAATGCAATACGACCATCCGTAAGATCCGTCATGTCCGACAGAGCGAATGAAGACACCTGATATCTTTCCGTTTTATCTTGTTTCTTCTTGCCGATATAATACTGTCCGCAGAACCAGATCGTCCTGTCGGCGTCAATAAGGAAATCGTTGACGTTCTCTTCGCTGATCATTTCAGCCATGTCTCTGCCGTCGTATCCGAACAGACCGCGAAGGGTAGAGAAATACAGTATTCCTGTATTGTCGGTCTTTATCGCTGTAACGGTCTCGTCTCTGGTCCCGTTTATCAGAAACTGCGAACGCGCAGGGACAGGAATTAAAGATAAAACCAGAAAGCAAAGAATTGCTTTTCTTATGTAACTCATTGATGGTGAGATGTTAGATAAAATGAATCCCTTTATTGTCAGAATGACTCCCTGATAGCGATTGCTTAATACCCTTGTTTGAATGTTGAAGTCCCGCATGGGTGCGTGTTTTAAGGTATTTTTGAGAAAAATCAGGCGGGCAAGCGGGAAAAACTCTTGCCTTCCGCAAAATTAAAAAGATTTTTTCAAACACAACTAATCAACCAATTACCCATGAAAAAAATCAAGATTTTCGTAGTCGCTGTTCTGGCCGCACTGGCCGGAATGACTTCGGTCTGGGCGCAGAGCGACATCACCGTCACTGGTGTGGTGTCTGATGCTCAGAATGAACCTGTAGTCGGAGCGGCTGTCCTGATTCAGGGCACAACTACCGGAACAGTAACAGACCTGGATGGCAAGTACTCTCTCAAGGCTCCTTCACAGGCAATCCTCGAGTTCTCTTCAATCGGTTACGAAACCACAGCGGTCGCTGTTGAGGGACGAACTTCGATCAATGTTGTCCTCAATGAGGAAACCAGGCTTCTTGACGAGTCGGTGGTCATCGGTTACGGTACCACAACCCGTAAGAACTTCACCGGTTCGGTCACAAACGTAAAGATGACGGATTCACCTATCATGAACACTCTTTCAAGTAATGCTTTCTCTTTGCTTGACGGTGTGGTTTCAGGTGTGAATTTCGGAAAGTCCGGAGAGGCGGGATCTTCACCATCGCTTCTTGTCCGTGGTCAGAAGTCTATCGCTGCTACCAGCACGCAGCCCCTCGTTGTCCTCAACGGTGTGATCTTCACAGGAAACCTTAACGACATCGATCCTAACATCATCGAGTCCATCAGCGTGCTCAAGGATGCGACATCTCTTGCAGCCTACGGCTCTCAGGCGGCAAACGGTGTTCTCATGGTGACCACAAAGAAGGGTGACAGAGGCAAGCCAATGGTAAGCTTCTCGACTTCAGTCGCAATGTCAAGACCGAACTTCAGACCTGATATGAGAGACGGTGATCAGTACATCGAACTGATGAATGCAAGAAGAAATGCTACTGATCCTACAGACTGGATGCCTACTCTGGCTCTCAAGAGATACAATGAGAACAACCCGGTAGACTGGTATGACCTTATTACAAGAACAGGTGTCAACCAAAACTACGGACTCAATGTTTCTGGAGCGACAGACGTTGTCAGCTACTTCGTTTCAGCAGGTTATCTCAATAACAAGAACTTCATCGTCGGAGACAATTATGACAGATTCACGACGAATGTCCGTCTCAGCGCGAAGATCAACAAGTACATCACTCTCGGATTCAACCACAACCAGTCGAGAACCCGCAATGACGGTGTCCGTCCTAACTATGCGGCAGCCGTGACTCTTTCTCCTTTCAATGAGCCTTATCTTTCGGACGGAAGACTCAGACTTTATGTTGACGGAGTGGAGACAACCACAACCAACCCTCTGTGGAACACACAGGCAGGTGTGGATCACGAAAGCAGAAGAAATTCTAATGTTACTGGTGGAGATCTCGAGATCAAGTTCCCTTGGGTGAAGGGCCTCAGCTTCAAGGTTGCGGGATCGTTCACTACCAATAACACCACTACAAGACATTTCGTGCATGAGACAAACTATGCAAATCTTGCTCTGGGTGAGGATGCATACACAACTGCAGCTCAGGATGCATACCTTCTCAATGCAAACGGATATATCCAGGAATCAAAGAATACTTCCTGGGTACTCGACAACATCCTTACTTATACTTTGGAGAAAGGCAACCATTATGTAAATGCCAGCCTCGTTTACACAAGAGACTCACAGAAAGTGGAAGGAAACAGAGCAGAAGGATCGGATTTCTCTGCTGTAGGAAACACCGCACTCGGATTCTACGGACTCAATCTGGCAGCTTCACAGAAATTCTCTTCCATTTCATACTCTCTTCATAATGACGTAGGTTACCTTGCAAGAGCGATGTATGCTTACAGGAACACATACCATATCAATGTTTCAGTACGTCGCGACGGTTCGTCTGTATTCGGTGCAGAGAATAAATGGGGTACCTTCCCTGCTGTGGGTCTTGCATGGACGGCTTCAAACGAGAACTTCATGAAAGGTGCTTCAGGATGGCTTGACTATCTCAAGGTGAAGGCTTCATGGGGTATCAACGGTAACCAGTCGCTTTCACCATACGGTACACTTTCTACTCTTAATGTAGGAAAGGCTGGTAGCATTTCGGCTTTCTTCGACAATCAGGTGGCATGGGGACAGAGTGTGTCGGCTCTCGGAAACAACTCTCTCGGTTGGGAAAGCACAGAGTCTTTCAACTACGGTATCGAGGCTGATCTCTTCAAAAGCCGCATACATCTCGAGGTGGATGCCTACAATTCTAAGACAACAGACCAGATCTTCACAAGAAACATCCCTGTGATGGGTTCCGGAATCACTTCTCAGAAGGCGACTATGGGACGCGTGGACAACTGGGGTATCGAGGCTAACCTCACCACTCGCAATATCGACAGGAGAGACTTCAGATGGAGCACAACCGTAAGCTTCTCCCTCAACAGAAACAAACTCGTCGAGCTTTACGGTGACGGCCAGGATGACATCAACAGTTCTCTCTTCCTCGGCGAATCTCTCGGTTCCATCTATGGATATAAGTGGATCGGCGTCGTTCAGGAGACAGATACAGATTACATGGCAGCAAACGGTGCTAAGCCGGGAGACGCAATGTATGAGAATGTTGACGGCAGCGAAGACGGAAAGATCACTTCATCAGACCGTACGATCCTCGGAAATTCCAAGGACAACTTCCGCATGAGCATGCAGAACACCTTGTCATACAAGAGATGGCAGCTCTACTTCCTTTTCAACGGAACATTCGGAGGTAACGGATACGGTATGGCTCAGAACAACATGGCATACCTTACAGAAGAAGGATATGCAAACAGAAACACTCTGGACCATCCGTTCTGGACAGCAGAAAACCCAAGCAACATCTATCCAAGACATAATTTCTCGGATGATGAAAGATTCAAGGCTCTTCAGTCATACGGTTTCGTAAGACTTCAGGAAGTGAACCTCTCGTACAGTTTCGCTCCTGAACTCCTCAAGAAAGCAAGAATACAGGCTCTCAAGCTTTATGTTTCAGGTTCGAACCTCTTCTTCTATGCCCCTTACTGGGTGGGAAGTGACCCTGAGGTAAGAAGCTACTCTTCAGCACAGCTTCCAAGAACTGTAACTTTCGGTCTTAACATAACCTTCTAACAAACATTCTTTCATGAAAACATATAAAATGATTTTTGCGGGACTTATGTCGATGGCCCTCTTTGCCGGATGCAACGATGCGCTGTTCCTTGAGGAAGACCCTAAGACCCTGTACACTACAAAGACCGCTTTCGAGAAGAGCTCGCAGGTGGAGTCACAGCTTGTGACAGCTTACAGAACAATATTCTCTATTCACGGATATGCAACAGAGTCACTTGCTCCTACAGCATCCCTCCTGGGTGGTGTCGGATCGGATGTATTTGATATCTTCCACAGCCTTTGCGGCGAGGGTGCATCAGGATGGTCAAACTATTCTATGTGGACTACTTCAGACGATAAGTTCAGCGCTACATGGGAGAACTTCTACAAACTTGCAAGTTATGCCAACCTCGTCCTCCTCGGCTCTGAAAATGTAGAGTGGACTTCTGAGGCAGACAAGATTTATAATGAGGCACAGGCACATTTTTTCAGAGGATATGCTTATCTTCGCCTTGCAGAATGCTTCGGAGGAGTTCCGATTGTCAAGGAATTCACCGAGAGCATGAAGCTTGACTATAACAGAGAAAGCAGAGAGGATGTGTACAAGTTCGCCATCGACGAACTCAAGCTTGCTGCAGAAGGTCTTCCTGACTATCCTAAGCAGTCAGGAAAGGTGGCTAAGGGTGCTGCATATCATTTCCTTGCAGAGGCATGGCTCGGACTTGGAGTAGAGACATCCAATGCGTCAGGAGACTGCTATTCGAATGCCGTTTCTGCAGCTGAGAAGGTCGTTGCCCTCCATCCGCTCATGACCGAGCGATTCGGAAGCCGAGCAAATCCTTCTTCGACTGCAACAAACAACGGAGTGGCAGCATACAAGCCTGAAGGAAACGTATATTATGACCTCTTCCAGATCGGTAACTATGCATATTCGTCAGGAAATACAGAGTCTGTCTGGATCATAGATATTCCTGGTTATGATGAACTTCAGGGCGCAGGTCTCAGCGAGGGCGCATACTCAAGCTATATGAATGCAGGAAGCATCTATTACCTTACAATGTTCACCGGTCCGATCTTCCGTGACATGCGTTGGAAGCCGGAACTTCGTGAGGCAGGAGCAGATGACTGCCCTATGCTTGGCGATATCGATCTCGAGAAGTATCCGGGCGGAAACCTTTGCGCTTACCTCGGCGGTTTCTCTGTAGGTAGAGTAGCTGAAACAGACTATCTTTCAGATAAGGTATGGGCAGGCGATCTTTGGAACGACATGAGAAACGACCCTATCAACACATGCCGTGAATTCATCTGTCTTGACAGAAATCACAGCAGGCACGGTACCGTGGTGAAACCGGAAGAACTCAACGATCCTAGCGGCATGTTCCCTCTCAGATCGAAGCTCGCTATGCAGGATGACTGGGGATGGCATTCAAGTGCTATCGACCAGCACACTTATCAGTATGGAAGAGACTGGTATGTAGTACGTTCTTCTGAGTCATACCTCCTTCTTGCTGAGGCACACCTCAGAAACGGCGACGCAGCTCAGGCTGCTACAGCGCTCAACGCAGTACGCGAGCGCGCAAAGGCTGCCAAGATGTTCTCTGCATCCGAGATCGACATCTACACGATTCTTGATGAGAGAGCAAGAGAACTTTCATTCGAGGAGCGTAGATTCCCGACTCTTCTTCGAATGGGATCAAGCCTCAATGGCGGATCCAATGAGGTCTTGAAGAAGCAGCTTCTTGAAAACGCGATGTACACAGCAGACCATCCGTATTTTGTAGGAAGCATAGACTGGACTTTGTTCCCTATTCCTCTTAAATATATCCAGCTGAATTCAGGCGCCGTAATGGAGCAGAATCCGGGATGGAAATAATAGAAACGCTTTATTATGCAACGAACTTTAATCAATTCATTTATCCTGTCTGCACTTTGCTTTCTGGCATCGTGCAGCGCAGGAACCATCAATCCTCAAGACCTCAAGTGCGAATGGATGACAGACCCTCGTGTCGTTGATGTGGCGGAGCCTCGCCTCAGCTGGATCAATGAAGCGGGAAAGAATGTGAAGAACGAGGTTCAGACAGCGTACCGCATACTTGTGGCTTCAAGCAAGGAACTTCTTGATGAAGGGAAGGCCGATCTTTGGGACAGCGGCAAGGTGACTTCCGATCAGAGCGTGCTGGTTAAGTATGCCGGCAAGCCTCTTCAGACAGGAGCCGACTGCTGGTGGAAGGTAATGGTCTGGAATTCGGAGGGCAAGCCTTCTGCATGGAGTTCTGCTGGTTATTGGGGAATGGGTGTGATGGACGATTCGTATTGGAAAGCGGAATGGATTGGAGCCCCTTGGCAGGGTGAGGAACCATATAAGAAGGTGGAGCCTGAAAAGCCTCTCCCTATTCCTCCTGGAATGCCAAAGGAAATGTTCTATAAGATTGTCCAACAGTATATGGATAATCCTCAGGCAGGAATACTGGGCATGAGTGCAGAAGAAACACAGGATAATTCTGCAGCATGGTCTGCCTCTACGTTCGAGTACAAGACGGATCAGACTCCTGCTCCGCTTC
Organism: Candidatus Cryptobacteroides sp.; assembly: GCA_045125535.1. Lineage (GTDB taxonomy): Bacteria > Bacteroidota > Bacteroidia > Bacteroidales > UBA932 > Cryptobacteroides. The sequence continues at coordinate 62,387 of JBGVNK010000012.1, forward strand.
TGCGCAAGGCCTTCAAGACTTCGGGAAAGCCGGTTTCTGCAAAGGCTTTTGTGGTGGGACTCGGATATTATGAGTTCTACTTCAACGGTCAGAAGCTTGGTGACGAGGTGCTTGTGCCGAACCAGACCAACTATTCAGAGCGTCCGCTTGTAGGTCAGTATGGCCCTACATCCGATGATCTCTTCAGGAATTATCGCGTTCTTTACACTGCATATGATCTCACAGACCTTATCGTAGAGGGAGATAATGTTGCCGGTGCGATAATCGGTGAGGGCTTCTACAATGCAGTAGGTCAGTATCAGATACCTTTCGGATCTTCACGTTTCCTCTGTCAGATCGAAGTCGGCTATGAAGACGGCAGCAAGGATATCATCTGCTCTGACGGTACCTGGAAGAGCAAGGAGTCTCCGATTCTCGTGAACGGTCTGTTCGAGGGAGAAGTATATGACGCCAATATGGAGACAAAGGATTGGGCTACAGTCCTCTGCGATGACTCCGACTGGCAGAATGCAGCGATCAGAAAGGCACCTGCAGGAGAACTTACCGCTCATACATCTCCAGGAGATGTCATCTATGATGTGCTGAAGCCGGTTTCTGTTATAAGACTCGATGACGGCAGCTATGATGTCGATTTCGGTGTCGAGATCACCGGTTGGGTGAGATTCATGGACTTCAGAGGCGAGAAGGGTGATACGCTTTCTGTTAAATATGAGAATGACCAGATTCTCATGTATGACAAATACATATTTGACGGAAATCACGTTGAGGAGTATGCTCCAAGATTCACATTCTACACCTTCAGCAAGGTGAATGTTTCAGGACTCGAGGATCTCAAGCCTGAGATGCTTCAGGCGGAATGGGTCTGCACAAATCTTCCTAAGGTGGCGGAGTTTACATCGTCGAACGATCTTTTCGGACAGATTCTGGACATCTGGCACCGCAGCCAGCTTGACAACAGCCATGGCGGACTTGCCAGCGACTGCCCTCATAGAGAGCGTTCAGGCTATACCGGTGACGGACAGGTTTCTGCAGCAGCCGTTATGGAGTATTTCGATGCAGCTGCATTCTACAGAAAGTGGGTGCGTGACATGAACGACTGCCAGAACGTGAAGACCGGACATGTCCCTAACGTAGCTCCTACAAACAACGGTGCAGGCGGAATCTCATGGGGAGCTGCCATCGGTATAATTCCGTGGGAGTTCTATCTCCATTATGGCGATGCAAGCATTCTTGCAGACAACTATCACGCTATGAAGGAATATGTGAGATTCATGGAGAACCTTACAGGGGAAGACTATGTGATAGATGCCACAAAGGATCCGGATATCGAAGTGAACTGCGGTATCATGGGTTCTCTCGGAGACTGGTGCAGCCCGTTCGGCAATCCTGACCGTGGAGTACTCCATCAGTTCTATTTCTGGCATTGTGTTGATATTCTTGCAAAAAGCGCAGAACTGCTTGGTCATGAAGAAGATGTTGTCAGATATTCAGAACTCAGAGAGAAGCTTTATGATGCATTCCACAAACGCTTCTATAAGGCAGATGAAAAGACATACGGCCCTAACGGTGCCAATGTCTTCGCTCTGAGAATGGGTGTTCCTGAAGACAGGAAGGCAGATGTCGTGGAATCTCTCAGGAAGGAGATGGTCGAGGATCATGAGGGTCACCTCTTTACAGGAATCTTCGGATCGCGCTATCTTTTCGAAGTCCTCGCACAGGTTGGTCTGAACGATCTTGCATACGAAGCTTTGGACAAGAAGACGTTCCCAAGCTTCGGAGCATGGATAGAGGCAGGTGCAACCACGACATGGGAGAACTGGAACGGAAACGGTTCTCACAACCATCCTATGTTCGGTGGCGGTCTCGTATGGTTCGGAAACACATTGGCCGGAGTGAACAATGTCGAGGAAGAACCAGGATACAGACACATAGAAGTAAGACCTGTACCTGTGGAGAAAGACTATACCGCTACATATTCGTATAAGACACCTTACGGCACAGTGATATCTTCTGTCAAGAACTCGAAGAAGTCTTTCGAACTCACAGTCACTGTTCCTGTCGGTTCACATGCTACCGTGACCCTTCCTTACTCGGGTGAGGTTCATGAAATCGGTCAGGGTACATATAAATTTTCAGATAAAAAATAATTAATTGTAAGATTATGAAAATCAAACATATATTGGCAATGGTGGTCCTTGCTGTTGCAGGGCTCGCATCCTGCCAGAAAGAAGAGGATTTCACTCTTGAAAACACATATCATCTTGACAATCTTCTGGTTGCCAAAGCTGAGGGATTCAATGATGAACTGTATGCATTTACAGTGGAGCTTGCAGAGGAAGGTGTCAGCGGTTCCAACGGAAATTATTCCGGAACAGGAAAGGTCATCAGCTACCGTTTCTATGGCAGCAAGTATTTCCTTGACACATCCATCTATTCTCCTGTAGAAGCGGGTTCGGAGTCAGACGGTTCTTATGTGGCGTCACAGTCGACCATCTATGACGTTGTGAATGGAAAAGCAACACCTGTTGGTATTTCTGACGGATATGTGTATGTGGCTAAGGATAATACAGCATACAGGTTCTCGACAACATCAAAGCTGAAAGACGGTTCTGAGTTCAAGTTCGTTTCAGGATGCACCATCGATTTCCCTAAGCTTCCTAAGTACAAGTATCTCCCTACCTTCATCCAGAAGTATGAGGCTGCTGACCGTACTGCTCTCGAGCTTGCGAACGGAACGCTCGCAATGGACGGTGCTGCCTATACAGGACAGGGCCTTCTCTTCCATCTCGAGTTCCCTGGCAAGTTCGATTACGCTGACGGAACTTATCTCGTAGATGAAGGTTATATGAAGGGATTCCTCAACGATATCTATGCTGCATGGGGTGCTGTATGGGATGAGGGATCACGTGTGATCGAGTACACCGAGACTGGCAATGCAGTTTCATTCTATCTCACCACCCAGATCATCAGATTCTCTACACTTGAGGATGGAAAGAGAAAAGTGGAGATCGATTGCGATGATGTTGTCTATGTCTATGAGGGAGACATTTAGTCTCATAGTTTAAAAGACATGAAAATACGATTTAATCATCTTGTCATAAGTCTGCTGGCTCTGCCGGCAGGCTTATTTGATGTTCAGGCACAGGAGTTTTCTCTTGACGATTTCCGTCAGCCTTCGGCAACGTATGCCCCGTTTACACGCTGGTGGTGGCCGGGAGGTGATGTAGAGCCGGAAGAACTTCGCCGTGAGCTTCAGATGTTTGCAGACCATAATTTCGGAGGAGTCGAGATTCAGGCTTTTGCTCTTGTCATTCCGCCGCCGATGGAGAGCATGGGAAAGATAATGAGCTTTGACACTCCTTCGTATTATGAGAGTCTTTCCGTAGTGATGGAAGAGGCTGAGCGTCTGGGCCTCACCGTGGACCTGACTCATGGAAGCGGATGGCCTGCATCAGGTTCCCATATCACAGAGACGGAAGAGAACCGCTCGCTTCAGTTTGGAATGACCGATATTCCTGCTGCAGGCGGTAAGGTGACGGTTCCTCGTCCGGAACGTCAGGACAGCGAATTCTCTACACTGGTGGCTTTGCTTGAAGCTCAGATTACTGAGCCGGCTGACAGTCCGAGAAAGATCATGGATGTATCTGTGCTAGGGAGTCTTTCGACCGATGCAGTGGAATTCAAGTCAGCAAAGACTGAGGACGGGGCACGCAGGGTGCTCATTTCCCTGTGGTCGGTACCGTCACAGGAGACCAACATGATCGTTGCAAAACCGGGCGCAGGCAATGTGCTCGATCATCTTGACTCGAATGTGGTCGTGAAGAGCTATGAGCATTATTTCGGTGCTGAGACAGGACTTGACCGATACTACGGCAGACCTTTCAGAAGCATATTCAACGACAGTTACGAGTTCAAGGTTGACAGACATTTCACGGCTGATTTCATTGAGACCTTCCGTTCACGTAGAGGGTATGACCCGACTCCATGGCTTCCTGCCAACATATGGTTCGGATACAACAACATGTATGATAATGAGCATGGCAGGCCTGAGTTCGCCTTCTCGGAAGAGGATTGGCGACTCCGTTATGATTATGACCTCACTGTCAGCGACCTCATCAGGACTCATCTCTTGAAATGTTCTGCCGATTGGGCGGAAAAGAGAGGGCTGATGCACAAGACCCAGCCGTACGGACTTCCGCTTGACTATATGAGAGCTGCTGCCGACGCATCTATTCCAGAAGTCGAGAACATGCTTTTCGACGGAGGAAGCGAGGGTGGAATAAAGATGATCACTTCCGGAGCCATGCTTTATGACAAGCCTGTAGTGTCCTCAGAGTCAGGTGTCCATATCAACAGAGGTCTCATGATGACTCCGCAGAAACTGCGTCTTACAGTGGATAAGCTTCTTTCAAGCGGTGTCAATCAGATCATATGGCATGGAACACCTTATAAATACACTGCAGGCGGAAAGCCTTGGCAGCCTTTCTACAATTCCATGATCGGCACTGACTTTTCGTCTGACCTGTATGAGGAGAATGTGTTCTGGGAGGAGGTTGCAGATGTAAACGCTTATGCTCAGAGAGCACAGTATCTGATGCGCTGCGGCAAGGCTGATGCTGACGTGCTTGTATATTATCCTTTCCTTGAATATCCTGTGGATGTAGCAAATCCGGAAGAGATTCTGTATTTCGGTTATCTTCCTGAGACCGAGCCATATCTTGCAGGTCGTGAGGTTTCGGAAAAGATGCATTCAAAATGGGTACAGAGCATATGGCCGGTCCTTAATTCAATCGAGAAGAAGGGACTTACCTGGGCTTGGGTGAATGATGAGTCTCTTCAGCAGATGACGACAGGTGCTGACGGCACTATCTGCATCAGAGGAAGAGAATACAGCGGACTTGCCTTATATGATCTTCCTTATATTCAGAAGGAGACTGCACAGCATCTGAGCAGGCAGAAGAATGCTGAAATTCTGATTCTGGGATCGCTTCCGGAAAAGCAGCCTTCGTTCCTCAATCATGAGAAGAATGACCGCAAGACTGCGTCCTTGATGTGTAAGGTGGCACGAGGTAGCAATGTCTGCACTTCCCTTGAAGATTGGAATCCTGCAGGTCCGGTAAGAATAATTGCCGGAGGAGATGGAATCCGCCAGTGTCGCAGAATCATGCCAGACGGTGACCTCATTCAGATGTTCTGGAATCCTCATGATTCGTGGAAGTCATTCGAACTGACAGCAGATGCCGGATATGCTTACTGGCTTGATGCAGAGGACGGCTCGGTCAGAAAGGCTCTCCGTCATGAAAGCGGTGTCGTTTCTGTTACCTTAGCTCCTCAGACTTCAAGATTCCTCTATCTTTCAGAGAATCCTGTCGCGGATGCTGCAGAACCTTTTGAACCTTCAGAAGGCGAGGTCTTCATCTGCCTTGACAAATGGGATGTGGCAGCCGGTGAAATTGTCATTGAAGATATGGTCTTGACAGACTGGAGAGAGGTTGAGGCGCTTGCAGACAGTGCAGATGAAGCTTTATATTCAACTTCTTTCACATTTGACGGCAAGGAAGGTTCGTATGTTCTTGATCTCGGCGATGTTTATTATACTGCTGAGGTCGCTTTGAACGGAAGACCTGCAGGAACACGCAGTTTCGGACCATTCAGATTTGATGTCACTGATATGCTTGTGTCAGGTGAAAACACTGTGACTGTCAAGGTCAAGGTTTCAGAATATAATTCGAAAGCCAAATTGGGAAGCGAAGGGGATGCGTATTACAGTTCACTTGTCGGCAAGGGACGAATGGCCAACGGTCTTGTCGGACCTGTCACCATCCGTCGCGTTGAGTAGGACATCTCTATCGGATATAAGAAAAGAGGAAAACCTTTGTCGGGTTTTCCTCTTTTCCGTTTTATACGAATGATTCTTAGAAGCTGTTTAAATTAAACAGTTTCTTACTTTGGAAGTCCGAATGTGTCCGTGAGTTCCTTCATCTGAGCGTCAGTCATGCCTTCAGGTTCGAAGCCCATGTTCTTTGATGCGATGTAGATGAGTGCCGCCTTGTTGAGCACATCCACCTGGTCGAATGCTGACATGATGTCGGTGTCAACTGCAAAGACTCCATGTTTTTCCCACATCACCACATCATAGTCGTCGTCGATGGCCTTGATTGTGGCTTCGGCGAGTTCTACGCCGCTTGGCATGAGATAAGGCACCATTCCGAGACCGCGAGGACAGAAGGCCTTTGTCTCGGGAATCATGGACCAGAGCAGTCTGGTAGCCACATCCTTTTCCATGAACTTCTTGTTGTGGGTCATCGCCACGAGTTCGATAGGGTGTGTATGGAGGGATGCGCGGTAAGGTGATCCCTTTGCAAGCAGATAATTGTGTACGCTAAGGTGTGACGGAAGCTCGGAAGTCGGCATCACAGGATTGTCAGCTACAATCTCATAGCTTGCGCAGTCGTCAAGGATGCGGATGATCGATCCGTTTGCCATAGGGTCACGTGCAAGGTCTCGCATTCTCTTCTGAGTTCCCTTGCAGTAGAACCAGCAGCCCTTCAGCTGAGGAAGTACTGTTCCGATAGCCTTAGGTTCGCTGATTGCAGGCATTTCGCGCATTTCATCGTCGACATGCTCGGTGATGTTGACGGTGATGTTTCCGCCGTTACGTTCTGCCCAGCCTTTTTCCCAAAGATATCCGGCGGTCTCGGCCACCTGCCATACGGCGGCGGCCAGAGCCGGACGGTTTTCCAATATCGATTTCATGTTCATTATTTCAATAATTCAGGAAGGAAAGAGCTGAGGATGAGTACAGCAATTCCTATTATAAGTACTGTGATGGTCTTCTTCGAGCAGCCCTTCCACTCCTTGAGGATGATGCCCCAGACATTTGAGAATGTCACGTTGAGCGCCATAAGGATGCAGAATGCGAGTGTGTCCATCGCGCTGCCTGCCTCAAAGAAGCTGCGGCCGAGAGAGAGTCCGAAGAACTGGCTGTACCAGAGAAGTCCGGCAAGAGCGCAGAAGAGGATGTTGGAAGCCCAGAGCTTGCCGTCCTTGTAGTCTGCGAATGTCTTGTTGCGTCCGTTCTGATAGAGACAATAGATCGCGTTGGTAAGGAAACCTCCTACAGTCACGAGAAGGGTGGCAGGAAGTGTGCGGAACATAGGCTGTGTGAGCTCTCCGAAGTTGATGTCCTTTCCGAACTCGAGACCTACGTTGAAGCATCCGCTCATGAATCCTGCGAGGAGTGCGATTGCAAGACCCTTAGGGAAGTTGAAGTCCTTAACGGCCTCCTTCTTCTCCTCTTCAGAGAGGCTTGCTGACTTCATTCCGCCTGCAACTCCGATGATGGCGATGCCAAGGAGAGTCACGACCACGCCGATGATCACGGCAGCAGTGAGTGATTCCAGCGCGTTGAGTTCAGGGAAGAATACGTTGAGGAGGACAGGTCCCATGATGGTTCCGAGTCCCGCGCATGTTCCAAGGGCGATCGACTGGCCGAGGGCAACGCCGAGATAGCGCATGGAAAGACCGAATGTCAGACCTCCGACACCCCAGAGCACACCGAATACGATGGTTAGGAGTGATTCCTTAGGGTATGCTGCGTAAAGTTCGAAGAGTCCGTGTCCCTGCGGCACTGCAAGCAATGCACCGAGTATTGGGAATACGAGCCATGCGAACACGCCCTGAATGAGCCAGTAGCTTTCCCAGCTCCATTTCTTGATCTTGTTGATAGGAACGTAGCTGCTTGACTGACAGAATGCTCCTACTGCTATGATAAGAAGTCCTATAAGAATATTCATTAGAATGCGATGTTATAGAGTTTCTCAATATCCTCGACTGAAGTAGGACGTGGGTTTCCGCCTGTGCATACATCGTTGAATGCCGCTACTGCAAGGTCGTGGAGGTCTTCCTTCTTCACGCCGATCTCGCTCAGGTGCTGAGGAATGTTGACGCTGATGGAGAGGTCGCGTACAGCCTTGATAGCTGCTGCTACACCTTCGTCCACGCTCATGCCTTCAGTGTTGACACCCATTGCCTTTGCAATGCCGAGATATTTTGCACGTGCAGGTGAATCAGCGTTGTACTCCATTACGTAAGGGAGAAGAAGAGCGTTTGCTACACCGTGAGGAGTGTCATAGAATGCTCCGAGAGGGTGAGCCATAGAGTGTACGATGCCGAGACCTACGTTTGAGAATCCCATACCTGCGATGTACTGTGCCTCAGCCATTCCTTCGCGTGCCTTCACGTCATTTCCGTCCTGGACAGCATTGTAGAGGTGCTCATGGATAAGCTGGATCGCCTTGAACTCGAACATGTCGCTCATTGTCCATGCGCCTGGAGTGATGTAGCTCTCGATAGCGTGTGTGAGGGCATCAAGACCTGTAGATGCAGTGAGGCCCTTAGGCATGCTCATCATGAGTTCGCAGTCGATGACAGCACATGTAGGGATGTCGTTAGGGTCTACGCATACCATCTTCTTGCGGTTCTCCTCGTCAGTGATCACATAGTTGATGGTCACCTCTGCGGCAGTACCTGCAGTTGTAGGAACTGCGAATGTAGGCACTGCCTTGTTCTTTGTAGGAGCTACACCCTCGAGTGAACGTACGTCAGCGAACTCAGGGTTGTTGTTGATGATGCCGATAGCCTTTGCTGTGTCGATTGAAGAACCGCCACCGAGTGCAACCATGCAGTCTGCACCTGAAGCCTTGAAAGCTGCAAGACCGTCGAGTACGTTCTTGATGGTAGGGTTAGGCTTGATCTCGCTGTAAATTTCATAAGGGATGTCAGCATTCTTGAGGACCTCCTCGATCTTGGCTGCCACGCCGAACTGGATGAGCGGCTTGTCAGTCACGAGAAGCACTTTCTTGAAGCCTCTCTTCTTGATTTCGTCAGCGATTGCTACACGGCAACCTGCGCCGTAGTATGATGTTTCGTTTAATACTATTCTGTTCATGATACTATCTGTTTGAAAGAACTGTCTTTTCATAATCCTTGATGACTGCGATCACGTCGTTGCCCACAGGAACGCCGTTGCGTACGCAGAATTCATCGTAAACTGCATTCCAAGGCATTGTCTTGCCTTCCTCGATGAGCTGGAGAACCTGGAATGTGTCGCCTTCGAGCTCGAGCTTGCTGATGAGTTCCTTAGGTTCGAGGAGAGCCTTGAGCATGCACTTCTGAGCAGAACGTGAACCGATCACGTATGCACCGATACGGTTGATAGAACCGTCGAAGAAGTCGAGACCATAGTGTACCTTGTCGAGAGCGTCAGCACGTACGATTTCCGAGAAGAGGTCCTGTGTCATGTCGTCCATGATTGTGACGTGGTCTGAGTCCCAACGGATCGGACGGCTCACGTGGAGCATGAGCTCAGGTACGAACTGAAGAACAGCTGAAACCTTGTCGCCAGGCACCTCTGTAGGGTGATAATGGCCAGTATCGATTGTGAGCATCATATTGTTCTTTGCAGCGTATGCTGTGTAGAAGTCATGTGAACCTACAGTGAAACTCTCGAGACCGATACCGAATACCTTGCCCTCGATGCAGTCCTTCATCCAGTCCTTCTTCTCTGCGAAGATCTCGTCGAGAGACTTCTTGAGTGTTGCGCGATAGAGAGCATGGTTTACAGAAACGTCCTTGCATCCGTCATGTACCCATGTGTTCATGATACATGCGTCGTTCTGAGCCTTTCCGATTGCGTCAGCGATGTCACGGCAGCGCTTTGAGTGCTCTACCCAGAATGCGCGGATGCTTTCGTCAGGGTTTGAAAGCGAGAGGTTACCGCTTTTAGGATGTGAGAATGATGTCGAATTGAAGTCGAGCTTGGTGTTGTTTTCTTTACCCCACTCGATCCAGCTCTGGAAATAATCTACAGTAACTTCGTCACGGTCAACAACCTTGCCCTGGAAGTCACCGTAGATCTCATGGAGATTGAGTCTGTGGTTACCTGGGATGAGGCTCTTTGCCTTGAGTACGTCAGCGCGGAGCTCGTCGATATTGCGCGCAGCTCCCGGGTAGTTACCGGTTGACTGGATACCTCCGGTGAGGGCGCCTGCCTGTACTTCGAATCCTTTCACGTCATCTGCCTGCCAGCAGTGCATGCTGAGATGGAAGTTCTGGAGCTGCTCGAGAACCTTTTCTGTGTCGATGCCTAAGGCTGCGTATCGCTCCTTGGCGATCTCGTATGCCTGATGGATAAGTGCTTCTTTCATAATTTTTATGTGGTTTATTGATTGTTGTATCGTTTCTGGATGGCAAGGAAATCTGTGTATGCCTTGTTCCATTCCTCTGTGTCCTGAGGGTGATAAGTCTTGAGCTCTACTGATGCTGCGGAGATTGCACGCATCTGAGGAAGTGTGTCGACCTTGCCGGCAGACTTGATCTGCATAAGGACGTTGCCGAGCGCTGTTCCTTCAACAGGACCGCAGATGACAGGCATGCCGAGAGAGTTGGCTGCGTACTGCATGAGATACTTGTTGAGTGAACCTCCGCCGATGACATGGAGCTTCTTTATGCTGAACGGTGCCATGCCTTCAAGGATTTCCACTACCTGGCGGTATCTCAGTGCAAGGCTTCTGAATATGAGCCTGCAGTATTCTGCAGGAGTCTGTGGTGTTGCCTGGCCTGTCTTTTCACAGTAGTCATTGATTGCTGAAGTCATTGATGCAGGGTGTGCGAAGCATGCAGCATCCGGGTCGATAAGGCTTGCGAAATCAGTGGTGTCGCAAAGAGCTACAAGTTCTGCCACTCCTTCCGGTGCGTTCTTGAATTTCTTTCGGCACTGCTCGAATATCCAGAGTCCGCAGATGTTCTTGAGGAAGCGTGTAGTACCCTCGATACCTCCTTCATTTGTGAAGTTCTGTCTGAAGCTCTCGTCAGTGATGATGGCGTCAGGAGTCTCGATTCCGAGAAGAGACCATGTGCCGCAGCTCAGATATGCATATTCTTCATTCTCAGTAGGAACAGCTGCTACTGCCGATCCTGTGTCATGTCCTGCGACAGCAACCACATCGATTGCTGGAAGACCTGTGAACTCCTGCACCTGAGGGGAAAGCTGTCCGATCACTGTGCCTGGCTGTGTGAGTCTGCCGAATCTTTCGCGTGGGATGCCGAGGGTGTTGAGGATGTCCTCGTCAAGGTCACCAGTGACAGGATTGAGCATCTGCGATGTCGATGCTACCGTATATTCGCACACAGCATTGCCGGTGAGCATGAACATGAGTGCGTCAGGGATGAAAAGTATCTTGTCTGCAGCTTCAAGTGCAGATCCGCCGTTACGCTTTATTGTGTCGAGCTGGAAAAGCGAATTGAAATCCATGAACTGGATTCCGGTGCGTCTGTACACTTCTTCAGCAGGCATTCTCTCGAAGAACTTCTGCTGTGCGCCCTCGGTGTGGCTGTCTCTATAGCAGTATGGCAGGCCGAGAAGCTGTCCGTCCTTGCCGAAATAGGCGAAGTCACATCCCCATGTGTCGATTCCTATTGAGTCGAGTTTTATGCCTTCGTCGGCCACTTTTCTAAGTCCGAGCAGAACTTCATTATACAGCCCGGCGATGTCCCAGAACAGATGTCCGCCCATAGGTATCATAGGGTTCTTGAATCGAGTGAGCTCCCTCATCTTTATTTTCTGGCCATCAAAAGTGGCAAGAACAGTTCGTCCGCTCGTTGCACCGAGGTCAACGGCTAAATAATTAGATATTTCCATGTTTTAGTGAACTTTATATGGTAGTTTACTCAGCAAATTTATCATGATTTGAATGACTATATCGTATGTTTTTTGGTATTCAGTATGAATAAATTGTCAAATTTGGCTATAGTTTGATTTTTTTGTTTTAAACTTGCATCGGCCAATGTTGAAACCAAATGTTAAAACAGGCTTAACAATCTTGTCAATTAACACAATTTCTATGGAACCGATCAAATATATTGCGCAGAACGAACGAGACGAACAGTGGGGACTTACTGTTTGTTCTGTAGGTTATCAGAAAGTTGCATCAGGAGAAGATTATCCTCCCCAGAATCATAATCAGGAATACCTTTTCAATCCGTCAAACGGTCGTGTACTCTCTGAGTATCAGCTGCTTTACATAGTCGAGGGCGAGGGAAGTCTCGAGACGCGCAGTGGTGGACAGTATGAAATCAAGACAGGGGATATGTTCCTTATCTTTCCTGGAGAATGGCATACTTACAGACCGGATCCGTCTTCAGGATGGAAGGAGTATTGGATCGGTTTCAGCGGAGCGAACATCGACCATCGTGTGGATGCCGGTTTCTTTTCAGTAGAGAAGCCTGTGTACAATATAGGTTACAATGAGACGGTGGTAGAACTTTATAGAGAGGCTATCCGCACTGCAAAGCGCCAGGAACCTTATTTCCAACAACTTCTGGCCGGTGTAGTCAATCACCTTCTTGGTCTCATGTTCATGACAAGCCGTAATAACCGTATTTCTTCCGGTGGAGAATTCCCTAGGATAATCGACAAGGCAAGAGCCTATCTCCAGGATTCTGTCGAGTCGGGTATCAGCATGCCGGAAGTGGCGGCTTATCTCAACATGAGCTATACCACTTTCAGACATGCTTTCAAGAAATATACAGGTCTGTCACCTGCACAGTACTTCATAAATCTGAAACTTCACAGAGCGAAGGAGATGCTACGCGGAACTACGGCTTCCGTAAAGGAAATCTCATATATACTTCATTTTGAAAGTCCGGAGTATTTCGCGACAGCATTCCGAAAGAAGACAGGAATGTCTCCTAGCGAGTTCCGTAAGGTATAAACCACATAAACAATAGCACAATGAAAAAGTATTTATTATCTGCATTTGCAGTATGCGCAGCTATCGCTGCTTGCGCCCAGGGCCCTAGAATGGGTTTTTCAGAGAAGACAGTCTATAAGGGAGATGACCTTGAGATCCGTCAGATCGACGAGCATACATGGCACGGTAACGGCAACAAGATGGCGAATGAAGCAATCTATATCATCGAGGGAGAAGAGCGAGCAATTGTTCTTGATGCGGGAACAGAGATCAAGGATTATGACAAGATCATCTCTCAGATCACATCAAAGCCAGTGACTCTCATTGCAACACATGTGCATCCGGACCATACAGGTTCTGCAGTGAATTATTTTGACGAAATCTATATCAATGCAGCGGATATGGTCAATGTGGCTGAAATGATGGGAGACTATAAAGGTGAAATCAAGTATCTTACAGATGGTCAGGTCATCGACCTCGGTGGCCGCGAGATAGAAGTCATCTTCACTCCTGGCCATACTCCAGGTTCGACTACATTCTTTGACAAGGCTGCCGGCTATGGCTTCAGCGGTGATGCTTTCGGCTCAGGCAATCTCCTCCTTACTACAAACTGGTCGACACTTCTTCTTACATGTCAGAGAACTCTCGAGTACATGAAGAAGCACAACATCGAGAAACTCTATCCCGGCCACTACATGGGTGTCAATGTCGAGACACAGAAGCGCGTTGCAGATATGCTCCAGATGAGCCGTGACGTCCTCGACGGCAAGCTTTCGGGCGAAAAGAACCCTCAGGGAATGTTGGGACTCAACAATGTTCTTTCTATGAACGGAGTACGCATCAATTACGCTGACAGTGCAGTGAAGTAACAATTTGACTATATCAACCGTTTGATGCTGGCTGATCAGTCATTAGTGACAGGTCAGTCAGCATCATTGTTTTAAAAATATGATTCTAATGAAGAAGATTATTCATCTGCTGATGTTGGCTGCAGTTGTTTCTTGCGGCCCGGCAAGACAGATGCAGTCTGTGCAGAATTTTTCTGAAGAAGAGTCTGTCGACGTCGGATTCGGCCAGATCTCCCGAAACAATCTTGCTTTTTCTGTGTCCGAGGCGAAGATGAATGAAGCTGTGGAAAATGTATATATGGACATATTTGACTTTCTTCGCAATAATATTCCGGGTGTGGTCGTCTCTCAGACAGAAATGGCAGGTGACGTCCCTCATATAGAGGTGCGGGGAAACCGTTCGATATTCGGCACCCAGGGCGAACCTCTCTTCCTATTGGATGGAAGTGAGTATCCAAACATACAGGACCTTCGTCCGGAACAGATCCATTCAGTACAGGTGCTGGCAGGCCCGTCTGCTTCCGCATACGGATCGCGTGGAGCAAACGGTGTGATCATGTTCAAGTCAAAGGCTGCCTATGAGGCCGAGCAAGCAGAACTTGCCAGAAAGAAGGCTGAAAGGCAGGCTAAGAAAAACAAATAACTGTTTTTATAATTCGTTGATGATTAGTTGGTTGTACGGAAAGTGTAAGGCTCGGAAATTTTAGAGAAGAGACTGGATGACAGCAACATCTAGCCCCGTTGCCTTTGATGTCTCTTCATCAGACATCCCCAGAGCCTTCATACCCTTAGCTGCTTCCTTTAGTCCTTCCTCACGTCCTTCTGCACGTCCCTTTTCACGACCTTCCTCGGCAGCAGTGTCGATTGTATTGTAATAATCCCAGATCATCTTTTCCGCGTTTTTGTAACTGTCAAATTCTTCTGCTGTAAAATTAGAAAATTTTGACATTTCAAACAAGCGGTCAAACTCCTTGCCGTCAAAAACCTTCGGGCGAGCCTTAAGTTTGAACATATTCTTGAACAGAAACATCCATTTGTCGTATGCCGTTTCCAACTCATTTTCGCTCTTCTCGAAACGTGCCAGTTCCAGGAAAATGAACTGGAGTTTGTCGTGCATGAGTTCTTGAGTTGAATCTTCGCGGACATGGTATGAAGAATGACATCTGTCCTCCGGCCAGTCTGCTTCGTGCTTCATCCTGAAATTCAGCAGAGCTATGAACCTGACAGGCTGCAGACGGAAATTCCATCTGAACGAGATGGTGTTACCATACTCATCCAAGTGCTTCTTTCGTGCAAGGCCAGCCTGATTGATGATAGGGTAACATGAATAGAACAGTGCTCTGTCACGGAAATAGGTCTGATGAGCGTTCTGCATCTCTACGATGAATTCTTCATCCTTAGTCCTGCAGGATATGTCGAAGATTGCTTCCCTGTCATCTTCAGTTGGTCCTAGATGCTCTGTTGGAAGAAACTTCACGTCCTCAATGACCTTGTCACCCATGATGTCATTGAGAAATGTGATAAGAATGTCCTTGCACTCTTCGCTTCCGAAGATGCGTTTGAACATGTAATGGTTGGTGAGATTTGCGTAGCCCTCTTTCGGCACCTCAATCTTTTCTTTCGCTTCAAGATCCTTCATAAAACCAATGTTTAAAGTTTACGAAGGCAAAGGTCGGGAGAGTTATCCGTGTAAAAAAAATTTACGCGGATAAGTGATGAAATCGTGCTTTGAAGACGTTCTAAGAGGGGTAAGAATGGTGAAATTTGTTGGATTTTGGCGCCAGAATCACACAAATTTTCAGAAATGATTCAATAAAATCATAAAAATGGTCCGACAACTCATTTGTTGTCGGACCACTGATTTTATAATTTGTTGCTGATTAGCGTGTTGTATGAATAGTGCGGCGCACCTTTACTTTCCGTGGTAGATAAGCTTCTTGGTCTGAGGGTCGCGTGAAAACATCTTGAAATAGTCCCACATGACCTGGGCAGCAGGCATGAAGTTCCAGTGGCCGTAATCCACTACTGCTATGACCTTGATGAGAGGCTTCTCGTCCTTGTAGAAGAAGCCGGTCTCCATCTTGATGCCTTCTCCTTTATTGGTGGTGATGGTCTCGCGATCAGCGAGTTCGAGGCCGAAGAGAGGGTCTATCGAGAAGTCAAGTTCTGTAGTGACTTCCATTCCGTTCATCTGCTGGTATGTGTTCCATGCGTTGAGGAAACTGTTGCCCTTGTAGTTTTCCTTGCTGTAGAAAGGAACCACCTTGTCGGCTGTGCCGAGGATAGAGCAATATGGCATTTCCACTGCGCCTCTCTTCTGAGTCGCGTCTGCCCAGAACGAGCTATAGTTCGAGAATGCGCTTGCAGGACCTCCGAAGATGCCTCCGCAGTTACCGCCCACTGCTGTGAAAACATATGATTTGCGGATACCGAGAGCTGTTGCTGTCATAGAACCTGCTGAAAGTCCCTGAGCATATACTCTTGAAGGGTCGAGCTGAGGGTATTTTGCGAAGAGGATATTAAGAACCTGCTCCACTCCGTCATATCCCATAGCACCGAACTTCTGGCTTCCCTGCCACTCCATTTCAACCACGAAGAATCTCTCCTTTCCTGCCACCTGGATGAATCCCGATGTCTCAGCCTGTGTACGAGGGTCGTTGGTGTTTCCGTGGAGAAGAACCATTACAGGAACGCTTGCTGCAGGTGCTCCTTCGATGAGCTCCTCAGGCCAGTATTCGTACCAGAGCCAAGGAAGACCACCGCGCTGCTCGAGAGTCACGATCTCTCTCTTGATGCCAAGAGATTCATGAACAGTGTATGGCTCGAGCTCGTAAGAACCGTACTGTCCGAACTTCGCTCCTTCGTAATGTGTATGCTTGTAGTTGTTGAATCTGAGGTTCTTGACGAAGAGCTCGTCCCACGCCTTGTCGAAAGTCTCTGCTAGGGTTGCATCTGTTGCCGGGTCAACAACGACTGTAAGGAGTTCCTCCTCTTCGTTCACATATTTATCACCTTTCTTAACAGCTTTATTAAGAGCGATATAAGGCTTTGCAACCTTAGCTGCATTCTTACCTGTTACATATGCAGGGACTCCCCATGACTGTGCAGGAGTCTTGCCAGGCTTTCCGTCGATTGTGAGGATACCAGCGATATGGCCAGCTGCATCAGTAGGTGCTAGAGCAGTGTTCACGAATGTCGCTCCGTTGCCGATACCGATCACCTTGAGGTTACCAGAACGTGCTCTGTCGAACACTGCCTTGAAACCTTCGAAATCCTTGGCATTGTCATATTTGTCGCCCATAGGATTGATCACGAATACTGTTGTGTGGTTTGCTGTGAGCACATCCTTCATGTCGAATTCCTCGACGAGTGCTTTTGCTCCCGCCTCGTCAAGCTTGGTGTCAGGATAGATGAAGAATGTAGGCGCGTGATTGTATGAACGGCCTTCCACTTCGCCCATCTTCATGTTGTACTCTACGTATGCCACGTTTTCAGGCATCTGAGGCTGTGGAGGCCTCTGTCCCTGTGCCATTGCAAAGAATGTTGCAAGCATGGCAGCAGCTGTTAAAATGAATCTTTTCATGTCTGGTGTTATTAATCTGTACAAACTTACAGAAAAAATATTAACTTTGGAAGTGACTCCGTGTCAGATAAAAAATTGATAATTATATGTTTATAATAAAACGCCTGCGTCATCTGCCGCATGCGATTGTGGATAAATGGTTAATATTCAGTACTTTATGTAAAATTTGAAAATATAATATCATGTTTGAATCTAATGTATATGTAAACAGGCGTCGCGCCCTTCTCTCTCAGATGGCTTCAAGAACTTCTGAGGCTTCAAGAGGTATAGCAGTATTTCTCGGTAATGTGGATGCTCCGGCCAACTATCGAGGCAACGACTACAAGTTCCGTCAGGACAGCAGCTTCCTTTATTTCTGGGGAGTGGACGAACCATGGTTCGCTGCGGTCCTCGACCTTGACAGCGGTGCGGAATGCCTTTACGGAAACGATGTGGACATCGATGACATCATCTGGATGGGTCCTCAGCCTACGGTTGCTTCCAAAGGTGATGCTATAGGATGTGTTGCTACTGCGCCTCTGGCAGAGTTCGACAAGGCGGTAAAAGAAGCGGTCGATTCTGGCCGTACGGTGCATTTTCTTCCTCCTGCAAGATACTATAACCAGATGAAGATATCGGAACTTACCGGCAAACCTTCTGATGCGGTGAGAAAGGTTGCTCCTGTCGCTGCAGGCGGTGCTTCAGAGGAACTTGTAAGGTCTGTGGTAGCTTTGCGTCTGATCAAGGAGCAGTGCGAGATCGAGGAACTCGACAAGGCGGCTGAAATAGGTTACTGGATGCATACTGAAGCTCGTCGCGGCTGCAAGCCGGGCGTTCTGGAGCAGGAGATCGTAGGCCGCATGGAAGGTGTTACATATTCAAAGGGATGGGGTCCTTCATTCACCACCATCCTTTCGCAGAACGGAGAAACCCTTCATAATCATTCTCACCATCAGATCATCACTCCGGGCCGTCTTCTCGTTGTGGATGCCGGTGCGGAAAGCAATACTCATTATGCTTCGGATTTCACGCGTACCTATCCATGCAGTGGTAAGTTTACCACCAGACAGCGTGAAATCTACGACATCGTACAGCAGGCTAACGACTATGCATATAGCCTGACTAAGCCGGGTACAACATATTGGGATGTGCATTATGCAACTGCCCGCTTCCTTCTTGAAGGATTGAAGAGTGTCGATCTTGTACGTGGTGATGTTGATGAAATGCTTCCTCTCGGAATTTCAGGATTGTTCATGCCTCATGGACTGGGCCACAATATGGGTATGGATGTGCATGATATGGAGGACCTTGGTGAGAATTATGTAGGATATGCAGAAGATCAGAAGAGACATCCGCTTCTTGGTCTCGGTAACCTTAGAATGGCACGTCGTCTCGAGCCGGGACATGTGGTTACAGACGAACCTGGTCTCTATTTCATTCCGGCTCTTATCGAGCAGTGGAAGAGGGAAGGTACTGACAAGGGATTCGTGAACTATGAGAAGCTCGAAGATTATTATGATTTCGGTGGCATCCGCCTCGAGGATGATATTCTCGTGACAGCTGATGGTGCTCGTCGTCTCGGTTCTCAGCGTCTCCCGATCACATCATCTGACATCGAAGACGTAATGGCTAACGAATAGTTTCAGAATAGATATGGTTTGAAAAACTAAATCCCTCCCACTTCGTGGGCCCCTCCCGTTCACGAGGCCACGGGCGGCCACGTTTTTTCAAACCATATCTATTCTGAAACTATGGAAAGTATGATTCTATGGATATAGTAATTTCTATATTGGCGATATTGGCCGGCGTGATAGGCATTGCCGGCAGCATTCTTCCGGGACTTCCGGGCACTCCTGTGAGCTGGGTGGGACTACTTCTTCTCTATATCTGGGGCAACGGCACCAACGCGGCAGGCGATCCTGTGACTCTCAGGATGCTGATCGTCTGGGGAGTGGTAGTGGCGATTGTCTCGGTTGTGGATTATATAGTCCCTATGTATCTGACAAAGGCCACCGGCGGCAGCAAGCATGCGGAAAGGGGAGCGATGGCAGGACTTATTATAGGTATAATCTTTACTCCTGTAGGTATGATTCTGGGATCCTTCCTCGGAGCTTTCCTCGCTGAAATGTATTGGGGAAAACAGCCTGCCGGTCCTGCACTGAAGGCAGCCTGCGGCTCCTTCCTCGGATTCATCCTCGGAACTGGACTCAAGACGATAGTCTCAGTCCTCATCATGTGGAAGATCCTGGTTTTCGCATTTTAAATCAGCGTCTAAATCGCTGTGTGATAGCGCATTAATAAATATCCCTGCTGCAATCTGCAGCAGGGATATTTGTTGTAGTCTTGATACTCAGTGTTTTGACTGCAGGCGGAATACGCCAGTGTTATATTCTTCAAACCCTTCGGATCGGTAAAGGTTTCGTGCAGCAGTTCTGGATGGGTTGGATGTAAGGTAAATCCTGTAGGGCTGTCCGGATTCCTTGACATAATCGACTGCAGCTCTAACTAATGCCTTGCCGATGCCCTGGCCCCTGAACTCGTTGTGAACAATCACATCCTCTATCCAGAATTTATCATCCGTAAGAGTCGGACAGCTGGTGAGCGTCAACATTCCAGCCAGGTGGCCATCCTCATTTGTGGCTGCAAATAAGGTAAGTCGTCCCTCTTCCAAAAGACTGTTTACCCTGTCTCTGTCGATGCTGCCGAGGTTTATAGAAAGTTCATGCAGAAGAAGATTAATCTCCTTCTGCATGTCTTCATTTATACTATGTATCTTGCAGATATTCATGCTTATGCCTGTGGAAGGAATCCCTTCTCGATAAGCTTCTCGGCAATCTGGACTGCGTTGGTTGCTGCACCCTTGCGGAGGTTGTCAGCCACACACCAGAAGTTGAGACCTGACTTCACAGAGAAATCACGACGGAAACGGCCCACGAACACATCGTTCTTGCCCCAAGCGAAGAGAGGCATAGGATATACGTTGTTTGCAGGGTCATCCTGAAGAGTAACTCCTGGAGTTTCGCTCATCATGCGACGTACATCCTCCATATCAAACTCCTTCTCGAACTCAAGGTTGATCGACTCTGAGTGTCCGCCCTGAACCGGCACGCGCACTGTTGTAGGAGACACGCCGATGCTGTCGTCGCCGAAGATCTTGTGAGTCTCGTTGACCATCTTCATTTCCTCCTTAGTGTAGCCTGTCTCGAGGAATGAGTCGATGTGTGGAAGGATGTTCTGGTCGATCGGATGCGGGTATACTGCATCGTATTCGCCCCACTGTCCGCCTGCACGCTCTGCCTTCATCTGGTCCATAGCCTTGTAACCGGTACCAGTAACTGACTGATATGTAGATACTACCACTCTCTTGATAGTGTATGCCTTGTGAAGAGGCCAAAGAGGGAGAAGCATCTGGATTGTCGAGCAGTTAGGGTTTGCGATGATGTAGTCGGACTCCTCGATAACGTCACCGTTGATCTCTGGAACAACGAGCTTCTTTGTAGGGTCCATACGCCACTGTGATGAGTTGTCTACCACGCGACAGCCTACTTCAGCGAACTTAGGTGCAAGCTCAGCTGATGTGCTTCCGCCTGCCGAGAAAAGTGCGAGGTCTGGGCGTGCCGCGATTGCGTCCTCTGCGCTTACCACTGTCCATTCCTTTCCCTGGAATGTGATCTTACGTCCTACTGACTTTGCTGATGCTACCGGAAGAAGTTCCGTTACCGGGAAATTTCTCTCAGCAAGCACCTCCAACATTCTTGTGCCAACCAATCCTGTGGCACCTACTACAGCTACTTTCATATTTTCTACCTTATATTAATTTCAAATTTATTAAAGCGCAGCTTTAAGATCTGCGATGAGGTCATCGATACTTTCGATGCCGACGCTGAGGCGGAGCATATTCGGATATACTCCGGCAGCTACCTGCTCCTCAGGACTGAGCTGCGAATGGGTAGTCGATGCAGGATGCACGATAAGCGACTTTGAATCACCCACGCTACCTACATGCAGGATGAGTTCGAGCTTGGTCACAAGAGCTGCAGCTGCTTCAAAGCCACCCTTCACACGGAAGGTCAGCACACCGCCGAAACCGTGCTTGAGATACTTGCAGGCAAGGTCGTGGTACTGGTTGCTCTTGAGACCAGGATAGTTCACGCTCTCCACCGCAGGATGCTTCTCAAGGAATTCTGCCACAGCAAGGGTGTTCTCGCAGCAACGCTCTGCTCTGAGTGAAAGGGTCTCAAGGCCCTGGAGCATGAGGAAAGAGTTGAACGGAGAAGCCGCAGGACCGATGTTGCGGAGACCGTCCACACGTACGCGACCTGCAAAGGCAGCATCACCGAAAACTTCCTTATATACAAGACCATGATAACTTTCGGATGGAGCTGCAAGAAGAGGGTATTTCTCCGGAGTCCAGTCGAAGTTGCCGCCGTCAACTACCACGCCGCCGAGAGCGGTTCCGTGACCGCAGATCCACTTTGTAGCAGAATGAACGGACACATTGCATCCCCATTCGAACGGACGGAAAAGATATCCTCCCATGCCGAAGGTATTGTCCACCATCACGCAGATACCCTTGCGGCGTGCCATCTCCACAATCGGCTCATAATCAGGAATATTGAATGCAGGGTTGCCGATATTCTCAAGGAAGAGAGCCTTTGTGCGTCCGTCAACAAGCGCCTCAAGGTCAGCAACGCTGTCGCTCTTTGCGAAACGCACCTCAATACCCATATCGCGGAGGGTGATTGCGAACATTGTGAATGTGCCACCATAAAGATATGGCTGAGCCACGATGTTATCTCCAGGACCGCAGATGTTGGTAATGCTCAAGAATACGGCTGACTGACCTGATGCAGTTGAGACTGCTGCCACACCGCCTTCAAGTGCTGCCATTCTTTTCTCGAATACCTCATTTGTGGTGTTAGTGATACGGGTATATATGTTTCCCGGACGCTTGAGCTCGAAAAGCTCTGCGCCATATTCCATGCTGTCGAAAGTGTATGCTGTGCTCTGGTAGATCGGCACTGCCGTTCCCTTAGAAACAGGATCAATCTCCTGTCCAGCCCTGACCTGCAGGGTCTCGAATCCGTACTTCTGGTTCATAATTATATGATTACATTACAATGTCATTCAATACTCCCGACGCAGTCTGATAAGCACCTGCACCTGCACCCTGAACTACCAATGGGGATGGATAGAAATCAGTTTTGATCAGTGCCGCATTGTCTGTTCCGCAAAGACTGTAAAGCGGGTGTTCAGGAGCTACTGACTCAAGACCGATGCGCGCGCGATAGCCGAGCGGTGCTTCATCGTCCTTCACGAGTGAAGCGACAAATCTCTGTCTGAGTCCCTTTGAAGCCGCCTCATGATAGCGTGCGGCAAACATTTCCTCATTTTCAGCAAGCTTCGCATAGAATGAAGCCACATCTCCTTCGAAGAATTCCTCCGGAAGAATAGCGGAGATGTCCACATCCTTTTCGTCGATGCCTACTCCTGCCTCACGTGAGAGGATGAGCAGCTTTCTCAATACATCCCTGCCGCTGAGGTCAAGGCGTGGGTCAGGCTCTGTGTATCCTGCATCCTGAGCTCTCTTGACAACCTCTGCGAAAGTGCCTCCCTCTCCGCCTGCATAATTGCTGAAGATGTAGTTGAGGGTTCCGCTGAGCACAGCCTCGATACGGATGATCTCGTCACCGCTGTGAACGCTGCGTGAGATAGATTCGAGGATAGGAAGCGCCGCTCCCACTGTGGTCTCGTAACGGAGTGTAGCACCGATTTCGATAGCGGCCTCCTTAAGGGCTGAATACTGCTTGTATGGTGCTGAGAATGTGATCTTGTTGCATGCAACCACAGAATAGCCCCTCTTGAAGAGGTTCATGTACTTGAATGCGATGTCGGCCGAAGCTGTACAGTCAACGAACACTGAATTCTCGAGGCTCAGTGTTGCAAGCTGAGTGAAGTATGCTTCGTCTGCTGAGTCATATCCGTTTTCGAGCTGTCCCTTGATATCCTTGAGCGAAAGTCCGTTCTTGTCGAGGATGAATCTGCGGCTGTTTGAAAGTCCGCAGACATGGAGTCTTCTACCGGTGCGCTTCTCGATCTTCTCACGGTTCTTGCCGATGATGTCCACTAGGGCCTTTCCTACCACGCCGTAACCAGCGATGAAGAGGTGGATGTCCTTTCCGCTTCTTCTGTCGAAGAATTCGTTGTGGATCGTGCGGATGGCAGCGTCAGTGTCGGTAGATGAGATGATTACAGAAATGTTTCTCTCAGATGAACCCTGTGCAGTCGCGCGTACAGGAATGCTGTTGCGGCCGAGGGCTGCGAGCATACGGCCTGTTGCACCGCTTCTGTTGAGCACGTCGTCACCGACAAGACATACGATCGAGAATCCTTTCTCCACCTTGAGCGGGTTGAGCTTGCCGAGTGATATCTCGTATGCAAAGCACTTGTCTGCTGCTTCGCGGGCCTTTTCCGCATCCTTCTCAGACACAGCGATACACATTGTGTGAACTGAAGATGCCTGTGTGATGAGGATGATGTTGATGTCGTTGCGGCTGAGTGTCTCGAAGAGTCGGCTTGAGAATCCGGGGATTCCGACCATTCCGCTGCCCTCAAGAGAAAGAAGAGCGATGTTGTCGGAGTTGGAGATTCCGATCACGCTGTCCTTGCTGCGAGGAGGATTCTTTTCGATAAGGGTACCCTCTGCTTCAGGATGGAAGGTGTCCTTGATGTAGATTGGAATACCCTCAGACACAACCGGCTGGATAGTAGGAGGATAGATCACCTTTGCTCCGAAATGCGAGAGCTCGAGTGCGGCTTTGTATGATATGTTGCTGATTGTGCGTGCTGTAGGTACGACCTTCGGATTCGAGGTCATCATTCCCGGCACGTCAGTCCAGATCTCGAGGATGCGCGCCTTGCAGCCTACTGCGTAAAGTGAGGCTGTGTAGTCCGAACCTCCGCGGCCGAGGGTTGTGGTGCGGCCCTGCTTGTCCGATGCGATGAAGCCAGGGAGGATGAAAAGCTGGGTGATAGGGTTGTTCTCGACCATTTCGTTCACACGGAAATATGTCTTCTGCACGTCGACCACATTCTTGTCGCCCTTTGCAACTGTGCGGATGATGTCACGTGAGTCGATCCATTTGGTTGCTATGCCGATGGATGCAAGTTTGGTGGCGAGGATCTTTGTGGACCAAAGTTCTCCGAAACCCTGGATGGCGTCGAGGCTGGCAGGGGAGAGCTCGCCGAGGAGGAACACACCCTGGACGATGCTGCGGAGCGAATCAAAGAGCGAGTCGCAGACCTTTGTCGAATCGTCCTGCTTTTCCTTCGGGAGGAAGTCATTGATGATGACATGGTGCTTCTCCTGAAGTTCGTCGATAAGGGTCTTATAGCTTTCGTCGCGCTGTGATGCGAGGGTTCCGATCTTGATGAGGGTGTCGGTGCATCCGCTGATAGCCGATGATACGAGTATTGTCCTGTCGCGGTCCACCGCCTTTGTGACGATGTCCACCACCTGTGACATATTATGTGCATTGGCTACTGATGAGCCGCCGAATTTCAAAACTTGCATATTATGAATGTTATCTCTTTATGGTAATAAAGGTTCAATTATTTCTGTAAGCTGGTTATTTTCAAGCAGGAAGCCGTCATGACCGAACTTTGAAGTTATTTCGTGATAGACCGCTCCCGGGATGCATGAGGCAATCAGTTTCTGCTCCTCTACAGGGAAAAGTCCGTCGCTGTCGATGCCGATGACCGTGCAGTCTGTCCTGATGCTTCCGAGTGCCTTTTCAACTCCGCCGCGTCCGCGTCCCACATTGTTGCTGTCCACCGATCCGCAGAGATAGTAGTAGGAATATGCGTCGAATCTGTCTGCGAGCTTCTTGCCTTGATAACGCTGGTAAGATCCCGACCTCTCGGCAAACATGCAGTCTTCATCCTTCTCCCACTGAGTCGCATTATATCCCGCATAACTTCTGTATGAGATCAGGGCGATGCTGCGGGCGCACTTGAGTCCGGTTTCTCCGCCTTTGAGGCTTGCGCATTCGCGGAATGTGGGGTCGGTCTCGAGAGCCATCCTCATCGACTCGTTGAATGCAGAGAGCCAAGGCGTCACGCGACATCCGCAGGCAATATATACAGCCTTTTTAACAACCTCCGGGAACATGATCGACCACTCGATAGACTGGAATCCTCCGATAGAACCGCCCACCATGAAGTCTATATATGGAATCCCCAGGTGCTGACGTACAAGGTCGTTGGCACGTACGATGTCGCGGACTGTAATCTTCGGGAAATCAAAATAATATGGCTTGCCAGTCAATGGGTTTTCTGTTGAAGGACCTGATGAACCATATGCCGAGCCGAGCATATTGGCGCAGACTACGAAATATCTTTCAGTATCGAAAAGCTTTCCCGGTCCCACAAGTTCAGGCCACCAGTCCTCTGCATCCGAGTTGGCTGTCAATGCGTGGCAGATCCATATCACTTTTCTCTCATCTCCTTCCTGCCAAGGTCTCTCCGAGCTATGATAGACTACTTTGAGCCCGTCGACGCTTCCTCCCGCCTCGAATTCGAATGAGCCTTTATGTATATATTCGTTTTTGATCATTTCGTGTAGTAATCAAGTGATTGATGCTTCTTTAAAAGCGTGCAAAGATACGGAATATCTCCTTAAATAGGACTGCAAATATCATATATAGGATTTATATCTGCAATCTTTCTGAGAAATTCGGGAAAATATTCTATTTTTGTTGTTGATATCGTATGTGGCAGAATATTATACTGCAGAATTGTTGTTTTCAGCGAATGTATATCTCTGTCATTCCGACTGAACGAGTGAGTGTATAAACCTTCATATAGATAATGTGTCATGGAAACATTAGATCGAACCGACATACTGATCCTTCGCGAACTTCAGAAGGATGCCAAACTGACAACCAAAGAGCTGGCAGCAAAGGTCAATCTTTCTCCGTCACCTGTCTTCGAAAGGCAGAAGCGCCTGGAAAGGGAAGGATATATAAAGAAATATGTGGCTGTGGTCGATCCTATCAAGGTCGGCAACGGCATCATGGTCCTTTGCAATGTCAGCCTCAAGCATCACAGCAAGGAGTTCAGCCGTCAGTTCACTTCGGTGATTGCAGAAATCGACGAAGTGGTTGAGTGCTTCAACACATCAGGCGACTACGATTATCAGCTGAAGATATACGCCCGCAGCATGCAGGACTACCAGAATTTCGTCATCGGCACCCTCGGAGACCTCGACTGCATCGGCTCCCTCCACAGCATCTTCGTCATCGGCGAAGTCAAGAATACCCTCGCCGTGCCGGTGAAGTAAGTGTGCGCTGTAATTCTATTCTGATTTATTGAATCATAGTTTTTAGAAATTATGGTTTTGATATGAAATAATGCTAAATTAGTTGCTGTTAATATCGTGTGTTTATGAAAAATCTCAGACCATTGTTCCTGTTGGCTGCAGTGCTTCTTGCATCGTGCGGCCAGAAATCCGAAATGGACCGTTTCATCGACGATCTCATGAACCGCATGACCATCGAGCAGAAGATCGGTCAGCTCAATCTTCATTCTGCCGGAGGCTTTATCTCTGCTGAAAAAGTTATGGAGGATGATCAGAATGTTCAGCTTCTCCGAGCTGGTCAGCTCGGAGGACTATATGGTTCTGGAAATATGGCTCTACTGCGTCAGTATCAGGAGATTGCAGTTGAGTCTGGTGCGGGAATTCCTTTGATTTTCGGACTTGATGTCATCCATGGCCATGAGACAGTATTCCCGGTTCCGCTCGGTCTTTCGACTTCGTGGAATATGGAACTCATTGAAAAGGTGGCACGCGTTTCTGCTCGTGAGGCAACAGCTTCAGGAGTGAACTGGGTGTTCAGCCCTATGGTGGACATTGCCCGTGACGCCCGTTGGGGACGAGTGGTCGAGGGTGCAGGTGAGGACCCTTATCTCGGTGGCGAGATCGCCAAGGCCATGGTCTATGGCTATCAGGGCCGCGACGATGAGTTTGCTGAGGATGAGCTTATGGCCTGTGTCAAGCATTATGCTCTTTATGGAGCAGGTGAGGCAGGACGCGACTATAACTCAGTTTTCCTTTCACGACAGGAGGCGATGAACGGATATATGAGGCCTTATCATGCTGCTGCTCAGGCGGGTGCGGGAAGTTATATGAGCTCGTTCAATGAGTTTGAAGGCATCCCTGCTTCAATGAATACTTGGCTTTTGGATGATGTCCTTCGCAAGAGTTGGGGTTTCGACGGATTTGTGGTTTCTGATGCGACTGCAGTGGTTGAGCAGGTCGCTCATGGTATCGGTGACCTTCAGGAAGTGTCTGCGAGGTCATTGAAGGCGGGTCTTGACATGGATATGAACAGTGATGGTTTTGTGGGTACCTTCATGAAGTCTTTGGAAGAGGGCCGTATCACTGAGGCAGAGATTGATAGAGCTTGCCGCAGAATTCTTGAGGCGAAGTACAAGCTTGGACTTTTTGAGGATCCTTTCAGATATCTTGACTCTGAGCGTTATGCGTCTGAGGTGTATACCGCTGAGAATCGTGCTTTTGCGCGCGAGGCTGCACATGAGTCGCTCGTGCTTCTGAAGAATGACGGCATCCTTCCGCTTTCCAAGGATATGCGCGTTGCGGTTGTCGGTCCTATGGCAGATGATCCGGCTGTTATGACGGGAACATGGGCCATGACAAGCCATGGAAGCGAGAGCGTCACTCCGCTTCAGGGCATCCGTAATGCTGCTCCGAAGAAGGTCACATATTCTGAGGGAAGCTGGGTTTTCCTTGACAAGGAGATGGAAGAGACTGTGAAATACGGTCTTTACAAGTTCTTCATGCCTGGATTCAAGGCTCCGGATATCCATACCGTGCCGCAGTCGCGCCTGATTGCTGAAGCTGTGGCGGCCGCACGTGCTGCCGATGTGGTGGTAGCTTGCGTAGGTGAGTCGCAGAATATGAACGGCGAGGGCGCTTCACGCACTGAAATCGTCATTCCTGATGCTCAGAAGGAGCTTCTTAAGGCGTTGAAGGCTACTGGAAAGCCTGTGGTCATGGTGCTTGTGACAGGTCGTCCGCTCACTCTCGGATGGGAGGACTCAGAGATGGATGCTATCCTCAACGGCTGGTCACCTGGTTCTGAGGGAGGAAATGCTGTGGCTGATGTGCTTTTCGGAGATGTCAACCCTTCAGCAAAACTCACCATGAGTTTCCCTCGTTCGGTGGGTCAGCTTCCGCTCTACTATAATCATAAAAACACCGGTCGTCCGCACCCTGAATATGATGAGTATAGGAAGTTCACAAGCTGTTATATGGATGAGATCAATGCTCCGCTCTATCCGTTCGGTTATGGTCTCAGCTACACCACATACGAATATTCAGAACCGGTGCTTTCTTCTGCAGAGATGTCTCTTGACGGCACCGTGACAGCTTCTGTTACAGTGAAGAACACAGGCTCTCGCGACGGCTTCGAGACAGTCCAGCTCTATATCCATGACATCTATGCGACCTCGACCCGTCCTGTCAAGGAACTCCGCGCATTCCGCAAGGTCCACATCCCTGCAGGCGAATCTGTTACTGTGTCGTTTGAGTTGACTGCAGAAGACCTTTCATACTATAACCACTCCCTCGAGTGGGTATGCGAGCCAGGCGACTTTGAGATCATGACCGGCCCGAACAGCCGCGACCTTCAGACCGTCCAGCTCACTGTGAAGTAATTTAGGCGAAATCTTCGGCTGGCGTATTCGCCGGAGGTGGTGGGTTAATTACTAAGTTTTCCATATGGAGTCTGGAAGCATTACCGTTTATTAGGTGCTGACCTCCAAAAAAAGCCTGTTTTTTGGAGGTCAACTCGCAAAAACAGCGAAATATCGACTTGTTTGGCAGTTTTCTACACCTGAGCTCCAAAAATCCCGCGTTTTTTTGAGCTCATGCTATTAGGTGTGCAGATAGAGGTGGTGATAGTTTTGTGAAGAAGGTTCTGATAGCACCGGAACTGGCAATGGCCAGCCAACTGCTCAAAGTGGGCGCCGCAGCTCAGCCTAAAGACTGCTCTGCCCACTTTGAGCCGTAAGTGCAGAAAATGCAAATCAACAGGGATTTTTCGTCGATCCTTAATACCGGTGAAGTGACTAGTGTTTTCTTTTACTTTTGTTGTTTTTACCTCTGTAACTATCAGTAAGAGCATGACAGTTCGGGCACAATAACAGTAGGTTCTCCAATCGATTATCTCTGTTATTTCCATTTATATGATGCAGTTCAAGAGGAATAGGTAACTCTTGCCAAGTGGTTAGTTTGCACCCTTCGCAAATATGTTGCTTGAGTCCTTCTTTCAATAATCTGTTTTTGAGTTTATAGGACTGAAAGGTTGAATCTTGAACTAAAATTTCTTTTATTGGCTTAGATTCACAAGGCTTGAACTCTAATCCTACATTCCATCCTTGACCTCTAAAATGGGATATATCTATATTATATTTAGATATCGCATCATGCATAAGTTTGTAATTACCACCACAAGGTTTTATCCCTAAATGACGGCACATTCCTGCAATACTATAAGATACCTTCGCAGCAGACTCGAATTCTTCTTTACTCCGTTTAGCCATACACAACTTTATTTAAACAAAAATCCCCTCTCAGAATTCTGAAAGGGGATTAAGATGTGCCTCGGACGGGAATCGAACCCGTACGGACATTGCTGTCCACGGGATTTTCTTGCTACTCTTGCTTTTACACAAGCCGGCTTCATCCGTAATGCTAAGCCGTTGTAGTCTGGACTATTTCTTGACCATGCGCTTACGCGTTTAGGCCCTCCCTGTATAGTCTCTACGCCATTTATCAACTGGTGTTGAATTTAGTGAGCCATCGCCAAAGCCTGCATTTCTGCGGGCGAGGTTTCTGTTTGTTAGGGGAGTTCTACTCTCAAAGTTTCCTTTGAGGCACTCTTGTACGACGATATTCCTATCGTCCTTCAAAGTCCCGCGTGTCTACCTATTCCACCACCAAGGCAATCCGTGGGCAAAGATACTCTAAAAATCGGAAAATACAAAGTTGGTGTACCCGGAATCGATTATGTGCAGCGATGATCCGTAAGAATAAGGATGCTACCAGAACCAGGCTGCAGAATATCCCAGGACGAAAGTATTGAGCCAAGGCTTTGCAGGATTAACGTTGATCGACTCGAAGTCTGCGAATGCCTTGATCTTGAAATTGTTGTCCATGATGAGGCTGAGACCTGCTCCTGCAGTGAGATCGATGCCACCGGTTCGGAACCCTATTCCGGATGCCGCATCGGAAGCTTTTGCCAGCCATGCATAACCCAATCCTGCCCTCACCTGCAGTTCGAGGATTTTTGCAAAATGGTAATTCCAATATCCGCCAGCTGTAGCAGAAATCATGTCCGATGAAGTATAATCTGAATATATCAGCGAACTTGCAGAAAATCTTCCGGTCACTCCCACTCCAGGAATCACAGGGATGTCAGTCTGGAGGCCTGTCAAACTGCCTCTATCCGGAAGTTCGCCCATCAGCTTGCGGCCCTCTCCACCGAGAATGAATCTGCGACCGAAGAGCAGTTCCGCCGTATAATGCTTCTGCGATGAATCATAATAGAATTCAGGTTTCTCATAACCGTCGTAGATATGCTTTCCTTGGAATATCTTATCAGTAATGAAATATCCCAGATGCACCGAGCCTATTCCTATCGCCGCACCTGCCAGGATGTCGCTCATCCAGTGCCTGTTGTTCAGGAGTCTTGAGTACGCAGTGAATGTTGCAGCTGTATAGCTTCCGATGCTGAACCACGGACTTCTCCATCCGTATTCCTTGTGCAGCATGGTCGCTGTCATGAATGCTGTGGCAGTGTGGCCGGAAGGGAAGGAATTGAAACTGCTTCCGTCAGGTCGTGGACGCTTCACCGTGTATTTGAGTCCGTTGACCGTAGCTGCCATGATGGCTACAGAAAACGCGTCAGATACGATCAGTCCCGGCCAGTTCGTGCGACCCTCATAGCCGAATGCCTTCAGTCCCAGCATCACTCCGGCAGGAGCATACTGCAGGAAATCATCGAACTCATAGTTCAGATTCGGAAAGAGATCATTACGAAGTATATAAAGATCCCTGTCGATATTCATCCTGAAATCCTCGAACGGAGGAATATTAGAATAAGCCGAAGGAAAGTCTGCCGAATTCTTCATCGGAGACTGTGCTGATGAAATGCCTTCAGAAAGTCCTGCAAGGCAGATCAGGACAATACCTGCTATATATTTAATAGTATTCTTCATATCCTATTGTGCATAAGAGTCGACAAAAATACATAAATTTGCCGAAATCGGACGATGAAAGTTAAGACATCACGGCAGATGATGTCTGTAAGATTAAAACCTAGATACAGGAACGATGAAGAAGTATATAGACGCAGAAGGTCGAACAGTGGTGGAAACTGAAGAACTCAGCTTCCTGACCGACCATGCTCATCGCTATGGCTGGCTACGCCGCCATTTTCTCCACCATCGCCTGAGACTTGCTCTGAAGAAGGCCGATAAGGTCATCGCCCCTGATGCCGAAACAGCGGAAAACGTTCACCGCTTTTACTTCATTCCTCGCGAAAAAATAGAGGTAAAGGCTTGATCGCTGGGTCATGATTCTTGATGTATAAAACAGAGAAACCGACCCTTTGGGCTAGCTTCAATCATAAAAAAGAGGGCAGTGATGACACCGCCCTCAATAATCTGATAATAAGGATTTTTATGCCTGTAACCACTTATGCTTCTCTACACTGTAGATTGGTACGAATGGGAGAAGAATAGGTGTTTTCTTGATATATGCCTGATATTCAGGGTCACTTCCGTATGCCTTGTTCTGACGGATTTCGAGTCTGCGTGCTCCGCTGAACATCACATATACGATTCCGAGATATCCGATTGAAGCAATGATCCACTGCCATACCGCGCAGCATGCTCCGAAACATACGATGAATGAACCTGTCCAGATGACGAGCTCACCGAGATAATTCGGACAACGTACCAGCCTATATACTCCTGTGTCTACGAATCTATGCTTGTTTATCTTCTTTGCAGCTTTCTTCTGTGCATCTGCAACGCTTTCAAGAAGGACACCGGCAGCCATCATGCAAGCGCCTGCCCATGCCCATACTTCATTTACTGGAGCACCTGATGTCTTGTTTGCAAGGAAAAATGCGACAGGGCTGACCTGACCTACATAAAGTAATCCACAGAAAATCCACACTGTGATGACTACAAAGAGTGGTTTCTTCTTCGCTGCATCCGGGCCGTACAGGATCTTCTTATACTCAGGAGACATTTTTTCACGAGTGAGAAGATAGAGTCCGAGCCTGCATCCGAAAATGAACATCACGGCACATAGCAGTGCAGTCGGCAGTGTCAGCACATCCTTGAAGATTACAGCCATGGTAACAGCTAAAGCAGATACGCCAAATCCATAACCGATGCTGAAAAAATAGATGAAATATATCCATCCGAGTCCCGATACAGCCATAGAAACGGCGAGAAGAATCAATAAATAGTTCATAATGTTCCTTGTTTAGAATTTAAATTTAACGAATACCCATATTTATATATTTATGTGAAATGTTGCTGCTTATTTTAAAATAAAACTTATCACGATAAAAAAGTATGCCAGCCGAGAGGGCAATCGAGTCAGGCATTGTGGGTTTTCTATGAATCTTTTGTACCTTCGTGCAAAATGCTGATGAATATGAAACGATTTGTGATATTGCTGCTGGGATTGATGACTTGCCTCCAGGGCTGGTCAAGAGGCATCTCTTATGGTCCTTGGGTGACGGAGTCAAGGGAGGACCGCATGACGATCTGCTGGCTGAGCGAGAAGCCCGGAATGGCTTACGTCGAACTCTCTGACGGAACTCAGGTATGGGACACTTTTGCAGGACGCCGAATCTTCAAGAGGCTCCATACGGTTACTATAGATGGACTTGAGCCTGGAAAGGAGCTCGGTTACCGCGTCTGCGGTCAGGATCTGGTGGATGACAGCAATGCGTACGATCCAGGTTTCGGTGACACCTATGAGGGTCCTTGGCAGCATGTCAGGACCTTTGATCCGGAGGCTCCAACCTGCCGGTTCTCCGTCTTCAATGACATTCATTTGCAACTCGGAGAGTATCGCGCCCTTGCTGCACAGGTGGATTCTGCCGCTACGGATTTCCTATTCCTGAACGGAGACATCGTCACCGCCGGCAACTATGTGACAGACACGCTGATACGTTACGAGCTGGAGTCCTTCGGGACGCTTCCTGCAGGTGTTCCGGTCCTCTTCGCCCGCGGAAATCACGAAGGCCGTGGAAATAATCCGCAACTTGTAGCCGAGATTTTTCCCAATGCTGATCCCGCGCCGTTCTACTATACCTTCCGACATGGTCCTGTCTCTTTCATCGTCCTTGATGGAGGGGAAACCAGTCGCAACCGTTCTATCCGGTACAGCGGAGAAGCCGTATATGAAGATTATCTGAAAGAGCAGATCGATTGGGCCCGTGAGGCGATGCAGGAGCCGCTTTTCAGCAGCGCACCGATGAAGATATGTCTTATACATGTTCCGATGATAGACCATCCGGACAAGAATGACTACCTCCTTCAGCGTTGGCTTAATGTCCATTTCCTCCCGCTTCTGGACGAAGCAGGAATCGACCTGATGATCAGCGCCGATCTTCATGAGTTCATGTATTGTGAGTCCGGATCCATGGGCGCCACATTCCCGATACTTGTCAACGACGATGCCCGCCGTCTCGACTGCAGTTATGACTCCGGCAGATTCTCCATGACAATGTTCAATGCAGAAGGCGAGGCAGAGTTCTCGAAGGTGCTGGAGGTCGAATGATGTCCCTATGCTCCTCCCACAAAAGCCAGAGCAGCTACGCTGATGCGGACCTCCGGCGGAAAAACAGACCGCAGAGCCCAGAAGCATTCCCCGAGAGTGGAGCCTGTGGTGAATACATCGTCGACCAGCAGGACATGCTTCGGCCGGATACATCGACTTGAATCATCATGAGGTGTGATTCCATAGACTCTTTTTGCGCTTTCTGACACCTCAAACGCCCCGGCCACATTGGCCGCCTTCTCCTCGATGCTGAGCTGTGTCTGAGTCCTTGTCCTGCGTCCGCGCACAAGGATGTCAGTCCTCAAAGGCACTCCCAAGGCATCAGCGACCTCTGCGGCAATGACCTCAGCCTGATTATATCCTCTCTTCCACCGTCTCAATCGGTGAAGCGGAACAGGGATGACCATATCTACATCTTCAAATAACGGTGATCCCGCCAACCGTCTTCCCAAAAGGCCTCCGAAATACCTTCCGACGGCAATATTTCCGTGATATTTGACCTGATAAGGAATATGCTTGTAGCTGCTTTCTTCCTTATATAAGAATAATGCGGAAGCGTAGGCG
This sequence comes from Candidatus Cryptobacteroides sp., assembly GCA_045125535.1. Lineage (GTDB taxonomy): Bacteria > Bacteroidota > Bacteroidia > Bacteroidales > UBA932 > Cryptobacteroides. Next base: position 97,001 of record JBGVNK010000012.1, read on the forward strand.
TATCTTTCGCGTGACTTCGGGACTCCGTTAGAGACATCATCCGCAACGATGTGCCTCTGAATGACCTCGTTGAACCTGTCCGCCATAGGATTATGACTCATGGCCTCGAATCGCGTGAACGGCATGTCCGCCGCACATCCCAGACAAATATGCTTCTCTTGCAGAAGCAGCCTTCTCCCACAAACAACACACACGCGAGGCAAAATCATGTCCGCCGCAGCCCTCATCCAATATTCCACATCCCGTTTCATGTCCGAAAGATACGCTTTTCCTTGAATATTAATACAGATTTCTATAAAACTTAGTTGTGAATTGCTTTCAATTAAAGTATCTTTGAACTACTGATAACAACAATCGGTGCATCGGCATCAAGGACATAGCAGTTGTGAATTGCTTTCAATTAAAGTATCTTTGAACTACTGATAACAACAGGTCCGAGGCCTGTCCAGACTGACGTAATGTTGTGAATTGCTTTCAATTAAAGTATCTTTGAACTACTGATAACAACTCTCAAGACTCCTGAATATGAATCTTGGAGGTTGTGAATTGCTTTCAATTAAAGTATCTTTGAACTACTGATAACAACCTAACCAATAAAAGTTTCAGATTATGACAGTTGTGAATTGCTTTCAATTAAAGTATCTTTGAACTACTGATAACAACGTGCCTGTTATCACGCTATTCGGCTGGCTAGTTGTGAATTGCTTTCAATTAAAGTATCTTTGAACTACTGATAACAACAATGCTAATAGATTCCTCATGAGTACTGGGTTGTGAATTGCTTTCAATTAAAGTATCTTTGAACTACTGATAACAACGTAAACTTGTGTGCAAGTAAATTTATAACAGTTGTGAATTGCTTTCAATTAAAGTATCTTTGAACTACTGATAACAACTCTTCTTCTACAAGTATTGGAAAGCCTATGGTTGTGAATTGCTTTCAATTAAAGTATCTTTGAACTACTGATAACAACTTTAGAGCAGCAATAAATAATCTTATGGAAGTTGTGAATTGCTTTCAATTAAAGTATCTTTGAACTACTGATAACAACCTGCAGAAGGTTCAGTCTGTCATCGTCCGTGTTGTGAATTGCTTTCAATTAAAGTATCTTTGAACTACTGATAACAACCCAGCACTGACATCAACAACTTTGCTGAAGGTTGTGAATTGCTTTCAATTAAAGTATCTTTGAACTACTGATAACAACCGGCCATGAAGGCCAGGAATGCCTTTGTTGTTGTGAATTGCTTTCAATTAAAGTATCTTTGAACTACTGATAACAACCATACCGGACGTTATAAATTCACTTAATAAGTTGTGAATTGCTTTCAATTAAAGTATCTTTGAACTACTGATAACAACATCCGGGGTTTCCTCATACATGATTGGGGAGTTGTGAATTGCTTTCAATTAAAGTATCTTTGAACTACTGATAACAACCAAGACCAAAGGAGTCAAGGATTACAACTAGTTGTGAATTGCTTTCAATTAAAGTATCTTTGAACTACTGATAACAACTGAAACCGATCTCAGCCTGATTGTTACTGTGTTGTGAATTGCTTTCAATTAAAGTATCTTTGAACTACTGATAACAACTCGATACGGGTAATGGTTTGAAGATCAATTATTTTCACAGTGTTATCAGAAAATAAAAAATCCAGCTGTCATGCTGGATTTTTTGCATATGGATATGATTATATGATTTCTAGAAAAGTTCAAGCTGGGTGTATTCGGTGGGTGGTTTTCGTTCTTTCTTCTCGGTGAATAGTTCCATTGAGCCGAATTGCTTGTCTGTTATAGAAAGTATTCCCACTTGTCCAAGAGGAGGAAGAAAGGATTTGACTCTCTTGATGTGAACTTCTGCATTTTCCGCACTTGGGCAATGCCGCATGTAGATAGAGAACTGAAACATGATGAAACCATCAGATATCAACTGCTTGCGAAATTCCGCAGCTGCCTTCCTCTCTTTCTTTGTATCGGTAGGAAGGTCAAAGAAAACGAGTATCCACATGATTCTGTATTCGCTGAAGCGATCCATTATTACATCTCCGGATATATCAGCCTCCTGCTCTCACCTCTGAAACATTTAACCAAAGACGAAGTCGTATGTGACACAGCTACCATAAGAGGACTCCTTTTTCCACCTATCAGTACTTCAGTCACTGGTATATTCAATAATTTTATCTTGACTGCAGTTATTACTTCTGCTTCAGGATCCTCACTCAGAATATCAACGACAATCTTATCAACATAAGGCCTATATGGCTCCATAATATCATCTGCAAGGCAATATGCATTATATCTGTTATGGTGATGTATTCCTAAAGTCGGGAGAAGACCGCTCGCTACAAGAGCTCTTGCTACAATGGCTCTCAATATCGCATAACCATAATTCAACAATGCATTTGTACCCTCACCCTCATGGTCTCGGACAAAATATGGATTGTCTGGGAAAACAGTCTTCCAATAGTAGACAGCTGCCCTTGCTTCCATGTTTCCCGTATCCCCACTCTTTACTGACTCAGACCATTTCAACATGTTGTTATGGATCTCTCCGGTTGTATATTTCAGCATTGCCGCCTGATTCTTGATCTTTGCTTCAATAGTCTGCTGCCATAGTTGTTTCTTAAGTGGTAGCGATGCGTCCAACTGAAGTCTGAATCGTTCGTTCTGCACAGTATTGCCAGCTAGTGGCAGCATAAGACCTACAGGCAACTGACGTGAATCGCATGTTATCAATGCACAGTTATTGTCAAGCAACGCAGATATTAATGCTTGAGTGACAGTTATCTGCTTGTGGTCAAGTATAACTACACCTATATCCTCAATCGGAACGGTGCGCGTCAATTCGTTTTCATCTCTTTCTTCATCACCTTTCTGAGGCAGTTTGACCACCATCTGCTTCAGTTTTAATGAAAGGTAAGCAGGATTGCCGAAATACAAAGTGCGCTTGATCATAGAAACATTATTTATTGTTCATCAAAAAGTTCTAATTCGTCTGGCGGTCGCGTAGTAGAAAGATAGTTCTGTGATGAAACAACGCTTCTGCCAAGTTCCTTTTCTGTTTCCTTTCTTGCAATGCCGGCAACTTTACCTCCTCTTTTGGCAATAGCCTTGTTTTGTGTAAATGTTTCGGGCTCCTCTTTTTGAGAAATTTCTGTGGTTACTCTTTCGCCCAACATGGTAAAAATAAGTTCCAGGTCGTCCATGTGGTCACGTAAGTTCTGGTTCTTTCCTGACAAGCCTTTAAGATCTTTATATTCTGACGGCGTCAGTCCAAAAGTGGCTTTTGAAATTTCTGCAGTAAGAATGGCGTATTCGCGCTCTTCTGTAATGCCTCTCTTTTTCCACTCATCAGTCAAATTCTGTCTTATTGCAATGCCACGTAGACGTTTGTCTATCCAATCCTTTGGGTACCCTTTCTGCTCATATAGACTTTTCATCCTTTCCTGAGCTAGTTCAGGATTTTCTATTTCCAGAACTCGATCATAACCAACCTGAGCCAGCCACTGCTTGAATGGCTCTGCTTTAGGCGAAGGTATGGACTGAATGATGCGGAACAATGACTTGATATTTGCACCTAATGTCTGTCTGTATTTTCCAGTCTCAGTCATCATGGCTACCTGGGGACAATTTGTCCCCAGGTAGCTAGCTAACTCCTGGTCTCTCTTCCTCATTTTTTTGAGATAATCAGTAGGATTAGTTGAGTCTGTCAACGCCTCAATAACATCAACAACAGAGAAATACCACTGTTCTTCCTCTTCGTTCCACGCTGTCCTTATCCTCTTGTCTTGAAACAACTTAATCTCATTCATTTCTATTATGTTTTATGTTCCAACAGATATATGATTTTACTCTCCCACCTGCACAATCAGGCCTAAATGGTTTATACGGACTTTAACGATTCCTTTAAGTCCATTTGTTGAACGTATGTTTTTCCAAGTAATGTTTCTCGTAGATTCATCATTATTCGTTACTGTTGTTTCCAAATGATGTCTGAAGAAATAATTCTTTGACGATAATTTTTGAACCCTGAACAAGTTTGGACTAACTATGGCATAATTATCCTGATTCATCAAATCTATTTCATTTGGATCAAACCCTGTCTCTTGATTTGGAAAAACAAAATATTCATTCTTTTTCATAGTAAATGCAAACCGCCATCCTTCATCACGTCTATAATTATAATCTATTGGTCCAGCCCCTTGTTCTACAACTCGTGAAACGGCATCATAATAAGAAACCACATTCTCTTGATAATTTCCTTTTGAATCTTCATATATAGCTATGTGATGATTAGCACCAGGAGTAACAAAATCTTTCGCCTCAAGTTTCATACACCTTCTACCTTCAGACTTTCTTAGATCCTTGAAATGAATATTTACTATATTTTTTAGCTCCGCATTAATGATTACTTTCTTTACACAAATTCCCTTCTCCCTATTAAGCCAAATAGGGTTCTCATCTAAATTAGAAAAAGCACTCTTAGCATCTCCCCCATACTCTTTTAATCTCGCTTGAAGGATACTTTTTACATGTTCGTCAATCACCTTATCAATCTTAAGATCAGGGCTTACGGCTTCACGCTTCGTATATATATATTCATAGGTCATTGTCTTGACTTTAAGAGGAACCTGCTCTGTATGCATTTCATCAATGAATACAGGATTTTTATCGAGAGCATTCTTACCTCCGAACGCTTTCTTGGGATCCCCTCCAAACAATTCGAGTCTGCTCATAAGTGCATTACGATAAACGGAATTAGCAACGGAAGCAATCTTATCAACTCCGAATGACGGGCCGATTTTCTCTTCCTTAAAAATAGCTTGTCTTATTCTGCCATAGATGGTTTCGTTATGCAACTGACCGCGTGGCGTAAGCTGAATCTTCTTATTTACTCCACCCTTCTTTTTAGAAACATTGGTGTTTCTTGTAACTACCTTACTCTTTGCCTTTATGGAAATAAGAATACTCTCCATATGTTTCTTTGCTTCTGCTCTGAATTCATCCAAAGGCATTGGAGGAACAAACCTCAATCTGCCTTTAGAATCACGACGCATCATTTTCTTTTCAATCGCCTTGATCACAGCAGAAACCTGTGATTTTGGAATGTCATTTAAATCAAATTCACTAATATCCAACCACTCAGAATCCTCAGTACTCTTATTGATACGTGCATTAAGGTTATTGAGATACTGAATATAAGCGTGTTTGGTAAATGCAATGGTCAATGCATCCATTGCATGATGTCTGTGGTCATTTCTCTTTGTCCAATCCTTGATCTTGTATGTTCTACGGCCTTTGTTGTCTAGACGAATCTCTGTCATTCCGAGTTTCTCGTATTTATCCCAATTGAGCTCCTTCATCATATCTACAAGCTGCCAGTCTTCCCTCAATCTGTCAGTGATCGAGCCAGTAGTGGACACAACAGACGTGACAACATCTTCCAGCATTTCCTTTGCCTTCTTGGCTATATACTGTGTTTCGCGTAAGTCCCTTTCTATAAAGCCTTGAGGAATATCGGCTTCCTTCATAAGAAGCTTGTTTCGTTTGGTCCTGCTGATTGCATTGATTTTTAAAAGCTGCTCAATACGTGACTCATATTCGGCCTGATATTCTTCACCATATTTTTTAGCAACGAAATCGTATGCAGTCATGTTAGATTTTTCTCTATTGATATCTTTAAGTTCAATGGTTTTGTTGGAAAACGAATCATCAAACAATCTTGCTTTAGGTATGATATGTTCTATATCGTACTTATTGCTGTCAAATAGTTCATAAGGATTGATCTTGACATTAGAATACAAAGTCTTATAACCGTTTGCGCTCAGTTCAAGATATAATTTGTATTTTATGATGTCATTCCTTGTGGGGTTGTCAATGCCATACTCTTCAGATAAAATCTTTTTATATTGTTCGTGTTCTTTGGTAGTCTTGGCTATAGCATCAGCTATCTCCTTTCTTTCCTTTTGACTTTTTTTCAGCTCACGAGCCATCTCGATTCTTATCTCATCCGGTTTGCCATAATTGTCTATTACCTCGTTTACAACATTAACCATCTGATTAAGAATCTTTTCGACGACTGGATTTCTAAGACTATTCTTTGGCAGTAAAGATAATGTGTCCTTATATTCCTTCTTCTCTCGTTCCTCTTTAGTGAGGGACTTCGAAGAATGACGGTATCCTGCATATTCGCACGCAAGGCTATACTCATTGCCTTCCTTCATGTATTCCAGAATCTTTCGCATGGCCTTTGAACTGAGACTGCCATAATCAGAAGGGAATCTGACACTCGCCAATATCTTAGAGGCTTCCGCATCCATTCCGGTCAGCTCCATCAGTTTGCTTACAAGCTTATCATTTCCTGAAATGGACTTGTCACCTTCATACGAATATAACAAATGCCAAAGTCTGAACATTGGTTGATGTTCAAGGTTATTACATGCTTTAGAAGAATCAAAAACCAAAAAATCTGTCTTATATCCTAAACTTTCGAATATTTCTGACACAATATGTAATGATTCAGATGCTAGTATTTTTGAAAAATCGAACTCCTCATATCCGCAATTTGCAATAATCTTTGAATAGGCCTTGAACAAAGTAGATTGAGTGTCGTTTCCTTCAATTTCCTTAAAATTCAATTTCAGATCCTTAGGATTCTTGAACAAGAACTTGAGGACATCCTTGTCAGTCATTCGTCCTCTTATACTCAATTCAGCGAAAAGCTGCTCCTTCATATCTTGTTCAAGATACTGTCCGTTGACTTTCAGATCATTAAGTCTCTGCCATATCTTAAACTCTTGAAACAGAGGCGAAGACTTCGGCGCAACTTTAAGACCTATCTTCTTGACTTTCTTTTTTTCGTCAATTACGACCTCAACTTCTCTATTTTCAAATTCACATATGCTGACAAGTCCTTTCTGACTTTTCAGCGGACGTTGATAGAAAATTACTACATCTCGAAAAGTCTTTTTCAATCTTTCAGTCAGCTCAGGATGATATGTAGACTGTACTTCCCATATCTTCTCGAATTCATCCATATAATCTTGTCTGAAAAACACTTGATTCTTCAAACTATGATGCGGATTCGACTCGATCTGTTTGAGCTGAAACTGACCTACAGTCAAACCGTTGAAATAAAGTTCCTTACTTCTATCGCTGATATTTCCCAGATAACCAGATGCGTTCTTTATCTGTCCGTTGATTTCTTGAAATACTACCGAAAGCTTTTCAAGATCGATTTTTTCAACTAATGACTTTGCACGCCACTCATAATTTTCCTTCAAAAGATCTTTGCCTTTGAAGTCTCTCTTAAACCCTGATATTCCCCATGCCTTCTGACATTCTATCCACGTCTGGCCTTTATTCTTGTTTGTCAAGGCGTTTTTCAAATTTTCTGTCAAAAATTCAGGATAGAAGGACTTCTGAAAGTTCCAGATCTTGTCAAACTCTGACCTGAGATCAGAACGATAGAAATCCGGTATGTTGAATCTGTTATCCAATATTCTCCTATAAACGAATTGGCCGGGTGTCAGATTCGTTTCATAAAGTTCCTTTGCAATGCTCATCCCATCTATAACGGCCCCTTCATCTGAACCATTAGCTTTACGGGAACTTCTATATCCTCTTTTCTTATTCAAATTAAGAAGGACGCGGGAGAACTCTTCCAAAGAAATTTCATCGACGGCTGCTTTAGCTCTAAGTCTTAAAGTCTGGAATGTAGAATAATTGCCCGCCTCATTGAGTATCGTTTCTTCTGTTATCCAACCAAGCTCCAAAAGAATCGTCTTCAAACAATCTCTACGATGTTTATATCTCTGAAGGTTACGTCTCATTCCTCTTGCCTGAGTTCTAGCCGCATTCGGCGATACTGATTTACCAGCAGCAAAAAAGTCTGCAGGATTTCCTTTCACCTCCTTACCCTCTGCATTGGTAAAATTATCATAGCTGATGACCCTTACGCCTAATTTAGTGATAGATGATTTTTCTTGATTATTTTCAGCTTCATTTACAAGTGCCCATCCTATTGATGAAGTTCCTAAATCAAGTCCTAATATTTTTTTCATGTTCAAGTGTTTTAATCTGGCAAATATATAGTCTACTTGTGCCAATCTGCGGCATAATCGAAACAATGTTTCCAACGTTCGTAAATTTATGAATATTATTGTTTTTCTCAAAAGAATGGTTTAAATTTGCTGACATATTGAAAGCAATTCACAATAAGGATTATTCCGTTGTGAAAACATTTAAGGCGGGGCTCGTTAGAGTCTCGCCTTCCTTTGTAAGTATATATGTAAGTATATATTAGATATGGATTTTGCAGAAAGAAAATGACCCGGAAAGCTCACGCCTGCCGGGTCATGCTGGTTTAGGTTTTATGCAAATACGCGTATGTTTCTGGTTGGTTAAGAATCTTCTAACAATTCATTCCTCCGCAGCAGCTTATCACCTGTCCGGTGACGTATGCCGACATGTCGCTTGCAAGGAAGAGGGCTACTCCTGCCACATCTTCAGGCTGTCCTCCGCGGCGTAGAGGTATCTGTTTCTCCCATTCCTGGCGCATGTTCTCGGGAAGGGCGCTTGTCATGTCTGTGGCGATGAAGCCCGGCGCTATGCAGTTTGCGCGTACTCCACGAGGTCCCATCTCTTTTGCCATCGACTTCACCAGTCCTATAAGTCCTGCCTTTGAGGCAGCATAGTTGCACTGTCCGGCATTGCCTGAAAGTCCTACTACGGATGACATGCATATGATGCTTCCACATCTCTGGCGAGCCATTATAGGAGTGCAGGCATGGATGAAATTGAATGCAGACTTGAGATTTGTGTCAATCACCGCATCCCACTGCTCCTCTGTCATTCTCATCATAAGGCCGTCTCTGGTTATTCCAGCATTGTTTACAAGGATGTCTATCCTTCCGAACTCAGCATGCACGGCGGCAACCATTTCGTGTGCGTTGTCATAAGAGGCGGCGTCGGAAGCAAATCCGTGAGCACGTACCCCCATAGCTTCAAGTTCCGAAGCCAGATCAGCCGCGGCTTCGTGCTGTGACCTGTAGGTGAAAGCTACATCCGCGCCTTCTGCAGCAAACCTCAGAGCTATAGCCCTGCCTATTCCTCTTGTCGCGCCAGTGATTAGGGCAACTTTTCCTTCAAGAATTCCCATGATATTCAAAATTTTCTTCAAATATAGCAAGCCGTTTTCAAATTCAAAAGCAGCTTCTTTTCAAAAGCATCCCGAAAGAACGGCCGCAAAAGTATATAACCTCTTCTAATGTGCAAAACAGAAACCAAAACTTTTGGCCAAAAACGGTTGCTTGTGGCGAAATATGATTTTATGTGGTCAAAAAAAACTATCTTTGCGCCCGAAACAATAGAATATTCATGGCTATAAATGGCTGATAACAGAAAATATCATGGCAAGCGAAATCAGAAATCCGAAACTTTGGCAGGACGGCCGACTCAAGATCGAATGGGTAAGACACCATATGCCTCTTCTTAACGGACTGGAAGAGGAATTCAGACAGACACTTCCTTTCAAGGGCCTCAAGGTGGCTCTTTCAGTGCATCTTGAAGCAAAGACAGCATATCTTTGCGAAGTTCTTGCAGCAGGTGGTGCGGAAATGTATGTGACAGGAAGCAACCCGCTTTCCACTCAGGACGACATCGCGGCAGCCCTCGTAGAGGCCGGTCTCAATGTGTTCGCATGGTATGACGCGACCCCGGAGGAGTATGAAAACCACATCAGAAGAGTCCTTGAAGTAGGCCCTAACATCATCATCGACGATGGTGGTGACCTCGTGAACCTCATGCATACAGAATATGTTGACCTCATCCCGAATGTGATTGGCGGATGCGAGGAGACCACAACAGGTATTCTCCGCCTCGTTCAGCTCAATAAGGCTAAGGCTCTCAAGTTCCCTATGATGCTTGTGAACAATGCTGACTGCAAACATCTCTTCGATAATCGTTACGGTACAGGTCAGTCGGTATGGGACGGTATCAACCGTACTACCAACCTCATCGTAGCAGGTAAGAATGTAGTCGTTGCCGGCTATGGCTGGTGTGGAAAGGGCGTTGCAATGCGCGCCAAGGGTCTCGGAGCCGAGGTCATCGTGACAGAGGTCGACCCTATCAAGGCAATGGAGGCTGTGATGGACGGATTCAAGGTGATGAAGATGGAACAGGCTGCAGTTCACGGAGACATATTCGTGACTGTTACCGGTTGCGACAATGTCATCACTACTGATCATTTCCTTAAGATGAAGGATGGTGCAATATGCTGTAATGCAGGACATTTCGATTGTGAGGTCGATGTGGCTGTCCTTAAGCAGATGGCGGTCGAGGTGAAGCCTGCCCGCAAGAACATCATCGGCTACACCCTCGAGAACGGCAACAAGATATATATCATCGCAGAAGGCCGCCTTGTGAACCTTGCAGCCGGCGACGGACACCCTGCAGAGATCATGGACATGTCTTTCGCGATCCAGGCGCTCAGCGCGAAATATCTCGTCGACAACCGCGAGACAGTAAGCCGCGAGCCTGGTTGCATGGTCAATGACGTTCCTCTTGAAATCGACCAGGAAGTTGCGGCGCGCAAGCTCGCTTACTGGGGCTGCGAGATCGATACGCTCACTCCAGAGCAGCATCGTTACCTTTTCGGTGAGTAATATAAGGAAGCTGGCTCTGGCCAGCTTTTATAATGATATGACAGTTATGAGAAGAACATTCGGACCAGTACCTTGGGTCTGCGGAGCGGCTGCCATAGTTCTCGGCGCCCTCGCTCTCTTCACTCTTCTTGACAGTGAGGAGTCCATTGACATCGTTGTCGGAACATATGGCGAGAACATCCATATGTACTCATTTGACACAAATACTCTTGAGTTTGTTCCGAAAGGGCAGGCAGGAGCCATGAACGCTTCGTATGCACTTGCAGGCGGAAATGGAAATATATACGCGGTCAGCGAAACAGGTGACGGCTCCGGAGCCTATTCCTTCTCTTCAGGAATGATGACCGCAGAGAAAAGGCAGACAGGTGCCGATCCATGTTTCGTGCTTCTCCATGAAGGCACGATGATGACCGCTGACTACAGCGGAGGCTCCATCAGCGTTTTCCCTATAACTGAGGACGGCTCCATCGGCGATGTGTCCCAGCAGCTGACATTCACCGGCAGCGGTCCTGTGGCAGACAGGCAGGGAAGCTCCCATATCCACCAGCTCAGAGTCCTTCCGGGAAACGGTGAATGGATTCTTGCATCTGACCTTGGTGCGGATGTGATCAGGCTTCTTCACATTTCCGAAGGTGTTCTTACATATGTTGATGATATAGAATGTCCGGCAGGAAGCGGTCCGAGGCATATGGAGTTCAGCAAGGACGGAAAGATGCTCTATTGCATCGCGGAACTTTCAGGAGATGTGCTTGTCTACAAGATTGCTTATAATCCTTCGGAGGACGATGCTCCAAACTTCACCATGGTCCAGAAAATCCAGGCCGATGAGGTCAACGCCGGAGGAAGCGCAGACATTCATCTCCATCCAGACGGCATCTACCTCTACACCTCACACCGTCTCGACAACGACGGCATCTCGATCTTCGAGATACAGCCGGACGGCACCCTCGAAAAGACCGGCTACGCCCGCACAGCCCGTCATCCGCGCAATTTCATGATCACTCCTGACGGAAATTTCCTTATGGTAGCATGCAGAGACGACCGCGTCATCCAGGTCTTCCAGATCAGCAGAGACGGCAGCCTGACCCTGACCCCGTCCGTCCTCACCTTTGCCACCGACCTCCCGTCCAGCATCACCCTGATGTAAAAGGAATAATCTTAAAGTATTTTTAAGACCCGATTAATTTAATAAGGCGCTTCAGCGCCGCGTCATCCGCGTCAGCAAGACTTTCGAAGAAAGTCGCAGCAGCGGGGACGCCCGGCATTGCAAAGCAATGACGGCATGCCCCTCGGGGCTGTCGCGCAAGCGACTGGGGGTAAGATTATTAAAGTATTTTTAAGACCGTCGGTCTTAAAAATACTTTCGTTCATTGCGGTCCAACGCAATGAAGATAAACAGCATGGCGGTGAATCCCCAAAGGGATGATCCGCCATAACTTATGAACGGCAGCGGGATACCGATGACAGGCATGAGACCGATGGTCATGCCGATATTGATGAAAAGATGCATGAAAATGCAGCAGGCCACACAGTAGCCGTAGATTCTCGTAAAGCCCTCTCGACTGCGTTCGGCATTACGGATTATTCTCCATATCAGGAACACATAAAGCAGGATGATTGCTGCAGCACCGACGAATCCCCATTCTTCACCGATGGTGCAGAAGATGAAATCGGTGCTCTGCTCCGGAACGAAACCGAGAGTGGTCTGGGTTCCGTTGAGGTAACCTTTTCCTGTGAGTCCGCCGGAACCGATGGCGATCATTGACTGGTTCACGTTATAACCCACGCCGGTCGGGTCTTCCTTCATTCCGAGGAGCACCTCGATGCGCTTGCGCTGATGGTCCTGGAGAACATCATTGAAGAGGAAGTTGGTAGATACTACCAGAAGCAGACCGCTCAGGAACGACAGTATGGCAAGATAAGTGAATCTTCCGCCTTCTCTGAAAGCCTGATATATGACAAACGGAAGTGATCCCAATGACACTCCCAATAAGATGTACATAGGCTTGATCTTCATAATGAAAGGCAGATCGACTGCTTCACCTGCTTCCTGAAGTGCAGCTATCTCCGCAAGACGCTCAGCGCCCACTATAAGTCCGGTCACCCATTCCAGCAACGAAGGCAGGAATGCAAAGAATATTATGAACGGAACGCAGATGATGAGCCACCATTTGAATCTGTCCGAATAGAGGCAGATGCATAATGATGTGACCGAGGCAAGCACGAGGACTGCTACGAAAGGCGATGCTGTAAGAGTCAGGATGAAGGTCAGAATTGCCATTCCGATCATGAATATGAGCCATCCTGAAAGTCCTTCACGATAAAGCATGAATATGAATCCTACATATACCAGGGCCGATCCGGTCTCGCTCTGCAGGACTATGATCATCATAGGAAGAAGGATTATCAATGCTGTGATGATGAAATCCTTGAAACGTCCTATCTTATAACCCAGCTGGCTCATTACCGTAGCCAGCAGCAGGGACGTGGATATCTTGGACAGCTCTGCAGGTTGGAATCTTACAGGTCCCAGGGCAAACCACGAACGTGAGCCCTTGACTTCTATGCCAAGGAAGATGACGGCGACCAGAAGTCCTATCATGAACAGGTAGATAGGCAGTGAAAGTCCTTCGTAGAGCCGCGGCGGTATGACGAACAATATCAGCCCGGCAATGACGAAAGCTGTGATTATCCATACAAACTGCTTTCCGCTTCGTACATCAAAGTCAAAGATAGAGGAGGGTTCCGAAGCGTGGATGGATGCATAGATGTTGCCCCATCCTATGAAAATGAGCACCAGCCAGCATATGACCAGCCACCAGTCGACGGTCTTAGCAAGACCTCTGTCTCTTCCCAAACTTCTCATTATTCTTTCTCCTTAAGCAGATTGCTGTTCATCATTCTTTCTTCCAGGTATCTGCGTTTCGGACTGATCTCACCGTTGAGGTATTTCTCAGTCAGAAGTGACGCGATAGGTGCAGCCCATGTCGCACCGAATCCGGCATTCTCCACATATGCAGCCACGGCAATCTTAGGATTTTCCCTTGGAGCAAAGCACATGAATACGGAGTGGTCATCTCCATGAGGGTTCTGTGCTGTACCTGTCTTTCCGCAGATTTCAAGGCTGTCAACGGCAGCCACGCTTGCCGTACCGCCGGAACCGAAGCCGCTGTTCACCGCTCTGTACATGCCCTCGATGACCTTAGGGAAATGGAGGGTGTCGACCATGGTATAATGTCTTTCCTTGTATTTCGGATCGATGGTGACATTGTCTGAATCCTTCACGATGTGAGGGATGTAGTAGTATCCTCTGTTCGCGATGGTCGCGCAGAGGTTGGCGATATGCATAGGCGTGCAGCCGATCTCTCCTTGTCCGATTGAAAGCGAAATGACGGTGGTTGCCTTCCATGCACCCTTGCCGTAGACTCTATCGTAATATTTCGAATCCGGAATGAATCCTCCGAGTTCAGAAGGGAAGTCAGATCCCAGTCTGCTGCCGAATCCGAAGCTTCTCACGTATTCGTTCCATCTGTCCATCGACTCTGCAAACGAATCGTATTTCTTGTTTTCGAGGAGATCACGAAGTACATAGCAGTAATAAGCGTTGCAGGACATCATGATTGACTCCGCGAAATCGATAGGGGACTTGTGCGAGTGGCATCCTACCTTGTTCCTTCCGAAATGATAACCTTCACGGCATGGGTATTTGGTCTCAGGTGTGACGACCTCCTCCTGAAGTCCGATGAGACCGTTCACGATCTTGAATACGGATCCCGGAGGGTATGAAGCCTGAACCGCTCTGTTGAACATAGGCTTGTACGGGTCGCTTGCGATCTCGTTATAGTGCTGTCCGATGTCTGCAAGCATCTCCACGTCGATTCCGGGACTTGAAACAAGAGCCAGGATCTCACCAGTAGAAGGCTCGATCGCCACAAGACTTCCTATCTTGTTCTGCATGAGCATCTGGCCGTACTGCTGGAGTTCGGCATCGATGGTGGTGGTGATGTCATTGCCAGGAACGGCCTCCTTGTCTTTTTCGCCGTTCTCATATTTTGACATGATCTTGTTGCGGGAATCTCGAAGCCAGATATGGTAACCTTTCTCTCCGCGGAGTTCTTTTTCACGTGCGGACTCGATACCGGTCTTTCCAGCATAGTCACCGGCCTTGTATTCGTCAGGATGTCTCTTCAGATAATCTGCGTCGACCTCAGACACATAGCCGAGAAGGTTTCCTCCGGCGTTATACGGATATTCGCGGATGCTTCTGGCCTCACCTCGGAATCCCGGGAACTTGTAGGCTATCTCCGCGAACTTCATGTATGTCTCCTGCGGCAGCTGCTTGAACATCACCACCGACTGGTAGCCGATCCTGCGGCGGTTCTTGTAATATCCGTCCATCTTTTCCTTTATGAATTCAGGAGTCACATCGAGGACGCGTGCAAGTGCCAGAGTGTCGAATTCAGACACATCCTTAGGGGTCACGATAAGGTCATACGCCACCTTGTTTCCGACAAGTATCTTTCCGTTTCTGTCGTGGATGATGCCGCGGGTAGGGTTGATGGTGGTATAGACGATGGAGTTGTTTTCAGCATTCGTCTTGTAGTCATCATTGATGATCTGGATGCTGAACAGTTTTGCTATGAGAATGGCCGCTGCCGTACAGAGACCTATGAGAAGCTTGTTTTCTCTGTTGAGTTTCATGGATGTGTTCTCCTATTTCTTTTCATTGCCTGTGAGGACGTTCACTACAATGAGTCCGAGAATCATGTCGGCAGCCAAAGAAGCGCCGAAACGCGCTGCAGAGAACCAGAACGGTCTGGTGCCTGCTCCGTCAAGGAATATATACAGGCACAGGAACAATGCCGTTGATGTCAGCAAGGCGAAGAAAATCTTGGAGAATCCGTTCTTATGAATTGAGAAGTTGTCGTTCCTGACAATGAGGTCTTCTCCGATGAACATCCTTATGAATGGCTTGCGCAGTACCGCTACCGGTAGAAGAGCCGATGTGTTGAGTCCGATAAGACCTTCGGACAGCCAGTCTACGGATAGTCCGCTCACAAAGGCGATCAGAAGACAGAGGGGGGTACCTACGGACAAAGGAATGCAGAGCACCATCGCGGGAAGCATGGAAAGCATCACATACGGTCCGAGATTGCTGTAGTTGCACAGGATGATCTGAAGCACCACCAGCAGGAAGTATAATGTTCTGAAATTGCGGTTTATCTTCATATCTCTTCCTCCAGCTGTTTCATTTCTTCCTTTCCGAGATTGTCCACGATGATCACGTATCTCAATGCTCCGTAATCTTCAAAAAGCTTCACGTCGATTTCGTATGTGGCTCCGTTGACTATTTTTGATTTTCCGATCGTTCCGAGAGGTATGTCCGGTGGGAATATCGATGAGTATCCGCTGGTATAGACGGTGTCTCCATGTTCAAACTCCACATGATGAGGAATCTCGCTGAGAACTGCTCCCGAACTGCTTCTGCCATCCCAGGTCAGAGGACCTACCGAACCTTCTCGTCCGAGTCTGGCACTGATGCTCATGTCGTGGTTCTTGAATGAACGGGCATATGAAAAACGGGGGCTGACCGCGTCTATCACTCCGATGGCTCCATGTCCGGTGATCACACCTGCGCCTTCGGTCACTCCGTCGTTCGAACCTTTGCCGACGATGATGTAGTTGTGCTGGGTGTTGTTGCTGATCTTCACGATTTCGGCAGGGATGAACACGTAGTCGTCGGAATACTTCATGACGCTGTCTCTTCCGCTTTCCGATGCGATGGCTTCAAGTTCGGTCAGACGCATCTTGAGGGCTTCATTCTCCTGAGACAATTCGTCGTTGATCTTCTTGAGAGAAAAATAGTCTTTGACATCCTGGCTTCCTCCCCATATGGCTCCCATGAAATTCTGCGCACCTCGTGAGAACCATATTCCCTGAAGCGGGCCGTTGTTGCTGAGCATATTCAATGCAGCTACCTCCAGTACTATGAAGATAGCTGCATTGATGATGTTTGTTATGAGGTTGCTTTTACGCAAGGCTCTATCTCATGAGGAATGTGTAGTTCTCTGTGTTCTTGAGTGCGAGGCATGTACCTCTTGCCACTGCTCTGAGAGGGTCTTCCGCCACATAGAAAGGAATGTTCACCTTCTCTGTGAGTCTCTTTGCAAGACCTCTGAGGAGAGATCCGCCTCCTGCGAGATGGATACCATTCTCCACTATGTCGGAATAGAGTTCAGGCGGAGTCTGCTCGAGTACATGGAGGATACCGCTCTCGATTCTTGCCACAGACTTGTCAAGGCAGTGAGCGATCTCCTGATATGTGATGGTAGCATGTACCGGGTGTGCTGTCATGAGGTTTGGACCTGTGATTGCATATGGCTCCGGTTCCTCGTCGAGGTCAGGAAGGACAGCTCCGATTGCGATCTTGATCTTTTCTGCTGTGATCTGTCCTACTCTGATGTTGTGCTGCTGACGGAGATACTGCTGGATGTCGCTTGTGAAAACGTCTCCTGCCACCTTGATGGAATCCTGGACTACGATACCTCCGAGTGAGATGACAGCGATTTCTGTTGTACCGCCTCCTATGTCAACCACCATGTTGCCCTTAGGAGCCTCGACGTCGAGTCCGATACCGAGTGCTGATGCCATAGGTTCGTAGATCAGATACACATCACGTCCTCCGGCATGCTCGGAAGAGTCACGTACCGCTCTGATCTCCACTTCAGTACTGCCTGAAGGGATGCCTACCACCATCTTGATGTTAGGGGTAAAGATGGATCTGCGTCTGCTGTTCACCTGCTTGATGAATCCTCTGATCATCATCTCTGCAGCGTTGAAGTCAGCGATGACGCCATCCTTCATAGGACGTACGGTCTTGATGCCGGGATTCTCCCTCTCCTGCATCATCTTGGCCTTCTGTCCCAGAGCAATTGCCTTGCCTGTGTTGTTGTCGATAGCAACGATGCTCGGTTCGTCGAGAACGATCTGGTCATTCTGGAAAATGACTGTGTTCGCTGTTCCGAGGTCCATTGCGATCTCTTGTGTCAAGAATGAAAATGCCATATTTTTTCTTACGATTTTTCGGGTTATCAAAATAGGGTTCAAAATTACAAAAAATCTCTCAAATAATCCCGATAAAAAATCTTAATTTTGTCAAACATTTTCAAAGGTTTCAACAGCCTCTCGGGGCATGTTTCAGATGGATGATCATGGACAGGAAAAGATATGTCATAATAATGGCCGCAGGAAGCGGTACAAGGATGGGCGCTGATGTGCCTAAGCAGTTTATTGAACTTTGCGGAAAGGCTGTTCTGCAGAGGACGATAGAAGTATTTGCGGAGGCTTGTCCCGGAATCAAGGTCGTGACCGTGCTTCCGGAGGCTCATATCGATTACTGGAAGACGTACTGTCTGAAACATAATTTCACATACCCTCAGATTCTGGCCAAAGGAGGCATCACGCGCTTTCATTCTGTAAGGAATGCTCTTGAAAAGGTTCCTGAAGGAGCATTGGTGGCAGTTCACGACGGTGTGCGTCCTTTAGTGTCGGCAGCTCTTGTCAGGGAGATGTTCGAAAGGGCGGAAAACGTTGAAGGACTGATACCTGTCGTGCCTTGCGTAGATACAATGAGGATTCTTCAGAAGAACGGTGACATGCTTGAATCCGTGCCGGGAGCGTCAGCTGACAGATCAGTACTGTTCGGAGTGCAGACTCCTCAGATATTTCAATCTGAAATACTCAAGGAAGCATACTCTCAGGCATATGACACTGCCTTTACCGATGACGCTTCGGTAGTCGAGAAATATGGAAAAAACCTCTCCTTTATAATCGGGGAGAGGTTCAATATAAAGCTGACCACGCAGGACGATCTCAAGATCGCCCGTGCTCTGATCGAAGGTTAGTCTTTCTTCTGTTTCTTCTTGCTTTCCTTTATGCTTGCAGAGAAACTGGTGTTCTGGTATTCCTTTACCCACACCTGACGCTCGATAGGCTGGTCAAGTGAGATCTGTGTCTCTGTCTGCTGTACATAAGGAATCTTCTGGATAGTGTTCAGCAGAACCTGCATAAGGTGGTCATGGTCAAAGCAGTAGAGTTTGATCAGGAGGGCATGTCTTCCTGTTACGAAGTGACATTCAACGATCTCTGAAATCCTCTTGAAAGCATCGATCACTTCTGGATACTTGTTTGCTTCGGAAAGCGACACGCTTACATATGCACATACGTTGAGGCCGAGGGCCTGAGGCTTCACGAGAAGTCTCGAGCCGGTGATGACACCGTTGGTTTCTAGTCTCTTTACTCTCTGGTGGATCGCTGCTCCTGACACATTGCACTCGCGTGCGATCTCGAGGAAAGGCATTCTCGCGTTCTTCACGAGGAAAGAAAGGATCTTCTGATCGATCTGATCAATCTGATAGTTTGACATAGCCTTATGATTTATAACAAATTCGACTGCAAATTTAATGACAAAATGTTAGTTGTCAAAAAAATGCAGTCGAAAATTTACGTTTTATAAATTTATTTGCGTCTTTTCTTACGTCCTGTAGGCTCGGAAGAACTGATGATTTCCTTGCACTTATCTTCTGTAAGGCTTGCGGCGTCTGTTCCTTTCGGAATCTTATAGTTGCTTCCGGCGTGCTTGATGTACGGACCGTAACTTCCGTCGATCACCTGGATGTCGCTGTCTTTGAACTCTGCGATAATTCCTCCGGTCTTCTTGTTGAGGCTGTCTGTTATGAGCTGCACGCACGTCGCAAGGTCCACCTTCAGCGGATCTGTTCCGCGCGGAAGAGATATGTTCTTGTCACCGTACTTGATATATGGTCCGAAACGTCCCTTTGTGCAGATGATGTCGATGCCTTCATGCTGTCCGACGTTGCGCGGAAGTTCAAAAAGCTTGAGCGCCTCCTCGAGAGTTATGCTTTCAATGAGCTGTCCCGGAGCGAGGCTTGCGTACTGCTTATTCTCTCCGTCACCTTTCTGGATATATGGGCCATACTGTCCGAAGCGTGCCACAAGCGGCTCGCCGTCAGGTGCGTTTCCGAGTTCGCGGCTTACATTATTGAACTCCCTGTTGCTCATGGTCTCGTCGACCTTCTGATGGAAATCTCCATAGAATTCTCCGATGAGTCCGTTCCATGCGATCTCGCCTTCTGCGATGCGGTCGAAGTCTTCCTCCACATTGGCAGTGAATCCGTAGTCGAGGACCTTAGGGAAATTCTTGACAAGGAAGTCCGTCACTATGATACCGATGTCCTGAGGAAGAAGTCTTTTCTTTTCCACACCCACGGTCTCCGTTTTTGCGGATGCCTTGATCACACCGTTCTTGAGGGCAAGGTTTGTCACATTATGCTTCACTCCCGGCTTGTCGCCTTTGACCACATAGCCTCGTGCCTTTGTGAGGGTTGTGATTGTCGGTGCATATGTAGAAGGGCGGCCGATGCCGAGTTCCTCGAGTTTCTTGATAAGTGTAGGCTCCGAGTAACGTGAAGGGGCGGCGGTGAACTTGCATTCAGCTGTAATACCGTTCT
This sequence comes from Candidatus Cryptobacteroides sp., assembly GCA_045125535.1. Classification (GTDB taxonomy): domain Bacteria; phylum Bacteroidota; class Bacteroidia; order Bacteroidales; family UBA932; genus Cryptobacteroides. The sequence continues at coordinate 117,199 of JBGVNK010000012.1, forward strand.
CATGCATGATGTCGCCGATGTTCATTTCAGGAAGAATCACAGTCTCGTCATCCTGCTGAGGATCGTCGCTGCTTTCCATATAGAGCTTGAGGAAACCGTCGAAAAGCACCTGGGATGCCTGTACGTTGAATTTTTCCTCTGCCTTGTCGCTTCCTACCTTGATGTCGGTCTTGAGGATGCGGGCATCTGCCATCTGTGATGCGACAGTGCGCTTCCAGATCAGTTCATAGAGCTTCTTCTCCTGAGGTGTTCCCTCGATTGAAGTGTTCTCGATGTATGTAGGGCGGATGGCTTCGTGAGCTTCCTGTGCACCCTTTGACTTTGTCTTGTACTGACGCACCTTTGAATATTCCTCACCGAAGTTGTCGTTGATGAATTTCTTTGCGGTGTTGATTGCAAGACCGGAAAGATTGGTCGAGTCGGTACGCATGTATGTGATGAGACCCTGCTCGTAGAGATTCTGGGCTATGCTCATGGTCTGGCTAACCGAAAGGCCGATCTTGCGTGCAGCCTCCTGCTGGAGAGTCGATGTGGTGAAAGGTGCCGCAGGGGTGCGGGTTCCTTCCTTCTTGTCGATGCTGCTGATGGTGAATGTTGCGCCTATGCACTTCTCGAGGAATGCCTGAGCGCTCTCGAGGTCGTTGAATCTTGTGTCAAGCACGGCCTTGACCAAAGTCTTGTCCGGAGTTCCTTCCGGATGGAAAAGAGCCTCCACCTTATAATACGGTTCGCTGTTGAAAGCCATGATCTCTCTTTCACGGTCGACGATGAGTCTGAGTGCGACAGACTGCACGCGGCCGGCAGAAAGCTTCGGCTGAATCTTTCTCCAGAGCACAGGAGAAAGTTCGAATCCCACGAGGCGGTCAAGCACGCGGCGTGCCTGCTGCGCGTTCACGAGATTCATGTCGATGTCGCGAGGATTCTCGATGGCGGCAAGAATGGCAGGCTTTGTAATCTCCTGGAATACAATGCGTCTGGTGTTCTCGGGATTCAGACCCAAAGTCTCGTGAAGGTGCCATGATATAGCCTCTCCCTCACGGTCGGCATCGGATGCCAGCCAGATTGCAGATGCTTCTTTTGCAGCCTTCTTGAGGTCTGTCACCACCTTCTTCTTATCTGCAGGAATCACATATTTAGGTGCGAATCCGTTTTCGATGTCAATGCTCAGTCCGCTTTCATCGAGGTCTCGGATGTGTCCCATGCTCGCTTTCACTACATATCCGCTTCCGAGAGCGTCCTGGATCTTCTTGATTTTTCCAGGTGACTCGACGATAACAAGATTTTTTCCTTCCTTCATGTCTTTCTCAGCTTTTCATTGTTCTTTAAAATCTTCCCATTTCTGAAAAGAATGTGCAAAGTAAGGTACAAATCGGGTAATTTTCCAAATTTTGTTGCTAATTTTGTCCCTTTGTACCGACCTCTGTGAAGGGGTCACCTAAAGGTGACATTTTTTTACCGGGCGGATAAGAATTTTGACAGACATATATAAAAGGTATACGATGACAGACAAGACAAGAAAAAGAATAATCAGATGGTTCTGGATCCTTTTCAGCGTGCCGGTTGCGATGGCTATGCTGATGATAGGTCTTGTATGGGCCTTTGCTGACATCCCTTCGTTCGAGGAACTTGAAAACCCCGACAGCAAACTCGCGACTCAGGTCATAGCTGAAGACGGAGAGATCCTCACGACCTTCCATATCGAGAACAGGTCGTATGTGAAGTTCGATGAACTTTCGCCGAATCTCGTCAGCGCCGCTATAGCTACTGAAGACGTACGTTTCCACAACCATTCCGGCATCGACTTCAAGAGTCTCGCCCGAGTGATGTTCAAGACCCTCCTCGGAGGCGACTCGAGCCAGGGAGGCGGAAGTACCATCACCCAGCAGCTTGCCAAGACCCTCTATCCTCGTGAGGACGTGAGCAGCAAGATTCCTGGAGGATCGATGGTCAAGATGGTCTGGATCAAGCTCAAGGAGTGGATCACCGCGGTCAAGCTCGAGAGGAACTACACCAAGGACGAGATCATCACAATGTATATGAACCAGGTCTTCTTCGGAAGCAACGCCTATGGCATCAAGGCTGCCGCACAGACCTTCTTCAACAAGACTCCGCTTGAACTTACAGTCGAAGAGGCTGCCACATTGGTGGGAATGGTGAACAAGCCTACACGTTACAATCCGGTTCTCAACCCGGACAAGTCCCTCACCAGAAGGAACTTCGTGATCTCACAGATGGAGAAGGCCGGATTCCTCACTGAGGAACAGCGTGATTCAATCCAGCTTGTGCCTATCACCCTGAACTATCAGATTCAGGACCATAATGCCGGACTTGCACCTTATTTCCGTGACATGCTCCGCCGCACAATGAACGCAAAGGAACCTAAGCGTTCTTCATATGCTCAGTATGAGGATTATGTGGTGGATTCGCTCCTTTGGGCGGATGACCAGTTCTACGGATGGCTCAACAAGAATAAAAAAGCAGACGGATCGTCATATAACCTTGACAAGGACGGTCTCAGAATCTATACCACCATCAACTACAAGATGCAGAAATATGCCGAGGAGGCTGTTGCGGAGCATCTTGGCAAGGACCTTCAGAAGAGTTTCTGGAGAGATCTCAGATGGAAGAAGCAGAAGCCTTTCTCAGATGACATCGATCCGAAGATTGTGGATCAGCTCATGTCTCAGGCAAGACGATGGAGCGACCGCTACCGCATAATGAAGAACAGGGGAGCGTCGGAGGCCGAAATCAAGGCAAGCTTCGACGAGAAGACTAAGATGAGGGTGTTCTCATGGAACAAGAACGGATATATCGACACCGTGATGACTCCGAACGACTCCATCCGTTATTACAAGTCGCATCTACGTGCAGCGTTCATGGCGATCGAGCCTCATACAGGACATATCAAGGCATACGTCGGCGGACCGAACTACCGCTACTTCAAATACGACAATGTGCGTCAGGGCAAACGTCAGGTCGGTTCCACAATCAAGCCGTTCCTCTACACTCTTGCCATGCAGGAGGGCATGAGCCCTTGCGACAAGGTCGTGAACGTGCCTCAGACCTTCCTTGTGCAGGATACCACATGGACACCTAAGAGTACAGACCGTGACGAGTGGATCGGTCAGACCGTGACTTTGAAATGGGGACTCACCAAGAGTTCGAACAACATCTCCGCATATCTCATGAAGCAGTACGGCCCTCATGCGATGGCCGACATGATGCGCAAGATGGGTGTGGGAAGCTACCTTGACGAGACATATTCTCTCTGCGTGGGTTCTGCTGACCTCAATGTATATGAGATGGTTACGGCTTATAACACCTTCCCTTCAAAGGGTGTGTTCGTTTCTCCGATCTTCGTTACGCGCATCGAGGACAGCAACGGAAACGTTCTCGGCGAGTTCAACAACAACAAGCGTGAGGCGGTCAGCGAATATACGGCCTTCCTCATGGCTAACCTCATGCAGGGTGTCGTGAACAGCGGTACAGGTGTGAGGCTCCGTTCGGTTTATGGACTCAAGGGTGAGATCGCCGGAAAGACAGGTACCACCAACAACCAGTCCGACGGATGGTTCATCGGCTATACTCCATCGCTCACAGCAGGTGTATGGGTAGGAGCAGAGGACCGTCAGGTGCATTTCGAGTCGCTTTCTCTCGGTGGAGGATCCAACATGGCCCTCCCTATCTGGGGCATTTTCATGAAGAAGGTGCTTGAAGACGGAACTCTCGGTGTATATGAGACAGACCGATTCGTGGCTCCTCCGGGAATCACTACGCTTAACCTCGATTGCGACGGTAGTGATGCCGATGCAGTCATGAAGGCGGAAGAAGATGACAGTTATTTCTTTGAATAATATGGCTTACAATACAATAGCAGTAATATACGGCAGCGACTCCTCGGAGTGGGAGGTTTCATGCCGAAGCGGTGAATTCACCGCAAGCCGCGTAGACGGTTCACGATATGATGTTTATGAGATATTCGCGCGCTTCGGCAACTGGTCTGTGGCGGCCTACAGGAAGAAGAACTCGATGAGGGTCGTGCTTCCTGAAAACGAGCGTCCGCAGATCGACAAGACCGATTTTTCTGCAGTCGTTGCAGGAGAAAAGGTGAATTTTGACTATGCATATATAATGCAGCATGGAACTCCAGGCGAGAACGGACTTATGCAGGGCTATCTTGAGATGATCGGCGTTCCTCACAGCGGATGTAATTCGTTTGTGGCGGCAATCACATTCGACAAGTTCTCATGCAAGAGCTACCTCAAGGATGTCGACTATGTAAAATGTGCAGATGACATCTTTGTGCGCAAGGGAGAATCCCTTGAAGGACTTGCAGAGAAGGCGGTCGAGAAGCTCGGTCTTCCGATGTTCGTGAAGCCTACTGACGGAGGCAGCAGCTTCGGTGTGACCAAGGTGAAGTCTGTCGAGGATTTCGACAAGGCTGTGGAATATGCTTTCTCTGAGGGAAATATGCTTATCGCGGAGGCTGCGGTTGTCGGTCGCGAACTTACGTGTGCAGTATATTATAATGGTAAGGAGCATGTTGCTCTTCCTGTCATCGAGATCATTACCGAGAATGAGTTCTTCGATTATGAGGCAAAGTACAAGGGTCAGAGCCGCGAGGTATGTCCTGCTCAGATTCCTGATTCGTTGAGGGAAGAGATTCAGGAGGTGTCGAAGAAGATCTATGCGCATCTCGGCTGCAGCGGTCTTGTGCGTGTGGACTACATCGCATCAGAGGAGGGTCTTTATTTCCTTGAGGTCAACACCATTCCTGGCATGACGGCTGCTTCGCTTGTTCCTCAGATGGTGCGTGCTGCCGGTCTTGACATGACTGACTTCCTTACAACCATCATTGAAAATTAGTTTGGCATTATAGTCTTTTTGCTTTGTCATTCCGAGCAAAGCCGAGGAATCTATAGACAAATGATTTTAAGAGATTTAATAAAGCAATCAACAGAAACCATCTCGCAGACCTATCCTGAAAGGGAAGCCCGCGAGATGGTTCTTGCATATCTCTGCCACATTCTCGGCATTCAGCGTCATACCCACATCATCGAGCCTTCATTCGAGGTTCCTTCTGACCGTATTGACGAAATCATGTCTGCAGTAGACAGGATGGCTGCAGGTGAGCCGCTTCAATATATCATTGGTGAGGCCTCGTTCTATGGTCGTTCTTTCAGTGTGACCCCGTCAGTCCTCATTCCTCGTCCAGAAACCGAACTCCTTTGCAGATATGCATTGGATGCTGTTTTTAGCGAAGCGATGGCTTCGTCAGAAGCCGCGTACGGGCCGGGTATTTGCGATAGCAAATACCATAAGGCGCAAAGTACGCCGACCGGAGCAGAGCGGAGGTCGCATGCCCCCTCGGGGGCTGTCGCCGATGGCGACTGGGGGGTAAGACATTTGTACACAAATCCAAAATCTGTCAAGATTTTGGATTTATGTACTGGTAGCGGATGCATTGCGTGGACCATGGCTTTGGAGAAGCCGGGTGCATGTGTGATGGCAGTTGATATTTCTGATGATGCTTTAGCTGTTGCTTCTACACAAGATTTTGCAGAGGAAATCCAGCAGACAGGAGCTTCTTCTCCAATGTTTGTTAAAGCTGATGTCTTGTCTGATAATCTTCCTGATGTTATTTCAGAATCTGTCATTACGAGCGAGGCAGAAGGCCGAGACGAGAAATCTATCGTCCAGTTTGACCTTCTTTTGAGCAACCCTCCGTATGTCATGGACAAGGAAAAGCCGCTCATGCGCACCAACGTCCTTGATCACGAACCGCATCTGGCCCTTTTCGTTCCTGATGACGACCCGTTGAAATTCTACAAGGCAATTGCCCGTCATTCAGCCCGCCTGCTCTCTGCAGACGGCACCGGCATAGTCGAAATCAACGAGGCCCTCGGTCCCGAAACCGCCGCCCTCTTCACAGCCACCGGCTTCACTGACGTCCGCATCGAAAACGACCTGAACGACCGCCCCCGTTTCGTCATCTTCCGCCGATAGGAAATTGTACCATTGAAGCAGGTTCGTCGCACTCATCGACCGGAACATAGTCGATTACATATACATCCCCTTCTTCGACAGTCTTATTGAACCAGACATAAGACACATTATCTGATGAATATCCTGTAATTCCGATAGTACATTCGCCTTCCTTGTCAGTAATAAGTACTCCGATAGATGATGGCTGTGGCAAGCCGACTGTAAACTGTCTGCCATTGACTCTGATTACGAAACCATTTACCTTGATGTCAGTAGGTTCGGGAATCAAAGGAAGTTCAGAAGTATCATCCACTCCGTCAACGTTCCCGAATGTGATCACGCATCTGTCCCCTAATGACAGGTCTTTGCTGATCCATGTGATCCTCTCATTGGTTTCATGATTATTTGTCAAGGCGTAGACAAATGCCCCACCTCCTAACGCAGGACCCTGAGTACTCACCTGAATCATGACAAGTCCCTTTTCAGGTTTTTCAAAACATACCTTTTCCCCTGCATGTTCGATAATAAACATATCCTTCATAAGAATAATGTGTTGTTTAAAGCAAATATACAAAATTCAATGTGTTTTTTATGGTGTGTTTATTGTTATCTGATTATCTGAACTTAATGGATAGGAGGATAATATATGTATGAAGCTGATTATTTCTGGATAATCATGACGGTGTTCATTGTGGCTGCAATTGTCGTGCAGATCATTCTTGACAGAAGGAAATCCGGTCACAGGAAAAAATGAAAAATTTTTGAAATCATTGATCTGTTTATGAAAATTTGTCTGATTTTGGTGCCAAAATTCGATAAATTCTGACTATGTATGATGCCTTGCAGATGCCTGCAGGGCATATTTTTGCAATTAGCTGCGTAAAATTTTTTTACGCGGATAAATCTCCGGAACTTTGCATCCGTAAACATGACAGAACCGCTTGGGCCTGTCTAAAACTTGTAGAGTCATGAAGGAGAAAGCAAAGAGATTTTATGCGTTGGCAATGCTGGTTGCAGCCTTGTGCGGATGCGAGGTGATAGACAATGATCCTGAAAAGCATGTTCAGGAGGAGAAGGACAGCACATTCATAAGTCTGTCTTCGGTAGCTGAGATTCTGTCAGCCGTTCCTATAAGAAGGACACATATCGAAGAAGTGCATGATGCTGTGTCTTCATCTTCAGGCAACGGATATGATGAGGAGTATACTATGAGGCATCTTTTCACCGATCCCGGATCAGGTGTCGGCGACAAAGGGACCAGAGCCAGGACCAAGGCTTATAAGACTCCATTGAAGGACCTTATTGCAGATCATGTGTACTCTATGGCAGCGACAAAAGCTTCGGAAGAGATCGATCCGCAGAAGTTTCTTGAAGTTCTGACAGAATCAGACATACAGATATACTGGCCTTTCTCGGAGAATTGGGACGGCATACAGATGCCTGTCATTACCTTTGATCCTGAGGACGGGGCAGAGGCAAATATAGGATACAGGCTTGAATATAAGGATGATGGCTCCCGCCATGTGCAGAAGGTTATTGTGGATGAGGAGATGGCAGGCGAGCAGCCGGTATGGGTAGTCAACAGAAATTCGGATGCCGGCTATACGACCCTTGAGATGCTGAGGAGGGAAGACCCGAACTGGGGAGAGGGAGGCGGTACCATCATCGTTAAGCCTTCGGGTGACTCGGATACGAAGTCAGCAGGCATGGACGGCGGCAAGTCCATCGGTTCGAAAGCTGTGACGGGAGTGAAGACACTGCTGCTTAAGGATTTCACCATGAAACGAAACTATGACAGCTGGTTCGCCGGAGCTTCGGAATTCTTCGTCAAGACAGGCGCAGTTGAAGATTTCACGGCAGCGACAGAAGCAGAAATGCGCCTCTATAATCCTTCTGTAACGGATTTCATGATTGTTGTGAAGCGGAATCAGGTGGGAAAGCCCCAGCCATTCAATGCGGTCCTTGTCTCTGACTGGACAGACCAGATGTCCAGCTGCGCCTTCATGATTACGGAAGATGACGGCGGAACGCGTACAGAGTGGAACTGTACGGCATTGGTGAGGGTTGAATCAAAGAGTTATGGCTTCGAATTGAAACTTCCATTCAATTCAAGAGATGACATAGTCTGGAGAGGTCAGCTCAGCGACAGGTGGATAGAACATAACAGCAATGTCGTCGGCCATTTCGGTGATGTCGACCTTACTTTTCAGATTCTGTAACGGTCATCTCACAGTTGCGGCAGTCGAAATGAAGAGCAAAGCGCTGACCGTTGTTGAGGAGGAAAAGGGGACCGGAATCCTTAGCCTTGTGGTAGCGTGGACAGATGCCGAGCTCATATCGGATGCAGTAGCGCGTGCGCATAAGCTCAGCAGATGACTGATGCTCAAGTTCATATGCCGGTTCGATGGCATCAGCCCCGGCCATACGATATACAGACTCGGAAAGTCTGTTAGATACATTATATTTATATGAGAGATTCTTCTGAGGGCATACCCCTTTCTTCTCATACATTTCCCTCCGGAGAATCTCTTTTTTGTTGCATGGCATCTTGTCGAGTTCCTCTGCCAGAGAACGTCTGATGCCGTTGAGGGCGGATGCGATCATGAAAGGCATGTCTCCCTCAGAAGGAATTGAAGCGATTCTGAAACGGTAATGACCTGCTGTCTTGCCGATCTGGCTGCGGAACATTTCTGCCATCCTTTCACGGTTTGAAGCAACCTGATCGCCAGCCTCGAGCACAACGGAAACCTGACGTCCGTCCTCAGTCACAGCCTCAGCCTCTACCGACCAGAGTCCGTCAGTCAGACTGAATCCTATGCTCACTTCAGCAGAAATCTCCCTTATGCATGGCTGCCTGTCGATTTCCTTCTCGAAGGCTGCGCTGATATTGCGGTAAAGTCTTGCTCCGCTGAAAATGCCTGGAACAGACTTGGTCCGGATCTGATTTCCCGAGCATACATCACCTCTGAAGCCGGCCACGCTTCCGTCGCGTGCAACGAATGAGAATCCGTCTCCGTTGCTCAGTACGATGCCTCCCTTGCAGAAATCCACTGTAATTCCGTCACGTGTGACTGAACGTACGGTGCCGATTTCTTCTCCCATCGACTTGGCTGAATCCATGGCAGCCCATTTTCCGCGCTTGCCGTCGAGATAGAGTTCGGTATATCCTCGGTTGAAAGTCTTTGATGTGTCAGGGGTGAATCCTCCGATGACCGATCCGAATGATCCTCGGGCGAAGTCAGAAGATCGTCGTGATACGAGTCCGTCTAGTGCAAGCGAATAGTCCCGGACCACATTCTTTACATATGACTCATTCTTGAGTCGGCCCTCGATCTTGAAGGATGTGATGCCAGCATCCGCCAGCTCTTCAATCCTGTTTCGAAGATTGTAATCTTTAAGCGAAAGTAATGCCTTGTCTCGGACCAGAACCCTTCCGGAACTATCCACAAGGTCATAACGTGAGCGGCAAGCCTGGATACAAGCACCTCTGTTGGCACTTCTTCCTGCAATTTTTTCTGAAAGATAGCACTGACCGCTATAGCATACGCACAAAGCACCGTGAACGAAGAACTCAAGCTCACAGCCCACTGCAGCGCGTATTGCTCGTATTTGTTCGAGAGAGAGCTCTCTCTCGAGAATAAGTCTTGAAAAACCAAGACTTTCAAGGAACATGGCGTGCTCCGGAGTCCTGATTGCGCACTGGGTTGAAGCATGAAGAGGAATTCGTATGTCCTCGTGTAGATTGCCGATGCCCTTACGCGCCATCTCAAGGATGGCCATGTCCTGGATGATGATGGCATCCACTCCCGCCTCCTGCACTGCAAGCATCTGACGGTAAGCGGACTCCAATTCGTCATCATATAAAATTGTGTTCAGTGCCACGAAGATTCTGGCACCGAATTTATGAGCGTAATCGCAAAGCTGCCTGATGTCATCAATTGTGTTACCGGCAGCCTGACGTGCTCCGAACTGCGGACCGGCTATATACACAGCATCGGCACCGCAGTCGATTGCCGCGATGCCGATCTGTCTGTCTCTTGCCGGAGCAAGCAGTTCGAGATTCATCATCAGATATTAGAGAGTCTTAAGCTGCTCCTTTGCAGTTGCGCCGTACTGTGGGTCGTTCTCGATCTTGAGGTAGTACTCCTTTGCCTTCTCCTTGTTGCCAGCCTGCTGGTAGAGAACTGCGATTGTGCAGATCACGCCGTTAGCATCCTTAGCGTTTGGAGAAACCTCGAGATACTTCTCATAGTATCCGATAACCTCGTCAGTGCTCTTGTTGAGCTTCTGAGCTGCGCTTGCTGCGAGCTTGTATGCGTTTGCATTCTCAAGGCACTCGTTTGACTTGAGGCAGAGGTCAAGCATCTTCTGATAATCCTTAGCCTTGTTTGCATCCTGAGCCTGCTTTACATAAACCTGTGAAAGAAGCTTGTCAGCATTTGCAGCCTGACCGAGTTCCTTAGCCTTCTCGAGTGCAACTACTGCCTCGTCGAGGTTGTTTGCTCTCTGGTAAGCCTGTCCGAGCTGGAGAGTAACCGCGCCGTTCTCAGGCTCGATCTCAAGCACCTTCTTGAAGTTCTCGATAGCTGTAGGATAATCCTTAGCTCTCATTGCAGCTTTTGCATCTGTGTTATAGATCTGAAGGTTAGCCTGGCCGATAAGGTTCTCAGCCTCCTCAGCAAGTTCTGTCTCACCGTAGCCCTCAGCTACTTTCTTCGCCTCAGCGAATGCCTCAGCAGCAGCCTCGAAATCCTTTGCATTGTAAAGGTCCTTAGCCATACCGAGCTGTGCAGAGCAGATAGCCTTCTTACAGTTGTTTACAAGATCAGTCGCCTCATCACCAAGAGCCTCACCCATTTCGAGAGCTGTCTTGAAATACTCGAGAGCTGCGCCGTTGTTACCCATCTGGAGCTCCATTGCGCCGTTGTTGTAGTTTTCTGTAGCCTGGTTGATGTCCTGAGCAGAAGCTACTGCTGCGCTCATAGCAACCGCTGCAAAAAAGAGAATGATTTTCTTCATGATTCTATTGGGTTTTTTGTTTATATTAATTTCCTATTAATCAAAGAACTGCAAAAATAGAAATTTTTGTTTTATTTTTGCAAACAAATTTAATGTAAGATGAAAATAGGAATAAAAATTGCTCTGATCAGCACCTTCGGGCTCATATTCTCAAATTTTATGCCAGCTCAGGAAATCCCCCTTCTTCCATCGGATAAGGCCGTCTCTCAGGGACAGCTTCCGAACGGCATGAAGTATTTCATCGTGGAGAATCCTACAATAAAAGGAACTGCTGATTTTGCTCTTGTGAACAGGACTGACAACAGTCTTGTGCGCAAGTCTGAGGTACTTATAGCATTTTCGGAATCAGTGATGGATTCTACCCTTCTTCATCTTATGAACATTGCTGATATGGCTTCCCCTTCCGATCAGGCGATCATTGTGTCTGGTGACGTGAAGCGTGCAGCCACAGCAGAGAAGATAAAGATGCTGTCATACATGACACCTGTGAGGGATACCGCTTCAAGAAGTGTATATCAGTGGCAGCAGGAAGATGATCTGAAGGTCGTCGTAAAAGAGAGGCAGGAAAGGAATCTGGCGGAGATTACTGCAACATGGCGTTCGCCGAGGACATCGCACAGTCTGATGAATACCATACAGCCTGCCATTACATCGCTTTTTACAGGACAGATGGGTCTGATTGCAAAAGACAGGCTTGAGCGCTGTTTTCGTCAGGCAGGCATCCCCGCAATAGGAGTAGACTATGCTCATATTGATGCTGCAATGACTTCTGAAGACGAACAGTTCAGCATCACATTAGCGGTTGCTCCTGAGCATGTTGATCAGGCAGTACGCATACTTGCGTTCGTAATGGCTTCGATTGATGCCGGTACAGTTACTGTTCAGGAAATGAACAGGGCTCACGACAGATTTGTGGAAAGACTTTATGCAGGTTCGGTACATCCGGTAAAGAGCAACAAGGAGTTTGTGGACAGATGTGTAGCTGCTTATCTTTATAACGGAAGTCTTGCATCAGCGTCTCAGGTTCATGCATTCCATGCTTCGAGACAACTTCCGGAAGAGACAGAATTGAGTCTTTTCAATGGTATCGCTTCTGCAGTTCTTGACAAGGCATCCAATCTTACTATAGAATGTTTTACTTCGGGAAAGGTTGATGCTGATAAGATTGCAGAGACCTTTGCTGCTGCGTGGGACAGACCGAGCTCGATGGAATGGAAGGATAGAGTGGAGGCGGATGCCTTCCTCCAGACTTATGAGCCTGAGAAGAAGATGAAGATGTCTTCTTCTAAGAAAGATCCTATGTCAGGAGGTTCGGTATTTTCTCTAGAAAATGGACTGAATGTCATCTGCCGCAATCAGGCAGCCGATAAGCGGATATATTTTTCACTGGCGCTCAATGGAGGATACGGAAATGTGCAGAAGCTTTCTGCAGGTGAGGGAGCCTATTTCGCAGATTATCTTCATACATGCAGGGTGGCAGGTGTGCCTATGGTTGATTTTCTTGCTGCACTCTCTGCCAGAGGGGTGAACATGAAATTTGAAACAGGCATGACCAGCATGTCGATCAGTGGAAGTGCTTCCAAGTATGAACTTCTTACAGTCCTTCAGGCTCTTTCACTGGTGACAAGCAGACTGGAGCAGGATGATGCGGCATTGGAATATTATCTGAAGACAATTCCTCTCCAGATTGAGGCCATCAAAGGTACCCGCAGGGCAAGGATGGCAGCGATAGACGCCATAATGTGTCCTGAGTACAAGTGGTCTGACATGAAGTCCATGATTCCTGACCAGGATTTCGGAAAGAAGGCATGGAACTTCTATGTGGATCAGTTTGCAAAACTTGATGACGGTGTGCTTGTGATCTCAGGTGATGTCGATGAGGCCGAGCTTAGGAAACATCTTGCAATATATGGTCATAAATTCAAGACTCTTCAGCGCGCAGGGTCGCGTCCGGCTATCCGTTATCAGCCTATATCGGGTGTGTCTACATACACAGTAAAGGGAAATGCTGATGTGATAGATTATGCGATGTCAGCAAGATGTCCTCTTACTTCGGATAATCATGTCGCAGCAATGACAGCTGCCATGGCTATGAAGCAGAGGCTTTCCGATGTGTTCGCCGGCAGCGGATGGACAGTTGAGGTGAAGGAGAAGTTTACTATACAGCCTGATGAGAGATTCAATGTGATGGTGACTCTTGTCAGAACTGATGAGGAAGGCCTGGAGCCGATGGAGGCGATGTCAAGACTTCGTGCCGCTGTGACAAAGATGGCTTCCGAACCTTTAAAGAAGAATGAACTGAATGCATATTCCGCTTATTTCAAGAACCGTATGTCTCTGCTCTGTACAGATCCTTCTTTCTGGACAGAATCTATTGCAGGACGTCAGCTCTATGGAAAGGACATAGTAACCGGCTATTCTGCAAAGTGTGATGCGTTGACAGCACAGAAGGTCCAGAACATCATATCATCGCTTGACAGAAGCGGAAAAGTAGAATATATAACAGAAAAATAACATGTATCACGGAACAATCATAGAAATCGACGACTGCCTCGTTTCAGAGGAGATACTTACAGAATATTTTGCCTGTGACTATGAGAAATGCAAGGGCTGCTGCTGTGTCATAGGTGACAGCGGTGCTCCTATGGAAGAATGTGAGGCAGGAGCCATTGAAAAGAATTATCCTATATTCTCGCCGATAATGACAGATGCAGGCCGTGCGGCTGTTGCCTCGAAGGGTTTCTTCGAGATAGATATGGATGGAGATATGGTTACTCCTCTGGTTCCTGGAAGCGAGGAGTGTGCCTACACTATCTTCGATGAGGAAGGCAATTGCTTCTGTTCGATGGAACGATGCTGGTTCCAAGGCAAAGGTGATTTCCGCAAACCGATATCATGCTGGCTTTATCCTATCAGAATCACGACTTTGCGTAATGGAATGAGAGCTCTTAATCTTCACCGCTGGCACATCTGCCAGGATGCGTTCGCAAATGGTAAAAAAGAAAATGTCCGCGTATATGAATTCCTGCGCGAACCTATTGAACGTTATTTCGGAGAGGATTTCTATCAGGCTCTCTGCGAAGCTGCCAAGATGCTGAATAAGGAATAGTCCTTATTCGGTGTCTCTAGTGGCGAAGCGGGTCTCGAAAGATGTCGCCAGTCGGATTACATCCTTTCTGAGACCTTCAAACCAGTATGATCCCATTTCCCTGGTCACGATGATCCTGTCCTCATACATCTTGCTGAGTTTTCCTGCAATGTCTCTGTATCGGAAGGTCATTGTGCCGTCATGCTCTGATTCAAGCACGTATCTGCGCTCCTTGAAGAATTCCACGATTTCCTCGCGGCTGACTTCCTGTGTCACGAAGGAAATGTCTCTTTTGATGAATCCCAATTTAGGATATACGGCTGCTACTGCTGCAAAGAACAGCGCAATCTTCCATAATGAGCTCCAGCCTCCTTCGAAGATGCTGTTTATGTCACCTTCCACTGCTCCGATCAGTACAAGTGCAAGGATTATCGCTGTGGAAAGGATGGCGAAATAGAAAAAGTATTTTACGGCTCTGATGAAATATTTCATGGCTTCGTATTTGTAACGTTTTGCTTTTGTGTTTCTTCTTTATCCTTACAAAAATACAAATTTTTACAATAAATTACTATATTTGCAGACTTTAAACAGCGTTATTATGGAAGAAAAGAGTTTGAAAAATGTAATGTACATCATGATTGCAGTAGCAATCGTGCTAGCAGGAGCCTTGGCTTACATATGGTGGCAGAAGGCTACACTTGTGAATGAACTTACAATCGAGAAGGAAGAACTTACAGCACAGATGATAGATCTTCAGAATGACTATGCGATGTTGTCATCTGACTATGATACAATCAATTCACAGCTCGACTCATCACGTGAGGAGGTGTCTCAGCTTATCGAGCGAATCAAGCAGACAGAGGCTACCAACAGAAGCAAGATGCGTCAGTATGAGAAGGAACTCGGAACACTCCGCAGTATCATGAGAAATTATATCGTGCAGATCGACTCTCTCAACACTCTTAACAAGAAACTTACTGCTGATGCTGCGGCTGCTCGTCGTGAGGCAGAGGAAAGCCGTCGTCGTAATGAGGAGCTCCAGAACACAGTCGAGGACCTCAGCGGTCAGGTAGCTGCTGGTTCTGTGATAAAGGCACGCGGTCTCCATATGGATGCATACAATGCTTCGGACAAGGTTACCGACAGAAGCAGCCGTGTGGTAAGACTCCTTGCAACTCTAAGCCTCGTGGAGAACGATCTTGCTCCTAAGGGTCCTGTAAGAGTGTATATAAGAGTGAAGGATCCTGACGGAATCCTTTTGACAAACAGCACTCAGAGAACATTTGAGGTGAACGGCGAGCCGATGATCTGCTCTGCTTCACGTGAGGTTGACTATCAGGGCAAGGAAGTTGAGCTCAGCATCTATCTGAATGAGATTCCTTCATATGTGAAGGGTATCTATACCGTAGAGGCATTCACTGAGCAGGGCAAGCTCGGTGAGGCTGAACTCATGCTCCGATAAACGGTGATCTACATCCACATACCTTTCTGCAGAAGTTTCTGCACCTATTGCGACTTCTATTCTGAAGTTGCGGCGAAATGCCGCAAGACAGAAGAACATGACCGTCAGCAGGATCTGTTCAATGAATTCGGAGAGGCGATTGCGATTGAGGCTCAGCTGCGCAGAGAAGAGATGTCGGATGAAGTCAATACTTTATACATAGGCGGCGGCACCCCATCGGTGCTGCCTCTTTCTGTATTCGGGCGTATGCTCGAAGCCCTGCGCTCATGCGGGTGTGGCGGACCTTATGAAGAGTTTACGGTCGAGGTCAATCCCGAGGATATCGTAGAGAAAGGTCATGATTATGTCGAGGGACTGTTGAAGATGGGTGTCAACCGCATAAGCATGGGAATTCAATCTTTTGATGACGGAATCCTTAGATGGATGAACAGACGCCATGATTCTGCTACGGCTCGTAAGGCATATTCCATCCTCGAAGAGGCGGGTGTGGGAAATATCAGCATAGACCTCATTTTCGGACTGTCACAACTTTCTGATGCACAATGGAGAGATACGCTTTCACGTGTATTGGATATTTCTTCCAAAGGTGTACTTCCTCAACATATATCTTCATATCAGCTTTCTGTTGAGCCTGGCAGTGCTTTGGCGAGGCTGGTGGAAAAAGGATTGTGGAAAGAGGCACCGGAAGATCTTTGCGAATCTCAATATTGTGTTCTTTGTGAAACTCTTGCGACAGCCGGATATAATCATTATGAGATTTCAAACTTTGCCCTTCCAGGCTATGAGGCAAAGCATAATTCGGCTTATTGGCATCATGTACCTTATACCGGCCTTGGTCCTGGAGCGCACAGCTGCTTATCTTGTATGTCCGGTCATCCTGAGGCGCAAACTGCCGGGAGAATCTCCCGTCAATGGAATAGTCCCGACTTGAACGCCTATATTGAAGCAGCTCGGAAAGGAGACTTTGCTTGTGTTCGCGATAATGAGATCCTTACTCCGGAACAATATGCGATGGAGCATGTGATGCTTGCCCTGCGTACGTCACAAGGTGTTGAAGATGAATTTATTGAAACATGTTGTGATGCGCATGGAACCGCTCAGGCCTTTGCGTCAGGAAATCTTGTCAGACTTCCGTCCGGTAATGTGCGTATTCCTGAAGACAGATTCTTTGTTTCGGACTCCATCATTGCTGACATAGTCTGATCCGGAATTATTTCAGACCAAGTGAGAAATATACTGCTGAAACTGCTGTAAGGGCTGCTGTCTCTGTTCTCAAGCGTGAAGGACCGAGGTGGATCGGAATGAATCCGTTTGCAAGTGCAAGTTCCGCTTCTGCAGGAGAAAAATCACCTTCAGGGCCAATGAGTATCACTATGTCCTGACCTTCATAGTCTTCGAGAGCTTCCTTTATGCTTCTGCGTGGAGCTTCGTCATTTTCAAAACAGTATGCGATAAGTTTGAGAGAGTCCTCCGAACCATGCTCCTTTATGAAATCCTTGACGGAAGCAGGTTCGTTTACTATAGGAACTGCGCCTTTAAGAGATTGTTTTGCAGCGCTGACAAGTATTTTTTCAATTCTTGCAGTCTTGAATATGCGTCTTTCCGAATGTTCACCGATGACAGGGGATATGACATCGAGTCCTATCTCGCAGGCTTTTTCGGCGAACCATTCGTAACGATCGTTGTTCTTGGTAGGACATACTGCCATATGCAGTCTGTAAGGATGTCCTCCCCAGTTCTGTACGGAATCCAGAATCATTGCCTCGACTCCCTTGTGGCTGTCTGCAGTGATTCTGCATCTGTAAAGGGTTCCGCATCCGTCGATAACGGAAATCTCGTCACCGCTGCGGTGTCTGAGAACCTTCACACAATGTCCGGATTCGTCCTGGTCCAGTCGGCAGATTCCGCCGTTTATATCGCAAGAATAGAAAAGTTCCATAAATCAGATATTAGCCGTGCAAATATAGTCAAAATTGCTACTTTTGTAGAAATAACAAATGAATTATGAAGAAGCGTCATCTTTCTCTTGATATCCTTCGAGGTCTTACTGTAGCACTAATGATAGTCGTGAATAATCCGGGTTCATGGAGTAGAATCTTTCCGCCTCTCAGACATGCTGCTTGGGACGGATGTACGCCTACAGACCTTGTGTTTCCTTTTTTTCTCTTCTGCGTGGGAACTTCTATTTCTTTTGCTTTGGCAAAATATGACGGTCTCAGCAGAGGGTCATTGGCAAAGGTGTTCAAGAGAGGGCTCGGAATCTTCATGGTCGGCCTTGGTCTTCATGCCTTTCCGTTCTATCCGACATGGCAGAATCCGGACTTGACCTTGTGGCAGAACTATCAGGTGTGGTTTCATGAATTCAGAATCTTCGGTGTGCTGCAGCGTATTGCCCTGTGTTACATAGTGGCTTCGGTTCTAGCGCTTTGGCTCAAGACGCCAAAGAAGATTCTGGTCTCGATCGCAGTCCTGTCGGTTCTGCATGTCGTTATCCAGCTTGTTTTTTCCGGACCTGAGGGTGTTTTTACAATTGAAGGAAATGTGACCCGTCACATTGATACCGCTCTTATCGGAGAGTCTCACATGTATGACGGATACCGCTTCTCTGACGGATCAGCAGCCGCCTTCGATCCTGAAGGACTCTTTGGTGTGCTTACCGGTTCATGCACTGCTCTTCTCGGTTTCCTTATAGGAAATATACTCAGAAAGGATGGTGATACGGGGCTCAAGATAGCGCGCCTTTATTCGCTGGCGGCACTATCTCTTGCCTTTTCCCAGATTCTGAGCATATGGATTCCTATAAACAAGCCGTTATGGTCAGTTTCATATGTGTTCTATACCGGTGGTTGGGCGATGTTCGTGCTTGCTCTCCTGACATGGCTTACTGAAGTCAAGGGGTGGGTCAAAGTGTTCACGCCGCTGCGTGCATTCGGTATGAATCCTCTGTTCATCTATGCTCTTTCGTCTGTTCTGGCAAAGACCATAGGCGGTGTGTTGGGCTGGAATGTAGGTGCGGTGTTTGGGTCGACAGAAATCCTTTCTTTAGCTTATGCCCTGCTCTTTATGCTCCTGCATCTGTGTGTGGCAATGGTACTCTATAAGAAAAATATTGTTATAAAACTTTGATGATGAGGTATATCGGTCTCATATCCGACACACATGGCGTTTTTGATGAGCAGTTCCGGGACTTTCTGGAACCTGTGGATGAGATATGGCATGCCGGAGACTTCGGAGGAGGAATGGAACTGGCTGAGAAAATTGCTGAATTCAAGCCTTTGACAGGAGTTGCAGGAAACTGTGATAATCACAACCTTCGTTTCATACATCCTCTTCATCGTTTCTTTGAGTGTGAAGGACTGAAGATTCTGATGACGCACATTGGCGGTTATCCCGGAAGGTATGATGTGCGTGCCCGCGAACTGATAGACCGCTACCGTCCCGACATTTTCGTATGCGGACATTCGCATATTCTGAAAGTTATGCGTGATGATAAGCGCAATATGCTCACGATCAATCCTGGTGCTGCCGGGATTCAGGGCTTTCACGTGGTTCGTACCGCCCTTAGGTTCAAACTGGAAGACGGTAAGATCCATAGTATGGAAGTATTTGAACTTGACAGATAAGTGTTCCTACCTTTTCTAAGTGTTTTTACTGAGTAAAAAAAACGGTGTTTTTGGAATATCAGTAGGATATTTTGATTAACTTTGTTTGTAATATGTCCTTATTATCCAATAATTTAATAATAAGGATTGGTTTTATCAAAAACTGGTTGATATGGCGGCGGTAAAGACAAAGAGTGTGTGGTTCTGCAAGTCATGCGGAAACGAGAGTCCCAAATGGATGGGAAGATGTCCGGCGTGCGGTGAATGGAATTCAATGGTGGAGGAAACGGTGGCGACGGGGAAGAAGTCTGCGCCTCAGCATTCTAATGTTCCGGGCGAAGGGCATAAGCCTATGCCTCTGAGCAATATAGATTCTTCGGTAGAAAACAGGATATCCCTCAATAACGGTGAAGTGGACCGCGTTCTCGGAGGCGGTCTTGTGGAAGGTTCCTTGGTTCTTATAGGAGGTGAACCAGGTATCGGAAAATCTACCCTCTCCATTCAGATTCCGTTGAACTGTCCTTATCTCAAGACTCTTTATGTTACAGGAGAGGAAAGTGCGAAACAGGTTAAGCTAAGGGCGGCACGTATCGGAGGAGATGATTCCAACTGTATGATATACAGCGAGACTCTGATGGAAAACATCATTGCAGAAGCGCGTGCTATGATGCCGGACCTTATGGTCGTGGACTCTGTCCAGACCATGTTTTCCCAAAATGTCGAATCCTCTCCGGGTTCTGTCACCCAGATCAGAGAGACGGCTGCCATGCTCCTGAGATTTGCCAAAGAGACCGGTGTACCGGTGATTCTTATCGGACACATAACCAAGGAAGGAAGTATAGCCGGACCTAAGGTGCTTGAGCATATAGTCGATGTGGTTCTCCAGTTTGAAGGCGACAACAGAGGTACATACCGTCTTCTCAGAAGCATAAAGAACCGTTTCGGTTCCACATCCGAGCTTGCAGTGTTTGAGATGACCGGAAAAGGCTTGAGAGAGGTGAGCAATCCGTCTGAAATGCTTATTCCTATGCATGATGAAGGTCTCAGCGGTGTGGCCGTGAGTGCCATGCTTGACGGTACAAGACCATTCCTTATCGAAGTACAGTCCCTGGTGAGTACGGCTGCATATGGAACTCCACAGAGAAGCGCGACAGGTTTTGACGTCCGCAGACTCAACATGCTTCTGGCTGTTCTTGAGAAGCGTGCCGGCTTCAAGCTGGGTGTCAAGGATGTGTT
Organism: Candidatus Cryptobacteroides sp.; assembly: GCA_045125535.1. Taxonomy (GTDB): domain Bacteria; phylum Bacteroidota; class Bacteroidia; order Bacteroidales; family UBA932; genus Cryptobacteroides. The sequence continues at coordinate 137,591 of JBGVNK010000012.1, forward strand.
CCTCAATATGGCGGGCGGTCTGAAGGTGAATGACCCGGCATGTGATCTTGCAGTGGTGAGTGCCGTTCTTTCGTCAAATTTCGATTTTGCAGTGCCTTCAGATGTATGTTTTGCCGGTGAGGTCGGATTGAGTGGCGAAATAAGACCGGTTGCACAGACTGACAGACGTATCATAGAGGCTTCCAGGTTGGGATTCAGAAAGATTTATGTCTCGTCCTTCAGCAGTCTTGAAGGAACTGAAGATCAGAAGATAGAGGTAGTGAAGGTAAGTGATGTTCCTGCTCTTTGCCGTTCTCTTTTTAAAGGATAAAGAATCCAAATACTATAACGTTATGAAAAAGTTAAACTATTTTCTAGTGATTGCGGTTTCGGCTGTTTTCGCGGTGTCACTCTCTTCGTGTGTCAATGAAGAGTATGACGTTGAAGACATTAACACGGAGGTCACTCTCGGTTCCGAGGGCCTGACTCTTCCGTTGGGAAGCACGAAGCAGCTGACACTCAAGAATCTGCTGTCGAGCATGGATGAAGACATGCTGCAGGTTCTTGACGGAGGTGCCTATGCTTTCAGAATCAATGATGAATTGAGTCTTGGCGACCAGCTTCCTGATATGGATATGCTTGAGATTCCGGATGTTACATTCGAGCAGGATGTGACATTCAGCCTCAACGGCATAGATGAGGAATCTCTTTCTATAGATGGTCAGGAGTTCGAGTATGAATTCGAACTTGCTGATGAAGGTCTGGTTCCTGATGTAACACTACCTGAGATCATGATGGAAGAAAATGAACCGATAGGTATCTGGGAATACGGTAAGTCGGCTCAGGAAATGGAAATCGAGGTTGACGATGTGCGCATCAAGGCTGGTGGCCTTTTCGCACTTCCGAAGGGTCTGTCCGTTTCCGGTTCGACGGATGTTTCTCTCGGAGATCTTCCGGAAGCAGTTATGGAACCAGTGACTGTCGATGTGATGGTAAAGTCTGAGGCACCTGAAGGTATATCGAACATAGGCGACATCAAGATGACCGAAACGTCCGGAATCAATGTCAGACTCTCAGTTGAGAATCTTTTCCTTACCAAGGGAGATATCGTGCCGGATATGGTGCTTGATCTCGGAGGTCTTCTTGTTCTGGAGGATGGAAAGGACAAGGTTGTCATAGATGATGCCTATACGTTGAACGAGGAAAATGGCTATACGTTTACAAAGAGCTACGGAATTGAAGGCGTCGGCATCAGCCCTGAGGATTGGAATGATTCTGTCCTTGAATTGAAGAAGGTACTTGAGGTGACTGGAAAGGTTGCACTGGAATCAGCCATGACGAATGCTGACAAGCTTGCATCAGTAAGCGGAGACCTCGGACTGAAGATTGATGTCGAGTTCGTAGACTTTGCCATCGGTTCTCTTATGATGGATGTTGATGAGATGACGGTTACAGAGGAAATGGAGTTACCGGTGTCTCTTGACGACATAACTCTTCCAGAGGGAGTGAAGAGCATTGATAAAGTGATTTTCGAGGATGACTCATATCTCGATCTGACGATTGCGCTTCAGAACATAAGTGAGATAAAAGGGTTGAAAACAGTTCTCAAGACTCTTGAGATCACATTCCCTGAAGAAATGAAGGTGAAAGAGGCAGTAGACGGCAAGGTGACTCTTACGGATGTCGATCTTTCAGAAGGTCTGGATGAAAAGATACATATTGAAGAGATTGCTTTCCCTGCGCCTGTAGATGGCAGGCTTTCATATTCTGCTGACGTGATAGTGAAGGCGGAAATGACAGCTGGAGGACGTATCTGCAGTGCTGATGTTCCTGTTACAGAAGATAAGGATGGTGCGTTCGTCGTGAAGGCTCAGTCTCATTTCAAGATGGATGATTATGAAGTGCAGATAGACGGACTGGAGCACAAGCTGGAAATAGAACCTCAGGTGTTCGAGTATCAGCTTCCGGAAGGAATCTCTGATATAGGTACATTCTCTGTAATTCCTGAGGGTTCGCCTGTACTTGTTGTTGAACTCGGTCTGCCTGAAACCTCGCTTTCGGTACAGGCTGGCAAGGATGGACTTGTGCTGTCCTTCCCTGAATTCCTTAGGTTTAAGAATGTGGATGAGGGTTATGGCTTCGATCCGCAGACAAATGCAATCACCCTTGAAGGAAATCTTCCGGAACAGATTCTTCTTCCGATAGACAGAGTGACCGTGACTCCTAAGCTGAATGTAGAGACAGGAAAATATTATGCTGGCGGAGAGATCAGAGTGGAAGGAACAGTCGGCGTTTCTGCAGGTAAGGTGACAGGAAAAGATGTTGAGCAGATTGCATCATCTTCAGCTAAGGTCTCATCTTCTGTTCCTGAAATAGTAGCGGATGAAATCCTTTTTGAGCATTTCGAGGTGGGAATGGAGGAAAGTTTTGACTTCACCATACTCAAGCCAGGAGATATTCCAGAAGAGGTCAAGAAGATTTCGAGAGTGGATCTTGCCGATGTTGAAGCTGTGATTGATGTCACTATAGACAATCTTCCTGACCTTGGTGTCGAGCCTTCTGTAAATTTCGTCATCACAATGCCGAAAGAACTGGTTCTTGATCCTGATGACAGTCGTGTAGACGGAAACAGCGTGAAGTTTACAGGAAAGGTAAAGGATGGCAAGCTTGACATCGCGCCAATCGGAATCAAGGCAATCGATCTTTCTTCATATGATGTTGATTCTGAAGACGGACTCATCGGTCATGTTACAATAGATGGCGGAATTGCAGCAGAGGACCCTGAACTAGACCTGGCATCTCTGGATGGAGACATCAGAATCAGCCTTTCCGCAGCCATTGAGAACATCGTGATTGAAAAGGTGAAGGCAAATGTGGCTTACGAGATTGACGGTATCAATCAGACCATGTCGCTTGAAGGTCTTCCTTCGTTCATGAAGGGTGAAGGTTTTGTACTTGACCTTGCCAATCCTCACATTATACTCAAGACAAAGACGAATATTGGAATCCCGGTATCCGGAGAACTCATCATCAATCCTATAATTGACGGAAAGGTCAATATGGATGGTCAGATCAAGGCTTCAATAATACTTCCAAGTTCGGAATCGGCATCTGACGTCAAGGAGGTTGTATTCTGGTTCGGAGGAGATGAGAAGGCTTGTCCTGCTGATTACACGTTCATCAACGCAGACATCAACAAACTCATCCGTAATCTTCCGGACAAGCTCGAACTTTCTCTTACAGCAGGAACTGAGTCAGACAAGGAATGCGTTCTCGAACCGTCAGCCGATTATATCCTTGATGTGGAATATGACTTCATCGTTCCTCTTGAATTCGGAGAGGATCTCCATATCGAGATTTCGGATACATTGGATGGTCTTCCTGATATTCTTGGTCAGCTTCTTGAGAAAAATACTGTTCAGTTGTCAGGCAGCATCACCAGCAGCCTTCCTCTGGCACTTGAGATGAGGATCGGTATGCTTGATCTAAACGATAAAGTAATCCCTGTAGAAAAGGATGCGGTACAGACCATTTCTCCATGCAATTCCAACGGAGAGGCTGTCCAGACTCCTCTGGATCTTACTCTTGCTGTCAAGAAGGGCGCATCCGTGACCGGACTGTCATCGCTCAAGCTGACGTTTGTCGTCACTTCCCCTAATCTGACAGGAATCCCAGTGGATGAAAATGATTTCGTTCAGGCAGATCTTAAACTCACTCTTCCTGACGGATTCACTATAGATATTGCCGATGTAATGAATTCTGACGAAAACCGATAGACCTATGCGTAGAAGATATTTAACAATAATTATAGCCTTGATGCTCCTTCCTTTAATGGCAGGAGCCCAGGCTTTGAAGGGAAGTTATTTCCTTGACAATTCGTTGCTCAGGAACAGGATGAATCCAGCATTTGCTCCTAGGGCGAGCTATTTCAGCATACCAGTTATTTCAAATTTCGGTGTGGGCGTTTACGGAAATGTCGGTCCAGCTGATTTCCTTTATCCAAAGAACGGAGAGCTCTATACTTATCTTAACCAGAATGTCAGTGTGCAGGAGTTCTCGAAGAATCTGCCGAAGAGGCCTGTCATAGATCTTGATATGGATACTGACCTCCTTAATTTCGGCTTCTTCACAGCAAAGGATTCCTTCTGGAGTTTCGATCTTGGTCTCAGGGTGGATGGCCAGATGGGACTACCTCGCGATTTGTTCCTTTTCGCAAAGCAGGGAATGGCAGAGCCTAATCAAGTTTATTCCCTTAATGGTTTTGATTTCTTCCAGACTTCATCGCTATATGCTTCCGTTGGTCACAGTCGTGATTTCTCATGGCTGGTAAAAGGATTGAAGATCGGAGGAAAGTTCAGAGTGTTCATACCGTTCGAGCATATCGGTCTTTCATTAGGTGAGTCTGCCTTGGCATTGGGAGAGGATGCCTGGAAAGTGAATACTGATGCATACGGTGTCGTTGCTGCTTCTTTCATGACATTGAATCCTGATGCTCTAGACGGGGACAGTGAGGCGGAGTTATTCACCATGGATACTTCTAATATGGGTCCTGCCGGCTTCGGATTCTCGTTTGACATAGGAGCAGAATACAAACTTCAGCTCGGAACTGTAGTTGACGGCCTTACTTTCTCTATATCAGCACTTGATCTCGGATCATACATGTTCAAGAAGGATTATATTCAGGGCTTCGAGTCTAAGGGAGAGGCTGTTTATGAGGGAATGAAAGACATTGAAATCGGAGGAGAGGCGAAGATGGATGAGACCGTTGATGCCTTGATGGATGAATTTATGGCACTTGCCAATCTCGAGAAGTCAGAAACTCCGAGGTACAGCTCAATAGGAACAAGAGCCAAGATCTATGCGGGTGTGGAGTATCCTTTCCTCAAGGACAAGATGAGCGTGGGACTCCTCTATTCCGGAAAGTTCGGTTATTCAAAACCGATAAATGATCTTACTATCTCTTACAACATCAATCCTAACAAGTGGTTCAATTTCGGTTTGAACTGGTCGTTCCTCAATGCATGGAAGACCTTGGGATGGATGATGGAGTTCACTCCTAAGGCTGGTCTGAACTTCTTTGTCGGTAGTGACTATACCTTCTTTGAAGTGATGCCGGATATTCCGGTTCCGGTTGACAAACTTTGGATGAACGCACGTTTCGGACTTTCGTTCATGCTCGGAAACAAGTATGAAAAACGTTAATTGCTCTGCGCCAGAGCTGCCATCATCTTATCCAGAAGAGGACGGACCTTCCAGGTCGGTGATGTGCAGTTGTTGGTCATGATCGAGAATATGATTGTTTCGGCAGGCAGGCCTTTGGTCTGGCTGCCGATTTTCATTGTACTGCCGGAAGGCAGGATGTAACCGCTGTAGCATCGCACGCCGTTCATCGAGCCGCTCTTCACCTTTATGCGTGCACGGAAGGTGGCAGGGTAACCGTTCATGTTGTAGTTGAGGGAGCCGTCGAATCCCGGTGAAGGAAGGCTGCGTACGAATTCGTCGCATACTTCCGTCCTTGTCATGGCCTCAAGGAAGTCGCAGATGAAATCCGGAGAAAGGTAGTTCTGACGCGAGAGTCCGCTTCCGTCCTGAATCTGTACGGGGCCTTTGTCTACTCCGAGAGTCTTGAGAATATCGTTGAGGGCTACGTAAGACGAATCATAGCACGAACTTCCCGTGAAGTCCTTTCCAAGTGTTCGCAGGAGGGTTTCTGCGAAAAGGTTGTTGCTGGCATGGTTGGTCTCGAATGCTATTCTGTCGAGGGAAGGGGAAAGTGTGGAGCCGAGGATCTTGAGGTCCTTCAAAGCCGTACAGTCTTCGAAGGCCGAGTCCAGCCATCCTTTTTCAATCCTGAAATCTGCGGCACCGCCACTGCACTCAATGCCTCTTCCTTCAAGCCAGCCGCAGAAATATGCAGCGCATGTGTATTCCGGAAACTTGTTTGCAAAATCTACCCTTTTGGCCGCCCTGTCTATGCCGAATGTGCCCCTTATCTCCGCCACCGGGGCAAGGTCGGTAGTAAACATATAAAGTTTGTCTCCAGTGCCCTTCTCTCCTGTGCTGCAATTGTATCTTGTTTCTATCCAAGGGGTTATCGGATAATATGGGGTGATGGACGGCATCTCTCCCACAGCCTTTCCTGCAGCTAAGTTAAAAGAAAGCATGTTCTCGTAGAACATAAGTCCTGTCACTCCCGTGCCATAATAAGTGCCTGCATCGTTCAGCATCCATGTCGGTTCCTCGATCATTCCGTCAAGCCATCTTCCGTCTCCGACGATATGTCCCTCTATTCTTTTGATCCCTGCGTCTTTCAGCAGTCGTTCCCATTCCGCAAAAGTCCTTTCCAAGCTAACGGCTATGCTGTCCTTGGAGCCCAAGGTCGGGTCACCGCCGCCGACGATATATAGGTTACCATGCAAGACTCCGTCTATAACTTCGCCGTCGTGCCCGATGATTGTCTCATACCTGTAGTCCGGACCAAGTGCATGCAAGGCTGCTCCGGTAGATATGAGTTTCATGTTTGATGCTGGAAGAAGGAGTTTGTCTGCGTTGTATTCCGCAAGAGTTCTGCCTCCGACGGTCCTGACGCTTATGCCTGTGATAGCGTGGGTCAGGGCTGGGTCTTGTGCCATCTTTATCAATGTGTTCTGAATGTCCGTTTCCTGTGCAGATGAAGGCAGGCATGCCATCAGGACTGTGACGATCAGAACATATATGTGTCTAATATTCATTTCTGTGTATGTTTGTCAAAGGACAAAAATAGAAAAAATAACATTACCTTTATCAAGATTGGTTTCGACAATGAAAATATGGGATCAGTCACAAAAGTATGTGTTTCTATAAATAAGTGATACCTTTGTGCAGATATATAAACACAAAGGTTATGACAGACGAACAGAAAATACTTTTAGCATTAGTCAAGTTGATGTTTCCACGTGAGATGTTGGATTATTTTGAAGTTGTAGGTTTTGAACTTCATGAAGATAGTATCAGTGTTCGTCTGGATGAACGCGATCGTAT
>JBGVNK010000013.1:0-66428 GCA_045125535.1 Candidatus Cryptobacteroides sp.
CTGAACTCTATCACAACAGGTGGCAGATCGAGCTGTTCTTCAAGTGGATCAAGCAACATCTGAAGATAAAAAAGTTCTGGGGTACGTCCGAAAACGCAGTCCGCATTCAGATTTACTCTGCGATCATAGCCTACTGTATGATGGCTATAGTGCAGAAAAAGATGAACATAGAACGCTCTATCTACGAGATGCTGCAGATTGTAAGTATCTCATTAACAGATACTACCAACCTTAAAGACCTCTTTGCAAAACCTAACTACAATATTGTCAATGAACTTGATGGTTCTACCGAATCAAGTTTGTTTTAATTGTTAAACTTTATAATAATCGTCCGGAACTTTTACCGGACAGCAATGATAAAAAATATTAAATACTATCATTTTGATAGATATAATTATTTCAATATATTTGTAATGATCCAAATATTCTAATTATGGTAACTAACGAACATGTAATCGATACCTTGGCAACTATTGAGCATATAAGCCATCAACTTGACAATATATCAAAAAACACTAACTCTTTTGGTGACGTCTTCAGCACAGTTATTACCATTTTTTCCATTGCAGCCTCAATAGCAAGTATAGTGGGACTTACAGCATTGTATCTGGACATCAGAAAAAGACACATAACCAAAGATATGCAGGAAAAGATCATACTTGATCTGCTGCGCCATTTCATGGTTAACAACGCTATCTTAGAGAATATCAAAAATACTGATAGAATACCGATTGAAGGTATTTTCAGCCGATTCGCAACTCTTGATTCAGACACTGATATAGGAAGACTTTCTGTCAAGGCAGAACACTATGAAAAACTGCACAACATCAGCCTTAGCATCAGGAACTATAATTCTGTGGTTTTTAATGTCGACAGACATCTTCACACATCTTGCAAGAAGATATCCGATATTAAGCAAGAACTTGATGACATCTCAAAGAGATCGATAGAAATAACTGAAAAACTTTTTGATATAGCTGAATATCTGAATCTTGATATTGATAGAACAGAATTCCGATATCATATCAACGACTATGTTGATAAACTAAAGAACAAAGCATATAGTAAAAGCAGATCAAACATCAAGGTTTATTATAATGAACTTGGTTTATCAGATGAATATGATTACTTAATTGAAAGGCATTCAAGAAGAATAATTTATGAGTCTTAAATCCACACATGAAGTCGATTAATTATAGTTAATTTTAAGCAAAACCCCACTTGAACCATATTTTGGCACAAGCGGGGTATAATTTTGCCTCCATAAAGGAAATGAATTGTCTAACTATTTTAAAAGGAGGTAATTATGTGGCTTGCAGTTATTATCGGTGTCAGTCTTTCGGTGGAGGTACTCAGTTATCTTACAGGTGGTGAAATATAAATTAAAAGAGGTGTCAAGCACCTCTTTTAATTTATCCGTGGATCGCAGACTGGAGGACTTCCGTAAGAGTCGGATGGGTATGGATTACACTCTGGAATTCTTCAAGAGTCGCTTTGCGAGTGATCAGAGCACATGCTTCCTGGACTATGTCAGATGCATGAGGGCCGAAAAGATGGCAGCCAAGGATACGGCCAGGCTCATATGGTGAATCCGCACCATCTTTAGGTTCGGCAGCAACTACCACTTTGCAGAAACCGTCGGTTTCCCCCATTGTCACGGCCTTTCCGTTTGCTCGGAAGAATGACTTGAGACATTTTACAGGAACACCCTTATCCTTGCATTCATCCTCAGTCAGTCCAACCGAAGCAGCCTCTGGGGAGGTAAATACTGCAGCTGGCATTACTGAGAGGTCGATCTGATTCTCCACTCCCATGATATGGTCTAGAGCAACAATTCCCTGGAATGTCGCAGCATGTGCCAGCATCATCAGGCCGTTGATGTCACCGATAGCGTAGATATGAGGAAGATTTGTCTGCATCTTGTCATTGACTGCAATACCTCTTCGTGTGCATTCAAGGCCGATATCTGCGTAATTCATCGAGTCAAGATTTGCACGACGGCCTACTGCCATAAGCACCTTGTCGGTAACTACAGTTTCATCTTTTCCTTTACGTGTGAAAGAAACTGTATATCTGCCCTCAGATTCAGAAATGGAAGTCACCTGAGCCTGAGTCTGGATATCGATGCCACGCTTTCCGAGACTCTGCTTGAGACGCTTGGCAAGGTCGGTATCGAAACGAGGCAGAATGTCCTTGCAATATTCAAGTACAGTGACCTCGCTGCCGAAACTGCGGAATATTGAAGCAAATTCAAGTCCGATGACTCCGCCGCCGATCACGCAGAGACTCTGAGGAATCTCATCGATATCAAGTATTTCCTTCGAGGTCAGTATACCTGGAAGATCTGCTCCAGGAATCGGAAGAGATGCTGAAACGGAGCCTGTTGCTATGATGATGTAGTCGGCTTTATATTCCTTGGATTCTACGGCCACAGTATGCTGATCCTTGAACGAGGCCTTGCCACGGACGAGAGTGATAAGTTTGTGTCCAAGGAGTCCTTCCACACCTCCGCGCAACTGCTCTACAACGGCGTTCTTGCGATCCACCACTGTCTTGAAATCAAAACCGTAAGACATATCGGTCACACCGAATGAAACAGCCTCACGAAGTCCGTCCAGAACCTCGGCATTCCTGCAGAAAGCCTTTGTAGGGATGCAGCCCTCATTGAGGCAGGTACCGCCCACCGGTCCCGCCTCAACAAGAATCACTTCCACTCCCCTTTTTGCAGCCAGCAGAGCCGTCTCATAACCGCCCGGCCCCGCACCGATAATTATAATCTTCATATCTGAATTTTAAAGCCGCATAATGATCCTGTCATTACACAGCAGTTAGTACGCAGGTAATGCAGACAAGAATACGGAAGTGGCATTTTCCCACCCCGGGTAGGGGAGGGGCCCACAAAGTGGGAGGGGGCCACTGTAGTATTTGTCTGCATAACCGAAGTTACATATCACAATATCGCAACACAGGCTGACGTGCTGCTGTAGTTTCGTCCAATCTACGCACAGGAGTAGTATGCGGCGCAGTCTTAAGAGAGTCAGGATCAGCAACAGCCTCAGCAGCAATATGCTTCATGATCTCGATGAAACCGTCAAGCGTCTCCTTCGACTCTGTCTCGGTAGGCTCGATCATGATGGCCTGATGGAAGAGCAGAGGGAAATAGATCGTAGGAGCATGGAAGCCATAATCCAGAAGCCTCTTAGCCACATCGAGGGTAGTAACACCTGTAGACTTGTCCTTAAGTCCGTCAAACACGAACTCATGCTTGCAGACTGATGGGATAGGCAGTTCAAAACAATCTTTAAGCGACTCCTTTATATAGTTAGCTCCGAGAACCGAAAGAGGACCCACCATCTTCACATTCTGCTTACCGAGCATGAGGATGTAGGTGTATGCACGCAGAAGCACTCCGAAATTACCCATGAATCCCGAAATCCTGCCGCATGACTGACAGCCGCAAAGACATTCAGGTTTGCAGCCGCAAGGCTCACCGAATACACCGGCACCTTCAGGAGAAGATGCACAACGGCATGTACCGTCTGCAAGATACAAAGTACCGTCCTCAGCCTCCATGACCTTAGGCACAGGCAGATGAGATGCCAGATGAGCAGCCACACCCACAGGACCTGCACCAGGGCCACCGCCACCGTGAGGAGTAGAGAATGACTTATGGAGATTCAAGTGAAGAACATCAAAGCCCATATCACCCGGACGGACCATACCGATGAGCGGGTTCATGTTCGCACCGTCGTAATAGAGAAGGCCGCCGCACTCATGAACGAGAGCCGCAATCTCCTTGATATCCTTCTCGAAAAGACCGAGGGTGTTAGGATTGGTCATCATGATGCCGGCGATGGTATCGTCAAGCAGCGGCTTGAGATCCTCCACATCCACAAGACCGTTCGCATTTGACTTCACCTGCACGATCTCAAGACCGCAGACTGCAGCCGAAGCCGGATTAGTACCGTGGGCACTGTCAGGAACGATGATCTTGGTACGCTTGAGGTCACCGCGGGACATATGATACTTGCGGATGACCATCAGACCTGTAAGTTCACCATGAGCACCTGCAAACGGATTGAGAGTGAACTCGGCCATTCCCGTGATCGCCGAAAGCGAATGAGACAGTTCCTTGTAAAGACGAAGGACTCCCTGAACGGTCTCGGTCGGCTGAAGAGGATGTATACCTGCGAATGCAGGCATGGCAGCAATCTCCTCGTTGATCTTAGGATTATATTTCATCGTGCAGCTTCCGAGAGGATAGAATCCCGAATCCACACCGAAATTCATCTGTGAAAGATTGGTGTAATGACGCACCACATCAAGTTCGCTCACCTGAGGAAGAGCAGGAGCATCAGCACGGAGAAGACCTGCAGGAAGTTCTGAAACAGATGTTTCCCATTTGTTGGCAGGCAATGAATATCCCTGTCTTCCTTCCTTGGAAAGATCAAAGATCAGTTTGTCGTAGTACTTCATGCTTCCAGTTCTTTAAGATATCCCACAATAGCATCGATATTTTCCTTCGAGACCTTCTCGGTCACGCAGAAATTGACGAGTCCCTTCTCAACCTCGACAGCACCGAACACACCGATAAGCATCAATGCATCCTGAATCTTCTCGACAGGAACGAGCGTCTTGAGAGTGAATTCCTTGAGGAAAGGCTTGTCGAACGCCTTCTCGAAAAGTCCTGTCTCAAGAAGACGGTCATGAAGATAATGTGCTCCGCCATAGCAGAGTTCATTGACTTCACGGAGTCCGCGAGGTCCCATAAGTGACATATATACAGTCACATAGAGAGCCATAAGAGACTGGTTCGAGCAGATGTTGCTGGTTGCCTTCTCACGACGGATATGCTGTTCGCGTGCCTGAAGTGTAAGCACGTATGCGCGCTTTCCGTCCACATCCTTGGTTGCACCTACGATGCGGCCAGGCAACTTGCGGACATGGTCCTTCGTACAAGCGAGGAAGCCCACATATGGACCTCCGTAGCACAAAGGAATGCCGAGAGTCTGTGAATCACCGCAGACGATATCAGCGCCCCACTCTCCCGGAGTCTTGATGACGGCGAGAGACGAAGGATCTGAATACACCATCAGGAGGCCTTTCTGAGCATGTACTGCATCTGCAAAGCCGGTCATATCCTCGATGATGCCGTATCTGTTGATGCCTGGGACAAGAACTCCGGCCACGTCTCCTGCTGCAAGTTCTGCAACAAGAGCACCGTATGAAGTGGCACCTTCATGACATGGGACGAAACCAAGTTCCACCCCGTTGTATTTTGCGTAAGTGCGCACAACTTCGATGCCCTGAGGAAGAAGACCCTCCGAAAGAAGGACACGCGTCTTCTTCTTGGTCGAAGCCATAGCCATCATCATGGCCTCGGCAGCGGCAGTGGCACCGTCATACATCGAAGCATTGGTACAATCCATACCGGTAAGCTCGGTTATCATGGACTGATACTCGAAGATATAGCGGAGAGTACCCTGAGACACCTCCGGCTGATATGGAGTGTATGCTGTAAGGAACTCCGAGCGTGAAATGATATGAGGAATCACGGCCGGAGAATAATGGTCGTACGCTCCGAGACCGCAGAGGCAGAAAAGACTTGTATTCTGCTCGGCAAGGGCCTCGAAATACTGACGCACTTCATGCTCGGACATTGCGTCCGGCAGGTCATATTCTTTACGGTAGATGACATCCTGAGGCACATCGGAGTAGAGATCGTCAAGCGATCCTACTCCGATTCTGTCCAGCATCTGGCGTATGTCATCTTCCGTATGAGGGAAATATGCAAAAGCCATGGTATGAAGATTTACTCGTTAGCGCACATTGCTTCGTATGCAGCAGCATCCATAAGTTTCTCAAGTTCAGAAGGATCGCTCATCTCGACCTTCATGATCCAGTTCGCGAAAGCATCCTCGTTGAGAAGTTCCGGTGCATCCTCGAGTTCTTCGTTCACCTCGACAACTGTTCCTGAAACAGGGCAGAAAAGGTCACTTGCAGCCTTTACGCTCTCCACTGCACCGAACTCTTCTCCTGCCTCGAACTCATCGTCCACCTCAGGCATGTCCACATACGAGAGGTCGCCCATCGCATGCTGTGCGAAATCAGTGATACCTACGATAGCTACATTGCCTTCTACCTTTACCCATTCGTGTGACTCGCTGTAATAGAGTCCTTCTACTGTCTTTGCCATAATTGATATTGTTTTGTGTTATTATTATTTCTTATAGTTGGTTTCGTAAAAACGTTTCTTTGTGACTATGCCAGGGAACACCTTCTTGCGGATGCGGATCTCCACTTCTGTTCCAAGTTCCGTGTAAGCCTTGTCCACCATCGCCACGCATACGCTACGGTCAGTGGAAATAGAGCGGTAACCGGTAGTCACGACTCCCACCTGCTCGCCGCCGACCTCGACAGGATAGCCCGCACGAGGGATAGCCTTGTCCTGAAGTTCGATACCCACGATCTTACGTGTCAGACCGGCCTCCTTCTGCGCCGCAAGAGCATCGCGTCCGATGAAATCCTTATCCTTGATCTTTGCGAACATTCCGAGTCCCGCCTCAAGCGGAGTGATCTCGTCGCTGAGTTCGTGTCCGTAAAGCGGAAGTCCGGCCTCGAAACGAAGAGTGTCACGGCAACCGAGACCGCAAGGAACCACTCCTGCTGCAAGAAGCTTGTCCCAGATCTCATTGACAGCCTCGTGCGAACAATAGATCTCAAAACCGTCCTCTCCGGTGTAGCCTGTACGGCTAACTATCATCCTGACAGCAGGAGCTCCTTCGCTTTGCTCAGGATGACAAGAAGGCCACTGCGCCTCGTAATATGTATAGAAGCCAAGTTCTGCCGCCGGTGCCAGTCCAAGAACTTCGACTGCAAACTTCTCGGCAGCAGGTCCCTGCAGAGCAATCTCGCCCCAGACGTCAGAGGCATTTACGACCTCCACATCAAATCCTTCCTTCTGAGCGCAGATCCACTCATAGTCCTTGGCTATATTCGATGCATTCACCACGAGAAGATACCTGCAAGGCTCGAACTCCTTATAGACCAGAAGATCATCCACGACGGTTCCGTTCGGATAAAGCATCATTCCATAAAGAATCTTGCCGTCAGGAATGCCTGTCACATTGTTTGTGAAGATATGGTTCACGAACTTCTCTGCATCTGGACCGCTGACAAAGATCTCGCCCATGTGAGAGACGTCAAACATTCCCGCATTGTTACGGACTGCATTGTGCTCCTCGGTGATCGAAGAATACTGGATAGGCATGATGAATCCGCCGAACGGGCTCATCAGCGCTCCAAGCGCCACATGCTTGTCATAAAGACAGGTTTTCAAAAGATTTTCTTCCATGGTTATCAGTGTTTCATATTATTAATTACAAAATAGTCTTCTTGAATCTTTTCTATCGATTTCATATCCTCTGCTGAGAGAACAACATCGCTGTCGCAAAAATGATCTATCAATGCAGTCTTCAGAGCATCAATCGGCATCTGAAGCACCTCTGATAGATTCATCACCCTCTGACGTACTGATTCGACTCCATGTCTCTGCAGTTTCTCCACCGGCGGCAGGAGCGCCTGCTCGAGCGCATCAAAATCCGTAGAATAAAGTAAAGTGCCATGAACTATGCTTCTGTCAGGAAGCTGATGAAACGCATTGCCGCTAACCTTACGGCCATTCACAAGAATATCATTTCTACCAGACTTCTCAGCAGGTACACCGAGGGAACGAAGAAAGTCGACTAAAGCATCAAGATATCTCTCAAACACCTCACTCACCACTCCCCTCTCAGAAACATACGAAACCATTATGTTGCCCTTGTCGGAATAGACACATCCTCCCCCGCTCTTGCGACGGACCACCTCCACTCCATGCTCTCGACAATAAGACAGATTCACCTCATTCTCAAGCACCTGATTGCGACCATATATCACCGTAGGCTCTGACTGCCACACAAAAAAAGCCTCGCCCTCAAAACGGCTTGCCACGAACTCCTCCATGGCAAGATAAAAGGCAAGACTGCGCTGACGGCTGTCAGGTAATACGATATGTTTCATAGTCAGACGTAAATTCTTTCAAAATTAATGAAATTTACTTCAATTTCATATAGGATTCATCTTAAAAATCTGAACATACCCTTATTTTTCGGCATTAATTATGTCATACCGTCGACTTGACAAAATGAACTTATATGGATACAGGAAAAAGCAGACCGACACTGACTATGCGCAGCATGTTCAGAGCCATGATGGAAGAAGGATATTACCCTTATTTCAACAAGACTCACATCATGTTCAACCATGATGACAACATGGTCATCGTAGAACACGCAAATGGAATTCTATGCCTCAGGCTTTTCTTCAGCATTGAAGAAGAAGCATATGACCTTTTCCTTGAAGCATCAAACCAGACAATGCTCGACACCTACATCGTAAAGCCGGTACTGATGGACGACATGAAGACCATAATGTTCAGCTGCGAGACATTCTGCGACAACATCAGAGAGTTCAGAAAACTCTTCCCGCGCTGCATCCACCTTATCGATGAATCGATAGCCGCACACAGGAAAGAAATGAAGAAACTGGTCCTTGCCGAGGAGACCGTATCAAAGACGATCCCTGCCTCGGACGAATGGTCATCTTTGGCAGGGACTTTAAAATCTCAGAAGATATTATCTTGAATACGTCAGTCGAAATTATACGGAATGATTGAAGATTCAGCAATATAGAACTCATCCCGCTCTGATTCAGGAAGGTCCGGGACTTCTTCCTCTGATTCATCTGAGTCGGAATAACCCGGCTCGTCAGGAACGATCTCAGACTGATCGAGATCCGTGACATCCGTGAACTGGAATGCATAATAATACTCATCTTGATCCGGCGTTATCGGTTCATATGTCTCACGGGTTTCCAGTCTGAGATTGCCGAGTCCTATATTTCTGAGCATATATACCGCATCTCCCCAGTTTCCGCCTCCGTAATTCTGTACCAGATAACGTCTGAAGACATCTTCACCGGAAGATGACGGGAGTCCGCCTTCATCAGCAGGATAAGTGATTTCAAAACAGAGACAGTCATTTATGCTTACGAATCTGTATCTGCCATCTGCTACATGGGTAATGTCCTTTTTTTCAACATTTCCCCTGCATATCTTCACAACATCATCTCTGCCGCCATAGGCGAAAGCAAAGACGGTTCCCTTTGAGAACACACTCTCTCCACCCTTCACTTCCAAAGCATTCCATGTGTCGCAGAAATGGATATGCACCATTATGGATTCACCCGTATCCTCATCTGTAATCGTCATGCTTGTCTCACCTTTCCGAATCGGCATCAGAATGATACGGGCTTCTTTTATATAAGCATGATCAAATGCAGCCCTTTCTACACTGCTCTCCGAATAAGTGTAAGACATGACCGAAGGATCAGCAACCTCTATCCTGTGATTCTTTCCCTTACCTCCATAGATATGTATTTCCGGAGGATATTCATTCTCCAGCGGAAAGTAGATGTGCTCTCCGTCAGAATCAATAAGATCGAAGATATAATCATAGGTAATGCACATTTTCTGGCCGTCATAATACGGATTATATTCGCATCCGCAGAGGCATGATAGCACCACGACAGCAGCATATATCAATCTTTTCATGATCATCTGTTCTTTTCAATGAATTCAGGGGTTATCCAATCCGTCTCCACAATCGATACTCCACCGAAGATTCCATATCCTCCGACAATGTTGCTGTAGCAGAAGTTCGACGGAGCAAGTCCGGCAAACATGTCTGCATTATCTTCAATAAGCTCTTTGGCAAGAGAATACTTATAAAGTTCATCGGACATCGTATACAATAGAAGTTTGTTGCGCTTGATGACTCTGTACATTTCGCTGACATTGCCATCTTCATCATACAAAGGAAGTTCAATTTCATGGACGAAGAAGGAATCATATGGATCCGTCTCCTCATCGCCGTACGAATCAACGACCAGCGACATGGTAAGCTCTTCATCTCCTTCAGGCTTCCATGACCAGACCCTTCCTACCGCATCTATCGAATAAAGATACAGACCCATGCATTCCATAGACCCCGGAGCCATTTCATAGAAGTCTGAAACAGGTCTTCCTGAACTCTTGGAAACAGAGACAAACGGATTCACGGGTTTCTCATGCACGCTCTCAGTCAATATCTGGATACCATAGGCATAATCATTTTCCTTGTCAACTTCCAAGGTCACATAAACTATATCAAGGTCACGCATACCGACCTTTTCTTCTCTGTAGTCTATCCTTCTTTCCGGAAATTCAGACGGCATCTTCGTTTCCGCATGAATGGTCTTGAAACCTTCTGAAGACACTTCTACAGTCAGTTCATCCCCCGGAACTGCCTTGTAATCGGCCACATAATAATATTCAGGATAATGGTCACTCATCATGAATCCGGTATTAAGGACAGCAGGAACCTCCTTTCCGTTCACCTTGAACACTATATGCGGATCGAAATCAGGCTTTGGAGCAGCGTTGGAATTGGAATAGGCAGCCTCAAGCCTGAATCCTACGACATCATCTATTCCCGGATAGGATTCCAGAACAATTACAGCCTCAGCATCTATATCCAGATCGAACGGATAAAAGCATGATGACAGAAGGCATGACGCCAATATGATATATATGTATTTCAAGATCTTCATGCCATTAGAATTTAAGAGTGTAACTGAATGTAGGGACGATAGGAATGATGCCTATTGCATATCCGTATGTCGCAAGATTATATGTGCCCAACCACTTCTGGTCGATCTCGGCAGTAATCGGATTCGGTCTGCAGTATGCGTTATACACGCTGAGGTTCCATATGCTCGTATTGCCTCGCTTTGTATTCTTAACGAAGTTTAAACCAACATCGAGTCTATGATAATCAGGAAGCTTGACATTATTTGGCTCCGTGTATACATTCCAGATACTACCTGTATCACCACTAATCTTTGAGACCTCATGACTTGCGACTGTTATTCTATTGCCACTGTGCCAGTTCCAGGCTCCATAAATCTCAAACCTCTTTCCGAACTTGTGCTTTGCCATCAGTGTAAGCTTATGGCGGTTATCGTTCCTGTCCCTGTACCAGCTGTGGTAGAAATCATCGAACTTCCTCTGCGACCATGAGAGTGTATAATAGACGTTTGCTTCTGTTCTGCCATTATCGAAGCCAAAATCAAGCTCTGCACCCCATGAACGGCCGTCACCGGACCTGTAGGAACTTTCCCATCCTGTCAACGGAGGGAATATTCCGTATGATCCTGCATATTCGAGAAGGTTATACATCCTCTTGTACCAGCCCTCCACATTCAGATGCATGTAGTGAGACAGTTCAGTATATATCCCTCCTGCGACCTCACGTGAACGTGAAGGTCGGACCTTTGCAGTGGAAGGAAGCCATGCATTGGTAGGAAGGTCGATATATATGGATGATATCAGATGTGACGGCTGACTCATTTCCGTATAGGAAGCCTTGGCGGTGACCTTATCGCTGATCGAGTATTTCATCGCCACACGCGGTTCCAGAGAGTGCCAGGTCTTACCCGCCGAATGATAGAGAGTATATCGAAGGCCGCCGTTCACCGAAAACGCATCCGTAACTGCAATCTCGTCTTCAACATATAAAGAGGCCTCTGCAGTATGATATCTGAGTGAATCCGCAAATGCTATGTATGACATCGACTTTCCGTCAACAGTCACATCTGTTCTGGATGTGGCGTCAGGACAATAGATATGGTATTGAGCAGTGGCACCGTAACGTAGTTTCTGTCTTGGAGTAACCGCATGGTACCAGTCTGACTTGAATCCCATGTTATGGACGTTCGAATTATAGTACTGGCCGAAATACGTTAAGTTCTTGTCTTTATCGATATCCTCCTCTGTCATGCCCAAACCGGAACGTGATCCGCTGTAATACGCTATATTTCTCACGGAAAGGTCATCATTGAACTTATAATCCCAGTCAAGCGATCCAAGGATATTGCCCCAAGCAAGGCTTATCTTAGTTATATAATCCTCTTCATATGGTTCAACATAACCATCTGCAAGACTTCCGCCGCCTTCCATCACATTATGATTCAGATATTTAAGCACGTCACGACCTATATAGAAATTAGCAGACAGCCTGCTATCCTTACTGAACTTATGAGTGATCTTTGCATTAAGATCAGTGAATGCATACCTGATGCCTTGTTTATCCGGCTTGTTTACCTTGTTGAAGAAAGCGAATGCAGGAACTGTTCCGACCTCTGTCCAGGTTCTTCTGAGGCCGATATTGAAAGATGTCTTATCCTTCCAGATCGGTCCTTCAAGCTGGAAACGTCCGTCGATCAGTCCTATGGAGAAGTTTCCATGGAATTCCTTGAAGTCTCCGTCTCTTGTGGTCACATCTACCACAGAAGACAGCTTTGAACCGTAGCGGGCGGGGAAACCGCTTTTGTAGAAGTCCATGCTGCCGATGACATCCGTGTTGAAAGACGAGAAAAGACCGAGGAGATGACTCACGGAATAGATCGGCACTCCGTCAAGCATGAAGAGATTGTCGCTTCCGTCACCTCCATGCACATAGAAGCCGGAAAGAAGCTCGGTACCTGACGACACTCCGGGAAGAAGCTGGAGCGTCTTGATGACGTCAGGGGTGCTGAAAAGGGCGAACCCGGAATTGAGATCCTTGCTGTCGATGCGCTTCAGACCTGTCTGTGTCGTATTCCTCTGAGGGTCTACGAGTGCGGTCACCACAGATTCGTTTATGGTGTCGAACTGCTCTTCTATCAGGATGGTATAGTCTCTGGGCTTCTTCTTCGAATCCGCTTTGGTGAGGACTATATACTTCTTCATCACTTCATAATTGATTCCAGAATCTTTGAAGAGGATCTTAAGGCATTGTTCCAGTCCGGCATCAGACGAATTCTTATGAGCTTTCGCCATCTCATCCATCGGCTTGCCGTTATATGGGACATCGATCTCAAGAGACGAGTCATAGATGAAATTGATCCCGAAATATTCATGGATGACCTTCATCTCTGACCTTATAGTCTTTGCCTGAGGCTGTGCCGAAGTTGAAAAGACAACAGTCAGAAAAGTTGTGATTAATAATAGTAGATGCTTCATTGTCAAGTTCAAAATTACTTTTGTCCGCTTATAAGACGAAAGTTTTCCGAAAAGTACTATTTCTTTTTGTAAAAAATGAAAAAAAACCTCCGGATCGCTGAAAATCCGGAGGTCTGCGTATGAAAAATCGCGATTTTAGTTCTGGTGGGCAGGTCTGAGGAGATCGAGAACCACCTTCACAGGATTGAATGTTGCGAGAGGAACCTCAACGAAAAGGGTGTTCCAGTTGCTCATCGCACCGTTCCAGAGACCTGGGAGCTCGAGGGCCTTGAGTTCGCGACCCTGATAGCTCTTGGAGCTGATGAATCCTGCATCCTCGTCCACATACTTGAGAAGGTCGAAGCTTTCTCCCTTGTAGTCGTGGAGGCAGCATACGATATCGACAGGGTTGAAGTGGGTTGCTGATGCAAGGGCGTTGCGAGCATGATCGTCGGACATGTTGATCTGAACGCTCTCAAGAACCTGAAGAGAGGTCGATCCGTCCTTCTCGGCGATGATGAAAGGACCGCCGCCCGGCTCACCCTGATTCTTCACCATACCGGCAACTCGTACAGGACGGTTGAGTTTCTCGCGAAGTGCCTCGACTCTCTTTGCAGGAGTCTCAGCAGCAGGCATCTCGATGCAAAGCACATTCTTAAGATAAGCCTCGATATCGTCGCATAGAGCGACAGCCTCAGGGGTTGCACAAAGATCCTCATAAAGCGGGTCATAACCAGGAATACCTGCTGTAGTGTTTCTTGAGCCCATGATCGGCTTGCAGACTACATCGAGTTCGCGGAGGTAGCCATGAAGAGTGTCACGAAGCTCGAGAGCCTTGCCGAGAAGAACCTTCTTCCATGTCGCTGTCTCAGGAAGAAGACGCTCGTTAGCCACATTGTCGATATTCTTGATGGACACGACTTCATCCTCGATCTTGTTGAGGTTATGGATCAATGCACCGTGTCCTGCAGGACGGAAAAGAAGAGAGTCTGTCTCGGTCCTGAACGGCTTGTTCTCCACATCCACTGCAATTGTGTCTGTAGCCTTGTCCTGGAATGTGAAGTTTATATTATAGGTAACGCCATATTTTGCCTCGTATGCAGCCTTTACTTCAGCGTAAGCCTCTTCAAAAAGATGCTGATGTTCAGGAGAAATGGTAACAACGAGATTTGCTGTGCCGTCCTCATTTCTCATATAGTTCTGAGCTTCAACAAGATGCTCTGCAAACGCAGTACGAATCTCACCATCAGTATACTTATGGAACTTAAGAACTCCCTTAGGTTTAGCACCATAGCCAAGTCCCTCATCTGTAAGAGTCTTTGCAAGAACATCCTTTCTGTATTCAGGACATTTGCATGTCTGCTCTCCGAATAGCTCTGGAGTGTAGAAAGCAAATTCAGCAATATGGTCTACGAACTTTGCTGCTGGAGCATCGTCTGAAAGTTCCTTGCCGTCCTTGAGTGCATCCAGACCGCTGAAAAGATCCTTGAACATACGTGAAGCTGCACCGGAAGCAGGAACGAATTTGCACTTGCCCTTGATCTGAGCTCCTTCATAATACTTGACAGCAGCCTCCACAGCAGCCTCATCAAGCACCTGGATACCCCTTTCAGGAGTTGCTGGAGCAACGATCTTCATCCATGGGAAACCTTTCTTGAAGCGCTCCACCTGTTCTTCGACAACCTGCACCGATGAGCCTCTCTGCTCGATCTGCGCAACATCTTCTTTCCTAAACATATCAAATTTCAGTTATTGGTTATTTATATTTTATGTGTTATTGTTCTCTGCAACATTCGCGCTACTGTTCTACGTATATCTCCCTTCTGTACTGATAGTTCGATCTCATCTTCTCAAAGTCCTTCGGATACATCCTGAACCTGAAGTCATCTGTGAATATCGGATAGTTATACTGGAAGACAGCGGCAATCTCACCCTGCTTCTTTCCTTTAAGGTCAAGCAGCACAGGATCGTGACCCGCCTCTTCATCCACAGGATAGAATTCATAAAGTTCCTCGATTCCGAAATATCTTGCCAGCGCCTGTACAGACATAGCTGTTCCGTTGAGCTTGCCCTGATATGAATATCCGGCTATATGAGGAGTAGCCACATCCACCAGATCGATAAGCTCTTCATCCACATCCGGCTCGTTGTTCCATGTGTCTATTATTGCCGCTCCGAGCTTAGGATACGCCTCCTTCAATGCTTCATCCACCAGAATCTCCCCGCGAGCCGCATTTATGAATATGGTACCCATCTGCATCTTCAGGAAAAAGTCTTCATCGGCCATTCCTCTCGTTGTCTCGTCCAGCGGAACATGCATGGTCACGATCTGAGAATTTGCGAGAAGTTCATCCAGAGAGCAGAATCCTTCCGCACCTTCGGCTGCAGCGCGAGGCGGATCGCATCGAAGCACATTGAAACCAAGATATCTGGCCATAGCCTCTACCTTCCTGCCGACATTTCCGACACCGACAATACCGAAATTGTATCCGTCAAGCTTTATAGCCTTTCTTGCCGCCACACCGTAGAGAGCGGAAAACACATACTGCATCACCCCACCGGCGTTGCATCCTTCTGCATTATGCACTGCTATTCCTTTTTCCGCACAATACTGAAGATCGATATGGTCCATTCCGATCGTAGCGGTCGCTATGATCTTCACGGAAGTGCCGTCAAGAAGGGCGGCGTCACACTTTGTGCGTGTGCGTATCAACATGGCATCCGCATCAATGATATCATCGTGACTGATCGACCTTCCGTCGATATACACAACCTCCGCATAAGGCTCGAAGACACCTTCGAGGAAAGGAACGTATTTATCTGCTACTATCTTCATGATCATTTCAATACCAAAGTCTTTACCGCCGGACCTCCGTTAGCGTCATGCACGAAGAGTTCATCCTCAGCAAGATATTCGTTCATCTTCTGAAGTATGACATCCCTCTGAAAATAAAGCTGATTGCGTACAACGGAAGAACTGAGGCTGCAATAGACCACACCTTTATCATAACTGACATCCAAAGTATAACGCGATGCACCGGAAACCTTCTCCCAAGCCTCAGTCACCCTCTGGCGATTGATTCCTGAAGCGATCTTCATCTCTCTGATATATTGGGAGACAAGCTCCTGCATTCCCACTGCATCTTTGCGCCTTATACCGTTTGCCATAGACTATATCCTTGAAAAAGTTCCCGAAACGGTTTCGTAATACACCCTGTCCTGAGTCAGACCGTCGACTATGCCCGACATCCTCACCTTGTTGCTGTCAGTAATGAATATCTGACCGAAATCATTGCCTGACACCATCTGGAGAAGATTCGAGATACGGGTCATGTCAAGCTTGTCGAAGACATCATCCAGCAGAAGAATCGGTGCAAATCCGTAATTGCGCTTCATTATCTCATACTGAGCGAACTTCAGGGATACAAGAAATGACTTCTGCTGTCCCTGAGAACCGCATCTTCTGATCGGATGACCGTTCATCGTAAACACAAGATCGTCTCTCTGGACTCCGACGGTAGTATACTTCAGCACTCTGTCCTTATCATAGGATGACTGGAGAAGCATATCCAGGCCTGCCTTGTCAAGGTCTGATTCATATTCTATATCTATCTGCTCGGAACCACCGGAAACGGCCTTGTAATACTCTGAGACTATAGGTCTGAGTTCCTCTACGAAACGTTTTCTTGCCTGATGGACTGGCTCGGCAAGAGCCGTCATCCTCATGTCGATCACTTCAAGAAGAGATCTGTCGATATTCTGGTCCTTAAGCATCTTGTTACGCTGGAGAAGGAGCCTGTTGTACTGCTGAAGAGCAGTCATATACTCCCTGTCCATCTGCGAAAGAACGGCATTCATGAACCTGCGTCTCTCATCGCCGGACTCGCTGACCAGTGATATATCCGACGGAGACACTATCACCACCGGCAGGACTCCGATATGTTCCGAGACCTTATTGTACGGTTTGTCATCCCTCCGGACCTTCTTTTCTCCCTTGGAAGTCATCTTGAGTGCGAACCTGCTTGCAAGACCGTTCTCCATTCTGTATGTGCCTGCAAGCGAGAATTCATCCGTACCATGCCTGAATGTGAATTTATCAGAAGTCGCAAAAGCGCTCTTCGTCATTGAAAGATAATGGATTGCATCAAGGAGATTGGTCTTGCCTTCGCCGTTGTTGCCGCTGATGCAGTTGATGTTAGGCGAAAACTTAAGTTCCTGAAGCGCGATGTTTCTGAAGTCCGATATTACTATTTTTTCCAGTATGGGCATGACACGTTGGTATATCCATACAAAGATAGTAAATTTTCCTTTCATCACGGCCAATATTTCAAGTATATTTCAATGAAGGCAATTGTGGTCAATAATCTTTGCTGTTTCGACAAATTTTCCTAAATTTGCGGGCTGTTTGTGTCAGGTAATGAATGCATTTGCCGGCACAAAACACATAACACACTGAATGACAAAATAATAAAACTAATCAATATGGCTAAAGAAATCAAAAATCCTAATGCCGAGGCAGTTGTTGAGGCAGTCTCTAAGACAGAGAAGTTCTTCAACGAGAACGGCAAACTTCTTTCTATCATCGCAGCTGCAGTAGTAGTTGTTGCTGCAGGTATCTTCTGCTGGTACAAGTTCGCTTACCAGCCAAAGGTAGAGGAGGCTCAGGGCCAGATGGCTTATGCTGAGCAGAACTTCCGCGCAGGCGATTACGAGACAGCCCTCAACGGTGACGGCAACGTTCTCG
This sequence comes from Candidatus Cryptobacteroides sp., assembly GCA_045125535.1. Taxonomy (GTDB): domain Bacteria; phylum Bacteroidota; class Bacteroidia; order Bacteroidales; family UBA932; genus Cryptobacteroides. The sequence continues at coordinate 17,865 of JBGVNK010000013.1, forward strand.
GTTTCGCTCAGGTAATGGACGAGTACGGCGCAAAGGCAGGCAAGTCAGTCTATTTCTATGCAGGTGTGTGCGAACTTCAGCTCGGCAACTGGGATGCTGCGATCAAGTATCTCAACTCATACAAGGGCAAGGACGCTATCCTCGCTGCCCGTGCTGCTGCATGCATCGGTGACGCTTACATCGGTCTCGAGGACTACACCAAGGCTCTCGCTCAGTTCGAGAAGGCTGCAGACATGGCTGACAACCTCTTCGCTGCAACTTACCTCCTCAAGGCAGGTGTGACAGCAGAGAAGCTCGGTCAGGACGCTAAGGCTCTTTCATTCTACAAGAAGATCAAGGATCAGTATTCTTCTTCAATGGAAGGCTATGACATTGACAAGTATATCGGTAGAATCGAAAGCAAGTAATCATGGGAAGAGCGTTTGAATTCCGTAAGGAAAGAAAGTTTAAAAGATGGGGTCACATGGCCCGCGTCTTCACCAAGATCGGTAAGGAAATCACTATCGCTGTAAAGCAGGGCGGTCCGGATGTTACAGGTAACCCACGTCTCCGTGCACTCATCCAGACTGCACGAAGCGAGAACATGCCTAAGGACAACATCGAGCGTGCAATCAAGAGAGCAACTGACAAGGATCAGGCTGATTACAAGGAGGTAGTATTCGAGGGATACGGTCCTCACGGCATCGCTGTCCTCGTGGAGGCTGCTACCGACAACAACAACCGTACAGTGGCTAACGTACGTTCATACTTCACAAAGAGCGGCGGTTCACTCGGAACTTCAGGAAGCGTTGACTATATGTTCGACCGCAAGTGCATGTTCCGCATGAAGACTGCAAACCCATACGACCTCGAGGAGCTTGAACTTGAGCTCATCGACTACGGTGTGGAGGAGATCTTCGAGGAGGAGAACGAGAACGAAGAGATGGAGATCGTGCTTTACGGTGAGTTCACAGCGTTCAACGCTATCCAGAAGTGGATCGAGGAGAACGGCTACGAGCTCGTTGCAGCAGAGTTCACAAGACTTCCTAACGTTGACCTCAAGGTTCTTGAGGGTGACGCAAAGGCCGACATCGAGAAGCTCATCGAGCGCATCGAGGAGGACGACGACGTTCAGAACGTCTACACAACAATGCAGCCGTAATCACTTACGCGACATATAAATTGAAACGGTGACCTTTTCGAGGTCACCGTTTCTGCTTTTATGACCAAACATTATCCTCGAAGAATAATCCGATGATCATAAATGACGATTTCGTTTGAAATTTTCCGAAAAATGCTAACTTTGCGAATGATGGCCTTTACAAAAGGCATCATATTTTCATGAGGAACAGTTGAAATATATATCACTATGAGCATTCAACAGGAAAAGATCAAGGAATTGGTCGAGCGCCGCGCTGTCGCAAAGATGGGCGGTGGTCAGGAGCGCATAGACGCCCAGCACCAGAAAGGCAAACTCACAGCACGTGAAAGACTTGCCCTCCTCCTGGACGAAGGAAGTTTCGAAGAGTTCGACATGTTCGTACAGCATCGCTGCACAAATTTCGGCATGGACAAGACGAAGTTTGACGGTGACGGAGTAGTTACCGGCATGGGTACCATAGACGGAAGGCTTGTATATGTCTATTCGCAGGATTTCACAGTATCCGGAGGCACAATGTCCGAAACAATGGCTCAGAAGATCTGCAAGGTAGCTGACATGGCCATCAGGAACGGAGCCCCATTCCTTTGTCTGAATGACTCCGGCGGTGCACGCATCCAGGAAGGCATGGGAGGTCTTGCCGGTCTTGGAGAAATCTTCACCAGACATATCACCGCTTCAGGCGTGATTCCTCAGATTTCCGGAGTATTCGGTCCATGCGCTGGCGGAGCAGTCTATTCCCCTACCCTCACAGACTTCACTGTGATGATAAAAGACACATCCTACATGTATCTTACCGGCCCGAATGTAGTGAAGACCGTGACCGGAGAGTGTGTAAGTCATGAGGAACTCGGTGGTGCAACCGTACATGCAAAGAAGAGCGGCGTCGCACATTTCGCGGCAGAAAGCGAGCAGGAAGGCATTGCCACAATGAAGGCACTCCTCGGTTTCCTTCCTTCAAACAATAAGGAAGAGGCTCCTTTCAGACCGACAAACGATCCTGCAGGAAGGGTGTCAGACTATCTCAACGACATCATTCCAGACAATCCCAACAAGGCATACGACATGTACGGTGTCATCGGAAGTATCGTCGATGATGGTGAATTCCTCGAAGTGCACAAGAGCTGGGCGAAGAACATAATCGTCGGATTCGCGCATATGAACGGCCGTTCTGTCGGAATCGTGGCGAACCAGCCGAACGTTCTCGCAGGCGTGCTCGACAGCAATGCTTCAAGAAAGGCTGCACGTTTCATCAGATTCTGCGATGCATTCAACATTCCTATCGTTTCTCTGATCGACGTTCCGGGCTTCCTCTGCGGAACCCAGCAGGAATACGGCGGAATCATCAATCACGGCGCAAAACTTCTTTACGCATACGGCGAAGCTACAGTACCAAAGGTTGCCGTGACACTGAGAAAATCATATGGCGGAGCATATATAACGATGAGCTGCAAGCAGATGCGCAGCGACATCAACTATGCATGGCCTACTGCCAACTTCGCAGTGATGGGTGCGGAAGGTGCAGTGGAAATCCTTTATTCAAAGGAACTTGACAAGATCGAAGATCCTCAGGAGCGCCTCGAGATGGAGAACGAAAAGAAGAAGGAGTACAACGACCTTTTCTGCAATCCATACAATGCTGCGGCCTACGGATATATCGATGACATCATCGAGCCTCGCAACACTCGTTTCCGCGTGATCAGGGCACTTGAGCAGCTTGCAGACAAGAAGCTTGAGAATCCTTGGAAGAAGCATGACAATCTCCCTCTCTAAAATTGCAGCAGAATGGATACTTTTACATTATTGCAGTTCTCTGAGCATGTTGCAGCAAAGAGTGCGGACATGGCGGCAAAGGACCCTCACGGAGCGATCATCACCCTCGTTTCCGTATCCATGGTCTTCATCGCCCTTATCGTGCTTTTCTTCGCCTATACATTCATCGGAAAGCTGTCTTCAGGCAAATGGAATCTGAAAAAGATCCTCCCTGCCAGGAAGGCTCCGGCTCCTTCAGAAAAGAAGGAAGGAATGTCCGATGAGGTTGCAGCTGCAATCGCCATGGCTCTCGACAAGGAGTTCAGCTCGGAGACATATGCCGCAATCGGCATGGCTCTGCATCAGTATTTCAACGATACGGTACACGATTTAGAAAGTTACATAATAACCATCAAACGAAAATAATCATGAAAGAGTACAGATTCAAGATAAACGGCAATGAATACAATGTTGCCATCAATTCTGTAGAAGGAAACATCGCAGATGTGACTGTGAACGGAACATCATATCAGGTGGAGATGGAGAACGCTCCGGCATCGGCTCCAGTCACCGTAGTTCCTGCCGCTCCGGCAGTTACTGTGACTGCACCAGCAGTTGCTCCGGCGGTGGCTCCAGCTGCTCCGGCACCGGCTGCTGCTCCGGCAGCCAAACCTGCCGCTGGCGGAAAGGCCGTGACTTCACCTCTCCCAGGCGTGATCATCGGAGTGAAAGTGAATGTCGGTGATGTCATCAAGCCTGGCCAGGTGGTAGCCGTACTCGAAGCCATGAAGATGGAAAACGAGATTGAGGCTGAATTCGACGGCACAATAACAGCTGTCAATGTAGCCAAGGGCGACTCAGTTCTTGAAGGTGCAGCAATCGTGACTGTCGCATAGCCATCCTAAGTAAAGGGTCTAAATCTAGAAAGATGAATACAGTAATAGAAAGTCTGCAGCAGTTCTGGAGTTATACCGGATTCGCGAACATGACATATCAGCATCTGATCATGATCGCAATCGGCATAATCTTCATTACTCTTGCTATCCTCAAGGATTGGGAACCGCTTCTGCTCGTACCTATCGGTTTCGGTATGATCATCGGCAACATCCCGTTCACTGAAGGACTTCAGATCGGTATCTACGAGCAGGGATCCGTCATGAACATCCTTTATCAAGGTGTGCAGAAAGGCTGGTATCCTCCTCTGATCTTCCTTGGTATCGGTGCCATGACCGATTTCTCCGCCCTGATATCCCAACCTCGACTCATGCTTATCGGAGCAGCAGCCCAGATCGGTATCTTCGGTGCGTATGTAATTGCACTTCAAATGGGATTCGTGCCAGCTGAGGCTGGTGCAATCGGCATCATCGGAGGTGCTGACGGTCCTACAGCGATATTCCTTTCATCGAAGCTTGCTCCTCATCTCATGGGTGCGATCGCAGTGTCGGCATATTCATACATGGCTCTCGTTCCTGTGATCCAGAGACCTATCATACTTCTGCTCACAACCAAGAAAGAACGTCTTATCCGCATGGCACCGCCGCGCGTTGTGAGCCAGCGAGAGAAGATCATCTTCCCTATCGTGGGATTCATCCTGACAGCATTCATCGTACCTTCGGGTATGCCTCTCCTCGGTATGCTCTTCTTCGGTAACCTTCTCAAGGAGAGCGGCGTGACAAAGCGTCTTGCAGAGACTGCACGCGGTCCGCTCATCGACGTGGTGACAATCCTCATCGGTGTTACTGTAGGATGTTCTACCCAGGCTGATGTGTTCCTTACAGGAAACTCAGTGAAGATCTTCCTTCTCGGACTCCTTTCATTTGTGATCGCGACTGTATGCGGAGTTGCTTTCGTCAAATTCATGAACCTTTTCCTGAAGGAAGGCCGCAAGATCAACCCGCTCATAGGCAATGCCGGTGTGTCAGCTGTTCCGGATGCAGCGCGAGTGTCGCAGAACGTCGGTCGAGAGTTCGACAAGAACAACCACCTCCTCATGCACGCCATGGCTCCTAATGTTGCCGGTGTGATCGGTTCTGCCGTAGCGGCAGGTATCCTGCTCAGTTTCTTGGGATAGATTTATTGTTTCGGAACAACTGCATAGAATATAAGGTCACCTTCTGCGGAAGTGTTGCGGAGACTATGGGTGTGGCCTTTAGGACAATACAGGCAGTCGCCTGATGATACCGGATTCTCGATTTCAATCGATGAGTCCGGTTCTTTTTCCAGGATGGTTCCGTTGCCTTCGAGGATGAAGATCACTTCGCAGCTGTCGTCGTGGGTGTGGACACCGATGCTTGCGCCTGGCTCGAGAATGCCTTTGAAGATTCTGTTGATGCCGTCGAAGAACATGTTTGCCTTGAATTCCTTGTCACCTCCTTTGAAGTTCGGAAGGAGCGAAAGGTCCATTTTATTGAAATCTATTATCATATCTTTTCCAGTTATTAGAAGTTGTTCCTATATAATGATACATGTTCTACAAAATTAGTCAACATACCCAATTTTCAATACCGTTGCAACAAAATATTGCATTTTTTTGTTGCAACGCTCACATGTATAGAGATTGATGACGAATCGGTCGCAGAAAATAAGTATCTTTGTAAGTTGTAAATTTTCATGGAAATGAGATTACCTGAAGAAAGGATATTGATATTGGACGGTGCGATGGGCACCATGATTCAGAAGTACAGGCTAACGGAGGAGGATTATCGTTCGGGAGCATTCGAGGGGTGTGCGAAAGAACTTCGAGGAAACAACGAATGTCTGAATCTTACACGTCCGGAGATCATCAAGGCTATCCATAAGGAGTATATTGCAGCGGGAGCGGACATCATCGAGACCAATACTTTCAGTGCAAACAGGATTTCGCAGTCGGAGTACGGATGCGAGGATTCTGCTGCAGAGATGGCTTATCAGGGTGCGCGCATTGCTCGTGAGGCTGCTGATGAGGCTGCTGCTGTAGCAGCTTCTGTGGGTGTTGAACGCAAGGTCTGGGTGGCAGGTAGCATGGGACCGACTTCAAAGTCGCTTTCTCTTTCTCCGGAGGTTTCGGATCCGGCCTTCAGGGTTTATTCTTTCGATCAGATGAAGGAGGCTTATCGTGAGCAGGCGGAGGCGCTGGTTCGCGGTGGTGCGGATGTCATCTTGATCGAGACTTGTTTTGATGCGCTTAATGTCAAGGCTGCACTGGCTGCTGTTCAGGAGTGCTGTCGGGACAGGCTGATGATTCCATCGGCCCCCTCCCGCTCCGTGGGCCCCTCCCCCTACCCGAGGGTGGGACATGCCGATTCCATCATTCAGCCTGTCCCTCCAACACATTCCTCAAGCATTCCAGTAATTATATCCGTATCTGTGGGAGACAGGAGCGGAAGAACGCTGACGGGACAGACTCTGGAGGCTTTTTATACTGCTGTGCGCCATTACCCTATTCTGGCGTTCGGACTTAATTGTTCACTCGGAGCGTCTGAACTGATGCCGCTGGTGGAGGATATCGACAGATGGTGTGAGTGCGGAGTGAGCTGCTACCCTAATGCGGGTCTGCCTAACGAAATGGGCGGATACGACCAGAGTCCTGCCGATATGGGGGCCGCAGTAAGAGTCATGGCTGAGAAGGGGCTGCTGAATATCGCCGGAGGTTGCTGCGGTACCAGTCCTGATCATATCCGTGCGATTACTGAGGCGCTGAAAGGTGTCAGACCTCGTACGCTGTCCGGAAATACAGCCTGTTTCCCGGACGAGGCGTCAAAAAACAGCATGTCATCCGGAAAAACGGCCGGTTTCCCGGACAGGGTTCTGAAAGTCAGCGGTCTGGAGGCCGTGACTGTGGATGTGAAGAGGAATAATTTCACTAATGTCGGCGAGAGGACCAATGTTGCGGGATCGAGGAAGTTCGCAAGACTGATTTCAGAGGGCAAGTATGATGAAGCGCTTCAGATTGCGGCAAAACAGATCGAGGACGGCGCAGGCATCATCGACATCAATATGGATGACGCAATGCTTGACAGCACCCGCGAGATGGAAAGGTTCGTACGCTATATTTCCAATGACCCCGCTGTGGCAAAGGCTGCGCTGATGATAGATTCTTCACATTGGGAGACCATTCTTGCAGGTCTGAAGAATGCTCAGGGCAAATGTATCGTGAATTCCATCAGTCTCAAGGAGGGTGAAGATGCCTTTTTGGAAAAGGCTCGCGTGATCAGGTCCTTCGGTGCAGCGATGGTTGTAATGGCTTTCGATGAGCAGGGACAGGCTGTCACATTCGACCGCAAGGTCGAGATCTGCGAAAGGGCTTACAGGCTTCTGACCGAGAAGGCCGGCGTGGCTCCTGAAGATATAATCTTTGATGTAAACATATTGTCCATCGGAACCGGAATCGAGGAGCATGCGAAATATGCTGTGGATTTCATCGAGGCGGTGAGATGGATCAAGACGAATCTGCCCGGCGCCTTGACTTCGGGAGGAGTTTCAAACCTTTCGTTCTCGTTCAGGGGAAATAATGTCGTGCGTGAGGCCATGCATTCTGCATTCCTCTATCATGCGATAAAGGCCGGCATGGACATGGCTATCGTCAATCCGTCGATGCTTCAGGTCTATGACGAGATAGAGCCTGAACTACTCAAGTGTGTCGAGGACGTGATTTTTGACGTCGATCCGCAGGCCACAGAAAGGCTTATCGAAAAAGCGGCCGGGATTGCTGCTTTGAAAGAGATTGCCGGTCAGGCCGGCAATGACGGAAAAGCAGCCGGCAATGAAGGGATACACCATGCAAGACCTGATCGGACAATCGGCATGCAGGGCAAGTCCTCATTGGAGGACCGCCTGAAGAATGCTCTTGTAAAAGGTTCCGCGGCAGATCTGGAAACCGATATAAAGGAAGCTCTTGAGAAATACGGCAGCGCTCTTGCTGTGATCGAAGGACCGCTTATGGCAGGAATGGAGACAGTCGGGGCATTGTTCGGCGAGGGCAAGATGTTCCTCCCTCAGGTGGTGAAGTCTGCTAAGATAATGAGAGATGCCGTGAGCATTCTTGAGCCATACATGGAGAACTCCGCAGAAGACTCGAGACTTCCAAAGGTGATACTCGCCACTGTCAAGGGAGACGTTCACGACATAGGCAAGAACATCACAGGCATAGTCCTGAACTGCAACGGATTCGAGGTCCATGATCTTGGCGTGATGGTGGATAAGGAGACTATTCTGGATGCGGCTGAAAGACTGAGCGCAGATATCGTTGCGGTGAGCGGCCTCATCACACCTTCGCTTTATCAGATGGAGGAACTATGCCGCGAGATGGCTGCCAGGGGCATGAACGTTCCTCTGCTTATCGGCGGCGCAACCACATCCGCTCTGCATACTGCAGTGAAGCTTGCTCCGCTCTATGATCATGTATTCTATGGTGCGGATGCATCGGCTGCTGCAGTCATGGCGAAGAAGATCATCCTTGACCGTGAGGGGTTTGAGAAGGAGCAGAAGGCTGAGCAGGAGAAGATCCGCGGTCTGTACGACAACGGGATTGCCGGTCAAGCCGGCAATGACGGCGTACGTCATGCCCGACCTGATCGGGCATCCGGCAATGGCAAGATAGAGTTCAAGCCGATTCTCACCAGCATGACCGACATCCCGGTTCCGGCAGACATGAAGGCAACGGAAGTGCCTGCAGAAAAGGTCCTGCCGTTCTTCGACTGGAAGATGTTCTATGCCATCTGGGGCGTGAAATACGGAAGCGCAAATCCTGAGGCCATGGAACTTATGCAGCTCCGTACTGATGCTGAGGAGGAACTGGCGCTCGGCAACTATAAGATCACTGTCTCAGCACGATTCTTCAAAGCGAATTCCGACGGAAAGTACATCATTATCGAAGGTGGCAGAAAGATTCCGATGCTAAGGCAGGAGATCGGCACAATGGCGTCGATTGCGGATTTCATAGCACCTGAAGGCAGCGGTAAGTCATCTCCGTTTGGAGTCTTCACCATTGCAGTAAAGGCCCGCAAGGATGCTCACGAGGAAGGTTGCTGCTGTCCTGCATGCAGCAACAAATATGAGGATATGGTGGCTAAAACCGTAAGACTTACGCTTGCAGAAGCGGCATCAAAGTGGCTTGACGGGGAGATTCAGACCGGTAAGGACATCAAGATAATCAAGCCTGCAGCAGGTTACGGAAGTTGTCCTGACCACACATTGAAACACGACATACTGGATATGCTTTCAGGAGATTACAGCCTCGGCATCAGACTGACGGAGTCGTGCGCGATGACTCCTCTTGCAAGCATCTGCGGATTCATTTTCCTTCATCCTGAAGCGAAATACCATGAGATCCGCCGCATCAGTGAGGAGCAATACCGTGACTACGCACAGCGCAGAGGCATGGACGAGCAGACAGCCCGACAGTTCCTCGGCCATCTGCTGAAATAGCGTACCCAGTAACTCTATGACTATCAAGAAATCAAGCGAATATGGGTATAAAAAATCAAGCACCCATAAACACATAATAAGATAAATATCAAAGACTTAGCGGGCACGCCCCAGAACAAGGGAAAGGTCCAACAATAGATATTGCCATGAAAGTTTCAGAAATATTGACCAACAGCACGAAGGCGTTCCCATCACTGGAGATCGTGCCGCCTCTCAGAGGCCTGACAAAGGAAGAACTTCTCGAGAGCATCGCTCCATTCATGGAGTTCAGTCCGAAGTATATCAATGTGACGAGCCACAGGGATGAATTCGAATACAGGGAGGAGGCTGATGGAAGCTTCACAAAGCATCTGGTGCGCAACCGCATCAGCGAAACCACCGTCTGCGCTGCCATCATGTCGAAATATGACGTGGAAGTCGTTCCTCATCTGATATGCGGAGGAAACACCAGAGAAGAAATAGAGAGCAGGCTTGACAATCTTGCATTCCTCGGAATAAACAATATCGTGGCATTGAGAGGAGACAGCATCAGCGGAGAAAAGAGGTTCGTGCCGACTCCTGGAGGATATCGATATGCAAACGAACTTGTTGAGGGCATCAGACAATATCAGGGCAGCACTACATACAGGCGCAGCCGCGGACTGGATGCCGACGAAAGATTTTTCTGCATTGGTGTGGGTGCATATCCTGAAAAGCATTTCGAAGCACCGAACATCGAGACGGATATCGAGAATCTCAAGAGAAAGGTGGACGCGGGTGCAGACTACATCATCACACAGATGTTCTTCGACAACAAGGTCTTCTATGATTTCGTCGACAGATGCCGCAAGGCCGGCATCACCGTCCCTATCATTCCGGGTCTGAAGCCACTTTCCACCGTCAAGCAGGTCAATGTTCTTCCTGAAGCGTTTTCATTGGACATTCCTCTCGAACTCACGAAAGCGATGCAGGAAGCTGGAGATGACAAGGAAAAAGCTTATCAGACGGGTACGGAATGGTGCATAATGCAGTGCAAGGACCTTATCAGTCATGGAGTTCCCGCTGTGCATTTCTATACCATGGGAAAGTCAAAGAACATAACTCAGATCCTGAAGGAATGCTTCTGATTTCCAAAGGTCGAAAAAGTTGAAAAGATGCTTGATTTTTGTTGTGAAAATCAAGCATCTTTTTTTAGGTAAATTTACAATTTATCAGTAAATTTGTCCGTTTGCTTATTACTTGCCGGAAAACCTCGGCAGAAATGAACTGAACACATAAGAAAATCAACAAAAACAAAACATATCGATATGCAGAACAAATTGCAGGAACTTACTGACAGACTCTACAACGAAGGACTGTCAAAAGGAAAGCAGGAAGGAGAAGAACTTCTTGCTAAAGCTAAGGTACAGGCTGAAGAGATCGTTGCCAAGGCTAAGGCTGAGGCTGCACAGATCGTAGCTGCTGCACAGAAGGAAGCAGAAGAGATCAAGACCAAGACAGCTTCTGATGTGAAGATGGCTGCAGGCCAGAGCATCGCGGCTACAAAGAAGGACATCGAGACCCTTATCGTGGGCAAGATGACAGAGGCAGAGGTCAAGAAGGCACTCACTTCGGCTGAATTCGTAAAGGAGATCATCAAGGCTGTGGCCGAGAAATTCACTACAGACGGTCCGGTAGATCTCGAAGTGGTTCTCCCTGAGTCCCTCAAGAAAGATGTAGAGCCATTCCTCACAAAGGAACTTGCCAAGACTCTCGGTGCAGGTGTGGAGGCTTCATTCTCCAAGAAGGTGTCTGGCGGATTCCGCATCGGCCCTAAGGATGGCGGTTATTTCATCAGCTTCACTGACGAGACATTCAACGAACTGATTTCAGAATATCTCCGTCCGGCAACAAAGAAGCTTCTCTTCGGTTAATCCGCCGATTATTCTCAGAATGACAGAAAGCAAATGACCAATTACATTTACATAATAGCAGGTCTTCCCGATTTCACTCCGGACTGGAGACAGGGCGAAAAGGCTCTTGACGAATGCTTTGCGCAGATGCGTGAACTTCTTTCAGAGAAGGACAACGCTCTCGTAAGTTTCATCCAGGATGGCTTCGACAAGGAGAAGATCGGGCTTGAATTCTACAAGGCTGCCCTCGCAAGCCCCAAGAAGTTCATCAGAGAGTTCTTCCTCTTCGACATGAACGTTCGCAACGCGAAGGTGAAGTACCTCAATCAGGCCCTTTCTCGCGATCCTCTCAAGGACGTGCTCTCTCTTGCCGATCCTGAAGACGAGGAAAAGGGAATCGAGCGCGAGGAGCCGGAATTCAAGGAGGAAGCAAGACTTCAGGCCATCCTTGAAGGAAAGGATATCCTTGCCCGCGAAAGAGGTATCGACGACCTCTACTGGGAAAAGATCGACGAACTCACACTCTTCAACTATCTCGACTTCGACAAGATTCTCGGAGTCGTCGTGAAGATGATGATCATCCGCAGATGGCTCATCCTCGACGAGGAGGCAGGACGCGCGATGTTCAAGAAACTCGTTGATGAAGTACGCGGCACATTCAAAGGTGTCGAATATGACGAAAATAAATAAAACACAAATATCAATATGAAGACAACAGGTAAAGTTACGGGTATCGTTTCCAACCTCGTTACAGTGCTTGCTGACGGCCCGGTGTCGCAGAATGAGATCTGCTACATCACTGTCGGAGACACCAAGCTCATGGCTGAGGTCATCAAGGTAAACGGAAAGACTGCAGCAGTGCAGGTGTTCGAAAGCACCCGTGGACTCAAGAACGGTGACATCGTTGAGTTCGAGGACAGAATGCTCGAGGCGACACTCGGTCCGGGCCTCCTCTCGAACAGCTACGATGGTCTGCAGAACGACCTCACCACAATGACAGGTGTGTTCCTCAAGAGAGGTGAATACACAAGCCCCCTCAATCACGAGAAACTCTGGGACTACACCCCTATCGCAAAGCCGGGCGACAAGGTTGTCGCTGCCGACTGGCTCGGAGAGGTGAAGGAAGGATGGCTTCCTCACAAGATCATGGTTCCGTTCGCATTCAAGGGCGAATATACCGTAAAGTCTGTGGCAGAAGCAGGCCAGTACAATATCGACAAGGTGATTGCAGTCCTCACTGACGCATCAGGAGAGGATGTAGAAGTGACCATGTGGCAGAAATGGCCGGTTAAGGTCGCTATCAAGGGTTACAAAGAAAAGCCAAGACCATCAAAGATTATGGAGACTGGCGTACGCGCCATCGACACACTTAACCCTATCGCAGAAGGTGGTACAGGCTTCATCCCTGGACCATTCGGCTGTGGAAAGACCGTGCTTCAGCATGCCATCGCAAAGCAGGGTGATGCTGACGTCATCCTCATGGCTGCCTGCGGAGAGCGTGCAAATGAGGTTGTGGAGATCTTCGCTGAGTTCCCTGAACTCGTAGACCCACACACTGGACGCCACCTCATGGAGCGTACTACCATCATCTGCAACACTTCAAACATGCCAGTTGCCGCACGTGAGGCATCAGTTTACACAGCAATGACTATTTGTGAGTATTACCGTGCAATGGGTCTCAAGGTACTTCTCCTCGCTGACTCTACTTCACGTTGGGCACAGGCACTCCGAGAGATGTCTAACCGTATGGAGGAGCTCCCAGGTGCAGACGCATTCCCTGTGGACCTCTCTGCCATCATCTCCAACTTCTACGCTCGCGCAGGTATGGTAGTTCTCAACAACGGTCAGACTGGTGCTGTAACATTCATCGGTACAGTATCCCCTGCCGGAGGTAACCTCAAGGAGCCTGTAACTGAGTCTACAAAGAAGGCTGCACGTTGCTTCTACGCACTCGAGCAGAACCGTGCAGACCAGAAGCGCTACCCTGCTGTCAACCCAATCGATTCATATTCGAAATATCTTGAATATCCGGAGATTCGCGAATATCTCAACACTACCATCATGCCAGGTTGGGCTGAAATGGTCGAGAAGACAAAGAACATCATCCGCAAGGGTAAAGAGGCTAACGACCAGATCAACATCCTCGGTGACGATGGAGTTCCTATGAACTATCACGAGATCTTCTGGAAGTCAGAGCTCGTTGACTTCGTTATCCTCCAGCAGGATGCTTTCGACGATATCGACGCCCTCTGTCCACTTGAAAGACAGAAATATATGCTTGAACTCGTGCTCGGAATCTGCGAAACTGATTTCACATTCGAAGACTTCGAGGAGTGCCGTAACTTCTTCAAGGAGGCCATCAACCTTCTCCGTCAGATGAACTACTCGGTATTCAAGAGCGAGAGATTCAACGAGTATCAGGACAAACTTAATAATCTTCTCAGCAATGGCAAATAAGGCATTTCAGAAAACATATACACAGTTGGAGGCCATTACAAAGGCCACTGTATCGCTCAAAGCTACAGGCGTTTCCAACGACGAGCTTGCACTCGTGGACGGCCGCCTTGCTCAGGTGGTTAAGACTAAGGGCGACCTCGTTACACTTCAGATTTTCTCAGGTACAGAAGGTATCCCTACTGATGCTGAGGTAGTATTCCTCGGCGGCGCTCCTACACTAAAGGTGAGCGACGAACTCGCAGGACGTTTCTTCAACGCTTATGGTGAGCCTATCGACGGCGGTCCGGAAGTAGAAGGAAAGACTGTTGAGATCGGTGGTCCTTCAGTTAACCCTTACAAGAGAAAGCAGCCATCACAGCTCATCCCTACAGGTATCGCCGGCATCGACCTCAACAACACCCTCGTGTCAGGACAGAAGATTCCTTTCTTCGCAGACTCTGACCAGCCATACAACAATGTTATGGCACAGGTAGCTCTCCGCGCGGATGTAGACAAGATCATCCTCGGAGGTATGGGTCTTTCAAACGACGACTACCTTTACTTCAAGCATGAGTTTGAAGCAGCTGGTGCTCTCGACAAGATCATCTCATTCGTAAACACAACAGAGCAGCCGCCGGTAGAGCGACTCCTCATCCCTGACATGGCGCTTACAGCTGCCGAGTACTTCGCTGTGGAGAAGAACGAGAAGGTTCTCGTGCTCCTCACCGACATGACTCTCTACGCCGATGCGCTCTCTATCGTGTCAAACCGTATGGACCAGATCCCTTCAAAGGACTCTATGCCAGGTTCACTTTACTCAGACCTTGCAAAGATCTACGAGAAGGCTGTGCAGCTTCCTGAGGGAGGTTCGATCACCATCATCGCGGTGACGACACTCAACGACGGTGACATCACCCACGCGATTCCGGACAACACTGGTTATATCACAGAGGGACAGCTCTTCCTCCGTACCGATCCGGATTCAGGCAAGGTCATCATCGACCCGTTCCGTTCTCTTTCACGACTCAAGCAGCTCGTTCAGGGAAAGAAGACCCGTGAGGACCACGGTCAGGTGATGAATGCATCCGTACGTCTCTATGCAGATGCCCAGAACGCCAAGACCAAACTGGAGAACGGTTTCGACCTCAGCGACTACGACCTCAGATGTCTCGACTATGCTAAAGCATATGCTACAAGACTCCTTGCTATCGACGTCAACCTCAAGATCGACGAGATGCTCGACACTGCATGGGAACTCTTCGCAACCTACTTCAAGAAGGCAGAGACCGGCATCAAGCAGGAATTAGTAGATAAATATTGGAAAAACAATTAACAATTTTTAGGTTATTTTTGTCTATGACAAGAAAGACGAACTCGGAAAGAGGGAGTTACCTTTCGGTAATGACCGACTGACGATGTGAAGGCTTACGCAGTCAGAGGCAAAAAGAAGCAAAAATTATGGCAATAAAGTTTCAATATAATAAGACTTCTCTCAACAACTTGAACAAACAGCTCAAGATGAGAAGGAACGCCCTCCCGACCCTGAAGAACAAGGAGTCGGCGCTCCGTCTTGAGGTGAAGAAGGCCAAGGACTATTCTGAGAAGCTTATTGAAGATCTTGATGCCGCCCTGAAAAGATACGACTATCTCGCAGCTCTCTGGAACGAATTCCAGCCGAACCTCATCTCGATCACTGATGTAGATCTCTACACTGTGAAAGTTGCCGGTGTGAAGACTCCGGCTCTCGGAGAGATCAAGTACGAGATCCATGAATTCAACGCCTTCAACTGCCCCGCATGGTATGCTGACGGAGTTGCAATCCTCAAGGAACTCTCAAGACTCGGAATCGAATCGGAGGTATATCTCGAGAAAGCACGTATCCTCGACTTCCAGAGAAAGAAGACCACTCAGAAGGTGAACCTTTATGAGAAGGTGCAGATTCCAGGATATCAGGAGGCTATCAGAAAGATCAAGCGATACATGGAAGACGAGGAGAATCTCTCCAAGGCAGCTTCCAAGATCGTAAAGAGCAGACATGCTATAGAAGAGGAGGAACAGGAAAATGATAACTAAGATGACGAAATACTCCTTCGTTCTCCTCAGTGGAGAGAAGGAAGGCTTTCTGGAGCAGCTTCAGGAGCTTGGCGTAGTGGATATCAGCCGTTCCGTAAAGCCTGTGGACCAGACCTCGCACGAGATGATGGCGAGAGCTTCCAAGGCAAAGAAAGCCATAGAGGTTCTCGAGGCTTTGGATTATAGCAAGGATGCTGACTATGAAGAAATTGCAAAGACCACTGTATCCATTGAGGGAGACCCTGTCACCTTCGTGGAAGAAAGTCTTGCAAGACTTGCAGACCTCAAGAATTCTCTGTCAAATGCAGAGAAGCAGATGAAGACGAGACTTCCTTGGGGTGACTATGACAAAAAGGCTGTAGACGGCCTTAAGGATCTCGGTTACAGGGTGAGATACTACTGTCTGGACAAGAAACGCTATGACGAGGCTTGGAACTCGGAGTATGCACTTCAGGTGGTGAATGAAGACGAAAAGAAGATATGGTTCGTCATCATCTGTCCTGAGTCAGAAACATATTCATTCCCTGTACCGGAAACTGCCGTACCGGAAGGAACATACGCTGAGGCAAAGGCAGAAGCCGAGCATATCGCATCGGAAATCGTTGAATGCAAGGCCGGACTTCTCAACGCGAAGGATTATATTCCAGCAATGAAAGAGTCCTACACACGTGAGCTTGCAGATCTCGACCTTTATCTTGCTGTTGATGCCGGACAGGGAGTGGCTGATGACCTTGTCACAGTGTTCACCGGATTTGCACCGGAGGAGAACGAGGCGGAGCTTACCGCAAGATTCGACGAGATGGATGTACTCTATCTCAAGGATAAGGCCGTAGAAGCAGACAACCCTCCTATCAAGCTGAAAAACAACTGGTTCACACGTCAGTTCGAGGTCTTCACCGAAATGTACGGTGCGCCTGTTTATACTGAATTCGACCCTACCCCTATTGTCGCACCATTCTACCTGCTGTTCTTTGCCATGTGTATGGGTGATGCTGGATATGGAATCGTCCTGATTCTCTTGGGACTGGCTGTGACAAAGAAATGGATCAACATCGATATGCTCAAAAATATCGGCCCGATAATTTCCATTCTTGGTGCAGGCACCTTCATCGTAGGTCTTGTATTGGGAACGGCATTCGGTATCGATCTTTCTGCTGCGGAATGGTATCCTGAAGCCATGAAGAAGATCATGGTCACAGGTACAATAGCCGGCTTCCCTGCACAGATGATTCTTGCACTTGGAATCGGTGTGTTCCATATCTGTCTTGCAATGACTGTCAAGGCTATCGGTTATACAAAGAGGTTCGGTTTCAGGGAAACCGTCAGCGTATGGGGATGGCTGCTTCTGATTGTAGGCGGAATCCTGACAGCAGCTCTCGGTATGGGAAAGGTGCTTTCACCTGAGATCATCAGATGGGTTGTCATAGTCATCGGAGTAGTTTCCGCGCTTGGAATTTATATATTCAATACTCCGGGCAAGAATCCTCTTTCAAACATCGGATCGGGACTTTGGGACACCTATAACATGGCGACAGGTATTCTCGGTGACGTATTGAGCTATATCAGACTCTATGCCCTCGGACTTGCCGGAGGAATGTTGGGACAGGCATTCAATATCCTCGGAGGAATCATCACCGGTGACGGAATCACAGTGATTAACTTCATACCATTTGCGATCATCCTCCTGTTCGGACATTCGCTCAACCTTGCAATGTCTTGTCTTGGAGCATTCGTACATCCTCTCCGTCTCACATTCGTGGAATATTTCAAGAATGCCGGATATGAAGGAAAGGGTAAGACCTATAATCCATTGACAAAAGAAAAGAATAATTAATCAACAAATAAACAACAAACATTATGAATGAATTTTTAGCTTATCTTGGCTGGGCTCTCATGCTCGGACTTTCTGGAATCGGTAGCAGCTACGGTACAACAATCGCCGCCAATGCAGCTGAAGGTGCATTGAAGAAGAATCCGGAAAAATCTTCAGGCTACCTGATCCTTTCAGCTATGCCTGCAACACAGGGTCTTTACGGATTCGTAGCATGGCTTATGTGGATGCTTATCGGAGGTACAGATTGGATGGTTGCAAACAGCTACCTCTGCTTTGGAGTAGGTGTGCTTGTAGGTGTTACCTGCATGATTTCAGCGATCCGTCAGGGTCAGGTCTGCGCTAACGGTATCATTGGTATTTCACAGGGACACGACGTACAGACCAACACAATGATCTACGCCGCTCTTCCTGAGTTCTACGCGATCCTTGCACTCCTCGGAGCACTCCTCCCATTGTTCATGCTCTAACAGAACATCATCAGATACAACATCTGACAAAAGCGTCTGTCCGATCAGTTCGAGCAGACGCTTTTATCATATATGCAGCTCAGACCGATTTGCTCCATTGGAAAATAAAGTGTACATTTGTATAATTTACTGAAATTTGGACCTATGGGATACAGGATACAAAACAACACGAGATGCGGAGTCATCGGCTATGGAAGCTGGGCTACCGCCCTTGTACATACACTCGAAAAGAACAAGAAGGAGATCTGGTGGCATATCCGCAACGAAGAGGTGCTGGAAAGTATGCAGACAGAAGGAAGGAATGCCAAATACCTTAATGACATCGAGTTCAACAAAGAGAAAATTGTTGCCACACCAGACCTTGACGAGGTTGTACGCAACTGTGAGATCATCCTTGTGGCTGCCCCATCAGCATATCTGAAGAAGTTCCTTGAGGATCTCACAGAACCGCTGGAAGGCAAGTTCATCCTTTCCGCAACAAAAGGTATCGTTCCGGATGACCTCATCACCATCACTGAGTACTTCAACAGGACATACAATCTCCCTTACAGCAACATCGGAGTGATCTCGGGACCATCACATGCTGAAGAGGTAGCCGACAACAAGCTTTCTTACCTTACCGTAGCATGCAAGGCAGAAGAAAACGCAAAGCTTATCGGAGAAATGTTCGCTACGAGCAACGTGAAGATCAGCTACTCGGAAGATATCTACGGAATCGAGTATGCCGGAATCCTTAAGAACATCTATGCTCTGGCAAGCGGTCTTGCAAACGGACTCGGCTATGGCGACAACTTCAGAGCCGTTCTTGCAGCAGCCAGTGCAAAGGAGCTCACAAGATTCATAAACGAGAGCTACCCGTTTGAAAGAGATACAATGGATGCAGCATACCTCGGCGACCTTCTCGTGACTTCCTATTCGTCCTTCAGCCGTAACCGCCGTCTTGGAAAGCTCATCGGACACGGATGCACGGTAAAAAGCGCATTGAACGAAATGACAATGATCGCAGAAGGATATTTTGCAGCAAACTGCATCAAGCACATAAATGAAAAGCACAACATATATATGCCTATTGCCGATATGGTATATGATGTGCTTTACAGGAGGATGAGTCCTCGCAAAAGAATGAAGGAGCTTACAGCGCTGCTGTAAACTCCTTTTTTATTAATATCCTTCGCCTCGATCAGAATGACAGATCAATATTCGTCCGGAGCGTACTTGAAAGGATCAAGCGGTGACTTGTAGTCGCAATAGTCTGACTCCACGAAGAATCTCTTGAGCTCGATTTCTGCATTCTCGAGAGAATCAGATGTATGAACGATATTCTCCTGTGCACTGAGGCTGAAATCTCCACGTATTGTTCCAGGTACAGCCTTGCTCGCTTTTGTTGCACCGGCCATGTCACGCACCACCTGAACTGCACTGTAACCTTCCCAGCAGCAAAGGATTACAGGCGCTGCCATCATACCGTTTCTGAGCCAAGGGAAGAACGGTCTGTCGAGAAGATGTGCATAATGTACCTTGAGAATCTCTTCATCAAGCTGGACCATCTTCATTGCTACGAGCTTGAGACCTCTTTTTTCAAATCTTGAAATCACTTCGCCGACAAGACCTCTCTGAAGGCAGCCGGGCTTGAGAATCACTAATGTTCTTTCCATATCTGATTATAGTTTCAGTTATTATTATCCTTGTCTGATTGATTTTATTAACCAAAATCATGTAAATTTAAATAATTTATTCTAAATAGCAAAAAATCAGACAATTTGATGTCAGAAATGATGCATAAGAGCGAACTTATGCGTAAATTTGATGAAAATAAGATTTACATGATGAAACGAACAATTCTTCTCCTGAGCATCATGTGCTTGGGAATGACGATGTCGGCTCAGAGCGGCATCATCAAGAGCAGAAAGGCGAACGACGCCTCAGGCAAGATACTTACAATGGAAGAGACCATTCTCTCACGCGAACTGTCGCCTGAGAGCGTCAATGCACAATGGTCGGATGCAGGAGAACTCGTGATGATGAAAGACGGAAAGTGGCAGGTGATGGACCTGAAGGACGGAAGTTTCCATGACTATAAGGGTGTACAGTCATTCCCTGCAGCATACACAGAAGGTCAGAGCCTTTATCTGCGCACTGAGGACGGCAAGGTGACACCGATCGCAGAAAGCGAGAACAAGCAGATCACATACGGACAGTTCGTGAGCAGAAATGAATTCGGCATCAACGGCGGCATCTTCTGGGCGCCTGACAAGAGCAAGGTCGCTTTCTACAGAAAGGACGAAAGCCGCGTGACCACCTTCCCTCTCCTCGACATCACGACAAGAACAGGATCACTCAGGGAGATCAAGTATCCTATGGCCGGAATGGATTCGGAAAACGTGCAGCTCGGCGTATATGACGTTGCTGCCGGCACTACAATATATCTCAAGGCAGAAGAATTCGGCTATGACCAGTATCTGACAAACATCAGCTGGACACCGGATGCATCAAAGATTCTCGTCCAGGTGCTTGACAGAAGCCAGAAACACATGAAACTGAACATGTACAATGCTGCAGACGGAGAACTTGTGAAGACCATCCTTACAGAAGACAACGAAAAATACGTGGAGCCTCAGGATCCCGTATGGTTCGTTAACGGCTCTGACGAGATATTCATCTACCGCACCGACAACCGCGACGGCTACCGCAACCTCTATCTCTGCGACTTCAACGGCAATGTACGCCGTCTCACTGAGGTCGATGCTGACGTGGAATACCTCGGCAATGACGGAAAACATGTCTGGTACACTTCATCTGAAGTATCCCCTGCCGAAAAGCATCTTTTCAGAATATCGGTGAAGATGCCTAAGGCCGGCAAGGGTGTGGAAGCCGTGAAGACAGGCAAGGCGGAAAGACTTACCCATGAGACAGGCTGGCATAATATCGCCCTCAGCCCGGACTGCAGGCATTATGTGGACAGCTGGAGCAGCCTCACAGTTCCAGGAGTTACAAACCTCTGCACATCTGACGGAAAACTTGTGAAGAATCTCCTTGTGTCAGCAGACCCTACACTTGACTATGCTTATACAGAGATCGTTCTCGGCACAGTAAAGAGTGCTGACGGACTCTACGACAACCATTACAGAATGATCTACCCTAAGGATTTCGACCCTTCGCAGAAATATCCTGTGATACTTTACGTATATGGAGGCCCTCATTCCCAGATGGTCAACAACAGCTGGCTTGCCAGCCTCCGTCGTTGGGAAATGCACATGGCCCAGAGAGGATATCTCGTATATGTTCAGGACAACAGAGGTACTCCATACCACGGTGCAGATTATGAGAAGGCCATCCACGGTCAGTGCGGTCAGGCTGAAATGGCTGACCAGATGGTGGGAGTAAGAATGCTTATGGACCTCCCGTACGTGGACAAAGACAGAATCGGAGTTCATGGATGGAGCTATGGCGGATTCATGACCATCTCATTGATTACCAATTATCCTGACGTATTCAAGGTAGGCGTTGCCGGCGGTCCGGTGATCGACTGGAAGTGGTACGAAGTGATGTACGGCGAGCGCTATATGGACCATCCAGACACCAATCCTGAGGGATATGCAAAGACCAGCCTCATCAACAAGGCCAAGGATCTCAAGGGCAAGCTTCTCATCTGCCAGGGGGCCATCGACCCTGTAGTCGTATGGGAACACAGCCTCAGTTTCGTACGCGAATGCGTGAAGAACAATGTGCAGGTGGATTATTTCCCTTACCCTTGCCACGAGCACAATGTGACAGGAAAGGACAGAGTCCATCTCCACGACAAGATCACCATGTATTTCGAAGACTACCTCTAAGGTTCCTTCTTCGGCGGAGTCACGCTGGTGCCGATGCCGATTATGAATTCACCGACAGTGAAGTTTGCCTGCACTCCTACGGAAAACACTTCCGGGGTTGCAGGCAATCTTGTTGCTGCAGGGTTGGTAGCACCAGGGAAGAATACAGGCATATAGACAGTCAGGGCATGATAGTACTGGTCCCAGACGACGATCGAGACATCCGGACGAGGATTATATATGAAACCGCTTCTCTCCCCTATTCCCCACAGATTGAACCTCACTCCCAGCTGCGCGCCGTACAGGATGCCGGACATCATGTAGAAGTTACGGGCGAGTCTTAGTGTATTTCCCAACATCATCTGCTCTGAAATATAAAGCTGAGGTATGTTGAAGCCGTTGAAGCCTTCAAGTGTCGAGAAGAACTTGTCGGGATGCTGGATGGAGTAAAGTCCGAAGCCCACGCTTCCGTTGAAGCCGTATGTCGGGAGAATGAAGACCGTCGGTCTTGTCATGGGAGCGTATGACCACGGCATGTACCCGAACAGTCTGTCTGCCGGAATGAAGATATCCTTCGGCAGAAGAAAAGGAATCAGCCGCGGCAGGGAATCATTACCCACCTGCATCAACGGAACGGTTGTCGTATCAATGAGTTCCGTATCCTGAACCTGAGCATGCGCACTCAGGCCTGCCAGAAGAATGGTCAATATGATGATATATCTGTACATAAGTTCGTTTTTAGGGCACTGAGGGCAACATCTATGCCCTTTTTTTCTATCTTTGTATGATGTTTTAAGCAATGCATATGGATAATTTCAGGATAGGCATCTTGGGTGCCGGACATATTGCAGAAAAGATGGCCAGGACGGTCAATGCGATGGACGGAGTGGAGATCCACGCTGTCGGATCAAGGTCATTGGAGAAGGCCGCAGACTTTGCAGGACGCTTCGGGATCGGCAAAGCATACGGAAGCTACGAAGAACTGGTCTCTGACCCTTTGGTGGATATGGTTTATGTAGCCACTCCGCATAACTGTCACTTCCCGCATGTGCGTCTCTGTCTTGAAAACGGCAAGCATGTCCTGTGCGAGAAGGCATTCATGCTCAATGCGCGAGAGGCGGAAGAAGTCTTTGCCATGGCCCGCGAACGCGGGCTCTTTGTTGCGGAAGCAATATGGACACGATACCAGCCGGCAAGAAGAATCCTCAATGAGATCATCTCCAGCGGAGAGATCGGCACACCGAAATTCCTTACCGCACATCTCGGATACCCTATCATGCACAAGGAGAGAGTGCGTAAGGCAGAACTTGGAGGCGGCGCCCTTCTTGACATCGGAATATATTGTCTGAACTTCGCGGTAATGAATTTCGGACATGACATTTCCGAAGTGACCACTTCATGTGTGAAGAATGAGGAAGGAGTCGATGTTTCCGAAACCATAATCCTGAAGTATTCTGACGGCAGAATGGCATCACTCACCACTACCGTGCTGAGCGCCAATTACAGACAGGGAGTCATCCTTTGCGACAACGGTAGCGTATCGACAGAAAACATCAACAATCCGTTGAGTTTCGACATCTATTCACGTGACCAGAAGTTCGTGAGGAAGGTCGAGGCTCCGAGACAGGAGAGCGGATTCGAATATGAGGTGCAGGAATGTATCGATTCCATAAGGGCTGGCCTTCTCGAACCGCCTTCGATGCCGCACGAAGAGACTCTCTTCATGATGCGACTCATGGACAGCCTCCGTGAGAAATGGGGCGTACGCTTCCCCGGAGAATAAGAATAATGTTATAAGGTAGAAAATTATAGAGCGGAGCGATAGCAAGTCCTCCTCCCGAGGAGGAGGATTTAGGAGGTGGGTAACGTGAACATATTTTCATATTATGCACGTCCTTGAAAACAGTTAATCAGTTACCATTCGTTGAATAATGTTATAAGGTAGAAAATATGAAATCAGTAAAAGAAGTATATAAGATCGGTAAAGGTCCCTCAAGCAGCCACACAATGGGCCCATTCAAGGCAGTAAGGAACTACCTTGAGAATCATCCTGACACCGACAAGCTGCATGTGACGCTCTATGGTTCGCTTGCCGCAACAGGAAAAGGCCACCTTACCGACGTAGCGATTCAGGAAGCATTCTCCACATGGTGTCCGACCGAGAAAGAGACATTGGAACGCAAGGATCGAAGAAGCGGTGATATGATAATCGACTGGAAGCCTCAGGAATACCTCCAGCTTCATCCTAACGGAATGAAGATCGCGTCTGTGAACTTTGACGGAGACCTTTATGACAAATGGACATACTACAGCATCGGAGGAGGTGACATCATCTGCATGGAGAACCCGATAGAAAGCGAGGAATCTGACGACGTATATGATATGACCACCATGACTGAAATCATGAACTGGTGCAACAGCACAGGAAGATCGTTGTGGGAGTATGTCGACATGAAAGAAAAGAACAACGGCGTATGGCAACACCTAGAACTGGTCTGGAAAGTCATGAAGGAAGCCGTACAGCGCGGAATCGAGCAGGACGGAGCACTCCCCGGCCCTCTCAACCTTCGCAGAAAGGCACTCAGCTACCATGTCCGTGCATTCGGTCAGGGAGACACCTTCAAGACAAGAGGTCTTGTATTCGCCTATGCGCTTGCAGTAAGTGAGGAGAATGCATCTGGAGGAACCATTGTGACGGCTCCTACATGCGGTTCTTGCGGAATTATGCCGAGCATCCTCTATTTCATGCAGGAAAGATATAAATTCAGCGACGACAGGATCCTGAAGGCGCTTGCCACTTCAGGTCTCATCGGATGCGTCGTAAAGCATAACGCATCGGTTTCAGGAGCAGAAGTAGGATGTCAGGGAGAAGTGGGAGTTGCCTGCGCAATGGCGGCAGCAGCAGTAGCCCAGCTCATGGGAGGAAGCCCGTCGCAGATCGAATATGCTGCAGAAATGGGACTTGAGCACCATCTCGGACTCACATGCGACCCTATCGGTGGTCTTGTACAGATTCCATGCATCGAGCGTAACGCCTACGCTGCAGCCCGTGCCCTTGATGCCGGCATCTATGCCCTCTACACAGACGGACTCCACCGCGTATCCTTCGATCATGTAGTGGAAGTGATGAAGGAAACCGGTGACAACCTCCCGTCACTCTACAAGGAAACCAGTGAAGGCGGCCTTGCACGTGTTGCTGTCCAAGGCTGATAAGATGGAGAAGGACGAGATATTCGAGACGGCCGAGAGGTACGTCAAGTGGACTGGAAGGTCAGTATTCCTTACAGGAAAGGCCGGTACCGGAAAGACTACCTTCCTGCGGTATATCACTGAGACCGTGGGAAAGAGGTATGTCGTGCTTGCTCCGACAGGAGTAGCTGCCATCAATGCCGGAGGCTCTACAATTCATTCGTTCTTCCAACTTCCTCTTTGTCCTTATCTTCCTGATGTAAAGGAACTTGTGACTGAATATCAGATGCCGGAGAAATACCGCAGCCTGAAAAAGGAAAGGGTTAAGATCATCAGGACCCTTGACCTTCTGATAATAGACGAGATCTCGATGGTCCGAGCAGATATTCTCGATGCCGTAGATATGACTCTCAGGAGATACAGGCGTAACGACAAGCCGTTCGGAGGCGTGCAGCTGCTGATGATCGGAGACGCACAGCAGCTTTCCCCTGTGGTGCGCGAAAACGAAAGGCAATACATGGCCCAGGTCTATCCTTCACCATATTTCTTCCATTCCAAGGCTCTTCAGAAACTTGACTATGTTACGATAGAACTGCAGAAGGTGCACAGACAGAAAGATGAGCATTTCCTTGAAATTCTTAACGCCATACGCGAGAACAGGGCCGACAGCAGGATTCTGGACTCATTGAATGCACGTGTAAACGCATTAACAGGCAGCGATGAGGATGATATTATCAGACTGACGACTCACAATGCTCAGGCAGATGAAGTCAACTCCCGTAAACTGGCTGAACTCCCTGGTGATTCCTTTGAGTTCGCTGCAGAAATAGATGGAGATTTTCCGGAAAACATCTATCCGGCAGACGAAGTGCTGACCTTGAAGAAAGGTGCGCAGGTGATGTTCATAAGGAATGATTCCAACGGAGAGTATTACAACGGAAAGATCGGAAAGGTGGAGGAAATAGGAGCTGGAGGAACTGTTACGGTTGCTGATTCCGACGGAGGCCTGGTAACAGTCTCACCCGTTGTGTGGGAAAACAGCCAGTATGTGCTTGATGAAGAAAGCAAGGAGATACAGCAGAGCGTTACCGGCACATACAGACAGCTTCCGTTGAGAATCGCATGGGCTATCACGATCCATAAAAGTCAGGGCCTTACCTTCGACAAGGTGATAATCGATGCAGGGGCAGCCTTTGCCTTCGGACAGGTCTACGTCGCTCTATCGCGTTGCAGAAGCCTTGAAGGGATATCTCTTGACACCACGGTAAGACCGTCATCTATATATTCTGACATATATGTCGCCGATTTCAATGCCGCCATGCCTTCTGCAGAAAGCGTGGTAGAAAGATTGGGAAATGAGGAAAGGGCCTATCATTTCGACCTTCTCCGCGAGTTGTTCGATCTTGAGGATCTCTGCAAGAGCATGGGATGGCTGCGCAGGCTTTGGAGAGAGCATCTTTCAGAGCTGTATTCTTCTGAATATCAAGGGCTCATACAGAGAACAGACAAGACAGAAGAGGCAAAAAAGACAGCAGATACGTTCAGAGCTCAGATCACAAGAATCGAAGCGGCAAGAATGGAAGACGACAGTTTCCTGAATGAGAGGTTGAAGAAGGCATCCGGATACTTCCTTCCGGTCATAGAAGACATCCGCAGCTGGATCATCAAGATCAGCGGTCTGGAAATCGACAACAAGGAAGTGAAAAAGAAGGTGAAGGAAGCATCCGATGAGGTAATGATAGGTCTGGACATCCTGTGCAGGACTCTTGAACTGATCCAGTCATACGGGTTTGTCGCCGAGAATTACAACAGGATAAAGACAGACTGCGTACTGGAAGACAGAAGCAGGACACGAACCAGGAAACTGAAGAAGATCGAAAGACCGGCAGATGAGCCGGGCACAGTGAACGAAGAACTTCGCGAGCGACTGCAGGAATGGAGAATGCAGAGATTCAAAAGAGACAATGTACCGGCATACACCATCATGCATCAGAGTACGCTCATGGATATTGCGGCATTGGTTCCGAAGACTAAGGAAGAGCTCCTGAAAATCAAGGGTTTCGGAGAAGTGAAGTATGCGAAATACGGTGAGGAGATATTGGAGATAACCAAGGTATTCAATTGATATATGGCTGAGAATCTTATAATTGCAGACGGCAGCAAAGCAGACAGGTACGCTTTGCTATATGATCAGATAAAGGCATTGGCTGAAGACGAAAAGGACGTGATCGCAAACATGGCGAACATCGCGTCAATGATTCATCAGACATTCGGATTCTGGTGGACAGGTTTCTATCGCGTAGTAGGTTCCGAGCTGGTCCTGGGACCGTTCCAAGGACCTCTGGCATGCAGCAGGATAGCTTTCGGAC
This sequence comes from Candidatus Cryptobacteroides sp., assembly GCA_045125535.1. Lineage (GTDB taxonomy): Bacteria > Bacteroidota > Bacteroidia > Bacteroidales > UBA932 > Cryptobacteroides. Next base: position 45,211 of record JBGVNK010000013.1, read on the forward strand.
GCGGAGTATGCGGAACTGCATGGAAGCTGGCGGAGACTGTCGTGGTTCCGGATGTCGACGAATTTCCGGGACATATCGCCTGCAGCAGCGCGTCAAGGAGTGAGATTGTTGTACCCGTATTCGGGTCAGACGGGTCCGAAGTAATAGCAGTTCTGGACATCGACAGTGCTGAACTTGCGACTTTTGACGAAGTGGACAAGAAATGGCTGGAGAAGATCGTCACTGTAGTGACGCAATAAGTCTTGAGGTGAGATTTTTGAATATGACAAATATTGAACAAATTAAAATTTACTGATATGTTGAAGATCGGAGATAAGATGCCGGATTTTGATGTAATGGATCAGAACGGTAATACGGTCACTTCCAAGGACCTTCTGGGAAAGAAGACCATAATCTATTTTTATCCAAAGGACAATACGAGCGGATGCACAGCCGAGGCATGCAACCTCAGGGACAACCATGAGGCCTTGATTGCAAAAGGATATAATGTGATCGGAGTGAGCAAGGACAGCGCGGCTTCCCACAAGAAGTTCGCTGAGAAATATGAACTGCCTTTCACATTGCTTGCAGACACTTCCACAGCGATGCTTCAGGCATTTGGAGCATGGGGCGAGAAGAAGATGTACGGAAAGACCGTGATGGGAACATTGCGCAGGACATTCATCTTCGATGAGAACGGAATCCTTACAGAAATCATCGAGAATGTCGATACTAAGAATCATGCAGCACAGATTCTGAAATAGACTTTGCACTGAATTATAAAAAAAGCATGTCAGACATCAATCTGACATGCTTTTTTAAATATGTACAGTCTGTTACTCAGATTTGAGATATCTGAGCCAGAACTCGTTGTTTGCATTCTGGAAGTGGCTTCCCTGGTAGCCGCGGTATCCGTGCATGCCGTCAGGATAGATCATGAAGTCGAACTTCTTTCCGAGCTTGTGAAGAGCATCGATGAACTGAAGGGTGTTCTGATGGTGGACGTTGTCGTCTCCTGTTCCATGTGTGATCTTGAGCATGACAGGATCCGTTCCAGGGTTTCCATACTCGGTCGGATAGCCTGCCACATACTCGAGGGCACGACCAGCCTTGTAGCCCTCCGGATTGTTCTGAGGAGTGTCCATATAACGCTCGGTGTAGTGAGTGTCATAGAATGCCCAGTCATACACACCGCCACCGGCGATTCCGTAATGGAACTTGTCAGGAGCCTTCATAAGAAGCATCGAAGTCATGGTGCCGCCGAACGAGAAGCCTTCCACGCCGATCTTCTCAGGACGCACATACGGGAGTGACTGAAGCCAATCCGCCCATGCACAGAAGTCCTGCACCTCATTTACGGTAAGCTGACGGTAGATCATGTCGAGACCTTCGCGGCCGTTATGTCCTCCAGCACGCGGATCCACCGTGATCTGGATGATGTCATTCTCCGAATACCACTGGTTGGAAGCATTCGGAGCGGTCCAGCGGTCACGCACCTGAGGTGTGTCAGGACCGCCGTAAATGTCTACATGAACAGGATATTTCTTTGCAGGATCAAAAGTCTTCGGATATACGATCATGCCCGGAAGCACGAATCCGTCAGCAGTAGTGATGTGAACGAGTTCTCCGAGCGCATACTTTGCTGGATCATAGTCAGGACCAGCCATATCTGCAACGACGCGTCCGTGAACACCGCCGTCTTTTCTTGTCACGCTCATCGGCCTGGCAAGGTTCGCAGCCTCGATATTGTTCTGATGTCCTTCTGACTTCACTTCACCTGCAACCGAGAATACCGCCACCTTGGTAGGTGTAGTCACATTCGAGTATGAAGCAGCGAAATATTTTCCGTCAGGAGAGAACTGGACTCCCGTAACATTATATGCAGGGTCTGTAAGCGCAGTTATGACACCCTTTGAATCAACCTTGTAAAGAGCAGAACGTACTGTAGCATCACGCTTTGCAATGAAATATACATCGCCGGCCTTCTCGTCTACTCTTACGAGAGAAACAGTCCAGTTCGTGCCGTCAGTAAGACGACGGAATTCCTTTCCGTCATACGAAAGGAAGTAGATCTGCTGCCAGCCTGTCTCGAAATTACGGGCCATGTAAAGACCCTTGTCGGTGAAGATCACCTCTGAAATCCAGTCGATCCAGGTCTTGTATGTCTCATTGTAAACATGTCTCTTAGAACCGTCTTCAACATTCACGGCATAAAGATCGAGAGTATTCTGCAGACGAGGCATACGGGCTATGAAGAACTCCTTCGAATCAGGTCCCCAGAACGGGATTCCGAAATACTGGTCAGACTTAGGATCGAAATCAGCCCATATTACAGATGGCTCTGCCGCATGAATATCTATAATACCTATCTGCACCTCAGGATTAGTCTGACCGGCCTTAGGGTAACGAGTCTCGCTGAGGGAACCACCGAGCGCAAGGTCAGTCACCTTAGGACTCTGGGACTGAGATGCTGCTGCCTTAGGATTCGGGAATGCCGAATATATCGGAAAGAGAGGCACATTGGTGTTGTCGAAACGATAGAAACCGATCTTTCTGCTGTCCGGCGACCACCAGAAGGCCCTGTACATAGACGGACGACCGAGAATCTCCTCATAGTACACCCATGAAGCGTATCCGTTAAGGATAAGGTCGCTGCCGTCAAAAGTGAGACGTGTCTCCTTGCCCGATGCAATATCAACAACATAGAGATCATTGTCACGGGTGAATGCAAGTTTTGTAGAATCCGGAGAATAAGTGAGATTCACCGCCCTCTCCGGCCTTACAGGAAACTCCGAATATTTTGCCGGAGCCTCTACACCTGTCCTCTGCCTGCCTGTCTTTGCATTCACGACAAAAGCTGCACTGTCAGCAAAAGTGCCGTCATAAGTGAAGAGGACTTCCTTCTCATTGATCCACTTCCATGCACGAGGCACCTGATTGAACTCCTGCGCCCTCACAGCCACCGTCACCAGCAGCACACTGATAATAACTGTTAATCTTCTCATATGCGTTAATCTAAAATTACTTAATATTTCAATGACATTTGAGCGGAACAGGCATTTTCGCACCCCCGCGTAGGGGGAGGGGCCTGTGGAGCTCATTGTCATTGAATTCATTCAGCAAACAATTCGTCTTTGAAATTGACCAGATAGACCTTCTCAGTGGCACGGGTCAAAGCCGTATAAAGCCACTTCAAGTCATCCACAGTCAGTTCCTCCTGCCAGAAAGGATTGTCAATGAACACACACTTCCATTGACCTCCCTGCGACTTATGACAGGTTATCGCATTGGCATACTTCAGCTGCAGAGCATTGAAATACTTATCCTCCCTTACAGCCTCATACCTCTTCTTCTTTGTCGTAATATGTGAGTAATCCTCATTCACACCCTGATACAGCATGTTGGACTGCTCATATGTAAGCGAAGCGCTCTCCGACTCAAGCGTATCAAGGATCACCTTCGCCGTGATCTCCTGATCGTCATAATCAGGAAAGGAAATGCGCGCCTCAGCGAAATGCAGACCGTATCTCTCCTCGAACTTGGAAATCTTCTGCAGTTTAGCGATATCGCCGTTGGCTATATAATCCATCTCCTTGATGTCCTCCACAAACTGATAACAGTTCTTCACGATCATAAGCTTATCGTCACGCACAAGCCTCTCCTCCTTGAACTGCACAGTCGAACGGATACCGAGATTATATTTGATGGCACGCTTGTTCGAACGGCACAGAATCACCGTATCATCCTCCCCATAACGTGAATATGCATCGCCTATCTTCTCGATGAGTTCTCCCCCGCTCACCCTTTCCACATCATCGAAAGGCTTTGTCTCAAGCCCAAGGTCACATATATCCATCATTCCCGGACCATAATCCAGTTCACCCTGAAGTTGCCTTATCAAAGTGGCATTATAAAGGATTCCTGACTCCTTCTGCTGACGGACCACAGTACTCAGTTCTGCAAAGACTGTCCCTCCCATCATAGCCATATAATCACGGGACAATGCCGGGGAGGCATCCAGACCGATAGGAGGAAGCTGAGCCGAATCACCTATGAGGATGACTTTGCAGTCCGTGCCAGTACGTACGAAGGTGATAAGGTCTTCAAGAAGATTGCCTGTGCCGAAAGCAGTGCTTGACTGCTGCTGTCCCGCATCGATTCCGATCAGAGAGACCTCGTCTACAATGAAAAGCGTCTCCTTGTCTTTGTTAGGCACTAATGAAAACTGGCCGAAACCGTCCCCTCCGACTGACTTCTGACGATATATATGCTTGTGAATGGTAAATGCAGGCTGACCGGCATAAGAGGACAAGACCTTTGCTGCACGACCCGTAGGAGCCAGCAGGACGCATTTTGTCTTATACTCCTTCATCACAGATATCACTGCAGATATGGCCGTAGTCTTGCCCGTACCCGCATATCCGTTTACTATCATGATGTCGTCATCATCCGAAATGAAGTCCGCAACCTTACGCAGAAGAGAATCCTGGCAGGATGTCGGCTCATATTTCAGATGTGAAATGAAGCCTTTGTATAAGAAATCAAATCTTCCCATTACCTGCCCCTCTTAAAGATCATCGCCACGACAACCAGAACAGGGAAAATCTCGATACGGCCGAGGAACATGTCAATGGTGAACACAAACTTTGACAACTCAGGCTGGAGCGAATAATTATCCAGAGATGCAACACCGCCGAGACCGGGACCGACACTTCCCAAAGACGATATCACTCCCGAAACGGCTTCGACAGGCTGGGAACCACAGATCACGACGATTATGATAGAAGCAGCTATAATCATCATGTATACAACGATATAAAGAAATACCGAGCTGACGGTGCTGTCCGGAAGATGGTGACCGCTTAGAGTCACATGCGAAACGGCAGAAGGATGCAGTCTTCTTTTGATTTCATATCTGATGGTCTTCAGTGAAATCAAGATTCTGTCCACCTTGAGTCCTCCAGTAGTCGAGCCCGAACATCCGCACTGTATGGCTACTACCATAAGCATCACTCCTGCCAGAAGAGGCCACGTCGAATTGTCGCATATAGCAAAACCGGTTGTTGACATATAGCTTACGACATTGAATGATGCGTCAAGCCATGCCCTTCCCCATGAAACATATTCGCCGTTGATCATAAGTGACAGCATGATGACCACAGATATGACTACTATCGAACCAAGATAGAACTTTACGACAGAATTGTTGAGAGGCTTGAGTGAACGAGTCGCGAACACTGCATATATGAGACCGAAATGCATTGCAGAAACCGCCATGAACACCATCGCCACGACATTGATCAGATCGGAATCAAAATAGCCTATTGAAAGATTCTTTGTACTGAAACCTCCCGTTGCAGTGATGCTGAAGCCATGATTTACCGCATCGAACAAAGGCATACCGGCAGCCCACAATGCAAGGGTCGATGTCAATGTAATTCCAAGATATACAAGAACGATCACATGTATGACTTTTGAAGAGCGGTATTTATAGCCTTCCTTCGAAAGGGACGACATCTCCATATTTGTAAGCTTCAAGCGATATGGACTTGCATCAGGCATTACAAGCAGAAGAAAGACCACTACTCCGAGACCGCCGATATAATGGGTTGACGAACGCCAGAACAGAAGACTGTCCGGAAGGGCTTCTATGTCATTAAGGATTGTAGCACCCGTGGTCGTATAACCGGATACACTTTCGAACCATGCATTCATGAGAGTGAATTCCCCACCCCACAGCACATAAGGAAGCATGCCGAAAACAAAAGAAAGGACCCAGGCCACGACTATGGTTATGAATCCGTCCTTCATGGTAAGAGGAGCCGAGTTCTTTACGAAGATGAAAGGGAAGGAACCGACAAGCAGGGTTATGACAAAACTGATGAGAAGAGGAGTGAACGCAGAATCCATCCCGTTCACCACAGAAATGATGATGGACAGGAACATGAAGAGGGCACTTACAAGAAGAGCCTTTCCTACATTTACAGATATGGACCTAACGTTCATCCTTTAGTGCCTTTATCCTTTTCTTGAGTTCGACATTCTCTTCCATTAGTTCCGTGATGCCGGCATTGATGTTGGCCAGCTGGTCGTCGCCTTCGAAAGAACCGCTGTATCTATGTCCTGTCTGACGATACTGATCGATACCGTCCGACATCCTGCATATAGGATTGACATAATTAGACATCGTGAAATAAAAAAGAAGGAAGATGAGCATGATACCGGCTCCTACAGACACGACACCCGGCATGACACTTCGATAAAAGACCTCGTCAAACACAAGTGAAGTCTCGTCGAACGTATTGAAAGACGTCATCAGAGAATCTACCTGAGCAAGGTATGGCTCCATATCGAAAGGTTCGAAAACGACCTCAAGAGAATCCTGGCCTTCTACAGGAGTCATTGCCGACATCATCTGCTCATTATAAGTCTGCATGAGGTCGGAAACCTTTTGAGGAAAATCTATACTCTCTATATTCGAGGTAATGAGTTCAGACATATAGCCTGTCATTCTCCGGTATTCAAAAATTGTAATGATTCCCGACACAAGAAGAATCACCGCAAGCGAACCAAGACTGAAAAAGACTCTCTTTCTCAGTGACGGCTTTCTATCCCTGTTTCTACTCTTCATTTTCAGAATGTTTAAACATCAACTACAAATATATGCAATTTGAGCTACAACGCAAAAAGAGGTGACGGATACTGGCGTGGAAGGCAGCGTAGAGCTACCGTACCAGGAGTTACACCGATTTCACACAAAGCTTTGAGCGAGCATCGGTATGCATGGTCATGTGTATTGTTATTCTCGCTCAGATGGCATAGGAAGATATTGCGCAGACCCGGATGCCAGAAACGCTTGATGGCGCTTGCACACTCATCATTGGAAAGATGTCCGCAACCCTGGACTATTCGCATCTTAAGCTCATATGTGTAAGGTCCCTGCATGAGCATGTCCATGTCATAATTGGATTCCACAACTACGGTATGAGCCTGACGTGCAAATTCTACGGCTTCGTCAGTCATGCGACCTATGTCAGTCATTATAACAAACTTATAACCATCGAATTCGATTGCATATCCCACAGTCTGAGTCGCATCGTGGGGAACGACAAAATACCTTACATTGAAATCACCGATCTGATTCCATTCTCCCTCAGAAAGTACCTTGCGGCATGGACCGATAGTAGGTGCTGTAAAGGTGTGACGTGCCAATGCATTATGGATAGTCTCTGTCGTATATACCGGCTTTGCCAGACGCTTGCAGAATGAACCCAGATGACGGATATGGTCAAGGTGGTCATGGGTGACCAGAACAGCTGAAAAAGAGTCCATCGTCATGTCATACTCCTGAAGCACTTTCTTGAGACGACGAAGACTCACACCGGCATCGATTATGATGCCTCCCTTTTCATTTCCCAGATAATAGCAGTTGCCGCAGCTTCCGCTGGAAAGACTCATGAACTTTACCATCAGCAGCCCCCCTCCATCTTTAACGAATCATCATCAAGGACCTCTGCCAGAAGAGCAGAAAGGTCAGTGCCAGGTTTATAATAAACAGCGGGAAGTCCTGCAGCGACGGCCGCATCCACATTCACCTGCGAATCATCGATGAAAAGCATCTCATCAGCAGGGCGGCCTATTTCTGCCATGACTCTCTTGTAAAAATCAGCAGACGGCTTGAGGGCCTTCATCTCGAATGACATGAAGCATCTGATGAATGTCGACGCAAGAGGCACTCCTGCATCAGTGAACATGGAAGAAGAATACGGCAGACAGATGGAATTGTTGTTACTGAGCATATATAGGTCATAACCTTCCTTCATCTTTTTGAGCAATTCGGCCTTGTATGGTGCAATGCCCACAAGAATCTTCGACATCGCCTCATCAACATCATGCGCTGTCGCCCCAGAACGAGAATCAGCAAGGATGATCCTGCGGAATTCATCAGCAGGAAGCACTCCTTCTTCCAAGTCGCCCCAGATGCCTTTCTGATGACAAGCATCTATGATGTTATCTATATTATCATAATCAAGGTCGCGTCTGAACGCGGCCTTGCATCCTTCTATATCAAGATCGACAAGGACACCTCCCATGTCGAATATGACTGCTTTATTCATCTTCCTCACAATATTTATTGATCACGCTGTAGGCATCTTGTATTCCAAGTTCGCCTGCACGAGAAAGGTCTATACATCCTTTCTCCTTGTCTTTCAGATATATAAGCACAAGTCCACGATTGTAATATGCATCACCCATATATGGATAAAGTTCGATGGCCCTTGTGTAACTTTCGATTGAATTTATATGCTCAGACGACAGACAATAGAGATTTCCGAGATTGTAATATACATACGGAATGTCAGGAACGACCTCCTGAGCAGCCTTCATGTCATCGATCGCCTCACTATAATCATATTGACGTGTCACCTGATCCCTGACGCGGGCACGAGTCGTACCGGCATCATCCATCGAAAGCACCTGTACATTGTTTTCGATGGATGAGATGAAGTCAATCATCTCAGCGCGAAGCACTCCTCTGTTCATACGATAGAATCCCTCATATAGTTTCTCTACTCCCTCCTCATCGGCAGCCTTATCAATAGCCTGAGTATAGTAGTTAAGCGACGAGTTGAAGAGTTTTCCGGCATTCTCATACAAAGCTCGCAAGAAGAGATCATTTGCAGAAGCATTGACAGAAGCCCATGCAGTCTTCTCAAGTTCCGCCAGTACCTCAGCAGACACTGCTACTTCATGATTCCTGACAGCCACACCTACAGGAAGAGATGCCTCGAATCTATCTACGAGAGGATTCTCGTATCTGCGTGAAAGCGCATAATTCTCATTTGCCTTTTCACCGGTCAGCACGAACTTGTACAACGGTCGGAGTCTGATATCGATATCTCTATGCTGGAGAAGTTCATCGTCAAAATCCTTCTGAGCGAATTCCGCTTCAAACGTAAGCAGAGAGCTGTATTTCTTTGTCGTGTCTGCAAAAGAACCGGCGTCAGTTATGTTCTTTTCCCTGTATTCACGCACCTTCCTCTGCGCTATGTCATAGTCCTTCTGCGAATCCTTGAAGTCTCCGAGGAGATTCTTGACATAAGCCCTGTTCATATATGCCTTGGCAAAGTCAGGGTAGAGTTCGATAGCCTTGTCGTAGTCTTCCAGAGCATTGCGGTACATCCCGAGTTCGATGAAGACCGAAGCCCTGTTGAAATATGCCAGCACATTCTCCGGATTGATGTTCAGCACTCTGTCCAGATCGTCGAGAGCATCTTCATACGCTCCGAGTTGTGCGCTTATCAATCCTCTGTTGTACAGGGTCAGGGCATTTCCAGGCTCGTCACGAAGCACTCTGTTCAGATCATCCATTGCCTCATTGTACATCATCTGCTCATAATACATGATGGCTCTGTTGAAATATGCCAGAGTGTTGGTCGTGTCCAGTTCAATGGCCATATCCATGTCTGCAATAGCCTTCTTATAGTCTCCCTGAGTCGCATAGAGACGGCCTCTCCGCACATATCCCTCCGGATCGAAACGGTCGAGTTTGATGGCTTTGTTGTAATCTTCGTATGCCTTGAGCGTATCCCCGAGGAAAAGATAGCTCGCACCTCTGTTCAGATAGGCAGAAGGGTCGCGAGGCTCTCTCCTTATATATTTGTCGAAGTCCTTGACGGCGTTTTCGAACTGTTGGGCAAGAAAATATGTCACTCCTCGGCTGAAATAGACGCTCATATTGCCGGGACGGAGGTCAAGCGCATGCTGAAGGTCTTCCAGCGCCGCTTCATATTCTCCGAAACGGCTGCTTGTGATTCCTCTATAGTGGTATCCGTTCGTAAATACAGGGTTGATGCGCACCGAGCGGTCGAAATCATTTTTCGCACCTCTGATGTCGCCGAGATTATATTTTGCTATGCCTCTGAAGAAATAGTTCCAGTAGTCTGTCGTGTCAAGCCGTGCAAGGATGTTGAAGTTCTCGATGGCAGTGGAATATCGTCCTTCGGACAAGGCCTGACGGCCTCTCATATAGAAGACATCCTTGTCATACTGGGCATACAGCCCCTGAAATCCTGCTCCGAAAAACAGAATGACGGCAACGATCAGTTTCAAGGCTCTATGCATATTTATTTCCTGTTATGAGTAATTTTCACTACTTTTGGCGTCCGTTTGCCACAGACAAATTACAAAGATACACATTTATTGCGCCCATGCAGACAAAAAGAAGAAAAAAAACAATTGAATCAGTCATGACCATCATCATGGCTTTCTTTATATGCATGGTGTCGTATGCCCAGGAAGGAAGCATGGCGCAGCATTCAGCCGCCAAGAACCTCATCTGGGAAAGCAAGCTTGAAAGACAGGTCAGATTCCTCTCCGACACCATATGCCAGGGTCGCGGAACCGGATCAAGAGCCAGCAAAGAGGCTGCATTCTGGATAGAAAGGGAATTCAGCAAGACCGGACTTCTCAAGATAGACAGCACCTACACCAAGCACTTCTTTGCCGGCCACGGACATATAGGCCACAACATCATAGGCATGATTCCTGGATCGCTCAAGACCCCGCGTGACAGGTATGTCATCATCGGAGCGCATTATGACCATCTGGGAATGCTTGACGGCAAGATATATCCGGGAGCAGATGCAAATGCATCCGGAGTGACAGCGATGCTGAGTCTTGCCCAGATGTTCTCCAGCATGAAGACCCTTGGAAAAGGCTACGACAGCAATATCATTTTCGTCGCATTCGACGCCAAGGAACTCAGCATGGCAGGATCGCAGGCACTCTGGCGCATGATCGAAACAGGCGAACTCCATGACCCGATCACAGGAGAGGTCATAACTCCTGACAAGGTCTCCCTGATGGTGAACATAGACCAGATCGGCAGCACACTGTCCCCTCTCCAGAAAAACAGGCCGGACTATCTCATCATGCTTGGAACACACTCTCTGAAGCGTCCCGACCAGGACCTGCTAGAGTACTGCAACAGACGCTACGGAATCTATATGGACATCGCCCTTGACTACTACGGCAGCAGGAATTTCACCGAGGTATTCTACACGCTTTCAGATCAGAAGGTATTCGTCCAGAACAAGATACCGGCAGTGCTCTTCACATCAGGAATCACGATGAACACCAACAAGACCTGGGATACCGTGGAGAATCTTGACATGGAGGTACTCAAAAAGAGGATTTATCTCATCTATCACTGGGTCGACCACATTCTTTAATTGGTATAATTTTCTTATATTTGCGGGATAAACTTCAAGTGATGAAAGCTTTCTGGAAAGTCCTCAAGCGCTTTGCCGCACCATATAAGAAATATCTCGCAGGATCGGTTGTACTCAACCTTCTGTCGGCCGTATTCAACATCTTCTCATTCTCGCTGCTGATCCCCATCCTGAACATACTGTTCGAGATGGACACCAAGGTGTATGAGTTCATGCCGTGGAACGGAGTTCCTGACAAGGAGCAGCTTATGAACAACCTCTACTACGGAGTCAGCCGTCTGATCGACATGTGGGGCGGATCGACCACACTTCTCATCCTCGGATGCGTATTCGGACTGATGACCCTGCTGAAGACATCATGCTATTTCGCATCGTCCGCTGTGATGGTCCCTCTCAGGACAGGCATTGTCCGCGACATCAGGACAATGGTCTACAACAAGCTGCTGAGCCTGCCGATGGGATTCTTCTCAAAGCAGAAGAAAGGAGACATAATCGCAAGGATGAGCGGCGACGTCAGCGAAGTCGAGAACTCCATCGTAAGCTCGCTCGACATGCTCATCAAGAACCCGATACTCATCATCTGCTATTTCGCGGCACTCATATATTTCAGCTGGGAACTGACACTCTTCACAGTAACGGTCGTACCCCTCATGGCCTGGGGAATGAGCGCCATAGGAAAGAAACTCAAGAGACAGTCTCTTGAAGCACAGTCCAAGTGGAGCGAGACCATGGCCCAGCTTGACGAAACTCTCGGAGGTCTTCGTGTCATCAAGGCATTCATCGCAGAGGACAAGATGAAGGAAAGATTCACAGAGACAGCGAACCAGTACCGCAAGGCATCAGCAAAAGTCGCTGTCCGACAGGCATCCGCACACCCTGTCAGCGAATTCCTCGGATCAGTGATGATAATGATAGTGCTCTGGTTCGGAGGCACACTCATCCTTCGCGAAAATGCCCCTATCGACGCTCCGACATTCATATACTACATGGTGATCCTCTACAGTGTGCTCGGCCCGCTCAAGGAGTTCTCCAAAGCAAGTTACAATATCCCTAAGGGCCTTGCGTCGATAGAGCGTATCGATGTGATAATGAACGCAGTGAACGACATCAAGGAAGTTCCCGACGCAGTATCTCCTAAAGGATTTGAGGAGAGCATTCGATTCAGCAATGTATGCTTCAGCTACGAGGAAGGCAAGGAAGTCCTTCATGACATCGATCTGACCATACCTAAGGGCAAGACAGTGGCTCTCGTAGGACAGTCCGGATCCGGCAAATCCACTCTGGCAGACCTCATTCCTCGATATTATGATGCATGCAGCGGATCCATAACTCTCGACGGAACAGACATCAGAAACCTTAAGATCAAAGGGCTCAGAAGCCTGATCGGAAACGTCAACCAGGAGGCGATCCTCTTCAACGACACCATCTTCAACAACATAGCTTTCGGAGTGGAAGACGCTACAATGGAACAGGTCGTAGCTGCAGCAAAGATTGCAAACGCCCACGACTTCATCATGGAGAAGGAAGAAGGATACCAGACCAACATCGGTGACCGCGGAAGCAAGCTTTCCGGCGGTCAGAGACAAAGAATAAGCATTGCACGAGCAATCCTGAAGAACCCTGATATCCTGATTCTTGACGAGGCGACTTCAGCCCTTGACACAGAATCAGAAAAGATCGTTCAGGAAGCCCTTGACAGACTCACATCATCGAGAACCACAATCGTGATAGCACACAGACTTTCGACAATCAGGAATGCAGACGAAATATGCGTTCTGCACGAAGGAAAGATCGTGGAAAGAGGTCGTCATGAAGAGCTCATAGCACTCAACGGATATTACAGGAAACTACATGACATGCAGACATTATAAAGCGATGAAAATAAGTGTAAAAACCATAATGACGGTATTGTTCTGCATTTATATCGCCACGCTAGTCTTTCTCTGCTTCATGAAGACCGACAGTGTGCCGGATGTGCAGTTCACCTTGTTCGGCATTCCTGCTGACAAGCTTGTGCATTTCTGCATGTTCGCACCCTACCCTGTTCTTGCCTTTCAGGCATTTCATAGCAAAGACGTAACCATCTGGCACGAACTTCTTCTATTCGCAGTACTTGCTGTGTTCGGATTCGGGCTTGCATACGGAACCGAGCAGATCCAGAGCCTTACAGACTACAGATCTTATGAGATCGCAGATTTTTACGCAGATTCTATCGGTATTGCAGCAGGCAGCATTGTTGTCCTGATTCAAATCGCATTCAGAAAAAGATGAAACGAACACTTATAATAATGATATTGGCTGCTGCTTCCATGACTTCATGGGGACAGAGCAAGATTGTGGAAGATTTCAAGCCGGTCTGCGCGAAGCTGGATACCCTGCTTCGCGATAGGACGGAGGTAGGGCATGTCGAGCCTCTGGCACTCAAGGCTGTAATGAAACGAGGAACAACCCTTGATTTCTATTTCACACGCACACTCGGAGACTATCCTTGGTACAAAGGCGATCCGCAGTGGTTCAGGAACACCCTCAAATCACTTTTCCCCGAAGGATACGAAAAGCAGAAACTGGGACAGATCTACTGCGACAGAGTCTCGCTAGACAATTTCATCACCCCGGTTCTCGGAAATGACGGCACCCCTGCAGATTCCCGCCACAGGGTGAAAGCACCATCTGAGAAACGAGGAATGGTATACGAACTCGGAAGTGACAGATACGATAAAGGACTCAGCGGCAGACACATAGCCTTGTGGCAGAGCCACGGAAGGTATTTCGAGCAGAGCCTTGACAGATGGGAGTGGCAGAGGGCCACCCTCTTTCAGACAGTCGAGGACATGTACACCCAGAGTTATGTACTGCCATATCTTGCACCTATGCTTGAAAATGCAGGTGCATACATCCTCATGCCACGCGAAAGAGACATCCAGAGGAACGAGGTGGTGGTTGATAATGACAAGAGCTGGATCATAGAAGGTCCGGTCGATCTTGGCGGAGGTCTGAGAGGCCGCGGAGACCATTTCGAAACCGGAAACTGGAAAGATGCCGGAACAGGATTCGCTGACCTTCAGCAGACATATACAGGTGTGGAAAATCCTTTCACCATGGGAACAGCACGTATGGCTGAGACCGTTTCCACAAACGCAAAGTCAGGCGTGGCATCTGCAGAATGGAGACCGGAAATACCATCCAGGGGATTTTATGCCGTCTACATATCATACAAAAGCCTGCCTAACAGCACATCAACCGCATGTTATACGGTAAATCACCTCGGCGGACGCACCAGATTCATAGTCGACCAGAAAATGGGAGGAGGCACATGGATATATCTCGGTACGTTCGAATTTGCAGAAGGCAACGATGGCTCAGTATCATTGGATAACAGGACACCTGACGGATACAAGCATACTGCCGGAAATGTAGTGACTGCAGATGCCGTACGTTTCGGTGGAGGAATGGGAAATATCGCACGCAAGACATGGACCGATCCGAAAGACTCCGTTTCTGTTGTGGAAGAGGCTTCGGTATCTGGATATGCACGTTCTGCAGAAGGCTCACGATACTGGCTCCAGTGGGCAGGAACAGATTCCACTGTTTACAGCCAGAATAAAGGAAAAGACGACTACAAGGACGACTACATGTCCCGTGGAGACTGGGTGGAATGGATCAGCCGCGGCTCCCGTATGAACGCTACTCCCCCAGCAACTCTCAGAATCCCTGTCGACCTTACCTTAGGATTCCACTCCGATGCAGGAGTCACTCCAAACGATTCTATTGTAGGAACTCTTGCAATCTACACATCGCGTTCAGAGAATAAGACCAAACTCCCTAACGGTGAGAGCAGAACAACATCTCGTGACTTTGCAGACATGGTGCAGAGCCAGATCGTCGGAGACATACAGACTCAGTTCGATTCACTTTGGAGCAGACGTTCCGTATGGGACAGAAGTTACCGCGAATCCCGCACTCCGTCCTCTCCTTCGATGCTTCTCGAACTGCTTTCGCATCAGAATTTCGCCGATATGAAATACGGCCTTGACCCGTCATTCCGATTTGCCGTTTCAAGATCTGTATACAAGGGTATGCTGAAATATCTCAGCAGCAGATATGGTACTCATTATGCAGTTCAGCCGCTTCCGGTGGAGTCAATGGGAGTATCGTTCAGTGCTGACGGAAAGAAGGCGGTCATAAGCTGGAAGGCAGTCAGCGATCCGCTTGAGCCTACAGCAGAACCTTCAGGCTACATACTCCACACAAGAGTAAACGACGGCGGCTTTGACAGAGGAGTGAAGATCAAGGACGTGAAGCGTTCTGGTGACAGGCTTTCTACTGAAGTGCTTATCCACCCGGGGCATATCTACAGTTTCCGCATCACGGCTTACAATGACGGAGGCCGAAGTTTTGCTTCCGAAACCGTCAGCATAGGACGACCTGCTGAAGGCGACCTGTCAAGGAAAGTGCTGATTGTAAACAACTTCGACAGAGTGAGTGCACCGGCATTCGTAGACACCCCGACATACGCAGGCTTCAACAACAGGGTTGACAGCGGAGTGCCGTACATTCAGGATATCGCGTACATCGGCGACATGTACCAGTTCAACAGGGGCCTTGAATGGCTTGATGACGACAACCCGGGATTCGGAGCATCCGACATGCACCGTGCCGGAGAAATCATAGCCGGAAACACATTTGACTATGCTTCTGTGCATGGAAAAGCAGTTCTGAAAGCAGGATATCCATTCTACTCATGCAGCAATGAAACGTTTGAGAACGATTCCACATATCGCCATGAGGCATGGACGGTGGACCTTGTCTGCGGCAAACAGGTGACGACCACAGTGGGCAGCGGAATGCAGCAGAAATACACAATCTTCCCTTCTGAAATGCAGGATGCCCTCCGTGCCTTCACTTCTGCAGGAGGTAATGTCCTTGTCAGCGGAGCCAACATCGGAACCGACATCTGGGACAGCATATATCCTGTGCAGATAGACAGTGTTTTCAGAGAAAATTCCATTAAATTTGCGACGGGAGTCCTCGGATACAAATGGATGGGCAACTTTGCAAGCCGCCGCGCGGAAGTGAAAGGAGTTCGTAACGGTCTTGCCGACTTCGGCAGATACAGTTATTACAACGAGCCTAACTCATTAAGTTACAGTGTCGAGAGTCCGGACGGCCTTGTACCTGCTTCCGGCAAGGGAAAGACCGTTCTCAGATATGCTGACACAGGAATTTCAGCAGGCGTATGCCATGATGGCGACGGCTACAGGACAGCATGCTTCGGATTCCCTGTGGAAACGCTCAAAGACGAAAAGAACATTGAAGAAATAATAACCATAACCTTAGATTATTTTAACAGATGACAGCACGCGAAGACGAGATCATTGAATTGATCCGTAAAGAAGTAAAGCCGGCACTCGGCTGCACAGAACCGATAGCTGTGGCCCTTGCAGTCGCAAAGGCGATGGAAATCATAGAAGACAAGTGCTCTATGGCTGCGTCATGGAGAATGGATTCCGACTACAGGCTTGACATCAAGGTAAGCGGAAACATTCTGAAGAACGGTATGGGGGTCGGCATTCCCGGCACCGGAATGGTCGGTCTTCATATAGCATCCGCTCTTGGAGCAGCATGCGGAAAGTCTGCGTATGGTCTGGAAGTGCTTCACGACCTTGATGAGGCTTCCATAGCACATGCAAAGGAAATGGTTGAAGCAAAAGTTGTTACCGTAGGTATCGCAGAGACAGACCGTAAACTCTATGTAAAGGCTTCAGTCACCTCGGCCTGCGGACACACAGCATATGCGGTGATTCAGGACAATCACGACAGCATCGTCGAGACCGGTTTCGACGGTTGCGTAATGACTGACAGCACCAATGCTGCAGGAGAAAACGCTGCAGAGGGCAAGACCACTCTTGACTACAACCTCACAGTCCGTGAAATCTTTGACTTCGCTTGCAATGTAGCCTACGAGGACATCAAGTTCATTCTCGAGTCACGCACATTGAACATGGCTCTCGCTCAGGAAGGACTTCATGGAAATTATGGTCTTCGTGTCGGTTATGCAATCAGTCTCGACTGCAACAAGGAGGTGTTCGGCAGCGATTTCCTCAGTTACGCAATGGCTCTTACTGCAGCGGCTTCAGATGCCCGTATGGCAGGATGTACCCTTCCGGCGATGAGCAACTCAGGCAGTGGCAACCAGGGAATCACAGTCACAATGCCTGTGATTGCATATTCAAAGTTCTATAAGACTGATGATGAGCGACTTGCGCGCGCATTGACATTGAGTCACCTCATTGCCATCCATATCAAGGGATATCTCGGAAAGCTTTCCGCTCTCTGCGGTTGCGTCATCGCATCTACAGGTTCTGCCTGCGGACTCGTATATCTCCGTGGCGGTGACTATGTGCAGGTGTGCTCGGCTATCAAGAACATGATCGGAAACATCACCGGAATGGTATGCGACGGAGCAAAGGTAGGATGTGCGATGAAGGTTGCATCAGGAGTGTCAAGCGCTCTCCAGTCGGCAGTTCTCGCACGCGAGAATCTCTGCATCTCCGAGCATGACGGAATCATTGAAAAAGACATTGAAAAGACCATTCGGAATCTCGGCCGCATCGGCTCTGTCGGCATGCAGCACACCGACAACATGATTCTGGATATCATGGTCTGCAAATAACATTCATATATACAGGCAGCTGCCACCATGTTTTGAAACAATCCCTCCCACTTCGTGGGCCCCTCCCTCTGCGGCCAGAGGGGTAGCACGGTTTCAAAATATGGTGGCAGCTGCCTGTATATGTTATTTCATAGCATTTACAGTGGCGGCCTTGACTTCGAAGAAGTTGCGGCCGCCTTTCGACAACAGCTTGTAGTTCTGGTTGTTGCCCCACGAGGCTGCAGCATCGCTGATACTCATATCCTCGCCGGTGTCGTTTGATACATATTCACGGATCTTGCTCTGCCATGCCTGGATTCTGGCGATGCTGGCATCCACATGGAAGAGAGCGTTCTCCTCTGCCACAAGTTCCCGAAGAGCGTCCTTATACATCTTACGGAAGTCGTCAAACTTCATGAGCCTTTCCATCAGAATTCCCCTGTCTCCCCAGTTATAAGGATCGTGGCGGCCTGTGTCATTGATTATGCCGCAGTTCCAGCTTGTTCCGAGAGTGTTGTCATAGTCGTATGGAAGGAAGAAGAACTCATAATCATACTTGTCTGTCGAATTGAAGTAGATGTAGAAGTTGTTTCCGTTGTTCCAATGGTCGTCGCACATGCCGACAACAACATTCACAGCATAGGTCTTGAGAAGGAACTCCACATCACATACTTCCTGAATCCATTTATAGAAACTTTCATCAGACTTGCCGGTAAGTTTCAGAATGAAGTCTTCCATCTGTGCCTTTGCAGATGCATAATCCTCCTCATCTCCCTTGAACTCATAGTCATAGTTGATTCCTGTGTCCAGGTCTACTCCCCAAGATCCGTCAAGATCCTTAAGGTCGGCCGAAGACTCACCCCAGCAGCATTTCCAGAGATTACCTTTGTCACTCTCGAACATTCCGTCAACTCTGCGCTCGATGAATTCGTCATCAATAGGCTCAATCATTTCATAGACACCGTAATATGCAGGCTCAGCATCTCCTACCTGAAGCCAGAGACGGCAGTAGATGTCATGTGCGGCAGTCCAGATGCCATAGCGTCTGAAAAGGTCATAACAATAGAGTTCGCGCACATAGTTAGGGTCATCCTTGAACCATTTGAGATTGACCTTGCGGATGCCGTTGATGGTGTGGTCGGAATCCTTATGGAACTTTCTGAAGTTGATGCCGAAATGACAGTGATGCCAGTCGGGGTTGTTCGGATCATGCAGTTCACCGCCGTTTCCTTCGGGTCTGCGTCTTGATGTATTACCTCTCAATCTGATACCTCCATCCTCGATATGATGCACATCGCTGCCCTTCTTATATTCAAAGTCAGCATGGAAGTAATCTACGTTTCCACTGAACTCATCATATCTCTTAAGAAGTCTGTTCCATTCTTCTTCAGTGATCTTGACAGTGATCTCCGGAATGACTGATTCGTCCCACATATAGGCTATGCCGGGATCGTTTATTACTGGAGCAGGATTGACTTCAGGTTTATCTTCCGGAGTTTCCTCAGGTGTTTCTTCCTGGTTTTCTCCTGGTGTCTGCTCTGTATTCTCGTCCGGATTCGGATTCGGATTTGGAACTAGTCCAGGCACGATAGGGTCATCGCATGATGCAAAAGCGAATGCCACCGTTAAAAGGATCAAGAGTTTTTTCATATGTATAAGATTATGATTTCCACACTTTCAGATATTGTTGAAGAGCCCACATCTCGTCGCGGTATTTCGCGGCGGCGAGGAAGTCGAGAGCTGCGGCGGCTTTCTGCATGTTGCGCTGTGCCTGCTCCACTGCCTTTTCCACCTGTTCGCGTGACATTGAGCGGATGACAGGATCCTGAAGGACGGCCGCAAGGTCGGCCTGAAGGTATCCGTCGACGTACGCAGAATTGGTCTCACGTTTCGAGTCATGGCCGAGGCCTACGCTGACACTTCCCTTTCCGAGATCCGTAGGATCCGGAATATATGTAGGATGGTCGTATGAGTTCGCCGCACTGACCTTTCCGTTGACCGTATTTGCCAAGCGCGGGTTACGTTGCTTGACTTCCGCCTCTTCCAGAAGCACATTCTTCTTTACTGCCACCTGCGTAGGTGTGATGCCATGCAACTTATTGTATTCCATCTGCTTGCTACGACGGCGGTCTGTCTCGTAGATAGTCTGCTGCATCGAATCCGTGATAGTGTCTGCGTACATGATCACGAGGCCGTTCACATTTCGTGCAGCACGTCCTGCTGTCTGAGTCAGCGCTCTTCCGCTTCGCAGGAAGCCCTCCTTGTCTGCATCAAGGATAGCCACCAGAGAAACCGTCGGAATATCAAGTCCTTCACGAAGGAGGTTCACTCCCACAAGAACATCGAAAAGACCGTTCTTGAAGTCCTCTATGATCTCCACACGCTCCATGGTATCCACATCAGAGTGGATATAACGGCATCTCACACCCATCTTCGTGAAATATTTTTCAAGTTCCTCTGCCATCCTCTTGGTGAGAGTCGTGACAAGAACACGCTCATCCAGTTCCTCCCTCTTCCTGATTTCCTCAAGAAGGTCATCGACCTGGTTCTTAGTAGGACGTACCTCAATAGGAGGATCGAGAAGACCTGTAGGGCGGACAACCTGCTCAACCACAAGCCCTTCCGACTTTTCAAGCTCATAGTCTGCAGGAGTTGCGCTTACAAAGACTTTCTGACCGGTGATGGCCTCGAATTCCTCGAATTTCAACGGACGGTTATCTGCCGCTGCAGGAAGTCTGAATCCGTATTCCACAAGCACCGACTTACGTGAGTGGTCGCCTCCGTACATCGCCCTGATCTGAGGCAGGGTCACATGGCTCTCATCGATGAAAGTGATGAAATCCTTAGGAAAATAGTCGATGAGACAGAACGGGCGCATGCCTTCGCTGCGGCCGTCGAAATATCTCGAATAATTCTCGATACCAGGGCAATAGCCCATCTCCTTTATGAACTCGAGGTCATATTCTACCCTCTGCTTCAATCGTTTAGCCTCGAGATGCTTTCCTATTTCATGGAAGTAGTCGCACTGCGCCATCATATCATCCTGAATCATGCTGATGGCTTTGTTCGTGCGTTCCTTGGTGGTCACGAAGTTGCCGGCCGGGTAGATGGATATCTCGTCGATTTCCTCGATGAACGCTCCCGTAAGCGGGTCGATGATGGAAATCACCTCGACTTCGTCACCGAAGAATTCTATTCTCACGGCATTGTCGCCGTAGCCCACGAATATGTCAACTGAATCACCTCGTACCCTGAATGTTCCGCGCTTGAACTCCACTTCGGTTCGGCTGTAGAGAGCATCCACCAGCTGATAGAGCAGGCGCGTCATGCTCCTCTGCTCTCCCCTCTTGACA
>JBGVNK010000014.1:0-57197 GCA_045125535.1 Candidatus Cryptobacteroides sp.
AACAAATGCTTCAGCTGAATCCTTCAACGCAAAGATAAAGTCATTCAGAGCACAACTAAGAGGTGTGTCTGATGTTAAATACTTTCTGTTCAGACTTACTAAAATATATGCTTAAACACATACTTTTGCACCTGATCCAAATTAAGCTTTCTCGTAGAAACCATATATAAAGGTTGACCTCCAAAAAACTAAGGATTTTTGGAGGTCAACTTTTAATTTTAGTCTATTTTCGTGTTTTTGGAACTTTTTCGTGAGCCGAGCTCAAAAAAACGAGCTATTTTTGGAGGTCAGCTTCGTCTGAGTGTTCAGTAGCACTATCTAAAGCAGGAAGTTCGGCGGTTGAGGCTTCTGCTGCAGGTGTTTCAGCGACACGTTCATTGGCTGAGGCTTCGGCGGCGTGCTCTGCGGCGGTATTGATGCGCTGCGGGCCTCCCTTTTCGGCACGGAGGAAGGCTGCCGAGCGTTTAAGGACGAAATTCGAGCCGAGGTATTTGGTGCGGACTTCGTCGTCTGCTGCAAGTGCTTCAGGGGTACCACTCTGGAGGATCGAGCCTTCGTAGAGAAGATAGGCGCGGTCGATGATGGCAAGGGTCTCGCCAACATTATGGTCGGTGATGATCACACCGATGTTCTTGTACTTGAGCTTGGCGATGATGTACTGGATGTCCTCCACCGCGATAGGGTCGACTCCTGCAAAAGGTTCATCAAGAAGGATGAACTTAGGGTCGATGGCGAGGGCACGAGCGATCTCGCAACGGCGGCGCTCTCCTCCGGAAAGCTGGATACCCTTGCTCTTGCGCACCTTGTGGAGGTTGAACTCGTCAAGAAGATCCTCAAGACGCTGGAGTCTCTCTTCCTTGGTGAACTGCTTTGACATCTCCATTACGGAAAGGATGTTGTCCTCTACGGTCATATGACGGAACACAGACGCCTCCTGCGCGAGGTAACCTACTCCCTTCTGCGCCCTCTTGAACATAGGAAGTCCTGTAATCTCCTCATCATCAAGGAATATCCTTCCGTTGTTCGGAGTGATCAGTCCTGTGATCATATAGAAGCTTGTGGTCTTTCCGGCACCATTAGGACCGAGAAATCCCACGATCTCTCCCTGCTCCACCTCCATAGACACGCCTTTCACGACTGTCCTTGGACCATATTTCTTTACTAAGTTTTCGCAACGAAGTTTCATATCGTCAACATTATATCATTTTTCTACATCGGTATAATAAGAAGTTCTATCGAAATCCTTACTTTATATCAAGTTCGAGGTCCTTCACGAGATTCTTGACCTGTTCGTTCTGCGCCATAAGTTCCTTTGCCTGGTCGCTAGGCATATATATCTTTTTCTGCTCCGGAGCATCATCAGGAGCCACATCCACACGGAGATAAACCTTCATGGATCCTACGATCTTGCGGAGGTTACCTTCCAGTTCGTGCAGAAGTTTTGCCTCCACCCATTCCTTCTGAGCCTGGTTCACAACCTTGAACACAACCATCTTTGAATCGTCATTACCTGTTATGAGAAGGTTTGTAGTACTGAGCATGGTTGCAAGACGAGGCTTGTCTGTATATAGTGCAGCCAGTTCAGGCCACTTTGCCTTGATAACCTCATCAGAAGGGGCAGGTGCTTCCTTTACAGGTGCCGGAGCATCTGTCTGCTGCGGCTCTTCCATCATCGCCTTCATCGAAAGGGACGTACGGGCAGCACGGGAACGGCGTTCGCGTGGCTGGGATTCTGCTGCGGGCTGTGGCTCGGCTGCAGGTGCAGTCGGCGCAAGTGCAGTCGGCGCAGAAGCAGGAGAAGCCGCATGTGCCGAAACAACATCAGGCGCTGCAGAATCAACGACAGAAGGAGCTGTAGCAGCCACAGAAGGTATCGGAGCCGCCTGAACGGCTGGAGCAACCGGCGCTGACACTGCAGGAGCGGCCGGTGCTGCAACAGGCGCAGCTACAACAGCAGGGCTGTCCGCAGGTCTGGCAAGCAGGAAGCTGAGCTTCATGAGCGCGAACTCGATGTGCAGACGCGGATTCACACTCGCTCTGTAGCCTGACTCACACTGGGTGGTCACATTCAGTGCCTCATAAAGGAACTGAAGCGGACATCTGTCGGCCTGTTCCTTATATCTCATCTTGAGAGATTCAGGAAGCTCGAGAAGAGCACCGAGTCCGCCGCTCTTGCTGACGATGAGGTCACGCAGATGCGACGAAAGGGCAGCCACGAAATGCAGTGCATTGAATCCCTTGGTCAATATCTCGTCGAAAGTCATGAGAGCCGAAGGATAATCACCCTTCAAGAACGCATCCACCAGTGCAAAACTATATTCATAATCAAGCACATTCAGATTGCGGAGCACATCCTGATATTTCACGTCCGTACCGCAGAATGCGACTGTCTGGTCGAAGATGGTGAGGGCGTCACGCATCGCTCCGTCAGCCTTGTGCGCGATGACATGGAGAGATTCGTCATCGATGGTGATGCTCTCATTTGAAGCAACCATACGGAGATTCTTCACGATGTTCTCGACTGTGATTCTGTTGAAATCATATGTCTGGCAACGCGAAAGGATGGTAGGCAGGATCTTGTGCTTTTCAGTCGTAGCAAGAATGAAGATCGCATGTGCAGGCGGTTCCTCGAGTGTCTTGAGGAAAGCATTGAACGCTGCCTGCGAGAGCATATGGACCTCGTCGATGATATATACGCTGTATCTGCCGACCTGAGGAGGTATGCGCACCTGGTCCATAAGAGCCTTGATGTCATCCACACCATTGTTCGAGGCAGCATCTAGCTCATGAATGCAGTACGAACGTCCTTCTGCAAAAGAAAGACAAGATTCGCATTTTCCGCATGGTTCCATCTGATCGGAAGGATCGGAACAGTTGATCATCTTGGCGAAGATACGCGCAGTGGTGGTCTTGCCGACTCCGCGCGGACCGCAGAAGAGATATGCATGTGCGAGCTGACCTCTCAGGATGGAATTCTTGAGGGTCTGCGCTATATTGTCCTGACCGATGAGGGTCCCGAAGGAGTCCGGTCTGTACTTTCTTGCTGAAACTATATATTGGCTCATAATCACATTTTCGTCAACTTACAAAGATAATAATTATTCAACGATTATCAATATTTAGACAATACCGTATTCATAACCATGTCCATGTCATGTCGAGCGAAGTCGAGACATCTTCATATAATTTTTATAACTTTGTGAAAATTTTGAAGACATGAAAAAAACATTGATAGTGATAATGGCGGTGCTGATGCCGATTATGGCTCTGGCACAGGCACAGATCGACACAAAGAAGATGAAGATTGCGGATTTTCCGGAAAAGGTGACAAAGGTCGTCCTCACCGGAAACGAGTTCTTCGACCAGGCTCTTCAGGAGGATGTGGCTGCGACATGGCGCGTATCTCCTTATGAGTTCTGCACACTTGAGGAATTCGAATCGCTCAAGACAGACGACAATTTCTATTTCCTCATCACCACAAAAGACCAGTTCAGACGCGAATCGGCTCCTGGCATACAGTTCATGTCCCTGCTCAAGGGCGGTCCGAAGGCTGCAAACGGCATCGGGGAGATGCTGGAAGTGGTTGCAATGCCTATTGCATCGGCTGAGGATCCGTCCGGAAGAGAGTTCGCGTTCATGCCTGCATTCCTTGACATCATCCAGAACCACGCGCTCATGTCGATCGAGAGCGACATCGTAGGATATGCGGGCCTGACCAACCACACAGACAACATCAAGGACTGCGCTGGCATGAGGATAGTGTTTGCGGACACCGACATGAGCAGCCAGATCACAAAGGAAGTAAAGAACGAGTATTTCGACAAGGACCTTCATGTCATAGACGAAGATGACGCAGACAAGTTCATCGTCAATGTTGTCCCTAACACTCTCGTAAGTCTTGTCGTAGCACCTGCTTCAGCACCTAACGGTTCATACTGCTACAAGATGATCATTGATTCCGAGACACACAAACTCTTCTATTTCAGACGTCACAAGATTACAAAGAAAGACGGAGTCGGATTCCTTGCAGAGGACATCAAGAAGATTTCTTCTCACAGATAGAAGTTCTATCGCATCGTCATATTTTTCGTAGAAAACTCAAAACACCTTCATGATAAGCGGAAAAGCGGATTGCGGATTACAGTATGCCGTGAGGAAAAGCGGCTCTGCCGTTGCATATTGTGCCTTGAGCATCAAGTGCGGAACAAGGAATGAAAAGGGCTGGCACAGCGGCATAGCTCATTTCATCGAGCACACCATATTCAAGGGCACAAAGCGCAGAAGTGCTTCTGTGATAAACGGTTACCTTGACCGCCTGGGAGGAGAACTCAATGCTTTCACCACCAAGGAGGAGATTGTGTTTCATGCTACGGTGCTGAAGGAAGATCTGGGCAAGGCTGCTGACCTGCTTATGGAACTTGCCACCTGCGCGACATTTCCGGAACACGAGATCGAAACAGAAAAAGGCGTGGTGATCGACGAGATCCATTCATACAAGGACACTCCTTCGGAAGATATTTACGACCGTTTCGAAGAGATGCTTTTCGAGGGTCATCCGCTGAGTGGAAAGATACTCGGAACAGTGGCTTCCGTGAAGAGAATCACCAGCGAGGAACTGAGAAGGTTTGCGGCTGAGAAGTTCGCGCCTGAAAAGATGGCATTCACTGTGGTGGCAGACATCGATGAGAAGAAGATGGAGAAGGATGTGGTGAAACTCGCCGGTAAATATTTCAGAAACAGATGCAACGGCGCTGAGCATACAGAAAACCATATTCCTTCCGGCGAAGGATATTTCATTCCCGCAGCCGTGCCTTTCGACAAGACCGTGAACAAGAGGAATCATCAGGCAAACTGCATAATCGGAGGACTTGCTCCTTCTCTATATCAGGAAAAGGAAAGGCTGGCTACGGTGCTGCTCTGCAACATACTGGGCGGTCCGGCAACCAACTCGATATTGAATTCCGTACTTCGTGAAAAGAACGGCTGGGTCTATGCGGTCGAATGCGGATATACCCAGTTCAGCGACACCGGAATGGTGACGATCAGTCTCGGATGCGACAAGGATAATCTTGACAAGTGTCTGAAAGCCATCGAGAAAGAGATTACCAAACTGCAAAGCGAGCCTATGTCCGAGCGAAGGCTCAAGGCTGCGAAGAAGCAGCTGCTCGGTCAGCTTGCCATAAGCAGCGACAACGGTGAGACTCAGTGTCTGTCGATGGGAAAGGGTCTCATCGCGTACGGAAAGGTCAGCGGAAGCAAGGACAACAGGGCGCTGGTGGATGCGATAACCGCAGATGAAGTGCAGAGGATGGCGCAGACCATATTTGCGAAAGACAAGCTGTCAAAACTGACATACATTTAGCACATGGAGATGGAAAAGATATACGAATACATAAAGCAGCATGCCACACCTCAGAGCGAAGCTTTGGCATGGGTGGAGAAACAGACTCATATCAGGACTAATCATGCCCGCATGCTTTCCGGTGCCGCACAAGGCCAGCTGATGAGGATGCTTGTGCAGATGACTGGGGCGCGTCGCATTCTTGAGCTCGGCACATTTACCGGATATTCAGCGATCTGCATGGCTTCAGCACTTCCAACAGATGGTCATCTTGACACTCTTGAGCTCAACGATGAGCTTGAGGACCTGATTCTTGAGGGATTTGAACGTGCTGAACTGTCGGATAAGATCGAACTGCACATCGGAGACTGCAAGGAGACGCTTAAGCGTATGCGAGCTGAGATGGGACTTGACTCAGAGGTAAGCTCCGAAAATGCATATGTTTCCGACAACCTTCTTTATGACATAGTATATATCGATGCCAACAAACGCGAATATCCTGAGTATTACGAACTCGTGTTTGACATGATCCGCCCGGGAGGTCTAATTCTTGGCGATAATGTGATTTGGGACGGCAAGGTCTGCCAAGACCCTATGCCACAAGATAAGCAAACTGTGGGAATAGCAAAATTCAATGATATGGTGAGCGCTGACCCTCGCGTGGAATCAGTGATTCTGCCTATGCGCGACGGACTTAATGTGATCAGAAAGAAATAAATTTACCGGGTTACAGTGTCGTATGACCCTGGGCCATAACCTTGATGGCTGTTATGCCCGAGACGGGCACCGACGATCAATATTCTATATTATGGGAAAGAGCCGTTTCAATACCAACTTCTTCGAGACCTACGCCTCGCTGCTTCTGGAAAAGTTGCTTGGCGAAGGCTATAAAGGTCTGGTCAATATCGACCGTCCTGACCTCCAGATGCCTGACCATAGTCTCGGAATCGAAGTAACAAGGGCTCTTGAAGAGAATAAGACTGCAGCTCTTAGCATGTTGAAGGATATCGCAGGAATCGACCAAGAGATTGTTGAAACTGGCTACACCTATGGCTACGGTCTTTCTGACGACCTGCATGTCGGAAACCTTGAATATGAATATTGGAGTCTTGCTCAACCACTTAAGCGCATCATTGCCAGTAAGATAGAAAAGGTTGGAAGCGGATTCTACGGCGATTTCAAGCGCTATGGACTATTTGTCTTCTGCAAATATGACCTTAACATCGAGGATGTCCGTATGCTCATAGGCTATGCTCGAGACCTGCAGCGCCATCTCGACATCCGCTACAGTGAAATGTATCTCGCTCAGGCAGACCGTTTCTACTTCTGCGATCTCACAGTACCAAGCCGCATTGCACCTCAGACAGCAGAAATCCCAGCCCTGCAAAACCAGTCATTCAAGGTCTACGAGATCTCTCCGGAGCTCCGTCGCACACTCTTCCTCGAAACTCTCCGCAACAGCTATCCTATAGTAAAATAAACAAACCCCTCGATTTGAGGGGTTTGGTGTTATTCACGAGTGATTCTGGCGCCGAGGGCGTTGAGACGCTGGTCGATGTCCTCGTATCCTCGATCGATCTGGTCAATGTTGCTTATCACGCTTGTGCCCTTTGCCGACATAGCTGCAATGAGAAGAGCGATACCAGCACGGATATCTGGTGATGACATTCTGCCTGCACGAAGCTGGTAGTGATGGTCATGTCCGATGACAACCGCTCTATGTGGGTCGCAGAGTATGATCTGGGCACCCATATCGATGAGCTTATCGACGAAGAAGAGACGGCTCTCGAACATCTTCTGATGAATCAAGACGCTACCCTTGCACTGAGTTGCAGTCACGAGCATCACGCTGAGAAGGTCAGGAGAAATGCCCGGCCAAGGTGCATCGGCAATATTCAGGATAGAACCGTCAAGAAAGGAATCGATCACATAACTCTCCTGCTCAGGGATGAAGATGTCATCGCCACGGCGCTCAAGGTTAATTCCAAGTCTGCGGAAAGCGTCCGGAATCATTCCCAGTTCATCGTATGCCACATCCTTGATGGTTATAGAGCTCTGGCACATTGCAGCCAAGGCTATGAACGATCCTATCTCGATCATGTCAGGAAGAATCTTATGTTCCGTACCTCCAAGCTGAGGTACCCCTGTGATCTTCAACATATTGGAGCCTATTCCTTCGATCTTGGCACCCATTCTCACGAGCATTCTGCTGAGCTGCTGCACATAAGGTTCGCAGGCAGCATTATAAATGGTTGTCTCCCCTTTCGACAGAACTGCCGCCATGAGAATGTTCGCCGTTCCCGTCACCGATGCTTCGTCGAGAAGCATATATCGGCCTTCAAGACTTCTGCCCTCTGGCACGTGGAGATGGAACGCCTTCATGTCGGTGTCATATTCCTGCTCGGCGCCGAGATTCATGAAACCGAGGATGTGGGTATCCACCCTGCGTCGGCCGATCTGATCTCCGCCCGGCTTAGGGAAATATGCCCTTCCGAAACGCGCGAGAAGAGGTCCTACCACCATGACCGATCCGCGGAGTTTTGCACACTTGGCGACAAAATCGGCACTCATGATATAGTCCGTATCGATCTCGTCAGCCTTGAAGGTATAGACACCTTTCTCGTGTCTGGTCACCTTCACTCCCATGCTTTCAAGAAGCAGGATAAGATTCTTGATGTCCAGAATCTCCGGAATGTTTGAAATCTTGACCTCTTCCTTTGTAAGAAGCACTGCACTGATGACCTGAAGCGCCTCGTTCTTGGCACCCTGCGGCCTGATGGTTCCGCTGAGCTTATGTCCGCCTTCTACTATGAATGAACTCATATCCTTATCTTGTTATCTCTGCAAAGTTAATCATTCGTACGGATAAACGAACACAATCTACCAGGTAAAACCATTACCTCGACATTCACGCTGTCGCCTGAGGTGGTGTTCATGTACCCTCAAGCAACAGTGCGTCTCCATAAATACCATGTAATCAACTCATTACAAAACAAACATGTCGCCTGAGGTACTGGTAGAAGCACCTCAGGCGACATCTATTGTCATATAGATTCAGCAACGCGAACAAATGGTGCGGAGCACTAGTGTTTCCAACCGCAGTGCTGGAGGAACCAGTTGATGTCGGCTTCCTTGAGGCGCTGCTTTTCAAGGATCTGAGGGAGGTTCTCCCAGTTCTTCATGAAGGCCTCTACATGAGCCTGAGCATTTTCATAATCATAGAGGACAGCCTCGTTGATCGTGCCCATCATGGCGAGATCATCGATAGGGTCTGCACCTGTGCGGAACTTGAGGGCCTCGATGCTGCGTGCCATTCTGCGTGAGAGACCTACGAAGCCGTTTGCAATGGCAGGAGCGTCTGATGCATAAGTGATCTTAACAACTTTCTGAGCCGCGCAGTCATTGACAGGGACATCGATAACGAACTCAAGTCCTTCGTCCTGATACTCATAACCCACCTGGATTCCGTTCACGGTAACCTCTACAGGAGCTGCGCTTGCAAGCACCTTCACCTTGAATCTGCGTTCTGCAGGCATGCCTTCGTAGCTACCCTCGCGTGGAGCGATGGTCACGGTCTGGACTGCGCCGTCCCATGAATTCGAGATGGAAGTGAATGCATATTCAGAGTCATAATCCTTGTCGTTTCCGGCGTCTTCGTAGAGACGGAATGTTCCGTTTCCGCCAGGGAATACAGTCACAGTAACCGACTCGTCGTTGCCGTTAAGGTTATCGACCTCGTCACCATAGAAAGGAAGAACCGAACCAGCCTTCACGTAGATACCGTACTCGTCGAGAGCGAAATGACGCTTCACTACAGCACCGCCCTTGAGCAATGCACCTGTGTGGAGTTCGTACCACTGTCCCTCAGGAAGCCATACGTCTACAGCCGCATAGCCGTCAACTGCAGGAGAAACCACAGGAGCGATGAGCATGTCGTCACCGAACATATACTGGCTGCGGAAACTGTATGCCTCTGGAGCCTCAGGATAGTCATAATACATAGGACGGCAGAGAGAAAGAGCCTCGTCATATCCCTTGCGGGCCATTGTATAGATGTATGGTGCCATTACGTAGCGCTGGCGCACTGTCTGACGGATCACGTCTGTATATTCGGCTGTGAAGACCCAAGGCTCCTTGTTGAGAGCACCGTTCTTCGAGCTGTGTGTACGCATCACAGGGCTGAATCCGCCATATTGAAGCCATCTTGTGTACATCTCAGGATCGATGCTATCACCGAGGTGGCCTCCGATGTCGTGGCTCCAGTAGCCGTAGAGAACGTTCGAAGCCGTTGCAGTGAAATATGGCTGGAACTCGAGGGATGCCCATGAGATTGTAGCGTCACCTGAGAATCCGATCTGATAGCGGTGGTTGCCGAGACCGCCCCAACGGTGGTAGAGCAGAGGACGCTTGTCGCCGTTACGCTCCATGTCAGTGAAGAACGCATAGTTCACCCACCATGTATTATTGAGCTTTGTAAGCTTTGTATCGAAGATATGCTGCTGCCAGTCGAGCCACCAGAAGTCCACACCCTCCTTCTGCATAGGATGAAGAACCTGCTCGAACATGTTGGTCATGAACTTCTTGTCTGAGTTGATCCACTCGATGCGGCTCTTGTCAGAAGCGTCGCGTCCAAGACTCTTTGCAAGTGCAGGATAAGCCTCTTCATAGTGGTCGAATCCTTCTGCAGGATGGAGGTTCACAGTAACCTTGAGGTCATTGTCCTTGAGGTAGCTCATGAACTTCTGAGGATTCGGGAAAAGGCTCTTGTTCCATGTCCAGCCAGTCCATCCTCCGCGGCCTGCATCAGTATAATGCCAGTCCATGTCGATCACGAGAACGTCAAGCGGAATGTCGTATGCGTGGAACTTGTCGACGAGGGTACGGAGTTCCCTGTCTGTGTATGCCCAGTAGCGTGACCACCAGTAGCCGAATGTGAAACGTGGCGGAAGAGGCATCTTGCCTGCAAATACGGTAAAGTCCTTGAGAGCAGCCTTGTAGTCATATCCGTAAGCCATGAAGTACCAGTCCTGGCACTCGCCTTCCGGTCTTTCCTTCACCCAAGCCCAGTCAGATTCGTCAAGGAGGAAATTCTCAGACTCGTCGATGAGTGTCCATCCGTCCTTTGCAAGCACGCCGTCCTCGAATTGACGATGCTCGCCCTGCTTCATGTCCTGAACCCAGGTCTGAGTCTGAAGGTCACCTTCGAGACCGTCGAGGGTACGGAATGTTCCCTTGAGATTCTCCTTCTGCTTCATTCCCGGCTTCCATGTGAAGAAACCGTCGGCAGCCTTGATGGTAAGGTTGTCGGCAACGAGCTTTCCTGAATTCATCTTATATGTGAGGATCATCTTTGAAGTGGTCACCTCCACATTCTTTCCTCTCTTCCTGACCTTGTAGTCGACCTGAGGATAGTCTCTTTCCGATGCCACGAAAGAACCGAGGTCGGTGAACTTTCCCTCCGGATGCCATTCGAGTCGGATGACTCCGTCAGTCACCACTGTGAAACGGACCTGGTCGTCCTGGTAGGCGACATTGGTCTGCGCTGAAAGCGCGGCTGCAATCAAAAGCAGCAATGCACTGAGCAAGTATTTCTTCATATAAAAAACATTTTGCGCAAAGGTAGGCATATTTTCAAAACGCGTCCATCAGGCACAATGCTTTCCACACATCAAATATGCCCGCTCACACCATTTGACGCCTTGTTCCAAAGACATCGAGGGCTATTCTTCCTAACTTGTCAGATATTTACATGACCATGAGAAACAGACACATCTTTACTGTACTGGCAATCGTCGCAACGGCATTCTGCTTCACTCAGTGCTGCAGGACGACATCATCCGAAGAGGCCTTCCCAGGCCTATGGATATTCAACGAGAGAAACACACCTCTCTATGCAGACAACTGGGTTCAGGAACCGAATATCATCGGAGCGATGAACGGCTCTCCAGCCTATATCAAGGCTGTAAGATCGGACGGAAAAACCGGATTCCGCTACAAGGACGTCAACGGCAACCCTTACGTCGAGACCCTTGTCAAGGACGACTATCTGTTTTTCTGCGTCCCTTCCGTAAACCTTGAGAAAGGTAGTAGCATCGAGGTGGAGGCAGCACTTATCACAAGCCCGGCTTCGCCTAAATATTTCATTATAGAATATTACGAAGACGGAAGATGGAAGCCGGCCGAAACCGGACTGATGAAAGTACCGGAAGACCCTCAGCTCGAATATTCGTTCATGAACTCCGGCATTCCTGACGGCGAACCTCATGAATATACAAGCGTATATCAGACCATTACTTTAGACAAAGCCATCAGAAACGGCGACCTCAAGATCAGATTCCGCGCTGTCGGAGACTTCACCTGCGACGGTTCTCCACAGTCGGCATCGGCAGAAAACGGAGCCATCGGATTCGTTCATCACGGATTCAACGGTGCCTATATCCAGAACTACGGCACGACCGAAGTGAAAGACACCACACGCATCCTCTGCATCGGCAACTCATTCACTTATTTCTCGAACACAGCCTCAATGCTCAAGGAGATAGCATGGAGTCAGGGTCATTATTTCGATCTGAAGGCCAGCCTCAAGGGAGGACAGACTCTCGGCCAGCATGTGGGCAGAGTCCTTACCAACAAACTCGCTCAGGACGGAGGTTATGACATAGCCTTCCTTCAAGACCAGAGCCAGTCACCGGCGAGATATGCCGCCGACCCTGAAAGACACGCCAACGTTCCGGAAGACTATCTTGCCGTATCGGAAATGGTTCTGAAGCATTCGCCGGAATGCAGACTCATCATGGAGCAGACATGGGCATATCCTTCCCAGAGATTCGGAGGCTTCGGCGACTTCGCCACATTCACCGACCTTCTTGAAGAAGGATCACACAAGATGGCTTCTCAGAACGGAGCGGATGTCTCACCGATCGGAGAAGCTTTCGAGGTGGTATACAATGAAAACAAGGCAATCCGTCTCTTCGACACCGACAGCAAGCACCAGTCACACTATGGAGCCTATCTCAAGGCATGTGTAAACTATCTGGTTATCACGGGCGAATCTTTCGAGGGCAAGGTGGCGGACTGCGTGCTTGAACCAGAGAAGGCAGCCTACCTCAGAGGCGTTGCCGAAAAGGTTGTGCTGGGGATGTAAAAGACGCTGACACCACCTGTTTTTGCACCGTTCAACCATTGAAATCCACCGGTCACTTCGTTATCGGACAAGTCTGCTGACAAGTGATTCAAAAAGTCCATACCTTTAACTACTAACGATTATCAAATCTATTTGAAAAACCATTTTAATTAATATCGTAAACCATGAAAAAGTATTTCAAATTCTTGATGCTTTTGCCTTTTATGGGCCTCTTGGCTTCATGTAATCTCGGCGACTCTGAGCCAGTGGGCAAATATGCATTTGAAACAGATGACAACATGATTTTGATCGAGGCTAAGCTCCCTTCAGGATCTTATGACGCAGACGAAATCTATATTGCAGGTGCATTCAACGGCGCTGAAGAGGAGTCATACGTTGAGGATGCAAAATGGCGTCTTACACAGTCATCAGTAAACATCAATATCTTTGGTGTATATCTCGACCCTACAACATTTGCAGAGGGTACTTCACTTGCTGACGGATTCTGGCTTTACTCAAAGAATTCAGGTCTTTCTCTTACTACAAAGAAGGAACTTGCAACATTCACATCAAACTCAGACAAGGGTCAGAGAACCAGCATCGTGGTATCAGTATGGGGTGAGCCTGTAAAGGAATATGTCCCTACTCTTCCTGATCACCCTGGTACTATCCGTGTATACGTTGAGAATCAGGCAGGCTGGGAGGCAATCGCTCTCTATCAGTGGGGTACTGAGAACAACCTCGGAGGTAGCTGGCCAGGTGCACAGCCTACAGGTGTTGAGGTAATCAACAACGTTGAGTACACTTACTTCGAGTACAAGGTTGAGGACGTTGACGGCAAGAGCCAGAACCTCATCTTCAACAATAACGGCGGTGGAGTCCAGACTGCTGACATGCCTGTAACATTCAGCAAGGATGTAGTTGACCACTTCTACAGAATCTTCAATGAGAAGGATTGCGAAATCGTAGAGGATCCACTCAAGATGCCAGAGAAGCTTCCTGAGCATGAGGGAACTATCCGTGTATATGCTGACAACCAGGCTGGTTGGGAGGCGATTGCTCTCTACCAGTGGGGTGATGAGAATAACCTCGGAGGTAGCTGGCCAGGTGCACAGCCTACAGGTGTTGAGACTATCGCAGGCGTTGAATATACTTACTTCGAATATGCAGTTGCAGACGTTGAGGGTAAGGGTCAGAACCTCATTTTCAACAACAATGGTGGTGGCACTCAGACTGCAGACATGCCTGTAACATTCAGCGCAGACGTTGTTGACCACTTCTTCGTAATCTACAATGAGAAGGATTGCGCAGTTATAGAAGATCCACTCAATCGTCAGCCTATCGGCGGTGGTGAAGAAGGTGGCAACGAAGGCGAAGAAGGTGGTGAAGAAGGCGGCGAAGAAGGCGGCAATGAGGGAGAGACTCCAGAGCCAGCTGATCCTGTAGCTGTATACTTCTATATCCAGAACAACACAGGTTGGGAAGTAACTAACATCTACGCTTGGGGAGATCAACTTCCTGAACTCTTCGGAGGATGGCCAGGTGCAGCAGTTGAGAACACTGTAACATGCAGTGGAGTTGAGTATAACGTTGTTGAAACTACTGCAACTGCATACGAGCTCGAATACAATCCGATCCTCAATAATGGCACTGATCAGTATGACGCTCCTAAGGTTACTATCTCTAAGTACAACTTCCTCGTAGCAGGTGCGACTTCAGCAGAGCTCGGCGAGACTCCAGCAGTAAAGATCTATGTAGACGACCAGACTGGTTGGGATGCAATCACACTCTATTCATGGGGTGACGGCGAGGCCTTCGGCGGATGGCCAGGTGCAACTCCTGCAACAGAGACTGTTGACGGCAAGGATTATAAGGTATTTACAGTTGCTGCTGCAAACTTCGGCGGAAGCTGCAACCTTATCTTCAATAACAACAACGGCGGTACTCAGCTTAAGGACTACAATGTAAGAGCTGAACATGACTTCTTCCTCACAGTAACAGCTGAAGGTGTAACTCCAATCGAGTAATCGGACATGAAGTTATCAAATACACTATTAATAATGCTGACTGCGCTCCTTATGGGCGCAGTCAGTTGTACTGAGAAGCAGGGTGACGAAAACAAGCCTGTACGCAACCCTAATGAGAAGCCGGATGCATCATATGTATTCTATGAAGCCAATCCGCGTGTCTTCGCTACAAGCAACCAGCTCAATGCCATCAATGCCCGCCTCGGAGACATCAAGGATCTCGGCGTGGATGTGATCTGGCTCATGCCTATCTGCGAGCAGGGAAAACTCAAGGCTATCGGATCGCCTTACTGCATCAAGGACTTCAAGAAGGTCCATCCTCAGTACGGTACTCTTGACGACCTCAAGGCTCTCGTCAAGAAGGCTCACGACCTTGGAATGAAGGTAATCCTTGACTGGATTGCAAACCACACTTCATGGGACAACTCGTGGACAGAGAACGAGGGCTGGCACTCGACAGACGCAGCAGGAAACATCATCTCTCCTCCTGAGTTCAACTGGTCAGACGTGGCAGACCTCAACTTCGGCAATGCTGACATGCGTGCAGCAATGAAGGACGCGATGAGCTTCTGGGTGACCGAGGCAGGTGTGGACGGATTCCGCTGCGACTACGCAGAGGGCGTTCCGCAGGATTTCTGGACTGACGCACTCAAGCATCTCCGCACCCTTGACGAGGACATCATTCTTCTCGCGGAGGGCGACAAGAGCTGGCTTTATGAGGTAGGATTCGACATCATGTATGCATGGAGTTTCCCTAATGCGATTGAAAAGGTATTCGGCGGAAATTCAGGTGCAGCATCGATCTTCGAGTCATTCAACAACGACATGAAGAACGTTCCTGAGGGAAAGATGAGAATGAGATACATCATCAACCATGACACTGCTTCAGAGAAGTCTCCTATCAGCCGTTATGGCGGCGAAAGAGGCTCTATGGCAGCCTTTGTACTCACAACCATGCTTGAGGGTTGTCCGCTCATCTACAGCTCGCAGGAGATAGGCTACAGCAAGTCTCTCTCATTCTTCAACAATAATGTGATGAAATGGGAGTCGAACAAGGCCTATACTGACGAGTACATCAAGGTCATGGAGGCTTTCAACAGCACAAGAGATGTACGCGTGAGCAATCCGGTACTCGCAAACACAGGCAATGTCGCTAAGATGACATTCACCAATTCTATCGACGAAGTGTTTGTCGTAATTGTAAACACCAAGAACGAGAAGGCTACCGTAAAGGTTCCGCTTGCCGTTGTAGGAAAAGAGGTTACAGACCTGATGACAGGCAAGACAGTAGTGCCGGAGGCAAGTATTGACCTGGAACCATATCAGTATCTCCTCTACAGAAAATAACATCAAGTTCTATATGAAAGAAGCAGCCCGGTTCTTCGAAAAGACAGGGCTGCTTCTTTTGTATTAAAAAGTAATGCCGGTCGGATTTCACAACCGGACCGGCATTGAATGCATTTTTCTACTAACCAAACAAAATGCATTGTTTATTTCTGGATCCTTCGCTGACCGGAAACCCTTGTCTGGATCTCTCCGTCCTGCTCAGGAAATCTTTCATATTGTACTTTTCCGCCTGGAACGAACACGATGTCACGTGTGAACTCCATCTGGAAATCCGCATCCTCAACTCCTGTCATGAGTTTTCCGCCTACATAGCAGTTAGTGAAGACGACATTCTCTACATATTTTGTAGGATGACCAACGATGGTGAATGGCTTGAAGGCGTTTTCCCATGAAATATTCTTGAGATATACACCGTTGATAGAGCCCATTCTGCCGTTACCATAACGCTCGGCCTCTGTGAGGATGATCTCAAGGTTCTTGTATTCTATAGCCGCCTCAACGCGGATATCCTCGAAATAGATATTCTTCACTTCCGAAGCGCCGTCACACACAATGCTGAATGCGGCATGTCCGCCTGTTCTTCCTGAACCTCTGGCAGAAAGGATATCGCAGTTTGTCACACGGATATTCTCCACGACACCGCCGTTGAGCTCGAAACCGAGAGTGACACCGTCAGCGTGATCCCAGCCGACCATTGTACTGTTGCGGATGGTGATGTCGCGTGAACTGAGGTCAAACTTCTCAGGATCGCCGTTTGACTTGATGGCCACACAGTCATCTCTTGTACGGATGAAACAGTCATTGATATCAAAGCCCTTGCATGATACCGGATTGATGCCGTCAAGGCCCCATACGCCGGTATGACTGAATATCTTCACATTATTGTATGTAGTGTTGACACTGTTTGTGATGGTATTGGCCCAGCCACGAGTGTTACGCATATAGATGCCGTCCACTACAAGGTTCTCACAGTTATTGAGACTTGCATTTCCTGTAAATGATCCACGTCCGTAGATCTTCACATTCTTGGCTGAACCGGTGAGACGGCCTGTCACGTTCGCTCCACCTGCAATGTAGATGGTCTGTCCGTCATAGACCTTTATCTCACCGACCTCATGATTGCCGGGACCATAATATTCGATGTTCTTATCCTTCTTGGAAGGAACCTTTTCCTCAAGAGGGTTGGAGAATATCGCAAGATACGGAAGCTGGTTGATCCTGATGTAGAGCTTCATCGGCTTGTCGATGCTCACGGTCAGTGTCTTCCCGTCAGCTTCTCCCTTGATACCATAACTCTTAGGCTGGATCGAATAACTCTCGATGTCTCCATTTACGGTGATCACGAAAGTCTGCTTTCCTTCAGCTGATATATTCACTGTATGGAGGTCTTCCATTCCGCCTGGACCTACAGCCTCTACCCATGCATCCTCTCCGTTGACTGCCACTGAATAGACTTCGCTCGTCCTCATTCCAGGTACTGCCGGATAGAGGACAGTCTCTGCTGAAGCCGCAAGACCGCAGCAGAGCATTGCTGAAATTATTGCTGATTTCTTAAGCATGTCGACTATCTCTTGAATTCTACTATAAGTGCTGTCTCAGGAGCAACAACGGTCTCGTCGCTTACAACGACAGACTCGCCGGTAACCACATCCTTTCCTCCGGTGAGACCTTCTGCGATCTCAGCATACTCAGACCATGGAACGTTCATAGGCTCTGCAGAAGCGTTCACGAACACGAATACAGCCTCTTCGTCATTGTAACGGAAATAGCCGTAGCTATTGCCGCTTGACATGAAGTGAAGAGTCTTTCCGTTGTGGATGACCTCCTTGCCTTTTCTCCACTGGAAGAGATGTCTTGTATAGTCATGAAGGTCGGCTGCCTGCCCCTTTTCAACCTTGTCGCCTGCAGTATTCTCAGTCATAGCCTTTCTTCCCGCCTCAGTGAACCAGTCGAGTTCATCTCCTGGCCATCCGCCAGGGAAGTCTACTCTAAGGCCAGGGTGGCCTGAACGAGGCTCCTTGGAAACAAACATCATCTCGTCTCCGTAGAAGATCTGCGGGATACCACGCATTGTGGCCATCATTGCCATTGCAATCTTCTGCTTTGAAGCCGACTTGCCTACGATGTCACCGATGCGGTCTGTGTCGTGGTTGCCAGGGAAGATGAGCATCTTCGAAAGGTCATGATAGATGAAGTCGCTTGCGAGGATGTCATAGACTCTTGAAATGTTTCCGCCACGGCCTCCACGCTCAGATGAACCTGAAAGGCCTGAACGGATTGCATCGTGGAGCGGGAAGTCCATGATCGAAGGAAGATGAGAATCGAAGCCGTCATTGTTGGCGTTACCACCCTGCCAGTATGCCAGCTGAGGGATATTGCCTGTCCAGCACTCTCCTACGATATTGAAGTTAGGATACTCATTCACGATAGCCTCACACCAGTCTGCCATAGGCTGCTTTTCGTTGTATGGATATGTGTCCACACGGAAGCCGTCAAGACCAGAATATTCGATCCACCAGATACCCCACTGCTGGAAATATTTCAGCACATAAGGATTGTCGAGGTTCATGTCAGGCATTGCGCGTGAGAACCATCCGCTCTCATGGAAATTGAGGTCACGCTTCGATGCGTTAGGGTCCATATGTGTAGAGAACTTGCCGTTGGTTCCTGT
Source organism: Candidatus Cryptobacteroides sp. (assembly GCA_045125535.1). Taxonomy (GTDB): domain Bacteria; phylum Bacteroidota; class Bacteroidia; order Bacteroidales; family UBA932; genus Cryptobacteroides. The sequence continues at coordinate 18,510 of JBGVNK010000014.1, forward strand.
ATATGAAGGGAACTGATGCACCCAGTCAGCAAACGGGAAGTCTTTCATCCACCAGTGCTCGCTTCCGCAGTGGTTAGTGACGATGTCCATGATGATCTTGATACCATGCTCGTGAGCCTTCTCTACATATTCCTTGTAAAGTTCATTGGATCCGAAACGAGGATCGATCTTGTAATAGTCAGCAGCTGCATAACCATGATACGAACCTCTTCTTGCATCGTCAAGAAGGAATGGAGTTGACCAGATGGCTGTAGCACCGAGGTCAGCGATATAATCGAGATGATCGATGATACCCTGGATGTCTCCTCCGTGACGGTTGCCGAGTCTGCTTCTGTCTGCCTTTTCTGCTGTGTCGTCAGTCGAGTCGTTTGAAGGATCACCGTTAGCGAAACGGTCCGGCATGATGAGATAGATCATGTCTGCTGTGGTGAAACTCTCTCTGTCTGCAGAGCCTTTCACACGCTCACCGATCTCATAAGGATATTTGAAAGACTGTCCGTCTTTCGAGAAAACTATGTAATATGTGCCTGGAGCGGCATTTGCGCTGATCTCCACATCGACGAACACATAGTTAGGGCTGTCCGCCTTGTGAATCTGTGCTGCCTTTACTCCCCTGCCTCCTTCGATGGTCACATCATATGAGGAGATGTTCTCTCCGTTGATGAGGAGCTGGAGAGGGGTCTTCATGCCTGTCCACCATGACAGAGGCTCCACGTGAGCCACCTGGCTTTCTGTAGCATCGGCAGTCTTGGCAGGGTCGAACTTCGGCCCTGCACAAGCTGCTGCCACCAACAACAATGAAATATATAATATGCGCTTCATGATATTGTCTTCTAGTACTTGATCACAACTGAAACTGCTGAGTCTGCATTCATTACAGGAAGCTTGACGCTTGCCTCCTTGGTCTCTGCATCATATGTCACTTCAAGGTTCTCTGCACCGATCTTTGCTGATGCAGGCTTCTTATCGAGGCCGCCGAGCACGATTGTAAGGTCTCTCTGTGGATCGATGCCCTTGTATGAGCCTGTGCGTGCGCCGACTGTCACTGTGCATGCAGATGATGTAGCATTCTTGGTGATGTCTGTCACAGCATAGTCTGTCTCATATGCCTGGCTTACGCCGTCATCCTCATAATGTCTGTAAGTGGTCTTGCCCTTGCCCGGAGCGACATAGATGCGGAGTGCGTTTGTCTTGTCCTGGAGGCTCTGGATACCCTCATGAGCAAGCGGGATGATAGCACCAGCCTTCACGAACCAGCAGTTCTGGTCAATGCTGTAGTCTAGGGTCTTCTTGCTTCCGCCCTTGATCATCTGGAGATGAGCCATGTCGTACCAGTCGTTTCCTGCAGGGAACCATACGTCTCTCTTCGCCACGCCTGTAAGTGTGTCGACAGGCTGGCATACTGTAGCCACGAGGATGTTGTCACCGAACATGTACTGCTCCTTGTAATCATAAGCCTCGTTGCTTTCAGGATGTGAATAATACATCGGACGGCAGAGAGATACACCTGTATCATATGTCTGTCTTGCAGCGTCATAGATGTATGGAGTGAGGGCATAACGGAGTTCGAACGCATCCTTCATGTATTCATAATGGTTGTCGAATGTCCATATGCGTCTCTCGATGATCTCAGAGCTTGTGCAGTGGGTCTTGAAGAGCGGTGAGAACACTCCGTACTGGAGCCACCTTGTGTAAAGTTCAGGATCTGTAGGAATCTGGCCTCTCTGCATGTGTCCGCCGAGGTCATGTCCCCAATAGCCGTAACCTACATTTGATGCTGTGGCTGTGAAGTATGGAAGATAGCCGAGAACCTCCCAGAGGATGTGTGTGTCGCCAGAGAAGCCGAGCTGGTAGCGGTGGCTTCCGAGACCTCCCCAACGATGGTAGGTCATAGGTCTCTCGCTGTCTTCTGCAGCCTTGTCGCGGTTGCGTCTTACCTTGTCGTTGAAGAATGTGTAGTTGAGCCAGAATGTGTTGCTGAGATTGTCAACATACTTGCTGAGCTTCCACTGCTGCCAGTCAAGCCACCAGAAGTCGACGCCTTCAGATTCAAGAGGATGAATCACTGAGTTGAAGTAGGCATCAGCCCATGCCTGCTGCGACATTCTGAAAGGAACGTCAGCGCGGTAACCTTTTACAGCTGTCATCGTCTCGGTGATCTTCTCTCCGCCCTTGTATACATATCCTTCAGGTCCGTCATAATCGTCAGTTCTTGAAAGATAATCAGCTACGAAATCCTCATAGGCATCCTCTCTGACAGCGATTCCTGAGGCAGGGTGAAGATTGAGAGCTGTCTTGAATCCCATATCATGGAGTTCGTTAAGGAAGCCCTTCGTGTCAGGGAAGAAGTCCCTGTTCCAAGAATATCCTGTCCATCCGATGTTCTGACCGAACTGGTCTCTACGCTGTCTGCGAGCAAGATTCTGCCATGTCTGGTGCCAGTCCATATCGATGATCATCACATCCATCGGGATGTTCCTGTTACGGAATTCCTTACCGAGTGCAATCAGCTCATCTGCAGTATACGCCTTGTAACGGCTCCACCAGTAACCGAACACATATTTCGGAGGAAGAGGAATCTTGCCTGCAACCTTGGTGAAGTCTGCGAGAGCATCAGTGTAGTCATGGCCGTATGCGAAGATGTAGAGGTCCTGCACATTGCCCTCAGGGCGCGCCTGGACCCACTCACCCCAGTCAGAGTCATCCTTAACGAAGATATGACGCTGGCTTTCATCTACGATAGCCCAGCCGTCGCGTGAAACGATACCGAGCTCCATAGGGTCGTTGTTGTTGATCTTGTCAGGACCCATGCAGCCGTCAAGTGTACGGGCTGTACCCATGAGGTTGCCGGTATCTTCCTTGCCTGGATGCCAAGTCACGGTCTTGCCGTTGAGCTTGAACGAAACTGTAAGATTGTCCTTGTCGAACTTGCCGTTGCCCTTATAGTTCAAGGTAACCGCACCCGTCCTGATCTGGACCGCATCGCCTGTACGGCTTGTCGTGAATGCAGGAACAGGAAGGTTTCGATTGACAATCGCAAGCGTAGCGTTGTCTTCGAATTTTCCGTTCTCAGACCACTCCATGCGGATGAGTCGGTCTGTCAGTACGGTAAATCTTGCATTGCCTGCAACCACCTGAGCCTTTGCGTCGGCTACAGGGTTGTTTTCAGCATGTGCTGTGGCCGAGAAAGCCAAAAGGCCTGCGAACAGGGCCGCTATGATTCTGTTGAATTTCATTCGTTATAGGTTTAGTGCATTATTTAACCTCATAGCCTGCGATACGGGCGATGAGCTTAGGTATATCTGTATTGTCTGTACATGAATTGAACTCCACTGCGCGCACTCCATTGACATAAAGTCCTACCGACGAACCGCTGTGCGAACCGTATGCCCACTGATAGCCTGCAGCTGCATCAAGATACATTACAGCCTCTGAAACAATGCGGGCATTCACCGAATAAAGGCTTCTCACCTCATTGTCGCCACCATTGCCACCGAATGCTGAATTATACATTTCGATAAATTTCTCTTCTGTCCTCTTGTCGACATTGACGATGTCCCAGAGTCCGAGGTTCTCCTTAAGGAATGTCTTGACCTCTTCCCATGTAGGCGGAGTCCACTGAGGCTGCTGCTGAGCGGCCATGTCAGGTCTTCCGCCACCGTTCCTAGGACCGCGGCGCTGCTGCTGTGCAGGCGGCATGAATGCCTGACGGAACTTGTTGGAAATCTCGTTTTCAGACATCTTCTGGCCGGCAAGTCTGTCAGGATTCATTTCATACTGTCCTGCTCCAAGCATGAGACCGCCTGTCTCATGATCTGCCGTAACCACGATGAGAGTCTCGTCCGGATGCTGCTCATAGAAAGCAAGCACGACATCGATCGCTGCAGCAAAATCGTTCACTTCCTGGAAACATGACACAGCGTCATCATTATGACCAGCAGAGTCGATCTTTCCTCCCTCGATCATGAAGAAGAATCCCTCCTCCGCAAACTTTCCGTAAAGGAAATCTATACCAGTGCTTACGAAATCCTTAAGTGCGGTATCACCTTCCCTCTGGTCCACTGCGAACTTGAGTTCACCCATGTTCTTTCCGCCGAAGCAGAACACGCGGTCATCGGAAACCGATACGTTTTTGAAGTCTTCTGCACCATAATAGATGCTGATGCCTTCTCCGCGAGCCTCCTGCTCATAGAATGTAGCGTCAAGGCCTGTCCTGCTCTCTGTGAGGAAGCCGCCTCCGGCAGCAAAATCCACATCGGAGCTGATGAGCTGACGTGCAATGGTATCGTAACTGTTTCTGTCATTTGCATGTGCATAGAACGAAGCAGGGGTTGCATGGTTGACGCCCACGCTTGTAGCCACGCCCACACCTACGCCTGAGGCCTTTGCCCATTCTGCAACGCTGGTGACAGGATTCTTCTCAGAGTCCACTCCAATGGCTCCGTTATAGGTCTTTGTTCCTGTAGCGAGGGCTGTTCCGCCTGCTGCAGAATCAGTTACAAGCGACGATGCCGAGACCGTAGTCACGAATGTCCTTACAGGAAAGTGGTTGAAGTTGACCTGCGGCTGTCCGACTCCAACGCCTTTGTTGTAAAGTTCGGTACCGCTGACTTCGTTGATACCCATACCGTCACCGATAAGGTAGAAGACATATTTAGCCTTAGGCTCCTGCTTCACCTTCTTTCCATAAGAAGGAGTAACGGTGCTCACCATGAGGATAATGGTGAGCGCCATATAAAGATATCTGAATGTGGATTTCATCTGATATTAGTTCTTTGTTGTCGGGAATGTGGTGAGTCTGAGGGTTGTAGAACCGTAAGGAACGAGTTCGACATACTCGATTTCGTCGCTCTCCGGAACCACTGTCTCAGGAAGTGCAGGAGTGAATCTGTCCTCCTTGAGAGTCCAGTCCTTCACGCCCTTTACCGGCACCTTGATCTTCAATGGAACAGACTGGAGGTCGAATGGGAATCCCTTGCTTCCGGTCTTCTCCACCTCGAGGTCCTCAAGCATGTTCTCCACGAGAGCATAATTCCATTTTCCGGCAGGAGTAAGCTCCCAGCTCTTGAAGTCAGGGTTTGCAGACACCTTTCCTGCGAGGTTGTCATAGATCTTTGTGTCCTCAACCCAGTTTGTAGGTATTGCATAAGAGTAAACGAGCGGACCTCTCTGGATGCACATTCCGTCTACAGGATTTGCAACTGTCTCGATTTCCATAGGAAGGGTGACAGTGAACACGTCACCGCTCTTCCATGCCCTTGTCTCTGTGCGGAATCCTGCCTCTTCAGCCTTGCACCAGTCTGGGATTCTGTATGTGAAGTCCATCTGATGGGCATCCTTTGACTTCTTGCCGTCCTTATAGAATGTGAACTTGAACTTGATCTGCTCCTCGAACGGATATTCTGTAACCTCCTCGATCTTTACGGTCACGCCCTCGCCGAGGTCGTATACCACTGATGATGGGCCGTAGAGAGCTGCCACAGGATGTCCTTTCTTGTCTTTGAGCCACATTCTTGCCACATAGTTCGGCATATATCTGTGAAGGTTGCCGATGCAGCACTCTGTCTCATGGATCGGACGGTATGCCATCCATGTGAGACCATATTTGAAACCGTTATGGTTAGAGTTGCCTGTAGCGATGAACTGGTTAGGGCAAGAGAAATACTGCATCGAGCGGAAGTCCTTTGTGATGGCACCGAGACCGCCGTTGAAGATACCCTTCTCGATCCGGTCAGCCCACTGAGCGTCACCTGTTGTCATGAGGTAGTATCCCATTGTCCATGTGTAGTCAGAGATGTCGCAAGTCTCATGGCTGGCGAGAGGATCGTTTCCTGCAAGGGCCTCTGTGCTGGAGTTGATGCCGTCGATGAGCATGTTAGGGGTCTCCATCTTATAGTCGGCCTTGAGGGCTGCCTGAAGGTATTCAGGCTTGCCTGTGTGTGCATAGAGGATCATAGGGAGTTTCATGAGCTCGTTCATGGTCACTCCGTGCATATGGAATTCTGAATCATCCAGACATGTCTCCTGTGTGAGATTCGATGCGTCCTCGTCCCATGCCTTGATCGCGAGATCGAGGAGGGCAGGATTCTTTGTGATCGAATATGTCCAGAGGATACCCTCGATGTTCACCACGAAACGGTCCATACCGAGTTCCTCGACAGTGTATGAGAGGAAGTTCTTCTCAAGTGCCTCAGGGATACGGGGATCACCTGTCACCTCATAATATGCCTGCACTGCTCTGAAGAATACAGCGAAAGGCCATGCCATAGAGCTTGTCTCAGGGCCGAGACGTCCTTCAGGACGGTCTGCTGCATTGATCCTCATCTGCTTCTCGCGGCGAGCCTGCTGAGCTGCTCTTCTTTCACGTGCGCGAGGGTCAGCCGACACCTGAGAGTTGAAGTCTCTGCGCGGACCTCTGCGCTGCTCTTCCATCTTCATCTGGGTCTCCATGTCTATACCCTTCTTAGGAGGAAGCGGATTTGCAAGCACATAGTCGATGTTCTCCTGCCATATCTGGAGGAACTTCTCGTCATCGAGAAGATATCCCAGACGAGTCAGACCGTCGAGATAATATGCTGTCTGCTCGAATCTCCACCAGTCTGCGCCACGTGACTCCGAGTCTCTCTCGAGTTCACCTGCCCAGAGGCATGAATTGTATGGATAGGCCATAGCCTCAGGATGTCCTGTAAGCCCCTCCTGCTGACGCACGAGGATTTCCTTGAGCCATCCTTCCGGAGTGATGTCGTCGATAAGGCCTTCCGAGAACTGTGCGTACTCAGGAGCCGGCACTTTCGCAGCAGTAGGTGTCTGAGGCGCCTGTGAGCAGCCTGCAGCAGCCAGCACTGCTATAAACAGGGTTATAGCTATTCTTTTCATAGTCTTTATTTCTTGAGGTCGAAGATATATGTTCCTCTTGCAGGCACGTCGAGATTGCCTGTAAGGTCGATTGTCGCACCTGTGACAACGTCAGTACCCTTGGTGAAGTCCTTCATCACGTCGCTGTATCTTGACATGCTGATCGAAGCGTCCTTGTCAGATCCGTTGAGGACCACGAGCACTGTCTCGTCACCGCTGATTCTTGCATATACATAGCAGTCACCATGCTCATGGAGAGGGGCATACTGGATCATCGATCCGGTTGTCACAGCCTTTGAAGTCTTTCTCCAGTTGAGGATGCGGCTCATATAGTCATAAGCCTCGTTCTCCTCCGGTGTTCTTCCTTCAGCAGTGAAGACAGATCTCTCGTCGCCTTCCCATCCGCCCGGCATGTCCTTACGGATGACGCCGTTACCCTGATCCTTTGTACCGGTGAAGAGAAGTTCTGTACCGTAATAGATCTGTGGGATACCGCGGGTTGTGAGGATGAACGCCACACCCTGCTTGTATTTGTTCAGGCCCTTGTCCTCTGTTGTAGAGAATCTTCCGAGATCATGGTTGTCGAGGAAGATGAGCACGCTGTTAGGATCGGTGTAGAGGAAGTCGTTCGCCATCGACACATAGATATTGAACAGACCCTTTGCCTTTCCGTCATCAGGAATGTTCGTATCCACGAATGCAGTAGGAACGATGAATGCAAGGTTGAAGTCCATCACGGAAGTGAGGTTGCTGTTATATGGGCTGAACGGAGAGTTCTTCTGCCACCATGCAGGGAAACCGCTTCCTACAGGATACCATGTCTCGCCTGTGATGTTGAACTCAGGATATTCCTCCATTGTGGCCTTGCACCAGATAGATGCGAACTCGGCATCCATGTAAGGATGTGTATCCTGACGGATACCGTCGATTCTTGCATACTCGATCCACCATGTAGAGGTCTGGATGAGATAGTCTCTTACGAGAGGGTTTCTCTGGTTGAGGTCAGGCATTCCTCTGTTGAACCATCCGTCGGTGAAGAGCTTTCTTTCAGACGGTGCTGCATGAGGGTCTACCTGAGTCCACTTCTGATGACTTGTAGGCACGAAAGTGTTGTCGAAGTTGAGCCAGTCGCCTGTAGGGAGGTCCTCCATCCACCAGTGCGAGCTTCCGCAGTGGTTGAAGATCATGTCCATGACCACCTTCATTCCGTTGGCGTGAGCCTTGTCGATCATTTCGATGTATTCTTCCATTGTACCGAAACGAGGGTCTACAGAGTAGAAGTCAGTGATTGCATAACCATGATAGGTGTTTGCATTGTTCTCCTGAACAGGATTGAGCCAGATGGCTGTCACACCGAGGTTCTTGATATAGTCAAGGTTGTCGATGACACCCTTGATGTCGCCTCCGTGTCTCGAACCTGAACGCTGACGGTTCATTCTGGCACCGCCGATGGTGTCATTTGAAGGATCGCCGTTTGCGAATCGGTCAGGAGTGATGAGATAGAGGACGTCAGCAGATGTGAAACCCTTTGCGCCTTCCTTTGTGCTTCTAGGAAGAAGTTCATACTCATGTACGGTCTTGTTCTTTCCTTCCTTGAACACGATATCCATCTTGCCCGGCTTGGTCTTTGGATCGATGTCCAGATAGATGAAGAGATAGTTGGGATTCTCCACCTTCACGACCTCCTTGATGGTCACTCCCGGATATTTGATGGAAACCTCGGAATTTGAGATTCCCTGTCCGTGAACCATGATCTGGAGTTCGGTATTCTTCATTCCCACCCACCAGCATGGAGGGTCAAGATGCTGGATTTCAGCGGCAGCTGCATTCTGTCCTAAAAAAGACAGAATGACAGCAGCGATAAATGACAATGCTATATTTCTCATAGTTATGTTATTTGCTTAATTCAAGTACATATACTCCTCTAGGCTCGATCTTCACGAGTGAAGTAAGATCCACTGTCTCGCCTGTCACCACGTCCTTGCCCTTTGTGTTGTCCTTCACGACCTCTGAGAATCTGCTCATGTCGACAAGTCTCATAGTGTCGCTTCCGTTGAGGATCACAAGCACTGTCTCGTTGCCGTCGGTACGTGCATAGACATAGCACTTGGTCTTGTTGTCCGGAGTATAGTGGACGAGCTTGCCTTCTGTAACCGGCTTGGATGTCCTTCTCCAGTTGAGGAGCTTGCTTGCGAAATTCCAGCTTTCGTTCTGCTCAGGAGACCTGCCCTCTGCAGTGAATGCCGACTTCGCATCCTCAGCCCATCCGCCTGGGAAATCAGCACGGAGGAAGTCGCCCTCTTCCACACCCATCATGATCTCTGTTCCATAGTAGATCTGAGGAATACCTCTGGTTGTGAGAAGGAATGCAAGACCCTGCTTGAATTTCCAGATAGGGTCGCCCGGTTTCATGAATCTGGCGATATCATGGTTGTCAAGGAATGTGAGCACATAGTTCGGATCAGGAATGAGGAAGTCCTGTGTAACGCACTCGTACATCTTGAAGAGACCTGCCTCAGAGCCCTCGCTTGTGTTGCTCTCCTTGAGGATTTCGTTCTGAGTTGTGAATGTAAGGTCGAAGTCCATCACGGTCTTGAGCTTCGAATCGCTTGCATGGACAGCAGAACCGCCCTGCCACCAGCCTGCAGCCGAGTTGCGCGGATACCATCCCTCGCCTACGATGTTGAAGTCCGGATATTCTGCTGTGATCTCATCGCACCATCTTGCCATGAAATCGAAGTCCGCATAAGGATATGTATCCATTCTGATACCGTCGATGCGAGAATACTCGATCCACCATATGCTGTTCTGGATGAGATAGTTGGCAAGGTGACGGTTCTTCTGGTTGAGGTCCGGCATTCCGCCTGAGAACCAGCCTTCCACGAGGATATCCTTTTCTGACTGCGGAGCGTGCGGGTCGAGAAGCGTCCATTTGTAATGTGTTGTGGTCACAAGCGCATCATGGTCGATTGTATTAGACCTGATGAGAGCATCCTTCTGCTCCTGCGGGAGAGCCTCGAACTCTGCAATGCTTGCAGGAAGCTGCACCTGCTGTCTGCCACGGTTTCCGTTGAACTGTCTCTGCTGCTGTTGCTGTCTTCCGCGGTTTGCCTCAGCCTCAAGCATTCTCTTTCCGGTGCTTACCGCCTGGTCGTTCTGGTTGAACCAGTCAGAGGTCGGAACATCGGTGATCCACCAGTGCGAACTTCCGCTATGGTTGAAAATCATGTCCATGACCACCTTGATGCCCTTCTCATGTGCAGTGTCGATCATCTTGCAGTACTCTTCGTTAGAGCCGAGACGAGGCTCCACGAGGTAGAAGTCAGAGATCGCGTATCCATGTGAATTGTTTCCCTTGTTGAACTGGATAGGATTGAGCCAGATGGCTGTCACGCCAAGGTCGTCGATATAGTCGAGGTGCTCCATGATACCCTGGAGGTCACCGCCGTGACGTCCGCCTCCCTGACGGTTAGCGATGTATCCGTCAAGATTGTCGTTGTCAGGATTTCCGTTGGCGAAACGGTCAGGCATGATGAGATAGAGCACATCCTTTGGTGTGAATCCCATTGCACCCGGCTTGTTGTTTCTCGGACGGAGTTCGAACTGATGAGAAGTAACCTTCTTTCCTTCCTTGAAACGGAAGTTGAGAGTTCCCGGCTGAGCCTTAGCGGTCACGTCGAGATATACGAAGAGATAGTTAGGATTCTCCACCTTGCATACTTCCTTTACAGTCACTCCGTCATATTTGTCCATCGAAAACGATGCTTCCGATATGTTCACACCATAGAACATCACCTGAAGTTCGGTGTTTTTCATTCCCGTATACCAGAACGGAGGGTCAACCCTCTGGATGTCAGCGGCATGAATGGCTGTGCAGCATAATGCGAGCACGATGAGGATGATAAACCTTTTCATAGTTTCAATGTGTTATTTTACTACATAGTATTCGAACGGTCTGAGAAGATCGGTCTGGGAAGCAAGAGTAACTTTCTCGCCTGAAACCAGATCTGTGCATGTGCGTCCCTTCCATGCTTCAGGAAGAGCAACATGTTGCTGTGTGTCTCTCATGTTGATCACCACGAGCACCTTGTCATCACCGTACACTCTTTCAAAAACGAGTACGTTATCGTCAGGATAAGGAACCACAGAACCCTTTCTGAGGGCAGGCTGGGTGTTGTATACCTTCATAAGGTCGCAATACTCCTTATACATCTGAGAATTGGCTGTCCAGTCGATTTCAACATAATTGAAGAAATTGATCTTGCCAGGATAACCTACTTCCTGAGAGCCATAAACGAGGACTCCTCCGTGGATGAATGCAGTAGCCACAAATGCAGCCATAGAACCCTCAGGGCTGAAGAACTCTCTGATAGGAGACATCTTCACGCATTCATCGTGATTTGTAGTGAAACGGAGCTTTACTCTGCCGTCAGGAAGACCGGCATACTCAAGAGAATCAGCTTCGAAGAGCGAGCTTACAGGCACAGGTCCGCCGCCTCTTCTGCCCTGTCCCGGACCGCCGGCAGCCTGTCTGTTGAATGTATTGCCATTATATACTCTTCTGAGTGAAGAAAGCCATCCCCAAGCATAGTTCATGTCGAAACCAGCATCAAAGTGATCCTTTCTCTGACCCTCGGCAAGCATGAGGAGTTCCTTGCCCTCGATGGCTCTGAGCTGCTTGAGACAGTCTTCCCAGAACTCGTAAGGCACGTAGTCGGCAGCATCGCAACGGAATCCGTCCACTCCGATCTCCTCTACCCAGAACTTCATGGCATCGATCATTTCCTGGCACATTGCAGGATTGCTGAAGTCAAGGTCAGCGACATCATTCCAGCCTGTTCCTTCAGGACTGATGATTTCGCCTGCTTCATCATGAGTATACCACTCAGGATGGTCGTAGATCCACTGGCTGTCCCATGATGTATGGTTGGCAACCCAGTCGATGATGACGATCATTCCCCTCTTGTGACTCTCGGAAACGAGGTTCTTGAAGTCTTCAAGAGTACCGAACTCAGGATTTACAGACCTGTAATCCTTGATAGAATATGGAGAATTCACGCTTTTCAACGCTCCGATTTCGTATATAGGCATGAACCATAGAACATTTGCTCCGAGAGTCTTGACTGAATCAAGGTGAGTTGCAAATGCGTTGAATGAATCTTCAGGTGCGAAATTTCTCGGATTCACCTGATACATAACCACATCCGATGGTTCCGGAATCTGTATTTTGGAGCCGCTTTGTGAAAGACCATCACATGCGACGGCCAGCAATGCCATGGAAATGGCAAGGATTATCTTCTTCATGTCATTATGTGGATTAGAGTTTATGCAAGCCAGTTGAGGAAGTCGTCGACCCTTGCGCGAGACACTGTCATCTCGCATTTAGGATCGAAATCCGTTACGATTTTCAGTCTTCCTCCCTTTATCTTCATCACACCCTTTATCTCAGAAAGAGCGATGATGCAGTATCTTGAAATTCTGAAGAACTCAAAAGTGTCGATCTGGGTGATGATCACATCCAGAGAGTAGTTAATGATATACTGAGCGCCCTGTCTTGTCACTATATATGTGGCATTGTCTTCTGTATAGAAGTAGGCGATGTCAGATGTAGGTACAAGAACGAAATTATCACCTAGCTTTATGATGAATCTCTTCTTGGTCTTGGTTTCCGGGTCTATCGGTTTGTTCGTTATGAATTGGCTGTAAGTGGAAAGAAGCTTCATTGAATTGACTACGTTTATGTTCTTCTTGCATCTTTCCACCGAACGGCAGAGTGCCTGAGGCTCGACCGGCTTGAGGAGATAGTCGATGCAGCCTACCTTGAATGCCTCAATGGCATACTTATGATATGCCGTAACCATTACAACATTAGATGTGATGTTATAATGTCTGAATATATCAAAGCAGTTACCGTCCTGAAGCTCCACATCCATGAATATCAGGTCAGGAGGTGTGGTTTCATTCGCACGCAGAAAGTCCACAGACTCCTTTACGGTCCTTGTCGTACCGACTATTTCCACATCAGGATAACATGCATTAAGCATCCTTATCAGAGACATCTGTGTCACTCTCTCGTCTTCTACTATCAATATATTCATATCTTGTCAATTAAATATTGGCAGTTACACTGTTAATTATCGGCAATTTCACTACAAACTCCTCATCAGAAGAATAAACCTCCACTTCTTTCGAATTCATGTCACGGTACAGCTGCGTGATATATTTGAGTCCCAGACGTGTAGACGGTTCATAAGAATTCTTCTTTATCCTGTTGTTGCTGACCACTATATGTGTCTGCGTGCTGCTTATCGAGATCTTCAATGGATTCTGGTCCGTTCCTCCGTTATGCTTGATGGCGTTCTCTATCATCATCTGTATCGAACACGGAACCACCAGATTGCCCAGAATACTGTCATCTATATCGGTCTCGACATTGAATGATGACTCGAACCTGACTTTCATGAGTTCCGTATATTTATGAGCAAAATCCAGCTCTTCATACAATGGAACCAGTTTTTCATCCTCGTTCTCGATCATATATCTGTAAAGATATGCGAGCTTATAGACAAAATCCGAAGCCTCTTTATTTCTATTTTCATATATCAGGCCGTTCAATATATTCAGGTTGTTGAACATGAAATGCGGCTTGACCTGCTGCTGGAGCCTGATATAGTTGTACTGTGCTATCTTTGACTTTTCCTTCGCTTCCTGCGCCTTTCTGCTCATTTTGACTGAATTTATGGCCATATAAAGGAATGCAATGCAGATGAAAGTGTAGTCAATCAGGATATTGAGCGTTATGTTTTCTTTGTACAGGTCATCATTGTTGATCACTATCAGAACCAGCCTGGCAATTATAATTGCTGTAAATCCCAGAAGAAGCCAGTATGTTCCTATTTCCTTACTGCTCTTGAATATTCCTTTCCTATTGATGAAAGTCAATATCCCCGAGACCAAAAGTCCCATGATGACAGTTGTCACAAAAACGGTTATGGAACCTCTGACGTATGTATTCTGGATCAGCTGATGCAGAAGAGTTCTTCCGATGAGCCTGCCGAGATAAAATCCTCCGAAATTCACAATGACAAGCACGATGATCATCGTGTTGACATTGGCCTTCTTCATCTGACAGAGAGCGACCGCCATGAGCATGGTGAGAGTCGTCAACATCAGATGATCGGACAAGCCCTGCCACCTGGAAATGACTGTCATCACTGCATGAAGCAGTGCAAACAGCAGGATGGTTGACAGTTCTTTGCCGAAGGATTTCATAATGGATGTATTCTTTATTTAAAATGGTGGAGGATTTTTGCCTCCTCCACCATTCTGATTCAATTAGTTTGCGTATGCAGGGTTCTGTGTAAGACCTGGGTTAGCTGCGAGTGCACGGTCTGGAACCGGGTACCACTCATACTTGCGGTCTCTCTTTGCTGGGAGGTCATATCCGGTCTCAGTTGTACGACCGAAGAACCACCATGTACCCTGGGTGAACTTGTCGAAGCGACGGAGGTCTGTACGGCGACGGTGTCCCTCATCAAGGAACTCAAGTCCCCACTCGCTGAGCATTCTGTCCATATCGAATGCTTCATCGAAACCTCTTGGAGCCTGATCCTGTGCACCTACGAGTGTTCTGCCGTCAACAGTTGAACCGTTAGTCCAGTCGCTTGCAGAGAAATATCTCTTACGAACCTTGTTGACCCACTCCTTAGCCTCAGCTGCGTTACCCTCACGGAGGAGACACTCAGCGTAAGTATAGTAAACCTCAGTAAGACGGAACTCAACTACGTCCGGATCACAGAAGTTGTAAGGTGAATCGATGTGATAGTAAGGATACTTAGCCATTCTGATACCAGAGTTGGTCTCACCCCAACGTGGGTTCTCTACTACCTGAAGAGGATGCTCGCTCTTGCCCTGGAAGTTACCTACCTGGTCAACGTAAACGAGTGGCTGTCCGTCGCGGTCAGCGTCTGCCATCTGGAGCTCGCCCTTACCGAAGTCAGCATACATCACACCCTTCATGAAGTGACCACCCCAGTTTCCTGTTGCGTCATTGTAAGGAGTTACGAGACGGATGTCACGTGGGTCGAAACGCTCCATCACAGCACCGAGCTTGTCGCCATAAGGTGCATCGAGGAAACAATCTGCGAGTTCCTTGTCATACATATCCTGAACTACACTTGCAGTACCGTTAGCATCGAAAGAAACGCACTGGTTGTAGAAGTTGTTTGAGTTGTCGAACGATGGTGTAAGACAGCAGCAGTTCCATCCTGCGTGCTCTTCCTTAGTATTGAAGTATGCAGTAAATACATAGCTCATGAAAGGACCGTTACGCATGTTGGTAGATCTCTTGTTGTAAACCTGGTCGCTTGAGAACGCGAATACGATCTCGTTGCACTCTGTATTGTTGTTTGCAGAGTAGATGGCCTTGTAGTCATCTGCGATAGCATAAGTACCGTACTTACCGTCGATGAGATCCTTTGCAAGGGTCTTGCACTCTGCGAAGCGGTCCTCACCTGTGAACACCTCAGAGTTGAGGAGGATACGCATCTTGATCATACGGTTCATAGCCTGGTTGCAACGGTTTACTGAGCCGTTGACTGCAAGAGATGGAAGAGCCATATCAAGCTCATCGATCATCCACTGACAGACCTTAACGTTACCTTCCTCGAAGGTCATGCCGTCCATCGCACTTACAGGAAGCACAGATGTGTCAGTAGTAGTTGACAATGGAATTACCGAACCGAAAACTTCGAATACATTGTAGAAGCAATATACACGGAATGTACGTACTTCGTCGATGTAAGCCTGCTTCTGAGCCTCAGACATTCCGAGAGAAGCTGCGCTGATACCTTCAAGGTCAGTGATGAAGTTGTTGCAGAGACCGATAGCTGTCCATGCACCGCTCCATATCTTGTTCACATAGTTTGAAGAAGGATTCCAAGTGTGTGTAGAAAGCACGAACTTGTCACCTGAGTCCCAGCCCCATGATCCACCGTTCCAAGAACGCCATGTGATCTGGTCTGCAGAAAGCTCCTGAGCATACCAGTAGAGCTCTGAGAGGTCACTCTGCTCCTGTGCATAGATGTGAGCAACTACCTGCTTGACTGAGTTCTCATCTGTAAAGTAGTTAGAAGCATCAAGCAATGTGTAAGGATGCTCTGTCATGTCAAAACAGCCGCTGAGGGCAAGTCCTGAGATGATAGTTACTAAAAATTTCTTTATAGTTTTCATTGATGTTTTCCTTTTTACACGTTGAGATTAGAACTTAGCTGAAATTCCAAGAGTGAGCTTGGTAGTGTAGAGTGAAGTCGAACCTGCGATACCAGGGGTAAGGCCGAGTGACGACACTGTTGAAGGGTCAACTCCTGAGAACTTGGTGAGAGTAAGGAGGTTGGTTGCAGCAAGGTAGATATACATGTTGTTGAAACCTGCCTTGTTCTCCTTGAAGTTGAAGTTGCGTCCGATAGAAACCTTCTCGATCTTGAACCAGTCACCCTTCTCAAGGAAGAATGAGTTGAGGTAGTTGTTGTCAGATGTAAGGTATGGATACTTCTCGTATGCGCTCTTGAGGAGGTTCTCAGCTGCTACACCTGGGTAACCGTAGCTCTGAAGCTGTGAGTTCCAGATGTCGTGTCCTGCGAGACCACGGCCATTGATGTTGAGATCCCAGTTCTTGTACTTGAGAGTGATGTTGAGTGAGAACGAGTGCTCAGGAAGGGTGTTACCTACAACCTGCTTGTCGCTGTCCTTAACACCAGTCTTGGTAGAAGTGATAGGGTTGCCGTTCTCATCAGTTGCAAGAACAGAGTTACCGTTCTCATCAGTAGTATAAGTGTAATGGAGAAGCTGTCCGTCCTCATTGTAACCTGCATACTTGAAACCACGGAGGCTACCGATCTGAGTACCCTCATAGAGACGGAAGAAATAGTCGCTTGATCCGAGACCGCCAGTGCTGTAGAGGTCTACGAAGTTCGCAGAGTAAACGTCGTTACCGATGCTCTTGAGGATAGCTGTGCTGTAAGAGTATGAACCGCCTACGTTGATGCTCCAATCCTTACCGAGACGCTGGTTGTAGTTGAGCGCGAGCTCGACACCAGTATTCTGGGTTGAACCGAGGTTGAGCTGGATAGAGTTAAATACATATGGTGGCTGTGGAGCTGTATATGTATAGAGGAGGTCCTCAGAACGACGGTCGAAGTACTCGATGCTACCTGTAAGCTTGCGGCCGAGGAGTTCGAAGTCGATACCATAGTTATATACTACTGCAGTCTCCCATCCGAGGTTCGGGTTAGGGTTACGTGAGATTCCGTATCCTGGTACCCACTGACCGTCCATATAATAGTTGCTGCCCTTTGAGCTGTAAGTCGAGAGAGAAGCGTAGTCGCTACCTGCGTTACGTCCAGTCACACCGTAAGATGCACGGATACGGAGTTCGTCGAGCCAGCTCTTTGTGCTGTCCATGAATCCCATGTTAGAGATTGTCCATGCTGCTGAAACTGATGGGAAGAGACCGTACTTCTTGTCCTTACCGAACTTAGAGCTACCCTCATAACGCATTGAACCTGTAACAGTCACAAGGTCATTCCATGAGTAAGTGACACGACCGAATACACCGGCGAGCTTGTTGAATGACTTGCTTGAACCCATGCTTGCGAGACCCTCGTCAAGGTATGTACCTGAACCGATGTTGTACCACAAGAACTGGTCGTACTGGAAGTTTCTGTTGGTCATGTTCATGCTCTCACCCATTGACTGACGGTATGAGTAACCTGCCACTGCCTTGAGAGAGTGCTTGTCGAGAGCGAGGTTATAGTTGACCATAGCCTCGAAGTTTGTAGTAAGGCTGTTGCTGCTGTCAAGGCTTGCTGAACCTGCATAGCTGTTCCACATCTGGCAAGTCTGCATTGTAGATGGAGTGTAGCTGTGACCATAAGTAGAATAGTAGCCGATAGCAACGTTTGCATTAGCAGTGAGGAGGTGGTTGTCATTCTTGATGAATGTTGCCTTCAGATCCTGCTGGATATTGATTGTTGTGCTGTGGCTCTGGTTTGTAGGAACCTGGTTGTTCTCGACAGCATTTGTTGCTCCTGTCGAGCTGGTTGGCCAGTAGTAACCTGTAGGAGTTGTAGCGTCATAAACCGGCTGAGTAGGGTTCATGAAGATAGTACCTGAAAGGCTGCCGCCGTTACCGTGGCTTACATAAGCACGGAGCTGAGCGTTTGTAGTACTCTCGATCACATCATTCAGCATCTTCTGATTCATTACGAATCTTACGTTGTATGCCTGATTGTTGTTGTTCTTGTAGAGCTGGTTTCTGTCAGTGTAGCTGAAAGAAAGGTTGTAGTTGCTCTTTGATGTAGAACCTGCGAGAGAGATGTACTGGTTGAGGTCGTAAGTCGGCTTGTCATTGCGGAGAGCATTCCAGTAAGCCTTGTCGATACGTCCGCCGTAGTCAGCCTTTCCACGTGTCTTGTTGAGCTCGAGCCACTCCTCAAGATTGTAAACTTCAGGCATCTTGTGAAGGAGCTGGACTGCATAGTAAGAATCATAGGTAACTCTGAGCTTTCCTGCCTCGCCTGAACCTCTGCGGGTAGTAACGAGGATCACACCGTTCGCACCACGTGTACCGTAGATAGCAGCTGATGCACCGTCCTTGAGGACAGAGATCGACTCGATATCCTGAGTAGACACGTCGCTGAGTGAAGCACCTGCTACACCGTCGATCACGACGAGAGGAGAGTTGTTACCGTTGATTGAAGTGGCACCACGAAGCTGGAAGCTTGAGCTGTTACCGTCAGCTGACACGTCGATGTTGAGACCTGCCACCTTACCGACGAGAAGCTGCATAGCGTCTCCTGAAGCTGCCTTGTTGAAGTCTTCCGCTTTCACACTTACAACAGATGATGAAATCTCTTTCTTGCTAAGAGAACCATATCCGACAACGACTGTCTCTTCAAGCATCTCCGAATCCTCTTCGAGAGTAACCTTTGAAGGAACAGCATTTGCTGCAAATGTTAAAGTCTTATAACCGATGCAGCTGATTTCTACAACTGCTGTCGGGCCTGAGACGTTAAGGACGTAGTCTCCGTCAATTCCGGTAGAGGTACCCTTGGTAGTTCCCTTCTCGAGAACTGTCGCACCTACAACAGGTCCGTATTGATCGTTAACGAATCCTTTAACCTCATATCCGCTCTGAGCGAATGTGAAATTCGGTATCATGCTTGTCAAAAGGAAGATGATACCAATCAAGAACACTGATTTTTTCATGGATTACATTGATTAGTTTAGTGTGTTTTCGCTAAAGTTATGGATAACACACCAATCTAATATGTAAAGTGTTTCCTTTTGTAGGCGGACGGGAGAAATACGGGTGCGAACGGAGGCCTTGTCAGATATGTTCGACCTCCGGATGAAGTTCTATGTCAAACTTCCTTTCGACTGAATCGATTATGCGTTTTTCCAGACCGATGATCTCCTCAGGATAGGCATCACCGGTATAATTCACGATCACCAGCGGCTGCTTGTCGTATACTGCGGCATTGCCGCTTCTCTTGCCTTTCCAGCCGCACTGCTCGATCATCCATGCGGCAGGAATTTTAATTGTACTGTCAGGCAGGTCATAATGTGGGACTTTATAGTCCGGACCATGCTCTGCTTTTGCGGCTGCTTCGATGCGGGCGAAATGCTCAGCGCTTATGACAGGATTCTTGAAGAAGCTGCCGGCGCTTCCCATCACTGACGGTTCAGGAAGCTTTTCCTTACGGATCTTGATGATGACTCTTCGGATGAGTGCCGGGGTCAATGCACCATCGCCTGCCGCAGCATTTACGGCATCATTCAGATGCCCGTAGTCAAGCTTCGGCTGAGGAGTACGGGATAACTGGAAGACCACATGAGTGACAATGTAGCGTCCCTTGATCTCAGGATCCTTGAAAATGGAGTCACGATAGCCGTACTCACATTCCTCAACGGAGAAATTGACGAACTCCTCCTCAACGGTGTCATAGCAGTAGACCTTGCGGATCACATCCTTGACCTCAACTCCATAGGCTCCTATATTCTGCACCGCCGAGGCTCCTACTTCACCAGGAATATATGACAGGTTCTCCACGCCCCACAGTCCTTCCTTTGCCGCCCAATCACAAAAATCGTCAAAAACCACTCCAGCACCTACCGATACAAATACTACCTCCGGTGCGTTTTTAGTTCCTGCATCCGTAGAATAAACATCTTCAGACGACGTGCCAATTGTGCGGAAGTGGCATTTTCCCACCCCCGGGTAGGGGGAGGGGCCCACGGAGTGGGAGGGGGCCACTGCAGCACATTGGCACTCGTCCAGAATTTCAATAAAGTTGATTCTGGAATGCAGGACGGTTCCCTTGAAGTCGTCAGTGAAGAGCAGATTGCTGCCTCCTCCGATATGCAGGACAGGACGCGCAAGTTCCTCGAACTCGATGTCCACAAGATCCGCCACCGAGTCATATTCCATGAAACAGCGCGCCTTCACCCTCATCCCGAAGGTGTTCATCTTTGTCAAATCCTGATAATAGCTGCTCCTAATCATATCTATTTTAAAAAATGCATTAAATGTAGCCGTAGGGACTCTTTATATAGAAGGTTAAATAGATTATATATACTCTAGGGACATGCCCCCCCCGGCTAGGGGGGCATGCCTTAAGGCAGGCGGGGGTCCCATGAGTATATATGAGCTATTTAACCGATCTCAGCACCATTACAAAGAGTCTCCGCAGGCGTAATGAACCTCATCTTGCCGTCATTCTGACGCGCCATCAGGATCATACCCTTAGACTCGATGCCACGGATCTTGCGCGGAGCAAGGTTTGCAAGAATACAGATCTGCTTGCCTACCATATCCTCTGGAGCATACTCCTCAGCAATACCAGATACAATGACACGCTTGTCAATACCAGTGTCAATAGTAAGCTTAAGAAGTTTATCTGTCTTAGGCACTCGCTCAGCCTCAAGAACAGTTGCTGTTCTGATGTCCATCTTACCGAAGTCATCAAATGTACACTCCTCCTTCTGTGGAGTAACCACAGCAGCCTCAGCAGCCTTTGCAGCAGCCTCACGCTCAGCGCGGATAGCCTCAAGACGTGCAATCTGAGCATCTACAACCTCATCCTCGATCTTAGAGAATAGGAGAGTTGCCGGGTTGAGCTGATGACCAGCAGGAAGAAGGACAGCCTTTCCGAGATCCTCCCATGAAAGAGTAAAGCCGTCGTATGCCACACCTGTATGAAGTGCAGCACCTTCACCATCCTTGTAAATGTTTTCGCTTACAGCACCTTCCTCACCTGCACGATGGTCAGCACCTGCAGCGATTCCTACATTGAGGATACCGCGGAGCTTCTCAGAAGAGAACGGAAGGAACGGCTCGAATGCGATTGCAAGAGATGCACATATCTGGAGAGATACATTAAGGATAGAAGCAGTTCTGTCCATATCTGTCTTAGCCACCTTCCATGGCTCAGTGTCAGTAAGGTACTTGTTACCGAGACGGGCGATGTTCATAGCTTCCTTGAGGGCCTCGCGGAACTTGTAGTTATCGAGGTAACGCTGCATTTCCTCCTTCAAAGGCTGGATCTGAGCAAGTGTCTCAGCATCAATTGCCTCAGGCTTGAGATCAGCTGGCACCTTACCCTCGAAATACTTATGTGTAAGAACTACAGCACGGTTCACGAAGTTACCGAGAATGGCAACGAGTTCGCTGTTGTTGCGTGCCTGGAAATCCTTCCATGAGAAGTCGTTGTCCTTTGTCTCAGGAGCGTTGGCAGTGAGTACATAACGGAGAACATCCTCTTGTCCAGGGAACTGCTCGAGATACTCGTGGAGCCATACAGCCCATCCGCGTGAAGTCGAGATCTTGTCACCCTCGAGGTTGAGGAACTCGTTTGCCGGCACATTGTCAGGAAGGATGTAGCTTCCGTCTGCCTTGAGCATAGAAGGGAACACGATGCAGTGGAACACGATGTTGTCCTTTCCGATGAAATGAACAAGCTTTGTATCCTCACTCTTCCACCATTTCTCCCAGCTCTGCGGAAGGAGTTCCTGAGTATTAGAGATATATCCGATAGGAGCGTCAAACCAAACATAGAGCACCTTGCCCTCTGATCCTTCGACAGGTACTGGCACACCCCAGTTAAGGTCACGGCTCACTGCACGTGGTTGGAGGCCTCCGTCGATCCAGCTCTTGCACTGGCCGTAAACGTTGCTTCTCCACTCCTTATGGCCATCGAGAATCCACTCAGAAAGCCACTTCTCGTACTGATCGAGAGGGAGATACCAATGCTTGGTCTCCTTCTTCACGAGTTCGCCGCCGCTGAGAGCAGACTTAGGGTTGATGAGTTCATCCGGGCTGAGGGTGGCACCGCACTTCTCGCACTGGTCTCCATATGCACCTTCAGCGCCGCAACGTGGACATGTTCCTGTAATATATCTGTCAGCAAGGAATGTCTTTGCTTCCTCGTCATAGTACTGCTCGCTCACCTTCTCAATGAACTTGCCCTCATCATACAGCTTGCGGAAATACTCCGCTGCATTCTTGTGATGAGTCTTTGAAGAAGTTCTCGAATAGATGTCGAAATTGATTCCGAGACCTGTGAACGAATCCTTGATGATCTTGTGATATCTGTCCACGATGTCCTGAGGAGTGCATCCCTCCTTCTGAGCCTTGATGGTGATAGGCACTCCGTGCTCGTCAGATCCGCAGACATAGAGTACATCCTCACCCCTCATCCTCTGATACCTCACATAGATGTCTGCAGGCACATACACACCGGCAAGGTGGCCGATGTGGACAGGACCGTTTGCGTATGGAAGCGCGCAGGTCACAAGAGTTCTGTTGAATTTCTTTTCCATTATATAGTTTTGTTTTAATATTTTTCATTTAAAGATCCTTCGCTTCGCTCAGGATGACAACTGCCGTCATACACGTCCCAGTTCATTGTTCAGGCGGGTGCGGGCGCGATTGTAATTGCCCATCTGCTCCATGATCTCCACCTGCCTGTCCGGATCCTCGGTCCTTGCAAGTTCTGCAGTAAGATCCTTGAGAATCAGTTCCACTTTCTTGCACTGATAGGTCATCAGAGTCTTCGGTATGTACTGCACAAGACGGGTGGTCACGGAAGTCAGCGACTGTTCGTAATTCTTCACCGTGATCTGGTATTTCTCGATCAGCATATCCTTCGCCACATCCGCGATCTGTGTATCCATGCTGTTCATCAGGCGCGACTGGATCTGCTGCTGGCTCAAGCCCTCGTCATAGAACTTGAAATATTCGTCATAAACCTTCCTGTAGGCCGTATTCACAAATGAAGCATCGTCGTCTGCAAGTATTCCGTCTATGAATTCAGCAACATTTATCGGCTCGCCTTCCATATAGAATTTCGAATCCCTGTCGAAGTCCAGAGGCGTGCATCCTTCCTCGAGAATGAACTTCAGAAGGTCGCGTTCGCATGGTGCGAGATAAGATTCCTCCATTCCTGCCGCAGAAGGCATTTCAACAGGAGGCATTTCAGGAGCAGGCTGATAATCATCATATTCCGGCGGTGGCGCCATATCAGCATATCCCGAAGGGACTACCGGCTGCACCCTCTCAGCGGCCTCCCTCTGACGTTCCTGCTGCTTCTGTTCCGCCATGATCATATCCGTTCTCGAACGGCTCACACGCTCAGCCAGGATCTGCTCGTCTATATCGAATTTCGCAGCAATCGTCTGCACATACACCGCCCTCACCACAGCATCAGGAATCAGCGCAATGGTGTCGGCCATGTCATTGATAAGCCCTGCCCTCTTTATTGGGTCTCCACCTGTCTCTTCCAGCAGAAGATCCGACTTGAATCCGATGAAATCCTGCTCATTCTGAGCTATATAATCATTTACCTCTTCAAGAGTATGCCTGCGTGCAAAATCATCAGGGTCCTGACCGTCAGGAAGAAGCACGACCTTCACATTCATTCCCTCCTTCAGCACGAGGCCGATTCCTCTCAATGCCGCCTTGATTCCGGCTCCGTCACCGTCGTATATGATGGTCACGTTATCGGTAAATTTCTTTATGAGACGGATCTGCTCCACGGTGAGAGACGTACCGCTGGAAGCCACTACATTGGTGATTCCGAGCTGATGCATCGAAAGCACGTCGAGATAGCCCTCCACCAATATACATTTATCACTCTTCGAAATCGCATTCTTAGCGAACCATATTCCGTAGAGCGACTTGCTCTTCACATATATCTCAGTCTCAGGCGAATTCACATATTTCGCCACAGACTTGTCGGTCTTCAGGGTGCGTCCTCCGAACGCGATGATGCGTCCGCTGTGCGAATGTATCGGAAACATGACGCGGTCGTAGAATCGGTCCACAAGACGGCCGTCATCATATTTGATGCTCAGGCCTGTCTCAATAAGGAACTCTTCTTTATAGCCTGCCGCACGGGCAGCCTCGGAAAGCGCCTTCCTGTCAAGCGGAGCCCATCCCAGACCATATTTGCGGATAGTCTCGTCCTCCAGTCCGCGACTGCGGAAATATTGGTATGCTATATTCTGACCTTCATGGGTGTCGAGGCTCTGCTGGAAGAATTTTCCTGCAAATTCGGACACCAGGAGAAGACTCTCATGCTTCTGCCTCTGAGCGATCTCCTCTGCACTCTCCTCCTTCTCGACAACCTCAATATGATATTTCCTGGCGAGGTATTTCAAAGCCTCGACATATGTCAGGTTCTCATGCTCCATGACAAAGCCTACAGCAGTGCCAGACTTGCCGCAGCCGAAGCATTTGTATATTCCCTTGGAAGCGGAAACCGAGAAAGACGGAGTCTTCTCGTTGTGGAACGGACAGCACGCGATATGATTGGCTCCGCGCTTCTTCAAAGTCACGAAGTCACCCACGACATCCACGATCTGAGCCGTGTCCAATATCCTGTTTACCGTCTCCTGAGGAATCATATATTACTGCTCGTCAACTTTTTCGTACTCTACATCCTTTACCTGAGGACCTTCCTCAGCCTTCGGAGCAGGCTTTTCAGTCGGGAACTTGATCTCATACTCGTCGATTGCCTTCTTCATTTTCCATGAAGAGAGGAGTTCCGAAGCACCATATACGATCAAGGCAACTCCTGCAATGACACCGATAGCCTCACCGATGAACGATGGTCGGGTAACAAGGAAAAGTCCTGCAAGGAAAACCACTGCCGGAAGAATGAAACTTCCTCCACCCAACTTCATCACACGGTTGGCGCTTATCAAAGCGATCAGCTGGAATAGACCGAAACCTAAAAGGGCAAAACCGATGATGTATATCATAAGACCTGCAACAAAGCCCGGGAAGAGAAAGAGGAGGATACCTAAAAGGATGTCCACTCCTCCATTGAATCCCATCAGGCTCCTTGCGCCATCCTGCCTGTTCCTGTAACCTATGAAAAGAGACACTATTCCTGAAGCCAGAATGAAGGCAGCAATGATGCGGACAGCCAGTTCAAGAGCATTGGTCTTGCTTACCACCATCACCACTCCGATGGCAATCGCAGTAAGAGCCCTGAGCAGGCCGCTGAATTTATTCTTATAACCGAATGTAATCATATTTATCCTGTTTATATATGAGTCTGACTTGAACATACTGAGTCAACTTGCAAATTTAACAAAAAATCTGCTATTAATCCGACACGATAAATTTCTCAGAGGCAAAAGTCTGACGTTTTTTACCTCTGAAACCCTAAAACAGCCTCAAAACGCGAAAATTTACTTACTCAGAGGCAAAAACAGCATGATTATTTCCTCTGAGATCAATACAAAAAAAGATGCTGCATAAATCACAGAGATTCATGCAGCATCGGTTATTTCAAAGCCGTCTTAGAACGGCAGATCGTTGTCATCAAGCGGTGACGACATGTCGTCTGCTGTCGGGAGCGGTGCGCTCGGCATCGAAGCAGCCTGATTACCGGCAGGAACGGAATAACCGCCTGCTGGAGCGCCATAACCGCCTGCAGGAGCGCTCTGCTGAGCACCTGCCGGCTCGATGCGCCATGCCCTCACGTCAGTGTACCAGCGTCCGTTGTACTCACGGCTGCTGATCTTGACCGACACCTTTACCTGGTCGCCGACCTGATACTTGTCAAGTTCCTTGACCTTATCGTCTCCCCAGACATTCATGCATACCTGAGCAGGGAAGCTACCGTCCTGATACTCAAGCACGAACTCCTGCTTCGACCATGCACCCCTTGCCGAAGTGCCGGTCTGCACAGTGAGTTTACGGGCAATCCTGCCCTCGAGTTCCATCGCCATGATTACTTCTCAGCAGGAACGAACTTGCCCACCTTGAGGACCTCAACGTCGAAGATGAGAGTCGAGTTAGGCTCGATGCCACGGTTTCCTCTCTCGCCGTATGCAAGCTCTGCAGGGATGTAGAGAGTTGCCTTTCCACCCTCGCCGAGGAGACCGAGACCCTCAGTCCATCCGCGGATCACGCGGTTAGCGACGAACTCCATGTTCTGGTTCTCGTCGAATACTGTACCGTCGAGAAGAGTACCCTTGTAGTTAACCCATACTGTATCCTGTGGACCAACCTTCTCAGCAGCACCCTCAGCGATGATAGTGTACTGAAGACCGCTTGCAGTTGTTCCTACGTTAGCCTTCTTGGCGTTCTTCTCGAGGAACTCCTTCTCTGTTGCGAGATTGAGAGCTGCCTTATATGACTGCTTCTTTGAAAGGAATGCGTTGAGAACCTCATTCATGGTGTTAGGGTCAACATCGAACTGTGCACCGAACTCAGGATCGCGTGGATCACCCTCAGCCTTGAGGAAATCCTGCATACCCTTCTTCATCTTTGCCATGTCAAGCTCAGAAAGATCTGATGCAAAGTTGTTGCCCATGAGGAATGAACCGAAGTTCACACCGATGAGGTAGCTTACTGAATCCACTTCTGCTGCTGAAGGAAGTTCAACGCCTTCAACCTTGACTGATGAGTTTGAGCCGCAAGCGACAGCGAATACTGCCACGAGAGCTGCTGCGAAAATCTTGATTGCTTTCATTTTACTTTATTTAATTGTTTATAATTGTCAATACATCCCGCAAATATAATGTTTTTTTTAATTCGCTCTATTCTTAGATGTATTTCGATCATACACTTTGATAAAAGCGGAAAATTCCATCCGATTTAACTGTACATATTTTTGAATTTCGCATTATAAAAATTTTGAGTTCTCAGAAAAAATGAGTTAACTTAGTATTCTAAAATTTATGAAGCCATGACGATCGACACTGCGACCCTCCACGCAAAACTGAAAGAATTCTTCGGCTTTGACTCGTTCAAGGCTGATCAGGAGCGCGTTATCCGCCATCTTGTTGACGGCAACAATGCTTTCGTTCTTATGCCTACAGGTGGTGGCAAATCCCTTTGCTATCAGCTTCCTGCTCTTGTAATGGAGGGCACCGCTATCGTCATTTCTCCATTGATCGCACTGATGAAGAATCAGGTCGATGCCATCCGAGGTTTCGTCGCAGGAAACGACGGCATCGCACACTTCCTGAACTCTTCACTCAACAAGGCCCAGCTCACAGACGTACGCAATGACCTGCTTTCCGGAGCGACAAAACTGCTTTACGTCGCACCCGAATCCTTGACCAAAGCGGAAAACGTAGCAATGCTCAAGGAGATAAAGATTTCGTTCTATGCAGTGGACGAAGCCCATTGCATCTCGGAGTGGGGACACGACTTCAGACCTGAATACAGAAGGATACGCAACATAATAGAGGAGATCGGAGTCGCTCCTATCATCGCACTCACTGCGACAGCGACCCCTAAGGTCCAGAGCGACATCATAAAGAACCTGGGAATGACAGACGCCACAGTATTCAAGTCTTCATTCAACAGACCTAACCTCTATTATGAAATCCGTGACAAATCCGACCCTAAGAGGGATATCATAAAATATATCCGTCAGCATCCGGGTCGTTCCGGCATCATCTACTGCCTCAGCAGGAAAAAGGTGGAAGAATTAGCGGAACTGCTGAACATCAACGGAATAAAGGCTGCCCCATATCATGCCGGCCTAGACGCAAAGACACGTGCCGAGAATCAGGACAAGTTCCTGATGGAGGAAATCGACGTAATCGTGGCTACCATTGCGTTCGGTATGGGTATCGACAAGCCGGACGTGCGTTTCGTCATCCACTACGACATCCCTAAGAGCATCGAGGGCTATTATCAGGAGACAGGTCGTGCAGGAAGAGACGGAAATGTGGGCGAATGCATCACATTCTATAGTTATAAGGACATCCAGAAACTTGAGAAGTTCATGCAGGGCAAGCCTGTGGCAGAGCAGGAGATCGGCAAGCAGCTCCTCATGGAGACAGTAGCCTACGCCGAATCCAATTCTTGTCGCAGAAAGTTGCTGCTCAATTACTTCGGAGAAGAATACCATGTGGAGAACTGCGGTGCGTGCGACAACTGCCTGCACCCTAAGAAGCAGTTTGACGGACGTGAGGAGATGGCTATGGTCATCGAGCTCATACAGATTCTCCCCGAGCATTTCAAGATCGAGCACCTTGCCAACATCCTTGCAGGAGAGGTCAATTCGATCATCAAGTCCTATAAACATGACAAATTGGAACTTTTCGGCGCAGGAAAGGACCACTCCGCACGATTCTGGTGCGCTGTAATCCACCAGGGAATGATCCTGAAGTTCATTTATAAGGATATCGAATCTTACGGCCTTCTCTCTGTGACTGAAAAAGGAATGGAGTTCTATGAGAATCCTTATGAAATCCTGCTCACCGAAGAGAGGGAATTCGCTGAAGGAGAGGACGATGACGACGATGTTGCAGGAGCACCTGCAAGAGGTGGCGGCGGTGGAGACGAACAGCTTCTCGCCATGCTCAAGGACCTCCGCAGAGATGTTGCAAGAAAGAAGAATCTCCAGCCTTGGGTGATCTTCGGAGATCCTTCGCTTGAGGACATGTCAATAATGTATCCTGTCACAATCGACGAACTCAAGAACTGCCAGGGAGTCGGAGAAGGAAAGGCACGCAAATTCGGAAAGGAATTCCTTGCCCTCATCGCCAAATATGTCGAGGAGAACGAGATCGAACGTCCTGACGACTTCGTTATGAAGACCATCGTCAACAAGTCCGTCAACAAAGTCTATATCATCCAGAGCGTGGACCGCAAGCATCCTCTCGAGGACATAGCAAGCGCCAAAGGCCTTGACATGGAGGAGCTTATGAGCGAGATCGAGGCCATCGTATATTCTGGAACCAAACTGAATCTCGACTATTACATCGAACAGACCCTCGACGACGACGTGGTCGAGGACATCTATGCCTACTTCAAGGAAGAGGCAGAATCAGACGCCCTCGATGTAGTGATGGAAGACCTCGGAGACGACTACGACGAGATGGAAGTCCGCCTCGTCCGCATCAAGTTCCTCTGCGAAGTGGCAAACTAAAAAAGATGTCGACACCTTTTTTGTTCACCTTCCTGAACGAAGCCGTGGAGTCCCGATCTATAACTCCATCCAACGGATGTCCTTGTCACGTCCCCAGTAGGAGAACTGACGCTTTGCGTAGTGACGGGTGTTGCGTTGTATCAGTTCGATGGCACGGTCAAGGGAAGTCACAGGTCCGTCTCCCGGTGATGTCGGTCCCCAGCCTTCATCCGAAACCAGCCCGTCCTGCCAGTCGAACCAGTCGAATATCTCCTTATAGCCTACGGTCTTGAGAGCCGCAAGGTCTCTATATTGAGTCAGTGAACGCACCTCATCAACAAGACCGTCATCCACCATCTGAAGGACACGGCGGTTGATTCTGTCGTAAAGCACATCTCTTGGCCTGGTCAGGCCTATCTTTTCAATCTCGAAATCCCTCTTCTTGGTCTGACTGGTCTTGAATGAAGAGAATGGTTTTCCGGTCATCAGGCACACTTCAAGTGCTCGCACCACCCTCTGTCCGTTTGCGATATCTATCGTTGCATAGCTTTCCGGATCAAGCTTCTGAAGTTCCAGACGCAGAGACTCCACCCCCTCCTCCTGCAGACGAGCAGTGAGTTCATCGCGAAGCTTGAGATCAGCAGAAGGAAAGTCGTCAAGACCGTTCACAAGAGCATCAATATAGAAGCCCGACCCTCCGGCCATAACAAGTGTATCGTGGCCTTCTGCGAATAGACGGTTGACCAGGTCAAGCGCCTCCAGTTCATATTTACCGGCAGTATATAATTCAGTAACTGTGTGTGAATGAATAAAATAATGCTTCACAGCAGAAAGCTGCGAAGCATCCGGCACAGCCGTACCTATAGTCATTTCCTTATATATCTGACGTGAGTCGCATGAAATGATCGGAGAATCATACTTGAGTGCAGCCTCGATGCTGTAGTCTGTCTTGCCTACAGCAGTGGGACCCAGTATGATCATCAATCGTTTATTCATCATCTCCGTAGATTTCTTCTGTCTCGTCATCGTCGTCATCGAGAACATCGTCGTCATCATCGAAGTCATCGAAATCATCATCATCCGGATCCTTCTTCTTATCGTCCGGAAGGTCCTCGAACGCTACATATCCGTTCTCGAATTCTATAGGATTAGGTCCCTTTGTCTCGACAAGAAGAGGATAAAGAACATTTTTGCGCTGCTCTGACTCACCTTCAAAAGTCACTATGACGCTCTTGACGTTTGTTGTGTCGTAGAAATATATGAACTTGTCCTCTCCCCTCTTATGACACATTCCCGCTGTCACATCATCGATGGTACCAAGACCGAAATCCTGGAAAACACTGTAACGTGCCGCCACATTGCCAGATGCATCAAATGCCTTGAAAAGCACTACCTGATCCTGAGGGAAATCCATATCTGCCCTCATCTGTTTGTGAAGACTATAAAGAGTGGTCGTATCCTTCACTTCATACACTCTCGCAAATCCCTTCAAACCTGGAAGGGAAACCCTATATTTCAGTATCATAATCAGTATCTTAGAATAGTTTTTTCAAAAAATCAGCCTCCAGTGATGCTGGAAGCGAAGTCAAAGGTAATAAAATTTCTTTTATACAGATTCCAAAATCTGCAATAATCTCAACACAAAATGATATGATTCATATATGAATAAATATTCTTGAAATATTATTTCAGTTTCAGCAAAAATTCCGTATTTTTGATTTTGCTATGGATAACAACACCATCCAGGATTCGTACAAGAGCATCGCAGCAGAAGCGAGAGGACTCTTCAAGGACAATGGAAGCCGTTTCATTGCCCATGCATATCCCGTTGAAACAGAAGAAGAAGTCAAGGAAATCGTCGCGGCACTCAAGAAGGAGTACTACGATGCGAGGCATCATGTATATGCATACAGACTTGGATACAAAGGTGACAAGTTCAGGGCAAATGACGACGGGGAACCTTCCGGTTCTTCAGGCCGCCCGGTGCTCGGACAGATAGATTCCAAAGGCCTTAGCGATATCCTAGTCGTTGTCGTAAGATATTTCGGCGGCATAAAGCTGGGCATCCCTGGACTTATACGTGCCTACAAGACTTCCACCGCCGATGCTCTCGAAAATGCAGAAATAATAGAAAAGATAGCCGCCAGGATGTACAGGGTGCATTTCGGCTACATGAACATGAATTCTGTGATGAAGGTGATGAAGGACATGAATCTGGAGCAGAAGAACCAGAAGTTCGACATGGAATGCAGTCTCGACACAAGCGTAAGGCTTTCGATGGTCGATTCTTTTCTCGAGAGGATGGGTGATGTGGAAGGATGTTACATTGAAGAACTATAATAAAAGATATGAACAAGAAAAGTTTGATTTCAATCAGGGACTTCAGCAAGGAAGAGATCCTTCATGTCCTGGAAACAGCAAAGGAGTTCGAGCAGAACAGGGTGCAGAACTTCCTTGAGGGCAAGGTCATAGCCAGCCTCTTCTTCGAACCTTCGACAAGAACGAGACTCAGTTTCGAGACCGCAATCAACCGTCTGGGAGCAAAGGTGATAGGTTTTTCTGATGCCACAAACACCAGCCAGAGCAAAGGCGAGACCCTCAAGGACACCATCAAGATGGTCAATAATTATGTGGACATGATCGTCATGCGCCATCCTCTTGAAGGAAGTTCGCGATATGCTTCTGAGGTTGCTACAGTACCGGTTGTCAACGCAGGCGACGGAGCAAACCAGCATCCATCCCAGACCCTGCTCGACCTTTATTCCATCCTTCAGACTCAGGGAACTCTTGAAGGACTGACAATCAACATGGTAGGTGACCTGAAGTACGGCCGCACAACACACTCACTCCTTCAGGCGATGTCTCATTTCAATCCTAAATTCGTATTCACCGCTCCAAAAGAACTGATGATGCCTAAGGAATACAAGGATTTCCTTGACGCAAACGGCATAGAATACATCGAAACGACTTCACTGGAAGAGCATCTCAACAACTGCGACATTCTTTACATGACACGTGTGCAGCAGGAGAGATTCACTGATCCTATGGAGTACGAAAGAGTAAAGGATGTCTATACTCTCAATGCATCCATGCTCGGCAATGTAAAGGAGAACATGAAGATCCTGCATCCGCTGCCACGCGTTACAGAGATCGACCAGGATGTGGACGAGACTCCTTACGCATATTATTTCAAGCAGGCTGAAAACGGACTCTATGTCCGCATGGCCATCATCTCATATTTGTTAGGTTACAGGTAAATCAAACAGCCATGTCACATAAAGAATTAGTAGTAAGCGCATTGGAAAACGGCACCGTACTGGATCACATTCCTGCGGAAAACGTATATAAGGCCCTCGACCTCCTTGATCTGAAGGATATCGAGAACCAGATCACCATCGGAATCAACCTCACAAGCAAGGCACAGGGCAAGAAGGGCATCATCAAGATCGAGGACAAGTTCTTCGAAGACGACGAACTCAACAAACTCGCCTTGATCGCGCCAAAAGCGACGGTCAACATAATCCGTGATTTCAAGGTTGTGGAGAAGAAGAAACTTACCATGCCGACAGAAGTTGTGGGTATCGCAAAGTGCCGCAACCCTAAATGCGTGACCAATCACCAGCCGATCAAGACCCGATTCACAACCATTGCCAATGGTGAAGAAATTTCACTTTTATGCCACTTTTGTGAAAAAATTTCAAAGATAAAGAGTGTTTTTTAAAATAAATCTTTACCTTTAGCAACCATTTGGTTTAAATTTATAAAACAACACAAAAACATAACATGAAAAAGGTACACAATTTCAATGCAGGTCCATGCGTACTGCCTCAGCAGGCAGTTGAAGCTGCAGTAGAGGCTCTTAAGGATTTCGCTGGCTCCGGAATGCCGGTAATCTGCGTTTCACACCGTTCAAAGGAGTGGGAGGCAGTAATGAACGAGTGTCGTGCACTCTGGAAGGAACTCCTCAATATTCCTGACACTCACGAGGTACTTTTCCTCGGCGGCGGTGCAAGCATGGGATTTCTTTATGTTGCAATGAACTTCCTCGAGAACAAGGCAGGATATCTCGAGACAGGTGTCTGGGCGAAGAAGGCATTGAAAGAGGCCAAGGGTCTCGGCAACGCGTATGCAGTTGCTTCATCAGCTGAGACTACTTTCAATTATATTCCGAAGGGTTATGAGATCCCTGCAGACCTCGACTACTTCCATGTTACAACCAACAACACCATTTATGGTACTGAACTTCATGAGGATCTCGACTGCCCGGTTCCGCTCATCGCCGACATGTCGTCTGACATCATGAGCCGCCCTGTGGATGTAAGCAAATATGCCATGATCTATGGTGGTGCGCAGAAGAACGTAGGTCCTGCAGGCGTGACATTCTTCATCGTGAAGAAAGATCTCCTCGGAAAGGTAAGCCGCTATATCCCTACAATGCTCAATCTCCAGACACATATTGATGGCGGTTCAATGTTCAACACACCTCCTGTATTCTCTATCTTCGTGATGAACGAGACTCTCAAGTGGGTCAAGGCTCAGGGCGGTGTAGAGGCTGTCTATAAGATGAACCAGGAGAAAGCTGCCCTTCTTTATGACGAGATCGACCGAAACGCCCTCTTCGTAGGAACAGCTGCAAAGGAAGACCGTTCTCTCATGAACGTATGCTTCGTGATGGCACCTGGCCACGAGGATCTTCAGGACGAGTTCATGGCGTTTGCAAAGGAACGCGGCATGGTCGGCATCAAGGGTCACAGATCTGTCGGTGGTTTCCGTGCATCTATCTACAACGCTTGTCCTAAGGAAAGCGTACAGGCACTCGTTGACTGCA
Organism: Candidatus Cryptobacteroides sp.; assembly: GCA_045125535.1. Classification (GTDB taxonomy): domain Bacteria; phylum Bacteroidota; class Bacteroidia; order Bacteroidales; family UBA932; genus Cryptobacteroides. The sequence continues at coordinate 52,632 of JBGVNK010000014.1, forward strand.
TGAAGGAATTCGAAGCTCTCAAGAAATAAACCGTCATCACAGAATCAACAAAATGTCATCCCCGGCTTGACCGGGGATCTCAATCTATTCAGATATGAAAGTATTAGTAGCAACAGAAAAACCATTTGCAGCAGCAGCTGTAAACGGTATCAGGGAAATCGTTGAAGGTGCAGGACACGAGCTTGCTCTTCTCGAGAAATATACAGAAAAGGAACAGCTTCTCGAGGCTGTAGCTGATGCTGATGCTCTTATTGTGCGCTCCGACAAGGTTACTGCAGACGTTGTTGCAGCAGCAAAGCAGCTAAAGATTGTAGTCCGTGCAGGTGCCGGTTATGATAACCTCGACCTTCCTTCTTGCACTGAGCGCGGAATCGTTGCAATGAACACTCCTGGCCAGAACTCCAATGCGGTTGCAGAGCTTGCTCTCGGCCTTATGATCTACATGTGCCGCAACCAGTTCACTCCAGGTACAGGTTCGGAGATCAGCGGAAAGACCATGGGTATCCAGGGCTTCGGAAACATCGGACAGCTCGTTGCAAAGAAGGCTGCAGGCCTCGGAATGAATGTTCTCGTGCTCGCACCTCAGCCGTCTGAGAAGCATCAGGGATGGAACACAGTTGCAACGATCGAGGAACTTTACAGCAAGTGCAACTTCGTGTCTGTGAACATTCCTGCAACTCCTGAGACCAAGGGTATGATCGGATACGACCTGCTTTCAAAGATGCCTAAGGGGGGATGCCTCATCAACACTGCCCGTAAGGAGATCATCTGCGAGGAGGGTCTTGACAAGGCTCTTGCTGAAAGATCTGATCTCAAGTATGTTACCGACATCGCTCCTATGGCTTATGCAGAACTTAAGGAGAAATACGGAAAGCAGATCTTCGCAACTCCTAAGAAGCAGGGTGCAGAGACTGCAGAAGCAAACATCAATGCAGGTCTTGCTGCAGCAAACCAGATCGTGAACTATTTTGCGACAGGCTGCACAAAGTATCAAGTGAATAAATAAAGTTAAAAATTCTAATAAAAAGAGGAATTTCAAGGCGATTGAAATTACCCTTTTAGTAAATTTTTATGGTAAGGGTTAAACCATTCGCGGCAGTACGTCCGCCAAAGCAGTACGTTGAAGAAGTTGCTGCAAGACCATACGACGTTCTCAACTCAGTCGAGGCAAAGGCAGAGGCCGGCGAGAAGTCGCTTCTTCATATCACAAAGCCTGAGATCGACTTCGAGCCTATCATAGACGAGCACAGCCAGCCGGCATACGACAAGGCTGTCGAGAATTTCCAGTCATGGCAGGAGAAAGGCTGGCTTGTTCAGGACGAGAAGCCTTGCTACTATGTGTATGCGCAGACAATGGAAGGCCGTACGCAGTACGGACTTGTAGTGTGCGCTCACACTGATGACTATGCCGAGGGCAAGATCAAGAAGCACGAACTCACCCGCAAGGACAAGGAAGACGACCGCATGATTCATGTGCGCATCCAGGATGCCAACATCGAGCCTGTGTTCTTCTCTTATCCTGACGATGATGAGATCAACGCCATCGTGAACAAATATATCGTTGAGGATCCTGAGTACGATTTCGTTGCAGCAGACGGATTCGGCCACCATTTCTGGGTGATCGACGAGCAGGCTGACATCGACAGGATTACAGAACTCTTCGCAGAAATCCCTGCATTCTATGTTGCTGACGGTCACCACCGTACAGCTGCAGCAGCCCGTGTGGGAGCAGAAAAGAGAGAAGGTAATGCTGCTCACACAGGTGAGGAGGAATACAACTGGTTCATGACAGTAGCATTCCCTGAGAGCCACCTCAAGATCATTGACTACAACCGCGTCGTAAAGGATCTCAACGGCCTTACTCCTGAGCAGCTTCTTGTGGCTGTTTCAGAGGATTTCGAAGTCCGTGAAGAGGGTGCTGAGATTTACAAGCCTTCGTGCCTGCATGAGTTCTCTATGTATCTCGACGGCAAGTGGTATTCTCTCGTTGCAAAGGAAGGTCGTTATGACGACAATGACCCTATCGGCGTTCTCGACGTGACCATCCTTTCAAACCTTGTTCTCGACAAGATCCTCGGCATCAAGGATCTCCGCACAGACAAGAGAATTGATTTCGTAGGCGGAATCCGCGGTCTCGGCGAGCTTTCACGCAGAGTGGACAGCGGCGAAATGGCTGTTGCCTTCGCCCTCTACCCTGTTTCGATGAAGCAGCTTGTGGACATTGCTGACTCAGGCAACATCATGCCTCCTAAGACCACCTGGTTCGAGCCTAAGCTCCGCAGTGGTCTCGCAATACACAAATTGTCGTAGGGTACGACGATTTGCGCATACGGGGTGGCCATAACGGCCACCCCGTATTGCATTACCCCCAGTCGCTTTCGCGACAAGACTCTATATGACTCATACATTCAAGAGAGTCACGTATACAATAATTGGCTTTTAGTTACACGTGACTATCAGTATTTATGCAAATTTCACCAAATAAGGCAGTCACGTATCAGAAAACCGGCTTTGCATGACACGTGACTATCGAGAACGAACGGAAGACTTGCTAATACGATAGCCGAGGCCGAGGAGGAGATGATCCGGATTGTGGAAGTTTCTGAACTGGTATCCAGTATGAAGATATAACCTCTTTGTGATATGAGTCTTAAGAGCGATGATCTGATAAAATCCTGCAAGGTCTGAACCTTTATAGATGATGTTGTGACCTATTCCGAACTGGACGGAGAATATCGGCATCACAAGCTCAGCTCTGACCGAGAGTCCGAGGGAAACCTGTTCTTCAAACGACGGACGGAAGAATCCTATAGCACTGCTTGAAGTCCCTGCCACGTGGCCGCTGATATTTGCCGACTCATCATAATTAAGGTCAAGAGATGCACCTGCGCGGAAATGCTTATGAAGATCATAGAAAGGATTGATATGGATTCCGGCAGTAGCGAACCTGCCTTCAACCTTATAATTTATACCATTATGATTGACTGCACATTTCTTCAACGAGCCGAAAGCCGTGATGTCCCATGAAATCTTTCCAGTCATGCTTTCCTCCTTTGACAGAGCCTCTGTGATCTTTGGAAAAGCATTCCGTTCAAATGTCCTTGCAGCATTCAGACGCAGGCCGACGATATTCAAACCCGCATTAGGTAGTTCCGTCTGACCATTGGAATAATGGGTAAATTCAGGGCCTATGGAAACCGTCAGGTCGTCATCCTGCCATGTCAGCATTATACCTCCGTTAATATACGCATTGACTTTCGTACCCATGATTGTATTCAACGGATGCTCCTCATTCCTGTGCCACCCGAAAGATGCTCCGAAATTCCATTCATAATCAAAAGAAAGAGCTGAGGAGAGTCTGACAATCCTTGCACCCTGAAAAATATACAGCGACAGCGGAGTTCCGACATCCTCATGATCGAACAATGAAAACACAGACAATCCGACTCCCTGATAACTCGTTCTCGGAATGATGAAGGCATACTGGACATCTGCCGCTCCAGTCACCCTCAAAGGACTCTCGAGGCTGTTTACACCCTCCAGAAGTTCCTTCTGAGGAGAAAACGGATAGCCTCCATGCAAGCCTGCGCTCAGCCTGTGCTGAGCGAACGCCTGCCCCGCAATCAAAAGGACGACTACTGTTATGAGAAATCTTTTAAGCATCGATTAAAAGAAAATGTAGAACAGAAAACAAATATACAAATTTTAATTGCCCTGAACAGAAGACAGGCAGCATGAAATCCATCATACTGCCTTAAAAAATTTAAAACTGTTAGAGTTTCAGTCTATTTCTTCTTGGCCACCTCGGTCTTTACCTTAGAATCTATCAGATAATCAATCGAATAACGACCAGGTCCGGTAGCATACAGAATAATGAAGAGAATCAGATAGATCAGAGCAAGTTCTCCCTCAGGCATCATGGCATCATGCACATCAAAGAAAGCGACAGCCATTGCCGCGATCATCGGTAGAACAGTGATACGTACCAGAAGTCCTGTGATGAGAAAGAGAGAACAGCAGAATTCAGCGAAGATGCTGATCATAAGAGTAGTGTAGCTACCCAAGCCCATAACACTCGGATAAGTCTCCGAAAGGGCGCTGAAATTGGTAAGTTTATCCAGACCATGCATCATGAAAAGAGCACCGAAAAACAAGCGCAACAAAAGAATCAGAATCGAAACCGCACGATCCCGACAATATTGAGGAAAAAGAAAATTGTAAAACATAACAATCCGTTTTAAACATTCCCTCCTACCCATTTCAAAATCCACGCCTGAATTTGCTTGTGGCAAGGAACTAACTGTATATCAACAACTTAAATCATTACCAGTACCTTAATTCCTAGATGGATAAACACACAAATCATTGAAAATCAATCACATCCTTGCCACGGGCACATTGTAAAGGGCGAAGCCCGAAGGCGCCTCAGCGCTGGGTCATCCGCGTCAGCAAGATGTTTGAAGAACATCGCAGCAGCGGGGACGCCCACACCCGCGTTTATAAGCTGCAACTTTTACATACAAATCAACTCTGAGATCGTGCTTAAGGAGGTCAGGCGAAGCTGAT
>JBGVNK010000015.1:0-26227 GCA_045125535.1 Candidatus Cryptobacteroides sp.
AAGGTTGACAACTATCAGGAGCTCGGCCTCAACTCTGAGACTGCAACTGTATTCAACCTCAAGAGCAAGGAGCAGGTTATCCTCAACACTTGGTATGGTGGTGAGATGAAGAAGGGTATCTTCTCACTCATGAACTACTACAACCCACTCCGCGGCATCGCTTCAATGCACTGCTCGGCTAACACTGACAAGGAAGGAAAGAGCACAGCTATCTTCTTCGGTCTTTCAGGTACTGGTAAGACTACCCTTTCAACTGACCCTAAGCGTCTCCTCATCGGTGACGACGAGCACGGTTGGGACGACGAGGGCGTATTCAACTACGAGGGTGGCTGCTACGCAAAGGTTATCAACCTCGACCCAGTTTCTGAGCCAGACATCTACAAGGCAATCCGCCGCGACGCTCTCCTCGAGAATGTAACTGTAGACGCTAACGGCAAGATCGACTTCGCTGACAAGAGCGTAACTGAGAACACTCGCGTTTCTTACCCTATCGACCACATCGACAACATCGTTAAGCCGGTTTCTAAGGGTCCTCACGCTCAGCAGGTTATCTTCCTTTCAGCTGACGCATTCGGAGTTCTCCCTCCAGTTTCAATCCTTACTCCTGAGCAGACTCAGTACTACTTCCTCTCAGGCTTCACCGCTAAGCTTGCAGGTACAGAGCGTGGTATCACTGAGCCAACTCCTACTTTCTCAGCTTGCTTCGGTGCAGCATTCCTTTCACTCCACCCAACCAAGTACGGTGAGGAGCTCGTTAAGAGAATGGAGAAGGTTGGTGCTAAGGCATACCTCGTGAACACAGGATGGAACGGTACAGGTAAGCGTATCTCTATCAAGGATACTCGTGGAATCATCGACGCAATCCTCGACGGTTCTATCGAAAAGGCTCCTACAAAGCAGATCCCTTACTTCAACTTCACAGTTCCTACTGAACTCCCAGGCGTTGACCCAGCTATCCTCGACCCACGCGACACTTACGAGTGCGCTTGCCAGTGGGAGGAGAAGGCTAAGGATCTCGCAGGCCGTTTCATCAAGAACTTCGCTAAGTTCACTGGTAACGACCTCGGTAAGTCTCTCGTAGCAGCTGGTCCAGCTCTCTAATCTGAAATCACACAGATTACAATATGTGGATGACCGTCTGGTCATCCACTTTTTTTATACCGTCCGGGTATAACGTCCGGGAAAACTGGCGGATTTCCGGACGGGAGAAAATTGGAATTATCCTAAACGGAGAGTGTCGGTGCAGTAATCGATGATCTTTTCGCGATGAGTGATGAAGATCATAGTGTGGTCCGGGAGTTCCTTGGTGAGGCGTTCCATCAGAGTGGTTTCGGTTTCGGCATCAAGGGCTGAACTGAATTCGTCGAGAAGGAGAACCGAACCGGGACGGAGAAGAGCACGTGCGATGGCAATTCGCTGAGCCTGACCTTCAGAGAGACCTGCACCTGCCTCGAAGCACTGAGTGTCTATACCGTCAGGAAGTCCGAAGACGAAATCGGCTGCAGCAGTCTTCAGAGCGGCATGCATCTGTTCAACGTCAGCATCAGGGTTACCCATGAGGAGGTTGTCTCTGATGGTTCCGCTGAAAAGGCTGTTCCCCTGAGGCACATAGACGAGATTGCAGCGTGTATCGGCATTCAGAGGACAAGTGGTACATTCTGTATAGATAGCCAAAGTGCCGGACTGAGGCTTGAGAAGCGATAGAAGGATTCGGATGAGCGTGCTCTTGCCTACTCCCGTAGGACCTACTATTGCAGTACGGCTGCCAGGTCGGAAGTCATGGGTAAAACCATGAAGAACATCCTTGTCTGAATCGGGATATGCAAATGTGATGTCCGCCAATCTTATTCCGGCAGTACCTTCAAGGAGAATCCTGTTCTCCGGAACTTCACGCGGAAGCTGCTCGAGTTCAAGAAGACGGTCGATCGATGCAGTAGCATGAATGATGGATGGAATCTGGCTGCTCATCTCAACAAGTGGTCTCTGGATCTGGCCTACCAACTGAAGGAATGCTGTCATCATACCATAAGTGACTGATCCGGTACTTATTCCGAAAACTCCCCATATGAATGCAATTGCATGACCTGCGGAAAAGGCAAGAGATATGAATATGCGGGAAACCACGCTGAAACGGGTGCGCCTCAACTCATTGCCGTACAATGTATTCTGGAGTCCCTGAAGTTCGCTGGCACTGCTGTCGGTATATTCCAGAGACTGAAGAAGAGTGATATGCTGTATGCTTTCCTGGACATGTGACTGAACCTTGGAATCGCTGTTTCTGATATCAAGGGTGAGGTTCCTGATGCGAGAAGTAATGAACTTGCCGGCTGCAAGTCCGACAGGAACGACTATGACGATGACAACAGCAAGTCTGAGGTCGAGAATGAGAAGGAAGACAAAGGCTGCAACAAACTGCAGGACTGTTCCGAAAAGATTAGGTAGCGACACCGCCACGGCATTAGAAACCACACGCACATCCTCCTGCATACGGTTAAGCACATCACCTGAATGATGTCGTGAGCCGCCATTGGTCTGGAGATGGAGAAGTATGTCGAAAAGCTTGTGTCTCAGGCTGTTCTTGAGTCTGATCTCAGTCTTTGTCTGAAGATAGCTGCGGAGTGCATTGAGCGCGATACGGAAAAGCACTATTCCGATCATCGCTGCCGCCCACATCCAAAGTCCTGAACCTGTCTGAGCACCTCCGAAGATAGCTACGGCCACATCGACAAGTTTCTTGCTGACATATACGAAGCCGATGGCACAACCTGCGATGAGTATGTGACAGGTCATCATGACCGTCACTGCAGCCCAATAAGGGCGGATCGCATCAGTTAACCATCTCAGATATCTCATGTCACTAAAGTTTCGTAAGTTCGAAATTGTTGATAATTTGAAAGTTTGTGCGGCTTGCGAAACTTTTCCCTCACGCACTTTCCTATTTACGTTACCTCTCTCCTAAATCCTCTCTCTCGGAGAGAGGACTTCCCATCGACCTAAAGGTCTCTACAACAAGACATTTTCGCAAGTTCTATGTCATTGTGTTACTGCCTCATGGCAGGTCTGGGCTGCATCCTCGTCAGGAAGGCATTCCAGATGCCATCCCTTAACGACCATGATGACTTTCTCAACAGTCTTGTGAAGGGCATCTGTGGAAGTTCTGTCCCAACGCATGCAGGAACATGACGGCATAAGCGAAGCGTATGCCTGCAGAGGCTTCAGCCTTTCTATCTTGTTGTATGGTGCCTGCGAAAGACGGACCACCGCCTTCAACGGCAGGCGTCTGTTCTTGTAGCATGGAGTCTTACCGCTCCAAGGTGTACCATATATATATGCTTCCCCGTCAATAAGTCTGATCACAGGATTATCGTCATTGAGAAGTTCCGTATCATCTATATGATTGAGCCACAGGCGGCTGTGGGTACTCTTTCCAGTACCGCTCCTGCCGAGGAACATATATCCGCCTCCGGCATGAGCTATGACGGAAGCATGAACCATCAGGGTATCATAAGGAGTCGTGCAGAATGTGTAGAGAAGCATCATGGCGTTGCTGACCGCAAACTCCATAAGGCGGTCCGAATATGCCTCCGGCACATAAAGAACGCTATTCTTGAAATTGTCAGAGGGCTTGAGAATGCAGTCCGGATGTGACTTCGTATGTGAAAATCCGAAATTATACCCGGACTCCCCTTCCGGCTGGAAAATCCAGAAATAAGGAGCCTCATCATTCATGCAGTCCTTGACTTTACCGGGATTTACATCATGCAGGTCTTCAACCATGCTTACCTTGAGAGTGAAAAGGGGCTCGATGGAATCATCTGATTCCTTGAACGGAATATAAGGAGAAAGATGCTTCTCCTCGGTGAAGCCTTCAGGCAGACATACGGCAAATGTATGCCCCGCTACAGAATATTTGAACGATTTTTCCATACAATCATCAAAGATAGCATTTTTTATCTGTATTTTTGCATAACAGATAATGTTATCGTACCCTTAGTCATAGGCACGGATAAACAGAACGGTGAAACGGACAATGAAGACTATAATAAAAGACAAAGCAATGATGATGGAGGAAGTCAGGCAGTTGATTTCTGAAGGACATACCGTATCATTCACCGTAAAAGGCAACAGCATGAATCCCTTCATGGTCCATATGCGCGACAAGATTACTCTAGGCCCTTGGAAAGACAGCGACCTTAAGCCCGGCACCGTAGCCCTTGTACTCGACACAAGAGGCAGCCATCTCATCCACAGGATAATATCGCGCGGATATATGACCAACCCGGATACCGGCGAAAAAGTCGAAACCGTGACACTACTCGGCGACGGCAACATCATGCAGACAGAAACAGCCACCCTCGACAATGTGATCGGCATAATGTACTCCCTGGAACGTAAAGGCCGTATATGGAAACCGACAGACCTCGTATGGCGCACCTATTCCGTACTCTGGCATTTCCTCACACCTGTAAGACGCTGGCCGCTCGGCCTCTGGCGGAAACTCAACAGATCGAAACTCTACAGACCATAAAAAACAACAGGATGACTACATCGAATAGTCATCCTGTTGTTTTTTAGCACTTCTAAAGGAGTTATAGGGTAGGCTACCCTATAAATATAAATTATAGATTTGCAGTGCGGGCAGCGACTTCTGCTGCTGCTTTTGCGTAGTTCTCTGTGCTGTCGGCAAAGAGGATTCCGCGTGATGAGTTGATAAGGAGACCGCCGTGGTCGTTCGAACCATGAGCGATGACTTCCTCTGCAGAACCGCCCTGAGCACCTACGCCAGGCACGAGGAAGAAGTTGTCCGGACAGAAGCTGCGGAGTTCCTCAAGCTTGTCAGCCTTGGTGGCACCCACGACGAACATCATGTTGTCCGGAGTCGAGATTTCCATCATCTCCTCCATGACAGCCTGATAGAGAGGCTTTCCGTCCTTCACTGCAGACTGGAACTGGTATGCTGAAGCATTTGAAGTGAGAGCTAGTACGATAGCCCACTTGTCCTTGTACTCAAGGAAAGGAGTAACGCTGTCCGCACCCATGTAAGGAGCGATTGTCACAGCATCGAAATCCATCTCCTCGAAGAAAGCCTTGGCATACATCTTTGCGGTGTTGCCGATGTCTCCCCTCTTTGCGTCTGCGATGAGAAAGATCTCAGGATACTTGCTGCGGATGTAATCAACAGTAGCGTCAAGCGCACGCATGCCATCGATACCATAGCACTCATAGAATGCAAGATTTGGCTTGTATGCCACACAATGCGGAGCGGTAGCATCTACGATCGCCTTGTTGAACTCAACGATTGAACGTGCCTTACCTTTGAAAAGTTCACCCTTGATGGCAAGTTCTCCCTTATGGGCGAGAGCCTTGATATGCTCAGGCATCTTATCGAAATCCACATCCAGGCCCACACAGAGCATGCTCTTCTTCGCCTGGATCTGCTCAAATAACTGTTTTCTATTCATAATTAGTAATACCTATAGAATAATGCAATTGCTTCCATACCGGCGAAAAGTTGCTTGAGGAGGTAGCTCTCGTTTGGAGAATGGATAGTGTCTCTTTCGAGACCGAAACCCATAAGAAGCGGATCGATCTGAAGAATCCTCTGAAGATCAGCAAGAATAGGAATCGAACCACCGCCACGTGAAGGAACTGGCTCGATACCGTAAACCTCTGTCATAGCCTTCTCGGCAGCCTTGTAGGCAGGAGAAGAAATAGGAATGAGGAAACCGTTGCCACCATGATGAGGAATGACCTCCACCTTCACATAATCAGGAGCGATAGCCTTGAAATGCTCAGTGAAGAGACGAGTGATGGTCTCGCTGTCCTGGTTAGGGACGAGTCTCATCGAAATCTTGGCATGAGCGACAGAAGGAAGCACGGTCTTGGCACCATCGCCTGTGTAACCGCCCCAGATGCCGTTCACGTCAAGACACGGACGGATGCCGGTACGCTCAAGAGTAGAATAACCCGCCTCACCCTTGACCTCATTGATATCAAGGAATTCCTTATACTCATTCATATCGAAAGGAGCGCGGGAAAGCTTCGCTCTGTCCTCGTCTGAAAGAACTACTACATCATCGTAGAATCCCTTCACCGTGATATGGCCATCCTTATCGATAAGAGAAGATATCATATCACAGAGGACATTAATAGGGTTTGCAACCGCTCCGCCATAATGACCAGAATGAAGGTCCTTGTTCGGACCGGTCACCTTCACCTCCACATAAGAGAGGCCACGCATGCCGCAGTTGATTGAAGGCACTGACTCTGAGAGCATTGTAGTATCGGAAACGAGGATGATGTCAGCAGCGAGACGCTCCTTGTTCTCAGTAGCCCAGGCAGCGAGCGACGGGCTTCCGATCTCCTCCTCACCCTCGAGGATGAATTTCACATTGTGCTTGAGAGCACCCTCGCGCACGAGGAACTCGAACGCCTTGATATGCATGAAGAGCTGACCCTTGTCATCATTTGCACCGCGGGCATAGATCGCTCCGTCACGGATCTCAGGCTCGAAAGGATCCGAATGCCAGAGTTCGATCGGGTCAACAGGCTGTACATCATAGTGGCCGTAGACGAGGACGGTAGGAAGAGACGGATCGATCAGCTTCTGACCGAACACGACCGGATGTCCTGTTGTAGGATATACCGCCGCTTCATCAGCACCTGCCTCCATAAGAAGCTCGACAAGACGCTCAGCGCAACGCTGCATGTCCGGCTTATGCTGCTCCAACGAGCTCACAGACGGGATTCTGAGAAGGCTGAAAAGTTCTTCAAAGAATCTTTCCTTATTAGTTTCAATGTATGTCTTCATAATTATTTTGTGAGTTTTTCCTTAGCATATTTTGCAGTGAGACGGAACGACTTCTTTCCTGAAGAAGGAGCCTCATACATGGCATCGGTCATGATGGCCTCACAGATCGAACGGAGTCCACGGGCACCGAGCTTGTTCTCGATGGCAGTGTCCACTATGATGTCATAAACTTCAGGCTCCACTGTAAGTTTCATGCCGTCAAGTTCGAACATCTTCTCATACTGACGCATGAGAGCATTCTTAGGCTCGACTAGAATCCTCTTGAGAGCATCCCTGTCAAGATGATCGAGATAAGTGATCACAGGAAGACGACCGATGATCTCAGGAATGAGACCATACGAACGAAGGTCCTGAGCCTCGACATACTGGAGAAGATTCTCCTTATCCACCTTCTGTTTGTTTGCCGCACCGAAACCGATGACCTGAGTATTGAGTCTCTGAGCGATTCTGCGCTCGATGCCCTCGAAGGCTCCACCGCAGATGAAGAGGATGTTCTGAGTGTTCACATGAAGGAACTCTTGCTCGGGATGCTTGCGTCCACCCTTAGGCGGAACATTCACAACACTACCCTCAAGAAGCTTGAGCATAGCCTGCTGCACACCTTCGCCTGACACGTCACGGGTGATGGAAGGATTGTCGCTCTTGCGCGCGATCTTGTCGATCTCGTCGATGAATACGATACCTCTCTCAGCCTTGGCGACATCGAAATCTGCCTCCTGAAGAAGACGGGTAAGAATGCTTTCCACATCCTCTCCCACATAACCTGCTTCAGTAAGCACGGTAGCGTCCACAATAGTGAACGGCACATTGAGGAGTTTTGCTATTGTCTTGGCCAGCAAAGTCTTTCCTGTACCGGTAGGACCAACCATGAGAATATTGGACTTCTCAAGATCGAACTCGTTGTCGCCAGCAAGATTGTTGTTGAGCCTCTTGTAGTGGTTATATACGGCTACCGAAAGAATCTTCTTCGCCCTGTCCTGACCGATCACATACTGATCAAGGAAAGCATGGATATCCTTCGGCTTGTGTTCCGTCTCCACCTTTCCGAGAGCCTTGCCCGATGACTTTGCAGAAGCATCGAAATCAGCAAGATACTCCTGAGCAAGCTTCACACAATCCGAGCAGATGCACGCATCCATACCCTGAAGCAGAAGCGAGACCTCGTTCTCTCCCCTGCCGCAGAACATACAGTATCTGCCGTTATTCTTTCCCTTTGCCATTACTTCGCTCTTTTAGTAAGAATCTCGTCAACCATTCCGTAATCAAGTGCCTCTTTGGCATTCATCCAGAAGTCACGGTCACCATCAGCATATATCTTCTCCAATGTCTGACCGGAGTGCTCTGAAATGATGGTGTAGAGTTCCTTGCGGATCTTCTCGATCTCCTGAGCAGCGATGAGGATGTCGGAAGCCTGGCCCTGCGCACCGCCGAGAGGCTGATGGATCATCACTCTCGAATGAGGGAGGGCCGAACGCTTTCCTGCCGCACCGGCACAAAGAAGTACAGAACCCATAGAAGCCGCCATACCAGTACAGATTGTAGCTACATCAGGTTCGATAAGCTGCATTGTGTCATAGATAGCAAGACCTGACGAAACCTGACCGCCAGGAGTATTTAGATAAAGCGAAATATCGCTCGAAGAATCGTTAGATGCAAGGAAAAGAAGCTGCGCCGTAACGATATTAGCCACATCGTCATCGATAGGAACACCAAGGAATATGATTCTGTCCATCATAAGACGGCTGAACACATCCATAGAAGCCACATTGAGCTTTCTCTCCTCAATGATTGTAGGATTGATGTAAGCATCAAGAGCCGACTGGTATCTGTGCATTGTCATTGAGCTGATTCCGTGCTCAAGACGGGTATATTTCAAAAATTCCTTATTCATAAAACATATAAAAAAAGGTCGGCTTGCGAGCCGACCCGTGATATCAAATTATTTCAACTCGCGGAACTTTTCAACCGAGATCTTCTTCTTCTTGAGAGAAACGACCTCGCGAACTGCAGCCACTGTCTTCTCGTTCTCAACCTGATCGAGAATTCTGCGGCCCTGCTCCTCCTGTGAAAGGATGTTCTTAGCGAATGACTCGAGCTGCTCATCTGGAACGTTGTTCATTCCGTACATTGCGAACTGGTAAGCAGCGAAGCCCTTTGCGCTTGCAAGAAGGTCAGCCTCCTCGATCTTCACGCCGTACTTGTTCATAAGGTAAGTTCTTACCATCTGCCACTTGTAGTCAGCGATGAAGAGATCCCAATCCTTCTCGATGTCCTCCATAGAGAACTTGCCCTCGTTGATGACGAAGATCCATCTCTTGAGGAACTTTTCTGCAACAGTAACGTTTGCCTTCTCAAGGAGATATGCCTTAGCATCCTTTGAGAAACGGAAGTCAGCCTCCTGAGCGTACTCTGCACGGATTCTCTCCTCGATCTTTGCATCGAACTCCTGCTCAGTCTTCACGCCGAAGATCTTCTCGAAAGTCTCCTCAACGAGAGGTGCGTCAACAAAAGTCTTCACGTTTTTCACCGTCATCTTCCAAACCGGCTCGAGAGAAGCAAGTTCCTCCTTCTTCACCTTGAGCATAGAAGCACGGTCAGTCTCGTTCTCGAAAGCCTCGTTCACGTTAACGTCGAGAACATCGCCTACCTTAACGCCTACGAATGAAGGACGTACAGCCTCAGCGATATTGCGGATGGCAACATAAGTACCCTCTACCTTGTTCTCGCCCTGCTCGAAGTCTACGATGATGAAGTCATCAGCCTTTGCAGCCTCACCCTCTTCGAGCGAGCCGTACTGACGAAGCATATTCTGCTTCATCTCCTTCTTTGCAGCCTCTGTTACAGTGATAGTATAGTATGTTACCTCATCTTCCTTAGAAAGCTCGAAGCTGATCTCAGGGTTCTGAGCGAGATCGAACTTGAAAGTGAAGTCGTTACCGTCTGTCCAGTCGTTCTGAGGATTGTCCTCGCTTGGAAGCGGCTCACCGAGCACCTTGAGGTTGTTCTCAGCGATGAAGTTGTTGAGTGACTCTGAGATCACATCGTTAACTGCATCAGCAAGAGCCTGCTGGCCATACATCTTCTCAACGAGAGACATCGGTACCATACCCTTGCGGAAACCCTTGATCTCAGCCTTCTTTCTGAAATCGTTGAGTCTCTTCTTTCTGCTTTCAGCATAATCCTCCTTTCCTACTGAAAGGGTGAGTTCGAGATTAAGATCGTCGATTCTGTTCTGTTCAATTTTCATATCTAAATATTTTAATCTTTTCCAATCGTTTCTACGCGCATACGTACACGCGCCCACAAAAAGTCCGCAAAGATAAGAAATCTGCGGAACATTTCAAAATGCAGTTCCTAGCGTTTCTGTCCCCTTCGCTTAGGATAAGAAATACGCGAGTGATACATCTGCTGAAGGTAAGTCTTGACCTCTTCCCTGACCACATTGAGTTCATGAAGAGAGATCACGGAATTCGTCAGCTGTCCGTCTGAGGCCTTTCCGTCTATGATTCTGTCAACCAAAGCGGATATGCTCTCAGGAGAATAATCCTTGAGACTACGCGAAGCCGCTTCGAGAGCATCACAGATCATAAGGATGACCTGCTCCTTGGTCACCGGCTTTTCTCCGTCATAGAAGAAATCTGCCACATCGTCTGGATCTCCTCCGTCATTGAGATACTTTGTATAGAAATAACCAGTGGAAGTTGTTCCATGATGAGTCTTTATGAAATCGCGCACGATTCCAGGAAGCCCATGTTTCTCAGCAAGAGCAAGTCCATCAGAGACGTGACGGATGATCTCCTGAGCGCTTTCCTTAGGAGTAAGGTCGGCATGATATCTCACACCAGGTGTCTCATTCTCGGTGAAACACTGAGGGTTGGCAATCTTTCCGATATCGTGATATAATGCTCCGGCACGTACAAGGAGCACATTTGCATCGATTGCACGGGCAGCAGCATCTGCAAGATTCATCACCTGAAGAGAATGCTGGAATGTGCCTGGAGCCTTGTCGGCAAGTTCACGGAGAAGCTTGTTGCTTGTGTCGCTGAGATCCACGAGCTTCGAGTTGGACACAAGCTTGAATATCTTCTCGAAAAGATAGATGAGAGGATATCCCGCCACCGACATGAATGCGCCGAGCGCCATCTTGGTGATTGTCCTGTACTCGTTGAAGCTTTCCGGGCCGTCGGCAAGACGGAATGCACCCCAGACAAGCACCATCACCACAAATACGATGAGAGCCGTCACAAACTGAAGCCATCCTTTGTTGAAGAATCCGAACACAAGGATTCCGACACCGCCCGCCACGAGGAAGATAAAGAAGAGCTCAACTCCTTCCGGTGCTAATAGAAGCATTGGAAGAAGCGAGATGAGATAGACCGCAAAGACCATTCTTGTCTTGAAGAATGCAAGAAGGTAAAGGGCTATGAGGGTGAACGGCATCATGTAGAAGAGCGACGGATCTGTCATCTCTACAAGGCATGAAGCCACAGCAGCCAGAGAGAAAACGAGTATCAGATAGAGATACTTGTTGAACTGACTGAATATCGTATAGTTGCAGTAGTAGATCGAAAGGAAGAGAAGAAGCACCAGTGAAAAAGCGATCAGGATATTTGAAATCCACTGATACACAGACGGCGCATCATATCCGACACTGATATTGTATTCAGCCTTGTATGAATCCAGGAGCTGCTCTATCTCGGCAGTCACCACCTCACCGTTTGCCACAATCTCCTGGCCGGCTCTTACGATGCCCTGTGTAGGAGAGATATTGTCCACATATTCCTCGTGAACAATCTCAGTGGTCTGCTGGTCGTAGATAAGGTCAGGCTTTACAAGATCCGAGAGTTCCGCTGCATTCCAAACAGAATCGATCCTGACCTTCGGAAAAGCAGCCTTAAGGGACTCCAGCATATAGGACGAAGCCTGGTCTACAGTAAACACTTCGGAAACAGGAACCTTCACAGCCTTCCTGTCCTGCTGGACATAGATTTGGCCGTCATGCTTCCCGAACACCTCGCCTACATTATCATAACCGGCATATGATACGACACCATGCGCATATATCTCCGACAAGGCTTTCGCCACACCACCCCTGACCATCGGATATTCACCGAAGTCCTTTTCAGAGAGCCTGTCATCAATATTCCTAACAGCCTCAAGGTCGAGTCGGAAATAAGGAGTCACCTCTGACCATGCCTGAAGTTTCTCCTGCTGCAACTGGGACTCTGTCTTCAGTACAGGGAAGTCGAACTGCGAAACCAGGGTCTCATACATCCAAGGGGAACCTTTCTTATAGTCATAAGTGAACTTGGGGTTCCTCGGAAGGAGGAACACCAAGCCAAGAAAGAGTACTATAAGAGGAAGATAGACCTTATAGCTGCGCGGAAGATTTATCTTTTCCATGTTATCGTCTTTGACTGCCGTCAAGCGGCATTATTATGCGTCGATGTTAGCGTAGTGGGCATTCTGCTCGATGAACTCGCGGCGAGGCGGAACATCGTCACCCATGAGCATTGAGAATGTACGTTCTGCCTCGGCAGCATTCTCGATGGTGATCTGGCGGAGAAGTCTCTTCTCAGGGTCCATTGTAGTGCTCTGGAGCTGCTCTGCACTCATCTCTCCAAGACCTTTGTAACGCTGAACATAAACACCCTTGTCAGATCCCTTTCCGAGCTGGAGTGTAGCCTCCTTGCGCTGAGCCTCTGTCCAGCAGTAGATCTCTTCCTTACCCTTCTTCACGAGGTAGAGAGGCGGAGTCGCAAGATACACATAGCCGTTCTTGATCAGGTCGATCATATAGCGGAAGAAGAATGTCAGGATGAGTGTAGCGATGTGGCTTCCGTCCACGTCGGCATCGGTCATGATGATGATCTTGTGGTAGCGGAGCTTGCTGAGGTTCAATGCCTTGCTGTCCTCTTCGGTACCGACTGTAACTCCGAGGGCAGTGTAGATGTTTCGGATCTCCTCGCTTTCGAACACTCTGTGCTCCATAGCCTTCTCCACATTGAGGATCTTACCTCTGAGCGGAAGGATCGCCTGTGTGATACGGTCACGTCCCTGCTTTGCAGTACCGCCCGCAGAGTCTCCCTCGACGAGGAAGAGCTCGCACTCCTCAGGATTTCTTGAAGAACAGTCTGCAAGCTTTCCAGGAAGTCCGGCACCTGACATCACGGTCTTTCTCTGCACCATCTCGCGTGCCTTGCGCGCCGCATGACGGGCTGTCGCTGCGAGAATGACCTTCTCGACGATCATCTTGGCCTCCTTCGGATTCTCCTCGAGATACTGCTCGAGAGCAACAGCAGTCGCCTGAGAAACAGCAGAGACGACCTCACCGTTTCCGAGCTTGGTCTTGGTCTGGCCTTCGAACTGAGGCTCGGCAACCTTCACAGAGACAACTGCGGTAAGACCTTCACGGAAGTCATCTGCTGCAAGATCGAACTTGAGCTTGGCAAGCATACCGGCCTTGTCAGCGTAATTCTTGAGGGTTCTTGTAAGACCCATCTTGAATCCCTGGAGGTGAGTACCACCCTCGATGGTGTTGATATTGTTTACGTATGAGTAAATCTTCTCTGTGTAGCTTGTGTTGTACTGAAGAGCGATCTCGATAGGGATGATCTTGTCAGTCTCAAGATAGATAGGTGCCTCGATGAGCTTTTCAGCACCACCATCAAGATAATCGACGAACTCCTTGAGACCTTCCTTCGAGTAGAAGGTTTCGCTTCTGTAATGAGTTGTCTCGAGCTCATTTCCGTTCTCGTCCACATCGTTGATGAGGTTTCTCTTGTCTGTGAGAGAGAGGCGGATGCCCTTGTTGAGATATGCAAGCTCGCGAAGACGCGCAGCAAGGGTGTCATACTTGTAGACTGTTGTCACCTGGAAGATCTCCGGATCCGGATGGAAGGTCACGATAGTACCTGTATCCTCTGCCTCGCCCACAACTGCAACAGGCTTGTAAGGCTTACCCTGAGAGTACTCCTGTACGAACACCTTACCCTCACGATGGATCTCAGCCTTGAGATAGTCCGAAAGGGCGTTCACGCAGGACACACCCACACCGTGGAGACCACCTGAAACCTTGTAGCTGTCCTTGCTGAACTTACCACCGGCATGGAGTACGGTGAGAACCACCTCGAGAGCCGAACGGTTCTCCTTCTCGTGCATGCCTGTAGGGATACCTCGTCCGTTATCCTTTACAGTGATTGAATTATCCTCGTTGATGCTTACGTCGATATCTGTACAGTAACCGGCAAGGGCCTCGTCGATACTGTTGTCAACCACCTCATACACAAGGTGATGAAGACCTCTTTCACCTACGTCTCCGATATACATCGAAGGTCTCTTCCTTACGGCCTCAAGGCCTTCAAGAACCTGGATACTGTTCGCGGAATACTGCTCCGCAGAAGTGCTGTTGATTACTTCTTCGCTCATATTATATCTTACTTTTTATTGTCAATTTTACAGTCGCATTCAGCACGACAAACAAACGGACAAATATAATAAAAATATTGCAAACGGCAGCGTAAAATCCAACGAAAATACAGCAGAAAGCTGCCTGAAAAAATCACTTTTCAGACAGCTTTCCGTACATAGTCAGACGCGGTTCCAGCTTTACAGATTCAAGCAGATTCCGGCAGTGAAATATGGGCCTTTTTCAGCATAAAGAGGGTTGCGCTGAATGGTCATATTAAGGAGATTTCCACCACGAAGCCAGAAAGAAAGACTGCGACTTGTAACGTATTCAGCATACACTCCAAGATCTGCATAACCCGGGATATAAGCTGGCTTAGCAACATAAGGCAATGGGGTTGTGTGATCTACCCACATAACTTTTCTTGATGTACTGAATTCACAATCAGCACCCAAGAACACTCTACGCTTCCAGTTATATTCTACTGCAGCATTTCCTGTCAAAGCGGCAGGAGCAAAAACCGACGCCCTCTCAAACACATCACCCCAAGCATCCGTATATACAATCGATCCGTCAAAACGGAATCCCTCGACATCAAGGCACCAGTCCAGACCTGCGTACCATTTCTGATATGGTGCATAAACCACTCCGGCAACATTTGGACAATCTGGGATATATGCAGCAGCCTCAACCGCCTCATTTGCATAATTTACATAACCAGCTCTGAGATTGTAGCTGAAATGAGAGGAGATGCGACCTTCAAAACCTCCTGCAAGAGATACACGCTCAACAGAGTAATCAAGAAGCGGTCCGAAAGGACTATCTCCAACAATATGATGATTGGAAGCAATTAACGACGAATATGTGTTAAGCTTAATGCCACCACCAGCATTCATATATAGCCTTAACGCATCTGGAACAAGAGCTATATGAAACTTTACATCAGGGTAAACAAGCTGACCTTTTGAAGTGAAATCCCCCATGTCATACCTATGTAACAGCACATCAAGACGAAGTCCTGCATCCAGCATGAAGGGTCCTTTTTCAAATACATAATGCGGGATTGCGTAAGCATGGGAACCATTCGTTTTATAAGAGGTAATATCCATACCTAAATCAAACAAGACCTTATGGTTCTCCCTAAAGACCGGACCCATCGAAACATCCAGACCGAAAATATGCTCATCATAATACGGAGTTCTTTCAATATCATGACGGTCAGCGCCATAGCGATAATCTACACGCAGATCATAAAGGAATGATTGTTCCCAATCGCCCTTGTTTCCAAAGCCTAAATAAGCATCCAAAGCATTATAATTTCTGCTCCACTGACGGTCCTTCTGAGCCATTCCGTAATAGTTTGCGCCAAAGGTGAACACACCCTTTTTCCAGTCATGTTTCGCATCAAAACCAGCTTTCGACAACATGTCATAACCCTTCCAGGTCTCCGCTTGACCATCCTTATAAGTCTTTGAAAGCACAGTTTCACCAGACACTGACTTACCAGCTCCTATATTCAAATAGTTTCCAACAAAAGATCTGTGTGTTGCGTACACATCCATCTTGAAGCCTTTTCCCATCTTCGGAGACCATACAAGGTCGAGCTGTGGATGGAGCTGATAACCAGCTCCTGCTCTAAGATAGAATCTACGAGAAGCGTCAGCAGTACGACCAGGCTTCATCGAAAGCAAATAAGGATTGAATTCATATGAACCCTTATATGGACTTTCAAACACAGAATAATCAAATTCAAGATCGAACTGCATTACAGAGTCCGGCACTTCCATTTCAAGGGCCGGCTTATGCACCTCCATAAGCTTACCCTCATACGCCCTGCTCACCTCAACCGTAGGATCGAGGTTCTGAGCCGGCATAACCTGCATAGAAGCAGCTGCTGCCGCAAGTATCAAAAATATATTTCTATAAAGTCTCATCTGCATTCTCATTTGTCTGTTCATTCATAAGTTCCTCAAGCTTCTTCAGCCTCATTGTGACATTATCAGCCACATCATCAGCCTCACCTTCAGGAGAATATCCGTCACGCACACTCTCGAACGTAGCCTTAGCCTGCTCGTTGTCTCCCCTCTCGACGAAAGAATCACCGAGAACGATGAAGCTCTTTGCAAGCCAGTAAGTCTGGTTCGAACCAGCATCGGCGAAAGCATAGACCTTTGTCTCGACATCCTCAAATTCGCCCTTGTCATAACTGTCGAGAAGGAGCATATATGCCGCCTCTGCACCGTACGCCGTGTTGACATCCTTGGCTAGCCTCTCGAGGATTGCAAAGGCCTCGTCTCTGCGGCTTGTAGCCATATAAGACTTCGCCATGATGTAGTCAGCTTCTGTCTTCACGGATTCATCAGAGCGGATGTCATTCATCACTCTGTCCGCATTCACAAGAGCCTGAGTCCAGTCATGACCCTTATACGCAGAACGCATCATACCGGTGAGAGCCACATATGTATTGTTCTCAAGCTGAGCAGAGTTATAAAGCGACTTATATCCGCCATAGGCGTCATCCCAGCGCTCAAGACGGTAAGACAGGTTCGCGAAATTAAGCATCGAGAGCTCCACGAAAGAACCCTGGCCTTCAGAAATCACCTTTCTGTAGCTGTCGCACGCCTGCTCGTACTTTCCGAGACTCTTATGCGACTCTGCCATATAGAAATGAGCCTTGTAGAGATACTGACCGTCTGGATATTTCTCCTCGTAAGACTGGAGTGAAACCAGCGCCTTCTGGTAGTTCTCCGAAAGGAATATCTGCTCTGCAGCGTTGAAGATCATGGTCTCTTTCTCGTCAGCAGTCTTGGTCGCACCCTTTCCGATGGTCTCGATATAAGCGATATATTCCTCAGGTTCGTTCCTGGTCTGATAGATTGATTCGATGGCAAGGAGAGCATCTTCCGCATAGCCGGACAGAGGCATTTCCTCAACGACTTTCTTATAATATCCCAAAGCCTCATTGTACTGGGACTGATTTCTCGAGAGAGAACCCATCTCGATATATGCCTTCGCCACATAAGTACTGTCCTTCACAGTGTCAGCAAGTCTGCGGAAGCAAGTGAATGCATTGTCGTCATCTTCCTTTACTGCGTACGAACGTCCTAGTTCGAAAAGTGCCTCAGGATAGAACTGCATCTCGGGACTTGCATCCATCACACGGGTAAGAAGGTCTATCTTCTTCTTTGAATCACCTTCGAGACCGTATGAAATGGCTGCCTGATAATACGGATAAATGTCATTTACATTGTAATAATCCTTCAGGACGATATCATAAGCCGCTGCAGCTCCCTTGTAATCCTTGGCGATGAAGTGGCAGTCGGCCTTTCTCTCAAGAGCATCCTTTCTGTATCTTACAGTAGCCTCATTGAGATATTCCGCAAACCACTTTCTTGCCTGGTCATATTTACCTTCCTTGTAATAGGTGTAGGCGATGTTGTAGGTGATCAGATACGACTCAGGACTTCCATAAAGAGCAGACACATTGTAGAGGTCCATGTAGGTATCGCGTGCCTCGGCATACTGGTCGTTTCTGTAATATGACTCTGCAAGCCAGTAACGCACAAGCTGGTTGAAACGACTGCTTCTCTCAGAGTAATAAGAAGCGATCTTGAGACATGGAATGGCCTTTCTGTAGGATCCGTTGGAGATCAGCTGATGAGCACGCAGATAATTGGCTCTCATATAGTTGCCCCTCATATCGTCATCAAGTTCATCGATCTCCCCATAGGCATCTACCGCAGCTGCATAGTCTCTGTTATGAAGGGCTGCCACTGCTATATAACTATATATTCTGTCTCCCTTCTCGAGGTCGGAATATTTCCTGAGATAGTCAGAGAATACAGATGTGTCGGTATTGAGGTCAAAGGCCAGCTTTGCATAGTTGAAGAATGCATCTTCCGCGATATCGGCATCATAAGGAAGTTTCGACGCCGATCTGAATGCCTCGAGTGCTGCGACCTTGTTCTTTGTCTGGATGTAGCTGTAGCCGAGATGATAGCTTGCCACCTGACCGATCGAGTCATTACGCTCGCCCATCATTACGAAATTATCTATTGCAGCCTTGTAGTCCTTCACTGCGTAAAGAACAGATCCACGATAGAACCAGTCGGCACGGCTCTTAGGCTGACCACCTGCCACAGTGTTGAGTTCCAGATACTTGCGAGCCTTCTCAGCATTTCCGAGCACAAGCCATGACTCCGAGATGATTCTTGCCATCTGAGGCTTTCTCTCCTCCGATACCAATTCATACATCTTGTCGCCGTTCTCAGTCACGAACCTGTGGTCTCCAAGCATGAAGCGGCACTCCATGATGTAGAAATTGGACATTTCGCTGAATCGGCCGTCCTTCTTCGACTCTTCGAACCATTTAAGGGCTTCCTGGAAGTCCTTGAGTTCATAATTGATGTAACCCATGGCATATCTTGCAGGTGCGGTATAATCAGATAACTTCATGGACTCGACGGTCTTGAAGTCCCTGAGAGCATCCTGCATCTCACCGTTTTCAAGATGAGCATATCCTTTCTTGAAGAGATATTCAGGTCTCTGACTCTTGTAAAGGAGGGACGGCTTGAGGAGAGCAAACTCCGCCGAAGCCTTTCTGTATTCCTGAGCATCAAAGAGATTCAAGGCATGCGCATATCTGATCTTAGGGATAAGGACCGAGTGCGGATTCTCTTCAAAGAATTTGTCCATTCCTCTCACATACCCAGGCACATTGAGTTTCACATCGTTCAGGACTGCATATCCTTCAGGATCTGAAGCGCCGGTCTTACGCGAGAGTTCGTCGAATGAGTGACGCGAACGGCTGAACATCCCGTAGTCATGAAGTCGGAGAGCTTCCCTGAACTCCTTCGAATGGGAACGGTCAAGGCCTTCCGTGCCTGAAACCTGCGCATTTGCAGCGAATCCAGAAAGGAGTGCCGAGGCCAGAAGGAGAGTAAATATATTCAATTTCATCTTCATTTTTCTTTTTCTCAAATAAACTACAAATTTAATCATTTTTATGCTATATTTGTATGTTTGAAGCCATTAATTTAGACTTTATGGAGGAAAAGAATCCACTCATCTCTTTCAGAAACGCCGACATCGTAAACGGCGAGGCAACTGTGATTTACGGACTTGACATGGACGTCTATCCGGGCGACTTCGTATATATCGTCGGAAAGGTCGGTACTGGAAAGACTTCCATCATCAGGACGATGATTGCGGAGAATCCTTTAGGCAAGGGCAAGGGCAGCGTCTGCGGTTTCGACCTTGCGCGCATCAGAGAGAAGGAGATACCTTTCCTCAGAAGAAAGATGGGTGTGGTCTTCCAGGATTTCCAGCTTCTTATGGACAGAAGCGTGGAAGACAATCTTCTTTTCGTCCTGAAGGCTACCGGCTGGAAGTCGGAGAAGGACATGAGGGAGAAGATCAAGTCTGTGCTTTCGGCGGTAGGCATGGAACTCAAGGCGCACAAGATGCCTCATCAGCTTTCAGGCGGTGAGCAGCAGAGAATCGCGATCGCACGTTCGCTTCTCAACGACCCCGAAGTCATCATAGCTGACGAGCCTACCGGCAACCTCGACAACGAGACCGCAGACGGCATCATGAAGCTTCTTACAGGCATCAATCAGGAAAAGGGTACGGCAGTGGTGATGGTAACCCACAACAGACAGATCTTCGAGAAATATCCCGGCCGCGTGATGATGTGCAAGGACGAGAAATGCATAGAGCAGAAGGCTGACGATGTGATCGACCTTGAACTTACCATCTGACGTAGTCGCTGTTCTGAGAAGCACAACGACGTGAGGATCTTATCATGAAGAAAAAGGATTTATATCATAAAGTCACATCATGGTTCTCGGAGAATATGGAAACCGCCGAGACCGAGCTGCATTATGATACCCCGTTCCACCTGCTCATCGCAGTCATTCTTTCTGCGCAATGTACTGACAGAAGGGTCAACATGCACACCCCATTGATCTTCGAGCGTTTTCCTCAGCCTGCCGATCTGGCGGCGGCATCGTTCGAAGAAGTCTATGAGCTTATAAAATCGATTTCATTCCCTAATAATAAAGCCAAGCACCTTATAGGAATGGCTTCCAGACTTATTTCCGATTTCGGAGGCGAGGTTCCTTCAGAGCCATCGCTGCTGGAGACACTTCCGGGAGTAGGGCGCAAGACCGCAAACGTCATAGCATCAGTTATTTACGATAAGCCTGTAATAGCTGTTGACACCCATGTGTTCAGAGTTTCCCGAAGAATCGGTCTGGCAGACGGAACAACGGTGGAGGCTGTCGAGAAGGAACTCACGGCAGGTTTTGCTCCCGAGCTTCGCGGAAAGGCTCACCACTGGCTCATCCTTCACGGAAGATATGTGTGCACGGCTCGCAAGCCTAAATGCGCCGAGTGCGGACTCAAGGATATCTGCAGGGAATATATTTCCAACAATGTGATCGTCTGAGCACGCTGACTCACAACCCAATGATTACTCGAAACACTTATAACCACGGCTTTTCGGAAGGATTCACAGATCCTTTCAGATATGCTCCGCATCCTCTTGTAAGGAAGGCGGCGGAAATTGTCATGGAGAGGGTTAAGGGAATGGACGAAAACACCCGCACTGGTTTTGAAGAGGGCAAGATGCTCGGAGTCCTCGTCGTAGGGGTTCCTGCCGGGATTTCTGATTTCACGGACTGGCTGGACGAGGAGAGAAGAATCGGATTCATTGCAGGATTTTCGGGATCAGTGTCTGGATCAAGTCATATCGAAGGGTTCGTTCCACCAGTTTTCGACCTTATGGATCCGAACGGATACTATAAGCAACAGGAGAAGAAGATCACGGACCTCAATGATGTGATCATCGAACTCCAGAATGCATCTGAGTTCTACGATTACAAGAAGATGCTATGGCTGGCTGAGGGTGAAAGGGAGTCAGAGCTTATGACGATGCGCGAGCGAATGGCTGAATCAAAAAAGGACAGGGACAGAAGACGTGCAGAAGGATGCGACCCTGAAACCCTCATAAGGGAAAGCCAGCATGAGAAAGCGGAATTCAAACGTCTTAAAGTGGCTTGGGATAAAAAGCTTGAGCAGATAAAGGACGAACTGGCCGGATTCCAGCAAATAATCGACGTAAACAAACAAATGAGAGCTTCGATGTCTGATGCTCTCCAGGAGTGGTTATTCAATAGCTACAAGGTGCACAACTTCCTTGGCGAAGAATCATCAATCCTTGAAATATTCGCTTCCCAAGGTCTCACGCCTCCGGGTGGAACAGGTGAATGCGCAGCTCCTAAACTTCTTGAGCACGCATATAAGATGGGACTTAAACCATTGGCGATGGGAGAATTCTGGTACGGGACTTCACCCGACACAGCAGTCCGCACACATGGACATTTCTACCCTTCGTGCACTTCGAAATGCGGACCGCTTCTTGGTTTCATGCTCAAGGGACTTGAGATTGACGATGTCGGCACAGCAGACATTCCGGAGCCCGTCATCATATACGAAGACGAGTCCATAATAGCAGTCAGCAAACCGTCAGGCATGCCATCAGTTCCGGGACTTGACAATCGAGAATCTGTTCTGGATTGGCTAAATACCAAGCATTCAAACACATCTGAACCTACTACTTACGAAGCAGTCCATCGACTGGACATGGACACTTCGGGAATTATGATCTTTGCAAAAAACATTGAGGCTGCAGTAAATCTAAGGAAACAATTTGAAGAACATACAGTTAGCAAGACTTATAAGGCACGCTTATCAGCCGCAGACACCCTATGCTTCAGAATCCTGAAAAAAGGCGACAAAGGCAGAATAGAACTGTCTCTTGGTCCGGACTACGACGAAAGACCACGACAGAAGGCAGACACAGCGCATGGCAAGCCTGCAGTTACGGAATATGAGGTTGTAAAATCATACCCGGACGGAACAACTGACATAATCTTCCATCCTGTCACTGGCAGAACCCACCAGCTTCGAGTCCATTCCGCACATGCTTCAGGACTCTGCCGTCCGATTCTCGGTGATCTTCTCTACGGCGGCCACAGCATCTGCTCAAATGGTGAAAAGCGCCTGCATCTGCATGCCCTGAGCATCACTCTCAAGCACCCGACCAGCGATGAAACCATAAACTTCACCTCTGATACATTCCTGTACCAATAACTTAATATTGCCGTCCGGGAAAACAGCTTGATTTATGGACAGAAAGCACATTTTGAGCACTCCGTCCGGAAAAAGCGTCGATTTCACGGATGCGAAACTCAATTTGAATGACAATCACCTTTGGGCAGTGAATAAAAAAAACAGGTCAAAGCGATATGCTTCGACCTGTTACCATATGTCTTGAAAGAATTACTTCTTCTTTGCGTATCTCTGGTAGAACTTATCAACACGACCTGCGGTGTCAACGAGCTTCATCTTACCTGTGTAGAATGGGTGTGATGTGTTAGAGATCTCGAGCTTTACAACTGGGTACTCAACGCCGTCGATTTCGATTGTCTCCTTAGTGTTCGCGCATGAGCGAGTGATGAAGACCTGGTCGTTTGACATATCCATGAAAGCAACAACACGGTAGGTTTAGGGATGTATTCCTGTTTTCATAATGCTTAAAAATTTTAGTTAACTAAATTTGCGGGCGCAAATATAATGCATTTTTTCTAATATACAAATTATTTTATGCGATAAGGCATATCCTCATAAAGAGTGAACTTCTTTGCCTTACGTATCCACTTCTGCTCTTCCACCTTCACATGTTCGCGCATGTCCTCATAAGAGACCTCGCCATTGATGTAGCCAAGAAGAACAGGGTCGGAAAGTTTTGCCTCGAAGCCTTCCTCCAGACGGAACTCGCTGTAACGATCCTTGAAGTATCTCATAAGCTGGAGAGTATGGATCAGAGAATGATATTCGACTCCCGGCTCAAGCATGATCTGATAGCCGAAACACTTCTTTCCCTCGTATCTTCCGCACGACGGTGTGAACGAACATGGACGCATCAGCACACCCTCTGCTGCAGGTACAGGTTCATGAGAGGCTGTCTTAACGAATGGAGCACCTATATATTCATATGGACGGGCTGTGCCGATGGCCGGTGAGATGTTGGTGTTGTTCCAGAGTCCTCCGCCGCTGTACATATCGCAGGTAAAGAGTCCCGGAATGTCTGATGCAGGGGCTATTGTCCACGGCATGAGCTGTTTGTTGGACTCCGTTGCAAGAGCCGATATCACATGGAGAGCGAACTTCGCACCGATCTCATGGTAATAGAGATTGGCAAGTTCTCCGAGAGTAAGTCCATGGCGGTGAGCCACTTTCGGAACATTAGCCTCAATCTCCGAAGATGGCATCGTACCTTCCACTACCCTGCCGGCAGGATTGACATGGTCCACTATATATAATGAAGGCGACTCTTCCTTGAGATCCTTCAGTGCATCCATGAGCTTGAAGACATCCTTGGTGTAGTTGAAGTATCTCGATCCCACGTCCTGAATCTCCACAACCACCGCATTGAGTTCCTTCAGGTCTTCTGCAGAGAACTCGATATGGTTGGTGAGAGGTGTGAGCTCTGTGTCACGTGGAGAAAATACAGTATGAAGATTGCCTCTTTCACTGAAGATGTCATACATATATCTTCCACGCTCGGTATCCCAGCAATTCTGGGTACAGAAGCAGCCGACACGTCCCTCCTGAAGGGACTTGTCGAGCTGTTCTTCAAGCGATGTCGTTCTGAATGAAAACATTATCCGATGATCTTCTTCGCGATGTCGATGATCTGCTGTGCAAGTGCGTCTGCTGCCTCCTTGGTTGCAGCCTCGGCGTAGATTCTGATGATAGGCTCAGTGTTTGAGCGACGGAGATGCACCCACTCCTTGCGTGCCTCAAATGAAATCTTCACGCCGTCGATTGTGTTGATGTCCTCTGAAGCGTAAACAGTCTTGATCTCGTCAAGGATCCTGTCGATGAGGGCGCTGTCAGAAAGTTCGATCTTGTTCTTGGCGATCACATACTGAGGATATGTAGCGAGAAGTTCAGACACCTTCATCTTCTTGTATGCAAGGTTGGTAAGGAAGAGAGCCACACCGACCATAGCGTCGCGTCCGTAGTGGAGTGCCGGATAGATGACGCCTCCGTTGCCCTCGCCGCCGATGATGCAGCCGGCTTCCTTCATCTTGGTAGTCACGTTCACCTCACCTACCGCAGCCGCAGCATACTCACCGCCATACTGCTCGGTAACATCGCGCAAAGCCCTTGAAGATGAGAGGTTTGAAGATGTAGTCATCTGATATGGAGCTGCGATTTCCTCCATAGACTTTCCTGTCTTGAGGGCCTCGTTATAGACTCTTGAAAGGAGATAATCTGCAACACTTACGAGTGTATATTCCTCGCCGAAAGGCTTTCCGTCCTCGCAGATGAGTGCAAGACGGTCAACGTCAGGATCGACAGACACTCCGAGGTCCGCACCGTTTGCAACCACAGCCTCGCTGAGTTCTACAAGGTTTGCAGGAAGCGGTTCAGGATTGTGAGCGAACTGGCCTGTAGGCTCGCAGTTCACGCAAACGCACTCGACGCCCATGCGCTCGAGAAGACGAGGCATGATGATGCCGCCGACTGAATTCACTGCATCAAGGGCAACCTTGAAATGTGCATTGCGAACAGCCTCGACATCCACTGCAGGAAGTGCAAGGACTGCATCGAGATGATCATCAGTGAAATCCCTTTCCTCGATATCTCCAAGGCTGTCTACATCAGCAAAATTGAACTTCTCCTGCTCTGCGCACTCGAGGATGGCAGCACCTTCCTCTGCATTGAGGAACTCTCCCTTCTCGTTGAGAAGCTTGAGGGCGTTCCACTGCTTAGGGTTGTGAGAAGCTGTGAGGATGATACCTCCGTCAGCCTGCTCGAAGACAACAGCCATCTCTGTTGTAGGAGTAGAAGCGAAACCGGCCTTCACAACGTCAACTCCGCATGCCACGAGAGTTCCGCACACAAGCTGCTCTACCATCTCGCCTGAAAGGCGGGCATCCTTGCCGACAACAACCTTATATCTCTCACCTTCTGCCTTAGGACGACGCTCACGCATCTTCTCACAATATGCATAAGTGAATTTAACGATGTCGAGCGGTGAAAGGCCTTCGCCTGGCGCTCCTCCGATTGTACCACGGATACCGGAAATGGATTTAATAAGTGTCATATCTATTAATATTTGTCAAATCATGCAAAATTAAAGTTTTATGGTAGGATTTACAAATTTAATATTACTTTTGCAGCCCGAAAAAAAGACATTGATAATGAAAGCTATCTGGACAATACTCCTTCTTATAGTATCAAACGTGTTCATGACATTCGCATGGTATGGCCACCTGAAACTCCAGGAGATGAAGATCTCGTCAAGCTGGCCGCTCATCGCCGTGATCCTGTTTTCATGGGCAGTGGCGTTCTTCGAATACTGTGCGCAGGTGCCGGCAAACCGCATCGGCTTCATCGACAACGGAGGTCCGTTCAACCTCATGCAGCTCAAGGTGATCCAGGAGGTGATTTCGCTTACAGTATTCACTCTTGTTGCTATGGTCATGTTCAAGGGACAGAGCCTTCAGTGGAACCATATAGCGGCTTTCTTCTGCCTCATCATGGCTGTTTTCTTCGTATTCTTGAAGTAAAAAACAGGAGAATTTGAGAAAAACGACGATTTTTTCTCAAAAAAGTGAAGAAAAATTTGGATTGTAAAAAATAATGTCTACCTTTGCAATCCCAAAACGATAACACGGTCGGTTCGTATAACGGTTAGTACTCAAGATTCTCAATCTTGCAATAGGGGTTCGATTCCCCTACCGACTACCAAAAGGCTCACTTCTGTGAGCCTTTTTTCGTATATGCCAGTGATCTCATTAAGTTTCTGTTGCTTGAGGTACCTTATGACGCCCTATTTTTAGGGATCACCGGGAAAAGTATGTGTCTAGGCATAGATGTTAGTAAGTCTGAACAGGAAGTATTTGACATCAGTCACTCCTCTGAGTTGTGCT